>NZ_AEJB01000327.1 GCF_000331005.1 Streptomyces turgidiscabies Car8
TCGGCGTCCGGCCGGCCCCGCCCGACCGGATCAGGGCCGGCGCCGCCGCCGCCCGCGCCGACACGTTCGTCCGCCGGCTGCCCGACGGCTACGCCACCCCGTGCCGGGCCGCTCCCCTCTCCGGGGGCGAGCGGCAGCGCCTCGGCCTCGCCCGGGTGCTGGCCCGCGACAGCAGGCTGCTCATCCTCGACGACGCGCTGTCCAGCCTCGACACGGTCACCGAGCACCAGGTCGTCGACGCCCTGCTGCATCACTCCCCGGGCGGCACCCGGGTGATCGTCGCCCACCGGGTCTCCAGCGCGGCCCGCGCGGACACGGTGGCCTGGCTGGACGGAGGGCGGGTGCGGGCGGTGGGAACACACGCGCGACTGTGGCGGGAGAAGGGCTACCGGGAGGTGTTCGCGGATGCCGAGGAGTGAGCACTCCAGGGCACGCCCGACCGGAAAGGACGGCCTCCGCGCGCGCGGACTGAGGTTTCTGCGGCGGCAGCGGCGTGTCGTGGTCCGGCTGGTGCTGTGGTCCGTACTGGAGACCGCGCAGACCTTCCTCATGGGGTACGCCCTCGCCCGTGCCCTCGACGAGGGGTTCCTGCGCGGCCGGGCGGACGTCGGGCTCGGCTGGCTCGGGGTCGCCGTGCTCGCGGTCGCCGTGGGGGCGTACGGCACCGGACGCGTCTACGGGGCGGTCGCCGCGCTCGTCGAACCGCTGCGGGACCGGCTCGTGGAGCGGGTGGTGGCGCGCGGGGTGCGGGAGGCGGACGGCGGGGCCCTGTCCGCGCTGACCCAGCAGGTGGAGATCGCCCGGGACACCTTCGCCGGTGTCGTGATGGTGTCCCGCTCCTTCGTCTTCACGGCCGCGGGCGCGGTGATCGGGCTGGGCTCGCTGGCGCCGCCGCTGCTGCTCGTGGTCGTGCCCCCACTGGTCGTCGGCGTGGGCCTGTTCGCGGCGAGCATGCGCCCCCTGGCCCACCGCCAGGAGGCGTTCCTCGTCGCCGACGAACGGCTCGCCGACCGGTTCGGCGACGTCTGCGCCGGACTCCGGGACGTGACGGCGGGCGGCGCGGAGGAGCAGGTCGCCGCCGACGTCGGCGAACGGGTCGAGGCCGAGCTGCGGGCGGCCCGCTCACTGGCCCGCTGGGGAGTACCGCGCGTGGCGTCGATCGCCGTCGGCGGACAGCTCCCCATCGTCCTTCTGCTGCTGGCCGCCCCCTGGCTGCTGCGCGGCGGTGTCACACCCGGCGCGCTGGTCGGCGCGCTCGCCTACGTCACCCAGTCCCTGCTGCCCGCCCTGCAGAACCTCGTCCACGGCATGGGCACCAGCGGCTCCCGGCTCGCCGTCGTCCTGCGCCGCCTGGTGCCGGCCGGCGAGGCGGCGGACACGGGGGGCGGTCCGGACGCACGCCCCGCCCACAGCCCGACGAGCGCGCCCGCCCTCACAGTCTCCGGCCTCACCTTCGCCTACGGCCCCACCTGCGCGCCCGTGCTCGACGGCCTCACCTTCAGCCTGCCCCCGGGCGCGCGGCTCGCCGTGGTCGGCCCCAGCGGCATCGGCAAGTCCACCCTCGTCTCCCTGGCCGCCGGTCTCCTCGAACCCCAGCACGGCGCGATCCGGCTCTGCGGGCATCCGGTGTCCGGCAGCGCCGCCCACGCCCACCGGGTCGTCATCCCCCAGGAGGCGTACGTGTTCAGCGGGACGTTCGCCGAGAACCTGGGCGCTCTGCGGCAGGACCCCGTGCCCGAGTCCGAGCTGCTGGCCGCCGCGGAGGCGGTCGGGCTCGCCCCGCTCCTCGCCCGGCACGGCGGGCCCTCGGGCCGGCTGGACCCGGCAGCGCTGTCGGCCGGCGAACGGCAGCTGATCGCACTGACGCGGGCCTGGCTCTCGTACGCCTGTGTGGCCCTTCTCGACGAGGCGACCTGCCATTTGGACCCGGAGGCCGAGGAACGCGCCGAGCGGGCCTTCGCCTCCCGGCCCGGCACCACCCTGGTCGTGGTCGCGCACCGGATCGCCTCCGCTCGCCGCGCCGACCGCGTCCTCGTCATGGACGGCCGGCACTGCGCGTACGGGACGCACGACGAACTGCTGGAGCGCTCCCGCCTCTACCGCGATCTGGTGGGCAACTGGTCGGCGATCCCGTCCCGGGAGTCACAGCCAGCCCTCGCCCTGCGAGATACGGATGGCGTCGACGCGGTTGCGGGCCCCGGTCTTGCGGGTGATGGCCGCCATGTAGTTGCGCACGGTTCCGTGGGACAGGTGAAGGCTGCCGGCGATCTCCGCGACGGACGCCCCCTCCGCGGCGAGTGACAGGACGCTCAGCTCCCGCCGGGTGAGCGGAATCTGCGTCGCCCGGAGGAAACCGAAGCCGAGCGAGTCGTCGACGAAACGTTTCCCCGCCGCGACCTTTCGAATGGCGGACACCAGTCGCTCCGGTGCCCCCTCCCGCTCCTTGTCGACATAGCCCAGCGCGCCCGCCTCCGCCGCCCGCTTCAGCAGGCCGGGTCTGCCCGCGCTGGCCAGCACCAGCAGCCGCGGGGCGGACGCGCCCGCCCCGCGGCCTCGTAACTCGCCCAGCGGAGGCAGGCCGTAGGAGTCCGAACTCTCCAGGTCGGCAGCGCAGACATC
The DNA here is from genome assembly GCF_000331005.1 of Streptomyces turgidiscabies Car8. GTDB lineage: Bacteria > Actinomycetota > Actinomycetes > Streptomycetales > Streptomycetaceae > Streptomyces > Streptomyces turgidiscabies. Next base: position 2,620 of record NZ_AEJB01000327.1, read on the forward strand.
GGGCCGCACCGCCCTGAGCCGGCTCGCCGCGCCGCGCCAGGAGGCGTCGTACACCCCCAGGTCCGACTCCTTGTCCAGCCACTCGGCCAGCACCGATCTCACCAGACACGCGTCATGCACCAGAAGCACTCGGATCACTGCAGCTCCTTCACTCGCCTCGCCCCGGGTCGTCCGCTGTCGCGTGTGCCCCCTTTTCGACTCTCACCTCCCACTGCGGCTCCCAGACGTGCAGAACAGGCCAACAGGGTGCGCGGGGGCGCACTCACGGGGCTTGCACACCGGACTCGCGCTTCCGCGCGGGGGTACGAGCCGGCGCGGATGGAAACGGAGGGCGCGGTTCCTGCCTGGCTAGGCGCTCGGGCCCGGGGCGGGTCCGGCCTTCTCGCCGTGTCCGCCCCCCTCTCACCGTGTCCGCCCCCCCTCTCGCCGTGCGCGACGGGCCGAGTGGACAGAGCCTTGACTCGGAAGCACCCGGCCGTGCGAGGAGGTGGTCCCGGTGGCTCATCGAGGGACCTCCGCACGCCGACGACCGAGGTCGGACGTCCGTTCGATCTCGTTCGGGAAGCCGCTGCTGTCGCTGGCGCTCGCCGGGATGATGGAAGAGGTCCAGGCACTCTCGGGCGCGGTGTATCTGCTGGAGCCCGGCGGGTCGGTTCTGGAGATGGCCGTCATGGCGGGACTGCCCCGGGCGTTCGCGGCGCCCTGGGAACGGGTCGGGCTCGGCGCGCCGGTTCCCGTCGCCGAGGCGGCCCGCGAGCGGCGGTTCGTGTGGGTGGGCGGCGAGGAGGAGATGGCCCGGCGGTATCCACGGGTCGCCGTCGTACTGCCCTACCCCTTCGCGCTGGCCGCCGTCCCGGTGGCGACCGCCTCGACGGTGTACGGGTCGGTCTTCGTGACCTGGCCCGGTTCGCATCCGCCGGAGTTGTCGGACCGGGACCGGCGGCAGCTCGGCGCGGCCTGCGACCGGTTGGCGCTGCGTCTGGAACGGGCCGCCGCCGAGCGCCGTCCGCTGCGGCCCGAGACGGATCTGCTGGCCATCTCGCCCGAGGCTCCGACCACCGACACCCTCGGCACGGTCGAGGCGGCACGGATGGTGTCACGGCTGCCGTACGGGCTGTGCTCCCTCGATCTGCACGGGCGGGTCTGCTTCGTCAACACGGCGGTCCCGGAGCTGCTGGGGGTCCCGGCGGGAGCGCTGCTGGGCTCCCAGTTGTGGGTGTCGGTGCCCTGGCTCGACGATCCGGTGTACGAGGACCGCTACCGCGCCGCGCTGCTCAGCCTGCACGTCACCTCGTTCGTGGCGCTGCGCCCGCCGGGCGACTGGCTGTCGTTCCGGCTGTATCCGAGCGCGACCGGGCTGAGTGTCCGGATCACCCGGGCGCGGGCGGTGGCCGAACTGGACCGGGCGGGACGCAGAACGGGCGGGCCGTCCAGTCTGGTCACGATCTCGCAGGTGCTGTCCCTGGCGGGGGCCCTCACGGAGGCGGCGGGTGTCGAGGACGTCATCCAGCTGGTCGCGGACGAGATCATGCCGGCGGTGGGCTGTCAGACCCTGGTGATGCTGGGCTCGGGGGGTGGGCGGATGCGCGTGCTGGGACATCGCGGGTACGCCGACGCGCAGCTGGTGGAGCGGTTCGACGGGCTGCCGCTGACGGAGCGGACCCCGGGGATGCAGGTCCTCACCACGGGTGTGCCCGCCTTCTTCGAGTCGAGGGGCGCATTGGAGCGGGCGTATCCGTCGGTGCGGCAGGTGCCCGGTCCGATGGCGGCCTGGGCGTTTCTCCCGCTCATCGCGTCCGGACGTCCGGTGGGTACCTGTGTACTGGGCTACGCGGAACGGCACACGTTCCCCGCCGACGAGCGCGCCGTCCTGACCAGTCTCGGCGGCCTGATCGCCCAGGCTCTGGAGCGGGCCGTGCTGTACGACGCCAAGCACCGGGTCGCGCACGGCCTCCAGGCCGCCCTGCTGCCGAGCTCCCTGCCGTCGCTGCCCGGCTTCGAGGCCGCCGGGCGCTATCTGCCCGCCACCCAGGGCATGGAAATCGGCGGTGACTTCTACGACCTGGTGTGCTCGCACGGGTGGGCCTCGGCGGTGATCGGGGACGTCCAGGGGCACAACGTGACGGCGGCCGGACTGATGGGGCAGATCCGTACCGCCGTACGGGCGTACACGACTGTCGGTCAGGCGCCGCAGGAGGTGATGAGCAGCACCAACCGGCTGCTGATCGACCTCGGCACCGAGCTGTTCGCGAGCTGTCTGTATCTGCGGCTCGATCCGGGGACCGGCCGCGCGGTGATGGCCCGTGCGGGGCATCCGCAGCCGCTGCTGAGGTATCCGGACGGGCAGGTGCGGGTGCTCGACCTGGCCGGGGGTCCCCTGCTGGGGATCGACGCTGCGGCCGAGTACCGGGCGACCGAGGTCGAGCTGTCGCCCGGCTGCGTCCTGGCCCTGTACACCGACGGGCTGATCGAGTCGCCGGGCGTCGACATCGACGAGACGCTGGCCGCCCTCGCCCGACGGCTCGCGGAGACCGGGGACCGGCCATTGGACGAACTGGCCGACGAGCTGGTCGAGTTCGGCGCGGGGGTCACGGACCGGGTGGACGACATCGCGCTGCTTCTGCTGAGGGCACGGACGGAGAGCTGACGGACGCCGGACAGGAGGGCGCCCGCGCCGGTGGCCCAGGGCCCGCGACGGATCGCCCCGAAGACACCTGGCGCGGCACGCACGCATGCGCTGACGGGCGGCCAGGACAAGGGGAAGCGCCATCGCCGTGAACGGCCCGGCAGGCGGGGCCCGCAGCGGGGACCACTGGGCCGGTGCAGGCCCGTTGGCGACGCGTGACCCTCGGCCTGGTCTGCGGGCAGCCCCGCGCACGCAGAACGGTCCGGCCCTCCCGCCGGAGGGCCGGACCGCGTCAGTGTCGGCCGGTACTACTGGTGTGGCCGGTCAGTGGTTCTCGTTGTTCCCCAGGCCGGTGCCGTCGTCGGCGCCGTTGTTGTTGGCGTTGCCGTTGTTGTTGGCGTTGCCGTTGTTGTTGGCGTTGCCGTTCTGGTCGTCGACCCCGCCGAGCTCGTCGCCGCCGACCTCTTCACCGAGGCCCGCGTCCTGGCCCGCACCGGCTTCCTCACCAGCGCCGGCCTCCTGGCCCGCACCGGCCTCTTCACCAGCGCCGGCCTCCTGACCAGCGCCGGCCTCTTCACCGGCACCGGCGTCCTGGCCCGCGCCGGCTTCCTCACCGGCACCGGCCTCTTCACCGGCACCAGCGCCGGCGCCCGCGCCCGCGTCGCCCGCGCCGATGGTCGCGCCGACGGCCGCCAGGGCCGTGGTGACCGGCTGGAAGAAGGTCTCGCCGCCGACCGTGCAGTCGCCGCTGCCGCCGGAGGTCAGGCCGATCGCGCTGCCGTCCTGGGTGAACAGCGAGCCGCCGCTGTCGCCGGCCTCCGCGCAGACGTTCGTCTGGATGAGGCCGGTGACCGTGCCCTCGGCGTAGTTCACGGTGGCGTCGAGGCCGGTGACCTCGCCGTCGTTGAGGCCCGTCGTGGAGCCCATGCGGAAGACCTGCTGGCCGACCGCGGCCTCGGCCGCCTGCGCGATGTCGACGGTCTGGCCGTTGCCGACGTCGACGGTGCTGGCAGCGACGGTCGCCGGGTCGTTGTACTTCACGAGTGCGAAGTCCCCGTCGCCCGGGAAGGTGGCCGCCTCGACCGTGGCGATGGGTTCGCCGTTCTCCGCGTCGGACCACTCGGCCGCGGCGACGCCGCAGTGACCGGCAGTCAGGAAGCCGGGCGTCCCGTCCCCGGTCACCACGTTGAAGCCGAGGGAGCAGCGGGCGCCGCCGCCGAAGATGGCGTCGCCGCCCTCCACCAGCGGCTTGAAGGTGCCCGCCGTCTTCTTGATGGTCGCCATGCCCGAGCCGAGGCTCTTGACGGTCGACTCGATCGTGTCCCAGCCGGCGCCCGTGACCGTGCTGTCGGCGGTCACCTGGATCTTGTTGGTCCGGGGGTCCAGGGCCCAGGCCGTGCCCGGGATCGTCGCCTTCGCCTTGAGTGTCTGCGCGCCGGCCTTCAGCTCGCCGATGGTGTTCTCGACCTCGCGAACTGCGGCGCCGGCCTTCTTGGCCTGGATGATGACGTTGTTGTCACCCTCGACGACGTTGACGACCAGCTGCTGCTTGTCGGTGTCGTAGTAGGAGCCCGCGAAGGCGTCTCCGAGCAACTGCTGCAGCTGCGAGGCCAGATCCGAGGCGTCCGTCGCCTTCAGGGTCTTCGGAGCCGCGCCGGCCGCGGCGTCGGTCTGGGACGCCATGGCGTTGGGCAGCAGCAGGGCCGCCGCACCGAGTGCCGCGACACTGCCCACCGCTATCGCGGCCTTACGCTTCGGAACTCGCTTGTGACTCAACTTCTTGACCTCCTGCGGGGCGGGGTCTTAGCCGCCGATCGTTCATCGGCGACCAACTGGGGCGCCTGGATGGCTGTAGGTACGGACGCGTTGCGTGGGGCGTTCAAATTATTTGCCAACTCCCTTTGCGAAACAGCGAATCGGCCATTGCCATGGCCTGACCGAGGGCCGCCCGGAACAATCACCCATATGACGATGACGCCCGCCGAAGCAGACAAGATCCTTTCCGCCAACTTCGCCCCCTGGGTCCTCGATCTCGGCCTGTCGGTCGAGGAACTGGACGAGCGCCGCGCGCTGCTGCGACTGCCCTGGTCAACCCGGTTGGCACGCGAGGGCGGCGCACTGTCGGGGCAGGCACTGATGGCCGCCGCGGACACCTCGACCGTGATCGCGGTGTCGGCGGCCCGCGGTGCCTTCGTCCCCATGACGACGGTCCAGCAGTCCACGACATTTCAGCGCGCGGTGACCGGATCCGACGTCCTGATCGAGGCGGTCCTCACGAAGCTCGGCCGCCGGACGGCGTTCGCGGACATCACGCTGACCGACGCCGGATCCGGTGGACTCGCGGCCCGAGCGAGCACGGTGTACGCCCTCCTGGGCTGACCCGGCACATGAAAGGCCACAGGAAGACACTTTCCGTAGCCACCGGGTGTCTCTGTGTCGGCCGAACCGCTCCGAATCCCGGCTCCAGGGAATCTGCACAGCGAATGCGCAGTCAGGTCACCGCATGCGACGGTTCCGCACATCCGCTCGTTACACGCCACGCCTTTGGTGGCGGACTGTCCGATTCCGCCCCGCTCCCCCGGGCCATGTGCGCACCCGGCCGCAAGGGGCGGTGTGCACCGAAGTCGTGCGGCATGTGGAGAAGTGGCCGACAAGACGTGCGCGCGCCCTCACGGTTTGGCGCTCGTGGGACACAAGTGCCCTGGTGGGGCGGTTGGTTGATTGGAAGCGCGCTGCACGGGCGTGCTTTGATCCATCGCATCGCAGGGGCCGCTGAGGTTCCGGAAACGAGCCTGGGCAGCCCTGCGGTCGCGGCCGTCATCTGTCCCCAGAGGGGGCCGCTCCCCCCTTGTGAAATCCCCCTATGAAGGGAAGTTCCCCCATGAACTCCACCCCCCAGGTTGAGACCGCCGAGCTGTCGGACGCCGCTCTCGACGCCGTCTCCGGCGGTCTGTCCCTGAACGCCGTCGGCACCGTCACGAACCTGGTGGACAGCGTTGCCCCCGGCGCGCTCCCGCTGGTCGGCACGGTCGTCGGCACCGTCGAGGGCCTCACCGGCCTGAACACCGGTGCGGTCACCAACACGGTCGCCGGTCTCTGATCGTCGCCTCGCGCCGCTGAGTCCCGGAACCGTTTCCCGGTTCCGGGACTCTCGGGTTCCACAAAGTCATGGGCCCGGCCCAGGCAAGTCTTCTTACGCGGTTCACCAGGTGAGGAAAGCCCGTGCAGTTCCGCCAACAGGCCCTCGCCAAGCTCCAGTCGGCCGAAGAGCTGGATCTTCCGGTGCGTTTCGCACGGCCGCAGGGCTGGCTGGTGCTCGCCGTCACGGTGGTCGTCATGGCCGCCGCGTCCGTGTGGGCGGTCACGGGGTCCGTCTCCTCCACCGTCACCGCGCCCGCCATCCTCACGCACGGGGAGGGCAGTTACGTCCTGCAGAGCCCCGTCTCCGGCCAGATCACCGCGGTCCTCGCCAAGGAGGGCGGGCGGCTGCCCGCCAACTCCCCTGTGCTGAAGGTCCGTACGGCCGCGGGCGAGTCGGTCGTCCGCTCGGTCGCCGCGGGCCGGCTCACCGCGCTCGCCGCCACGATCGGCCAGATCATCGGCACGGGCACGAACATCGCGGCCATCGAGAAGGTCGCCCGCACGAGCGACCCGCTGTACGCGACGGTGTACGTCCCGGCCGAGAGCGCCGCCGCGATTCCGGAGAACGCGGCCGTCGACCTGAGTGTCCAGACCGCGCCCACCCAGCAGTACGGGGTGCTGCGCGGCCAGGTGAAATCGGTGGACCGGGCTCCTCAGACGCAGGCGCAGATCGGCACGTTTCTCGGTGACAGCCAGCTCGGTGAGCAGTTCACGAAGAAGGGCCGGCCGGTCGCCGTCCTGGTGAAACTGGACAAATCGTCGTCCACGAAGAGCGGTTACCGCTGGTCCTCCGCCGAGGGACCGCCCTTCCAGCTCACCTCCATGACCCTGGCCTCGGGCTCGATCCGGCTGGCGGACCAGCGTCCCGTCGATTGGCTGCTGCCGTGAGTGCCGCACAGAACTCCCGGGCCAAACGCCGCTCGGCCCCGCCTGCGCGGACGGTCCCCAAGGGCAGCGGCAAGTCCGTGCGCACCCCGACGGTTCTCCAGATGGAGGCCGTGGAGTGCGGCGCGGCCTCACTCGCCATGGTCCTCGCGCACTACGGGCGGCACATCCCCCTCGAAGAGCTGCGTATCGCCTGCGGTGTCTCGCGGGACGGCTCACGCGCCAGCAACCTCCTGAAGGCGGCCCGGAGTTACGGTCTGACTGCCAAGGGCATGCAGATGGACACGGCCGCGCTCGCCGAGGTGAACGCGCCCGCGATCCTGTTCTGGGAGTTCAACCACTATGTCGTTCTCGACGGCATGGGGCGCCGCTTCGGCCGGCGCGGGGTGCACATCAACGACCCCGGCAAGGGCCGCCGGTTCGTGCCGATGGAGGACTTCGACTCCAGTTTCACCGGTGTCGTCCTCGTCATGGAGCCCGGCCCCGACTTCGAGCGCGGCGGGCGCAAGCCGGGTGTTTTGGGTGCCATGCCGGCCCGGCTGCGCGGTACGTCGGGCACGATGCCCGCCGCGATCCTGGCGAGTCTGCTGCTGGTGGCGGTGGGCGCCGCGATGCCCGCGCTGAGCCGCACCTACATCGACACGTTCCTGATCGGCGGCCAGACCTCGATGCTGGAGGTGCTGTTCGCGTCGATGGGTTCGTGCGTGGCACTGACCCTCGTGCTGACCTGGCTGCAGCAGGCGAACCTGCTGCACGGCCGCGTCATCTCCTCGACCCTGAGCAGCGCCCGCTTCCTGCGCCATCTGCTGCGCCTCCCGGTCACCTTCTTCTCCCAGCGCAGCCCGGCCGACCTGGTCCAGCGCCTCCAGTCGAACGACGCGGTCTCCGAGACGCTTGCCCGCGACCTCGCGGCGGCGGGCGTCGACGCGATCGTCGTCGTGCTGTACGCCGTGCTCCTCTATACGTACGACCCGCAGCTGACGGCCGTCGGCATCGGGGTCGCGCTGCTCAACATCGTGGCCATGCGGGTGGTGATCCGGCTGCGTGCGACCCGTACGGCCAAACTGCGCGCGGACAACGCCCGGTTGACCAACACCGCCTATTCCGGTCTCCAGTTGATCGAGACGATGAAGGCGACCGGCGGCGAGGAGGGCTACTTCCGCAAGTGGGCCGGGCAGCACGCGACCACCCTGGAGGAGCAGCAGCGGCTCGGGGTGCCGAGTGCCTGGCTCGGCGTGGTCGCACCGACGCTCGCGACGCTGAACAGCGCGCTGATCCTGTGGATCGGCGGGATGCGGGCCGTCGAGGGCCATCTGTCCGTGGGGCTGCTGGTGGCCTTCCAGTCCCTGGTCGTGCGGTTCACCGCTCCCCTCACCCGGCTCAACGGGGTGGCGGGCCGGATCCAGGACTTCGCGGCGGACGTGGCCCGGCTCAAGGACGTCGAGAACTTCCGGGCGGATCCGCTGTACGCCCGCCCCGGGGGCGGCGATTCGACACGCCGCCTGCACGGTCATGTCGAGCTCCAGAACATCACCTTCGGCTACAGCCCGCTCGACAAGCCCCTGCTGACCGGCTTCGACCTGACCGTCGGACCGGGTCAGCAGGTGGCGCTGGTCGGTGGCTCCGGTAGCGGCAAGTCAACTGTCTCCAGGCTGATTTCGGGCCTGTACGCGCCCTGGGAGGGCGTCATCCGGATCGACGGCCAGCGACTTGAGGACATTCCGCGCGGCGCGCTGGCGGCCTCGGTCTCCTTCGTCGACCAGGACGTGTTCCTCTTCGAGGGCAGCGTCCGCGACAACGTGGCGCTGTGGGACCCGTCGATCCCGGACGAGTCGGTGGTGGCGGCGCTTGAGGACGCCGCGCTGTACGACGTCATCACGCGTCGGCCGGGTGGGATCCACAGCCGGGTCGAGCAGGACGGGCGGAACTTCTCCGGCGGACAGCGTCAACGCCTGGAGATAGCGCGGGCGTTGGTGCGCAACCCCAGCATCCTCGTCCTCGACGAGGTGACCAGCGCGCTGGACGCGGAGACCGAGCGGACCGTGATCGACAATCTGCGCAAGCGCGGCTGCGCCTGTGTGGTGATCGCGCACCGGCTCTCCACCGTGCGCGACAGCGACGAGATCGTCGTACTCCAGCACGGCACGATCGTGGAACGCGGGCGGCACGACGCCCTGGTGGCGGCCGGTGGGGCGTACGCCGAGCTGGTCAGGGAGCGCTGAGATGACGACGGTTCACGGAGGCGACGTCGATGTCGTCCTCACCGCGCTCGGGCAGATGGGGACGCGTTTCGACCTGACCGGGCAGGGCCGCCTCGATCTGGAGGGCCCGCAGGTGCTGTGGCTGGTCGCGTCCGGCGCGCTCGACCTGTTCGCGGTGGACGCGGTGGAGCAGGGCCAGTGGCACCACATCGGCCGACTGGAGGCGGGCGCCCTGCTGCTCGGCCCGGTCACCGGACCGGACCACACCTTGGTGGCCCGCCCGGTGCGCGACTGCGTGGTGCACCGCGTCGGCCTGCGCGAGCTGTACCGGTCGCCGGGCACGGAGACCTGGTCGTACGACGAGTACGGCAACGCCCAGTACGTGCCTCCGGCGACCAGCCCGCTGGAGTACGCCCTCGCCCTGGGCGTCGGACGCGGGCTGTCGGTCCTCTTCCAGGCGCCGATGGCCTCGGAGCGGGCCGCCGCGCCGACCGACGACGACGTGTTCTGGATGCAGGTCCCGCCGGGCAGCGTGCAGTACGGGTCGCTCTACGGGGCGGAGGCCGCCGCGGATCTGCTGATGGACCCCGGGGTCTGGCAGGGCATGGTCGACCAGCAGTACCGGCTGCTCGCCACCCTCGACCGGTGGATCGAGCAGCTCGAACGCAGCCACGAGACCCGTACGGCGGCCGGCATCAAGGCGGGCGAAGCCGTCCGTGCCCAGGCAGACCGGACCCTGTTGGCGTCGATCGGCAAGCCGTCGGCAAGGCGCACGACCGCCGCCGACGCCGACGCCACGTACGCGGCCTGCAAGCTGGTCGCCGGGGCGGCCGGGATCACGCTCGCCGAGCCCGCGCAGAGCGGCACCGAGAGCGACCGGCTGGACCCGGTCGAACGGATCGCGCTCGCCTCCCGTGTCCGCACCCGGGCCGTCCGGCTCGACGGGCGCTGGTGGCACGACAACGTCGGCCCGCTGATCGGCCACCGCAGTCTGTCCGGCGCACCGGTCGCACTGCTGTGGCGACGCGGCGGCTACGTGGCCCTGCAGCCGTCGTCGGGACGCGAGACGCCGGTGGAGAAGGCGAACGCGGCGGAGTTCGAGGAGCGGGCGGTGATGTTCTACCGTCCGCTGCCCGAACGCGGGATGACCCCGCTGCGGCTGCTCCGGTTCAGCATGGGCGGCAGCCGGGGTGATGTGGTGAACCTGCTGCTGAGCAGCCTGGTGACCATCGCGATCGGGGCGCTGGTACCGGTCGCGACGGGCAAGGTGCTCGGCGAGTTCGTGCCGAAGGCGCAGACCACGCTGATCGTGCAGTTCTGTCTCGCCGTGATGATCAGCAGTGTGGTGGCGGCGGCCTTCACCCTGCTGCAGAACCTCACCCTGCTCCGGATGGAGGGCCGGATCGAGGCGACGCTCCAACCGGCCGTCTGGGACCGGCTGTTGCGGCTGCCGACGAAGTTCTTCACCGAGCGCTCGACCGGTGAGCTGGCGAGTGCGGCGATGGGCATCAGCGCGATTCGCAAGCTGCTGGCGGGAGTTGCCCCCGTCGTCACCCAGTCGGTGACGATCGCGGCGATGAACCTGGGCCTGCTCCTCTATTACAGCGTCCCGATGGCGCTGGCGGCGGTCGGCATGCTCGTGGTGATCGCCGCCGTGTTCCTCGGGCTCGGACTGTGGCAGGTGCGCTGGCAGCGGCGGCTGCTCGTCCTCTCCAACAAACTGAACAACCAGGCCTTCCAGACCCTGCGCGGTTTGCCCAAGCTGCGGGTGGCGGCAGCCGAGAACTACGCCTACGCGGCCTGGGCGGGCGAGTTCGCGCGCAGCCGGGAACTGCAGCAGAAGGTCGGCCGCATCAAGAACCTCACGACCGTGCTGGGCGCGGTGTATCTGCCGGTCTGCACGCTGCTGATGTTCATGCTGCTCGCGGGTCCGGCGCGCGGTGAGATGTCGGCGGCGGCCTTCCTCACCTTCAACACCTCGGTGACGATGCTCCTGACGTCGGTCACCCAGCTGACCGGCGCCTTCGTCTCCGGCGTGGCCGCGCTTCCGCTGTACGAGGAGATCAAGCCGGTGCTGGAGGCGACCCCGGAGGTCCGGGTAGCCAGCACCCGGCCGGGCGTGCTGACCGGGGCGATCGAGGCCCGCCGGCTCTCCTTCCGCTACGCGGACGACGGCCCCCTCGTCCTGGACGACGTGTCCTTCCAGATGCGGGCCGGCGAGTTCGTGGCGATCGTCGGCCCCAGCGGCTGCGGCAAGTCGACGCTGCTGCGCCTGCTGATCGGCTTCGACAAACCGGTCTCCGGCAGTGTGCTGTACGACGGTCAGGATCTGGGCGCGCTCGACCAGTCCGCCGTACGCCGCCAGTGCGGTGTGGTGCTCCAGCACGCCCAGCCGATGACGGGTTCGATCCTGGACGTCATCTGCGGCACCGAACCGTACACACCGGAGGAGGCGATGGCCGCCGCCGAGATGGCGGGCCTCGCCGAGGACATCAAGCGGATGCCGATGGGGCTGCACACCATCGTCCAGGGCAGCGGCGCGATCTCCGGCGGCCAGCGACAGCGGCTGATGATCGCGCAGGCGCTGATCCGCAGGCCGCGCATCCTCTTCTTCGACGAGGCGACCAGCGCACTGGACAACGAGACCCAGCGCACGGTCATCGAGAGCACCCGCGCGCTGAACGCCACCCGGGTCGTGATCGCGCACCGTCTGTCGACGGTGCTGGACGCGGACCGGGTGATCGTCATGGAGGACGGCAAGGTCGCCCAGCAGGGCCCCCCGGCCCAACTGCTGGCGGACACGGGCGGCCGGCTGCACGAACTGGTGCGCCGGCAGCTGGCGTAGGCGCGAAGCCCCTCCGGAACGCCGACGAGGGCGCCGAAGGCCCGCCGAGCCCGAAAGGGAGCCGCCGGGGTCTCGGCGTGACACCGGCGTCGGCGGGGCGGTGCCGTGGTTCGGGCGTGACCCCGGGCCCGGCGGGTGTCAGTCGGGGTCCCGGCGTGACACACAGGGCCGGCAGGAAAGCGCCGGGTCCTGACGCGACGCCCAGGACCAGCAGGGACGCGACACCGGGGCCGGCAGGGAGACGTCGGGGTCTCGACGTGGCGGACAGGAACCGCCGGTCCCGCCCGTGAGACGGCGCGCTCCGCACGAGTCGGCGCCTGACGATTCCCGGCGAGCCCCCGCTCGCGGCTCGCCGGGAATCGTCAAGGTGTCTCCGGGAGGCCCCGCCACAGGTCCGGGACCCGGCCGTCGGTGGCGTACATCTGGGTCGCCAGTACGCGTAGGGCCGCCGCGAAGAGGGAGGGGTGGCGCAGGAACTCCATGTGGATGCCGGGGAACTCCACCCACGGCACGCCGATCCGGCGGGCGATCTCGACCGACGGCCGGGCGTAGTACGTGCCCCGGTCGTCCGCGCCGGCGCCCAGGACGATGGGGAACGGGGCGGCCCGCAGCGCCCCCTCGTCGGGGTGGAAGGCGGCGAAGCCTGGCCATTCGCTGCGGAAGAGGTGGTCGGTGTTGCCGAGGAACCGTTCCCACAGGTCGGCGGGCCAGCGGTAGGAGCCCTCACCGCGAATCGTCCCGGCGAAGCGGCGGCCCGCGGCCGGGGCGCCGCCCGCCGCGTACCGGGCGGCCAGTTCGGCGAAGAAGCCGCGCCCGGGGTCGTCGTCGGGGAGGACGTTCACGGCGGGCGGTTCGTGGGCGATGAGGCCCACGAGGCACTCCGGGTGACGTGCGGCCAGGGTGAGGCCGATGATCGCGCCGCCGCTGTTGCCGAAGACCAGGGCCCGGCCGTCCGCGAGTTCGGCGACCAGCGCGTGGGCGTCGGCGGCCTGCCGCGACAGCGACATGGGCGCGCCACCGTCGCCTGTGCTGCGGGAGTTGCCGCGCCGGTCGTAGGTGATCACGGTGAAGGCGTCGGCGAGACCCTCGGCGATCCCGGAGTAGTAGCCGGCGTCTCCCCCGGCGCCGCTGATCATCAGCAGGGCCGGGCCGGCCCCGCGCACCTCGTGGTACAGCTCCGCTCCGTCGACCGTGAGTCTGCCGCTGCGCACGTCCGCACATCCTCCCTAGCGATACTTTCCCGTATCGATACTTTGCCGTTTCGATGAAAGTGGTCTAACCTCAGAGGGCAGGAGTACGAAACCGTTTCGTTTACATACTCGTAACCTCTGGTCCTCTTCGCCTTCCGTCACCACTCGTCGCTCCGGCTCCACGAGCGACCTTCCCTGGAGTGTGCTCAGATGTCCCAGTCCCTCACCGAAGGCGCCCCGAAGGGCGTCACCGACGACACGGACAAGGGGTCCGCCGCGCCGAACCCGAAGCGCTGGTGGATCCTCGCGATCATCGGTATCGCGCAGCTGATGGTCGTCCTGGACGCCACCATCGTGAACATCGCGCTCCCCTCCGCACAGGCCGACCTCGGCTTCTCCGACGGCAACCGGCAGTGGATCGTCACCGCGTACGCGCTGGCCTTCGCCTCGCTGCTGCTGCTCGGCGGCCGGATCGCCGACCTCTTCGGCCGCAAGCCCGCCTTCCTCATCGGCGTCGCCGGATTCGCCGGCGCCTCCGTGCTCGGCGGTGCCGCGAACGGCTTCGAGATGCTCGTCATCGCCCGGGCCCTCCAGGGTGTCTTCGGTGCGCTCCTCGCGCCCGCCGCCCTGTCGCTCCTCAACACGACCTTCACCGACGCGCGTGAACGTGCCCGCGCGTTCAGCGTGTACGGCGCGATCGCCGGGGCCGGCGGCGCGGTGGGCCTGCTGCTCGGCGGCCTGCTGACCGACGCGCTCGACTGGCGCTGGACGCTGTACGTGAACCTGATCTTCGCCGTCGTCGCGCTGGTGGGCGGCTGGATGCTGCTGAGCAACCACCGTGACGCCGCCAACTCCAAGATCGACGTCCCGGGCACACTCCTGGTCTCCGCCGGTCTCTTCTCCGTCGTCTACGGCTTCTCCAACGCCGAGTCGCACGACTGGAGTTCGCCGCAGACCTGGGGCTTCCTGGCCGCCGGTGTACTGCTCCTCGCCGCGTTCACCCAGTGGCAGACCCGCGCCAAGCACCCGCTGCTGCCGATGCGCGTCCTGCTGGACCGTGACCGTGCCGCCTCGTTCCTCACGGTGCTGATCTCCGGCGCGGCGATGTTCGGCGTCTTCCTCTTCCTCACCTACTACCTGCAGCTGAACCTCGGCTTCAGCCCCACCAAGACCGGCCTGGCCTTCATGCCGATGATGGCGGCGCTGATGGTCGCGGCCCAGGTGTCCACCACGATGCTGGTGCCCCGCTTCGGACCCAAGCTGATCATCCCGCTGGGCTTCACCCTCGGCGCGGCCGGTATGGCCTGGCTGACGGACATCGGCGTCGGCTCGTCCTTCAGCACCGCCGTGCTCCCGCAACTGGTGGTGATCGGCGTGGGTATGGGCACGATCATGCCGCCCGCGATGCAGCTGGCCACCAGCGGAATCGGCGCCGAGGACGCGGGAGTGGCCTCCGCGACGGTCAACACCATGCAGCAGGTGGGCGGTTCGATCGGCACCGCGCTGCTGAGCACGCTCGCCGCGAGCGCCGCGACCAGCTACCTGTCCGGCCGGAACGCGGCCGACAAGCTGGTCCAGGCCCAGTCGACGATCGAGAGCTACACCACCGCCTTCTGGTGGTCGGCCGGCTTCTTCGCCGCGGGCGCTCTGATCACCTTCCTGCTGTACCGCCCGGGCGTTCCGGTCCAGGACGAGAGCGCCGCACCGGTCGTCCACATGTGACCCACCCGGGTCGCCGAGGCCGCAGGGGCCGCCGTCCGTAGGGAGACGGCGGCCCTTCCGCCTGTCCCGGCACGTCCGCAGGTGAGTGCACAGTGCACGAAATGTCAATGAATACAGCAGCAATTCACCTTGTCGAGTGAACTAGATCTTGCGGGCGGCGTGTCAGGGATGGTCCGGACCCAGCCGGGGTAGCTACCGAGATCTAATCCGCCCCCGCCGAGGTGGAGCAGCCATGACGCCGACGGCCAACCCGTATGCCCGTACGTATACGCACGGGCCGTTCACCGTTGTCGAGGTCCTGGGTGAGATCGATCTGGCGACCGCCGGCTTCCTCGCCGAGCATCTGGACGCCGCGACCTCGCGCCCCGGCCCCGACGTGCTGGTCGACCTCCGTCACGTCGGCTTCTTCGACTGCTCGGGCCTGCGCGAACTGTGCCGGGCCGACCATCGGGCCCGCGAGCGCGGCGGGCGGCTGCGGCTGGTCTCGGACGCGCCCCGCCTCCACCGTCTGATGCGCGCCGCGGCCCTGCTTCACCGCTTCCCGCTCCTCGCCCACATCCCGGAGCCGGAGTCCGAGACGGAGTAGCGGGGACGGCCGGCCTCACTTTCCCGTGCAAGCGCAATGGGCCGGCCGGTGGCCCCACACCACCGACCGGCCCTGCTGCGAGATCGCGCGGCACCCCGCGACACAGGGTTCGCACTCCCCATCCGCATACGCCCTGCGAGGCTCACGGAAGCGCGCGACCCCGGTCTCTAGAACGTGAAGACGGCCTCCCCGAAGGTGCTCTTCACGCACTCGTTCGCGAAAGTCCGCTCGTAGGCGACCCGCTGGCCCCGCCACACGCCCTCGACGGTGACGACCACGGGTTCGTACTGCTTGGTGCACTTCACGTCACGCGACGCCGCCAGCATGTCGAAGTCCCCGCCCACGGCCCGGAGTTCGGCACAGGCCTTGGCCGCCGCCGGGTGCGTGCCCGAGGCCGTCGGGGCGCAGGTCAGGGTGACGGCCCGCTCGGGCGTGACGGTGGCCGCGGTGTCACCGTGCCCCATGGTGAACACCAGGGCCGAGGGTGCGTAGAGCCCGGAGGCGGCGGGGCCCGGGGCGGCGACGGCGGCCCCGGTCAGGGGGGCGCAGACGGCGGTGGCCGTCAGGGTCAGAGTCGCTGCCCAGCGCGCGGTGTTCGGCATTGTGTGCATCCTTCCGCTCAGTTCGTAGATGCGAATCGAAGGTCATCGGTCCGCACGAGTGCTCGATCCCAGCCGGTCGGGCCGGATCGGCGAGCGTGAGTCTGCCGAGTCCGGCGCCGAAACTCATCTCGACCCCATGCGTTTCAGTAACCTTGCGTATTGAATCAGTGGCGCGAAGTTACGTTGTTCGAACACGCGGAGCCCGCAACTGAGCGGTTGTTGATCGTCCGGGGCGACCGAGTGGCTGGATCCACCTGCTTTTTTAATCGGCCTGAAACATTCCGATTCCGCTCCGCACGGTCTCCCGGACGACCTCGTTCGTTCATGAAGCCTTGATCCCCGAGCCACCTGGCACGCCCCTCCACCGGCGGTCGGGACGCTGTCGGAGGCGCGCGCTACGTTGTGCGGCATGAGCGAATTCGTGTTGGTCGCGGGGGTACGGCTCGGGGCGTGGGCCTGGGACGAAGTTGTGGTCGAACTGCGTGCCGCCGGGCACGGGGTGCACCCGGTGACGTTGTCGGGGGTGGCGGAGCGGCGGGGCGAGCCGGCCGGGCAGCAGACGCATGTGCGGGACATCGTCGAGGAGGTGGAGCGTCTCGATCTGCGGGACGTCGTGCTCGTCGGGCACAGTTACGCGGGGATACCCGTCGGGCAGGCCGCCGAACGGATCGGTGAGCGGCTGAGGCGGGTCGTGTTCGTCGACGCGAGTGTCCCGGCCGCCGGAAAGTCGTTCCTGTGGGGCTGGGACAGCGCCGGGGTGGAGGCGTCGATCGCCGAGAACGACGGTTTCTGGCCGACCCCGGGGGCGGGCCACTTCGCGGGCCAGGGGCTCACCGACGAGCAGGTCACGCGCATCGTGAACGACTCGACGCCCCACCCCGGGGCCACCCTCACCGAGCCGGCCGTCCTCGCGGGCTCGATGTCCGACCTCCCCGCGACGTACGTCAAATGCCTGCTCGACGATCCGGAGCCGTCCGAGGACGTGGTCGAGCTGCTCAAGAGCGACCGGTGGGAGCTGGTCGAACTGGACACCGGGCACTGGCCGATGTTCTCCCGCCCGCGCGAACTGGCCGCCGCGCTGCACCGGGCGGCGACCGAAGGCTGACCAAGCGCACTGACGGAGTGTTCCGCCCCCGCCGCCCCTACCCGTCCCAGCCCGGGGGCTGCGCCCCCGGACCCCCGCTTACGGCCCTGGACGGGCCTCGTCCTCAGACGCCGGACGGGCGGGGGGTATGGGCCTGTGCTGGACAGGCCCAGCCGCGGGACCCCCGCTACCTCGAATCCGCGCCGACCTGCGCCGCCTTCCCCCGTGGCCCCCCTATCGACAGGGACTCGGGACTGGCGGTGACCGGGTCCGTCAGCCAGCGTTGTTCCGCGGAGCCGTCGCGGACCTTGACGACCACGTCCGTGTTCGGGTCGTCGGACGCGGGGGCGACGGCGAGGCCCTCCTCCCAGCGGGGCAGCAGCTCGCCCCGCACGGTGAGGTCGTAACGGACGTCGTCACCTCGCCCGGCGGACGCGGCGGCACAGCGTCCGAGGATGACGACACCGGCGTCGGCGTGCGAGTCCAGGCACAGTCCGGGGTTGGCGACACTGCGCAACAGACCGTCGTCCTCGTACGTCCACATCTGGGTCCACGCGGTCGAGCAGGGCGCCAGCCTGGTGGCGGCGCCGGCCGTGGCCTTGCCGCCCCGGATGTCCAGGCACAGGTCGGCGGTGACATTGCGCAGCCGGGTGTGCCGGGTGGCGGTGGGGTTGCCGTCCGTCGCGGGCGGCGAGGAGGACACCGCGGGCGGGGTCGGCGAGGCGCCGGGCACCGGGGCGCGTCCGCCGGTCGCGCTGGAGGAGGCGGTCGGGTCGGCGCCACTGCCGTCCTTCGGCCACAGCCCGCTGCCCAGGACCACCGCGAGGACGACGACCGAGGCCAGGCCCACGCTGGTGAACAGGGTTTTCCTGTTCCGGGTCCCGCCGCGCACCGGACGACGCGGGGAAGACATCCGTGACAGCAGATTAGGGCGCCCCCGGCCGGCCCCCCGGCCACCGGCGCTGTCTCGACTCGCGCCCCTGCCACTGCCGCCGTGTCGGCCATGGCCCCGCGCCCGCGTCCCGCTCTGGCCGCGCCCGGGCCGCGAGTCGAGATAGCGCCGGGCACCCCAGCCGAGCACCGCCTCGGCGAGCAACGTGCCGAGGCCGCTCTCGACCTGGCTCAACTGCTCTGCGGCGTAACGGCAGTAGTGGCACTCCGCCAGATGCTGCTGGACATCGGGCAGCAGCGCCCCGCCACGCCGGATGGGGACATCGAGGAGACGGTTGTAGAACCGGCATTCCTTCGACGGCGCGAATTCCCGATGGGCGCGTACACAGCCCTCGCGGAATTGTTCACGGGCCTGTTCCAGCGACGCCGCCGCCATATTCGTGTCCATGCCAAGAAGCTCGGCCGGGACATTCGCCGGATCGGCCTCCACCTCGGTGTGCCACAGCAGACACTGGGCCAGACCGGGAAGCGCCTGGAACGCCCGCTCCGCGAGCTTCCGGTTTTCCGGCGTCATGGACTTCGCGGCGCGCATACCGCGACCGCCCGCCGGTTTCGTCAGATCCGGCAGCACATCGGTTATGCGGTCGTCCGCGGACCAGTCCTTGACGATGTCACGCACGGCCACGAGGAAGCGGGGACGCAGTGCGACGGCCGACTCGGCCCGCATCACCCGCTCCAGGACCTGATGGAAGGCGGCGGCGGTGACCATGGACGAGGTCGGGGCCGACGTGGCGAGGCAGATGACCGCGTACTCGTGGGTCGCCTGCCAGTGCCGCGCCGTCAGCAGGGCGACGGCCGGGCCGGTCTCGCCCTCCGGTCTGCCTCTGAGCTGGGCGGCAAGACTCTCGTCCGATTCCCCCGGAACCCCGCCGGAGTACGGGGGGTAAGGCGGACGAGCGGGGTGGGGGTGGGGCACTGAGCGGTTTCCTTCCCACGCGCGAGTGACTCGCAGAGGTTCCGGGAAAGCCGCCCGGACGAGTCCGCGCCGACGCCGACGGCATTGTGTCCCCCCGCCCCCGGCCCCGACTGTGGCGCTGGACCGCCACCGAACCACCACCGGCGATGCGTGCCCGGCCATCCCCCCTGCACAAGTAGTTCACCCTTGCACAAGTTACTCCTGGCCAACAAGGCGCTTGGGTAACATCCATTCATTGAAGCAAAGTCAGCAACAGGAGCAACTTTCGACGCTCGTACCGCCTTTCGATGCTTTTCCCGCGCCCCGTGTGAACCGCGCACACCCGCCGGTGCGCCACGCACGCTCCCGGCGCGTGCAAGGGTGCAGTCCACTGGAACCGGCCCTTCTCGGAGGCCTCGCGCGAAATGGCGGCTCTCCCGCGCGACGGCCGCCGACCCCGTTCCTCCCGCCCTCGGTCGGCGGCCCCGAGGGCGGCCGACCGCACTATTCGGAAGTACCCCGAGAAATCCAAGAACCCGGGAGTCCAAGAACCGAGAATCGACAAAGCCACGAAGCTACGAAGCTACGAAGCGATCAGATCTGCCAGGAGCGGAGCCGGTCGGCCGCGCCGTAGACGTCGGCCTTGCCCGAGATCAGGTCGCGGGCCAGGTCGACGAGAGCGCCGTACGGCGGGTCGATGCCGACGTCGCTGACGAACATGTACGCCACGGCGGTGGCACAGGCGAAGCGGGCGTTGGCCGACGGCAGCGGCTTGAGCAGCGCGAGGGTGTGCAGCAGCGCGGCGGCCCGCCAGGCCGGGTCGGAGTCCACGCCGAGGCGCGGCGGGTCGACCCGGTGGCGGGCCACGGCGGCCACCAGCGCGGAGAAGTCGTTCACCGTGGGCTGGTCCGGCAGGACCTCTTCGTGGCGCTGGAGCAGCCACGGCACATCGATGTGGATGACGGGAGCCATCGGTCAGGCGACCCGTCCCTGACGACCCGACGCGACCGGTTCGTCCTCGGGGAACGCGGCGGCGAACTCGTCGGCGTGGGCCGCGAAGAACCGCCGGAATTCCTCGGCACCCTCCTGCAGGGCGCGGTGCCGGGCGATGTCGGCCGCCGCCGCCTCCCGCACGAGGGCCTTCATGGACGTACCGCGCTCCTTGGCTATCTGCCGCAGGTCCTCTAGCTCGCGGTCACTGAACTCCACGTTGAGAGCTGGCATGCCCCCACGGTACCGCGCCGGTACTTACCCGTAAATATGGCCAGGTCAGACCGGTGAGACGGTGGTACCGAGGGGGCGTGAACCGGCTGCTACCCCTGGTCGGCCACGAAGGACGCCATCCTGGCCAGGGCCGCGTTCCAGTTGACCGTGTGCTCGTTCGTCGACCAGGACTGGATGTCGTCGATGTAGCAGAACTGGCCGACGCAGCCCTGCAGTTTACTCTGTGCGTAGGGGTCCTGAATGCTCGAGTTGGGGCCTCCGGCAAGCGTCCCGTCCGGCGGGCTCGGCAGCTTCGGGTCGAGCTGGTGGGCGTACCAACGGCTGTGCTGCTGGTGGGAGTTGACCTCGCCGTATCCCGTCACGTACGACATGTTCAGCGCGTTGCGGCCCAGGAGGTAGTCCATGCTCTGGAGCGCGCCGTCCCGGTACTTCGAGGCGCCGCTGATGTCGTACGCGGTGGCGACGACGACGGCGTTGTTGAGGATCTGCGCGTTGGAGCCCCAGTCGTACACGTTGGCGTCGGGGGCGTAGGGCATGCCGTACGGCTGTGCCGCCAGCGTCGTCAGATAACGGTCGGCGCCCTTGAGGACGGACTGGCGGACCTTGTCACGGCCGGGGAGTCTGCTCGGGACGGTCGCCAGGTCGAGGCGGCCGGCCGCGGCGGTCCTGGCCCAGTCGAAGCCGAGGGGGACGAAGATGTCGGCCGTGTGGACCGGCGAGGTCAGGACGTACTGCTCGAACGGCTTCTCACCGGTGGTGAGATACAGCTCGGCGGCGGCCCAGTAGAACTCGTCCCGCGCGTCGGTGTCGTTGTAGGCACCGCCACCGGTCGCGTCGTTCGGGTCGGCGTGGAGATCGGGGTGGGCCAGGGCCGCCGTCCATGCCTTGCGCGCCACCGCGAGGGCCCGTGCGGCGAACGCCCGGTCGTAGGGCCGGTACAGCCGGGCCGCCTGCGCCGCCGTGGCCGCCAGGTTGAGGGTGGCTTCGGTGGTCGGCGGGTGCAGTTGGCGTTTCTGCGGGTCGTCGCTCGGCAGCAGCGGCAGCCCGGTCCACTGTTCGTCGTGGATCTTGTGGTGGGCCATACCGGCCAGCGGCTGCCCGGCGGGCACCTGCATCTTCAGCAGGAACTCCAGCTCCCAGCGCGCCTCGTCCAGGACGTCCGGCACCTTG
Source organism: Streptomyces turgidiscabies Car8 (assembly GCF_000331005.1). Lineage (GTDB taxonomy): Bacteria > Actinomycetota > Actinomycetes > Streptomycetales > Streptomycetaceae > Streptomyces > Streptomyces turgidiscabies. The sequence goes on from NZ_AEJB01000327.1 coordinate 23,742, forward strand.
TTGCCGCTCTCCGGGATGGCGAGCGTGCCGTCGGCGAGCTTGTCCCGCTGCCCGGTGCGGGCGTGCAGGGCTCGCTCGTACGTGCTCAGCAGCTCCCAGGTGGAGATGCCGCCGTTGACGACGTACTTGCCGTGGTCGCCCGCGTCGTACCAGCCGCCGGTGACGTCGAGGGTGTAGTCGCACACGCCAGGCTGGCACGGCACCTTGGAGTCGCCCTGGTTGGGCGCCACGTCGACATGGCCGGCGGGGCGGGCGTAGCCCGGGCGCAGATCGTCGCGGATCGCGATGCCGCTGCGCTGCGTGTAGTAGTACTTCAGCGAGTCCAGCCGCAGCCGGTCGTAGGCGCTCGCGTCGATGTCGAAGGGACGGCTCGTCTCCCCGTCGGCGACCAGGGTGAGGCCGGTGCCGCGCTTGCGGTAGGAGCCGAAGTCGATCGAGTGGACGTTCTGCCCGGACGAGGCGTCCGTGCCGCGCGGCACGGTACTGCCGTGGGCCACCGTCTTCCCGTCGGCCTTCCTCAGCTGCCAGGGCAGCGGCTGCGTGGAGCCGGTGACCAGCGTGGCGTTCTTCGGGCCGGCGGGCAGATAGGCGACCTGGTTGACCCGTACCCGGGGGCCGGTGTCGGGTTCGTACACCTCGGGCGGGACCCCGCCCACCAGCGACACGTCGTCCATGCAGAACCGGAAGGGGTCGGCGCTGCCGCCGAGCTGGAAACCGACCTGGCCCTGGGTGGTGTCGGCGGAGGCGGTGAACGTGTACGTGTAGGCGTCGCCGGACACGCTCAGCTGCGGGCTCACCTCGAAGTAGGTGTCGTACGGGGACACCGACAGGCCGACGATCGCCCGGACGACGTGTCCGGCGGGTGTGCCGGTCGCCTTGAAGGCGAACCGGTACGACTGGCCTTTGACGAGGGTGATGTCGTTCTGGCCGACGGCGGCGTCCCAGCGGTTGGTGGTGCCGCCGGGGACGTCCGCGCAGAGGCCGCCGCCGGCCAGGCCCGCGGTGACGTTGCTGGTCGTCCACCAGGGGGCGGTGGTGGTGTCGAAGGTGCCGTTCTTGACCTGCTCGATCTCCTCGGCACCGGCTGGACCGGCGGGCAGCGCGGTCAGTGCCGCCGCGAGCAGGGCGGTCACCGAAAGCAGGGTGGTTCTGCGTCGTTTCACGTCTGGGCTCCTCGGGTGAGGGTGGGGGCGCGGGTGCGAGAAGAGCGGCGCTGTGCTGTGGGAGCGCTCCCAGAGGCGGACGTGGCCCATGCTGTGCGAGGCGCCTCGCCTTCGTCAACGGTCCGGACGCGAATGGCTCACGTACGGGTTTCTTCCCCGCCGCCCCTACCCGTCCCATCCCTGGGGGCTGCGCCCCCAGACCCCCGCTTAGGCCCTGAAGAGGCCTCGTCCTCAGACGCCGGACGGGCTCCTCCAGTACGCCTCCACCCTGCTGATCCGCACCGCGCCCCGTTCCTCTCCCGGGTAACGGCTCGTCAGGTCCAGGCGGAGCCTGGCGCCTCGTACCGCCGCGAAGGTGATCGCTGAAGGCGTGTCGGAGGTGTCGGACCAATGGACAGACGCGTCCGGCACCGGCACAAACCGGTCGCCGTCCCACACCGACACGGCGACCGACGCGGGCAGCGCGTGCGTCGCGTCCACCGTGAAGGAGACCTCGACGCGCGTGAAGTCGCGGGCCCGTCCCCAGTCGACGCTGATCCAGTCCTCGGCGCGGGCCCCGCTGAACGCGGGCAGCAGCGCGGTCGGTGCCTTGTAGAACGCGTTGGACCAGCCGGTGGACGGCGCGCCGTCCAGCATCGCGGCGGGCAGACTGTCCGGGCGGCCGGAGTAACTGGCGTCCGCCAGGGGGTAGGTGGGGGCCGCCGGGCCCGGGTCGGGTGCGAAGAGGGTGGCCGGAGTCAGCGCCTCGTCGTGCGCCGGCGTCGTACGGACGGTGAGCGTTCCCGTGCGCAGCCCGGCCGCACGAGCAGTGATCTTCAGCCGCCCGGCCGCCGTGCCCGCCCGGACCATCGCAAGTGCCTTGCCGTGGAAGGCGGTTCGGGTGCTCGCCTGATAGCGCTCGGCACTCTCCTCACGTCCGTTGTCGAGTCCGGCCAGCGAGCCGCCGTCGACCTCGAAGGCGAGCAGGTGCTCGGCGCCGGGCACGACCACACCCCGGGCGTCGACCACGTCGGCGGTGACGAAGCACAGCGAACGGCCGTCGGCCGCAAGGGACTTGCGGTCCGCGGTGAGGCGTATCGCGTGCGCCGGCCCCGCTGTCCGCAGGACGTCCGTCGCCACGACCCGGCCGCCCCGCCGGGCCACCGCCTTCAACTCGCCCGGCTCGTACGGCACATGCCAGGTCAGATGGAGTTTGCCCGCGCTGCCGGTCGGGCTGGTGTAGCTGCCGGGCCAGGCGCCGGCTGTGACGGTCTTGTCGTCACCGGTCGCCTCGGTGGTCTCCAGGTAGGGACGGCCGTCGGCCGTCTTCTTCGTGTCGAACCGCCTTGTGCCGTGGGACTTTCCGTTGAGGAACAGTTCCACCGTGTCGACGTTCGCGTAGGCCCAGACCTCCACCGTGTCACCCGGTTCGTGGTTCCAGGTCATCGGCAGCAGATGGACCATGGGCTCGCTCGTCCACTGGCTGCGGAACAGGTGGTACATGTCCTTGGGGAAACCGGCGGTGTCGACCGCGCCGAAGAAGGACGCCTTGACCGGGAACACGTCGTACGGCGTCGGCTCGCCGATGTAGTCGATGCCCGACCACAGGAACTCGCCCGCGAACCACTTCCGGTCGCGGTCCTTCTTCAGGCCGTACTCGCCGCTCATCGTCCAGGAGGCGAGGTTGTTGTCGTACGACGAGACGGCGCGCCTGCCCGGGGTGTGGTTCTCGCCGGTGTTGAGGCGTTCCGGCTCCTGGTAGGCGCCGCGGGTGGAGGTCTCCGAGGAGGACTCCGACTCGAAGAGGAACAGGTGCGGATAGCGGGCGTGGAGGGCGTCCACGGAGGCCGCGGTGTTGTAGTTGAGGCCCAGGCCGTCGAGCTTGGCGAGGATCAGGTCGCCGGGGGTGCCGGGGGCCGGCACGCTGCGGTGGCGGTGGGAGCCGATGACGATCGGGCGGGTGTCGTCGGACGCCTTGACGGCGGCGATGAGCCGGTCCGCGATGGTGAGGCCGGCGGTGGAGGTGAACTCGGAGATCTCGTTGCCGATGGACCACATGATGACGGCGGGCGAGTTGCGGGCGGCCCGCACCATCTCGGTGATGTCCTTGTCCGCCCACTCGTCGAAGAAGCGGCCGTAGTCGTAGCGCGTCTTGGGGCTGCGCCAGCAGTCGAAGGCCTCCACCATCATCACGATGCCCAGTTCCTCGCAGACCTGGATCATCTCCGGCGAGGGCGGGTTGTGGGAGGTGCGGAAGGCGTTGACGCCCATCGACTTCATGACGGTCATCTGCCGGCGGATCGCGTCGATGCTGACGGCGGCCCCGAGGGCGCCCAGGTCGTGGTGGAGGTCGACTCCCTTGATCTTGTGATGGGTGCCGTTGAGCTGGAAACCCTCGTCCGGGTCGAAACGGAAGCTCCGGATGCCGAAGGTCGTGCGGTGGGTGTCCACGGTGGCGCCGCCGACGCGCAGGTCGGTCTTCAGGGTGTAGCGGTGCGGGGCCGCGACGTCCCACAGCTTCGGTTCGGGAACCGTGAGTTCATGGGTCTCGCTCGACCGGTCGGTGACGGTGACCGTGGAGGACGTACGGGCGACGGTACGGCCGCGGGGGTCGATGATCCGGGAGACGACCTCGACATCGGCGGCGGCCCCCGACGCGTTCAGGACCGAGGTCCGCACCTGGACGACCGCCCGGTCCTCCGTGATCTCCGGCGTGGTGACGTACGTCCCCCAGCGCTCCACGTGCACGGGTTCGGTGACGACCAGGCGGGCCTCGCGGTAGATGCCGCTGCCCGAGTACCAGCGGCTGCTGGGCAGGCGGTTCTGCACCTTGACCGCGAGCACGTTCTCGGTGGTGCCGTCGGTGTGCAGGACATCGGTGAGGTCGATGGTGAATCCGGTGTAGCCGTACGGGTGGCGGCCCAGCTCCGTGCCGTTGCAGTAGACGTACGAGTCCATGTAGACGCCGTCGAACTCGACCGAGATCCGCTTGCCGGCGAGCGCGGGCGGGAGGGTGAAGGCGAGGCGGTACCAGCCGAGGCCGCCGGGGAAGAACCCGGTGCCGCTGGTGGTGCCGTGGTCGGTGGTGGGGGCGAGTTCGATGCTCCAGTCGTGCGGCACGGCGACCGTCCGCCACGTCGAGTCGTCGTAGGCGGGGTCGGGGGCGTCGGCGTAGGCGCCCGTGGGGTCGGTGAGCCCGCCCGGGTCGACCAGCGCGAAGCGCCAGCCGTCCCGCAGCGGCACGGTTCGGCGGCCGGCCCGGCCCGCGGCGGCCCGCGCGTCGGCCGCGGTGCCCAGCAGGGCTCCGGCCGCGGGGGCGGACGTACCGGCGACCAGCACCGATCTGCGCGTGACCGTCATGCGGTTCTCCCTCACCAGGACCCAGAAGTACTCACAACTGATCGTTAACAAACAGATTCTGACGGCTTGGAGCATGCACCCGTCAAGACCTCGGGGGCGTACTTCGGTCTCACCCGTCACAACGGCCTGAATTCCCGCCCTGTGCGGCGGTCCGCGCGGGGCTCCGGGGACAGGGGTGTTCCAGCCCGTACGGAGGCGGGACGCATTAGGGTGGAACACCAGTGACGTCCCTTGCTCACTGTGTGTGTTCACGATGGAGTGGCGGCGATGAGTCCGGTGTACCCGTTCGACGATGCCGCCACGGCGCGCGCCGTCGTCGACGCGCGGGGCGCACTGACCGGCTGGAACGAGGGGGCTCGACAGCTGCTGGGCTGGTCGGCGGCCGAGATGCTGGGCCGTCCCGCCGCCTCCCTCCTGGTCGCCGACGGCTCGGACGGGCCCGGCCGGCCGGCCGAGGATCCCTGGCACGGCACTCTCGCGCTGCGTCACCGCGACGGCCGGACGGTGTCCGCCTGGCTCCTCGCCCACCACCGGCCGGCCCCGGACGGCGGCGGGGGCGACTGGCTCGTCGTCACCCCCCTGGGGAACGGTGCCCGGCCCACCGAGGACCCGCTGATGCGGGCCGCGCTCGCCCAGGCGCCCTGTGCGACGGCCGTCTACGACGACCAACTGCGGCTGCACTGCGTCAACGACGCGATGGCCGCTGTCATCGGGCTGCCTCCGGCCCGCATCCGGGGGCTCAGGATCGCCGAGATAGGGGGCCGGGAGCGCAGCTCGGAGCTGGAACTGCACATGCTCGACGTGCTGACCAGCGGCCGGGCGAAGGACGTCCAGACCTATCTGCGCACCGGCGGCGAGGACCACGCCCACGCCTGGCTGGCCAGGATCGCGCCTCTCACGGACACCGAGGGGCGGGTGCGGGGGGTCTGTCTCGCGGCCCACGACTTCACCGAGCAGTACCTCGCCCGGGAGCGGCTCCAGCTGGTCAACGAGGCGAGCGTACGCATCGGCACCACTCTCGATGTCACCCGGACCGCGCAGGAGCTGGCGGACGTCTGCGTCCCGGCGCTCGCCGACTTCGTCAGCGTCGATCTGCTGGACCCGCCGCAGCACGGCGGTGACCACCGCGTGGATGAACTGACGGCGCCGCTCAGCCTGCGCCGGGCCGCCCACCGCTCGATCATGCCAGGCAGCCCCGAAGCGGTGACCAAGGTCGGCCAGCTCGACCGCTACCCCGTCTCCTCGCCCCAGGCCGACTCCCTTCTCGCGGCCCGCACCATCGTGGCGACCCTCCCCTCCGCCGACGTCGAACAATGGCTGGCCTGGGACAAGGCCCGCTTCGACCGGGTCAGGGAACTCGGCATCCACTCCACGATGTCCGTGCCGATCACCGCGCGCGGTACGACCCTCGGTGTCGCCGTCCTGACCCGCTACCGGCGGCCCGACCCGTTCACTGCCGACGACGCGCTGCTCGCCGAGGAGGTGACCGCCCGGGCCGCCGTCTGTATCGACAACGCCCGCCGGTTCTCCCGCGAGCGGGAGACCGCTCTCGCCCTGCAGCGCAGCCTGCTCCCCCGGACGCTGCCGCGCACCGCCGCCCTCGAAGCCGCCTCGCGTTACCTTCCGGCCGCGCGGGCCGGGGTGGGCGGCGACTGGTTCGACGTGATCCCGCTGTCGGGGATGCGCGTCGCGATGGTCGTCGGAGACGTGGTCGGCCACGGCATCCAGGCCTCGGCCACGATGGGCCGGCTGCGTACCGCCGTGCGCACCCTCGCCGACATCGACCTCGCCCCGGACGAGTTGCTCACCCACCTCGACGATCTCGTCGTACGGCTGTCCGCCGAGGCCGGCGGCGACGGCAACCCGGGCGAGGTTGGGGCTACCTGTCTGTACGCGGTGTACGACCCGGTGTCACGTCGCTGCACCCTGGCCCGCGCCGGGCATCCTCCGCCGGTCGTCCTCACCCCGGGCGGCACTCCCCGGCAGGTGCGGCTGCCCGCCGGACCGCCGCTGGGGCTGGGCGGCCTGCCGTTCGAGTCCACGGAACTGGATCTCGCCGAGGGCACGGTCCTCGCCTTCTACACCGACGGGCTGATCGAGAGCCGCGAGCGGGACATCGACACCGGCCACCGGATGCTGTGCGACGCGCTGGCGGCGTACGCGGACTCGCTCGACGAGACGTGCGACCGCATCCTGCACACCCTGCTTCCCCCGGGCGGCGCGGCCGACGACGTGGCACTGCTGCTGGCCCGCACCCAGGGCCTGCCCGCCTCCCGTGTCACGACCTGGGACATTCCGGCCGACCCGGCGCTCGTCGGGCCGATCCGCAAGCAGGTCGGCGAGCAGCTCGACGTGTGGGACCTGAGCGAGGCCTCGTTCACCACCGAGCTGGTGGTGAGCGAGCTGGTCACCAACGCCATCCGCTACGGCTCGCACCCCATCCGGCTGCGGCTCATCCATGACGCGGCCACCCTGATCTGCGAGGTCTCCGACAGCAGCCACACCGCCCCGCATCTGCGGCGCGCAAGGACCTTCGACGAGGGTGGCCGCGGTCTGCTGCTGGTCGCTCAGCTCACCGAGCGGTGGGGCAGCCGCCACACGCCCGACGGGAAGACCATCTGGGCCGAGTTGTCCCTGACGGGCGACATATGAGTCCCGGCGGTCGCTGAGGACGGCTCGATCCGGTGCCACGCGGGAGTTTTGGATTCCGGTCGCCCCGGACACTCGTGACGGTGCACGAGACGCCGTACGCGCAGCGACCCCCAGGAGTGTGGACATGTCGACCTTCCGTACCACCCGGCCGGCACACCGGGCCGCGCTGCTCGCGAGCGCGATCGCGTTACCGGTCCTGCTCGGGGCCTGCGCCAGCGGCGGCGCGAACAAGGGCGGCCCGACCGTCCGCGGGACGGCCCTCCCCACCGTGACCGCCGCGCCCACGGGCGACACCCGCTGCCTCGCCCACGAGCTCAGTGCCTCGGTCGGGCGCCCCGATGCGGGCGCCGGGCAGCGGAACTTCCCCGTCGTCCTCACCAACGACTCCACCCGCACCTGCACCCTGCGCGGCTACCCGGGCGCCGCCTTCGTGGACGCGGCCGGCGAACAGCTGGGCCCCGACCCGAAACCCTCCGCCGCCACCCGGCTGACGACGGTCCGTCTGGCGACCGGCGAGAGTGCCTGGGCGGGTCTGAGCTTCGCCGACCCGGAACTCAGCGGGGCCGAGACGGCGACTCCGGCGGAGCTGCTGGTGACCCCGCCGGACGAGCGGGACCAGCTGAAGGTGACCTGGGAGAAGGGTGCGGTACCGGTCGGCGGCGACGAGGCCGCGATGTTCCTGACGGTCTTCGGTCCCGGCACCGGACCCTGACCCGGTCGGTGGGCCGCCCGGTGAGGTCTGTTTACATGGACGGGTACCGTCACCCCTGTCCCGGAGGACCGAACCCTGAACGCCCCGTCCGCCGAGGCACTGTCCGTCGTCCTGCTCATCGCCGTCCTCGCCTGCGCCGTCGTCCGACCGTTCGGGCTGCCGGAGGCGGTCGTGGCGGTGCCCGCCGCCGGGCTCGTGGTCCTCACCGGCGCGATCTCGCCGGAACACGCGTGGGAGGAGGCCGAGCGGCTCGGGCCGGTGGTCGGCTTCCTCGCGGCGGTGCTGGTGCTGGCCCACTTCTGTGATGTCGAGGGACTCTTCCGCGCCTGCGGCGTGTGGATGGCCCGTTGGGCGAGGAACCGGCCCGGGCGGCTGCTGACCTCGGTGTTCGTGCTCGCCTCGGCGATCACGGCCGTACTGAGCCTGGACGCGACCATCGTGCTGCTGACGCCGGTGGTGTTCGCCACGGCCGCCCGGACGGGGGTCAGGCCCAAGCCGCACACCTACGCCTGCGCGCATCTGTCGAACACGGCGTCACTGCTGCTGCCGGTCTCCAACCTCACCAACCTGCTGGCGTTCAGCGCGAGCGGCCTGAGTTTCACCCGGTTCGCCGCGCTGATGACGCTGCCCTGGCTGGTCGCGATCGGCGCCGAGTACCTGGTGTTCCGGCGCTTCTTCGCCGCCGACCTGGCCGGGCCGACGCCGGACCCGTCACCCTCGGACACGGAGACGGGCACGGGCACAGAGTCGGAGACGGGGGACGCGCCCGCGCTTCCGCTGTTCGCCCTCGTCACCGTGGCCTGCACGCTGGCCGGGTTCGTCGTGGCCTCCGCGCTGGGCATCGATCCCGCTTGGGCCGCGCTCGCCGGGGCGCTCGTACTCGCCGGACGTGCGCTGGTACGACGGCAGGCCACCCCGGTGACAGTGCTGCGGGCCACGGCGCCCGGGTTCCTCGCGTTCGTGCTGGCGCTGGGCGTCGTCGTCCGGGCGGTCGTCGACAACGGGCTCGCGGACGCCCTCGGCCGGGTGCTGCCCGAGGGAACGGGACTGCTCGCGCTGCTCGGTATCGCCGCGCTGGCCGCCGTACTCGCCAATCTGATCAACAACCTGCCCGCGGTGCTCGTGCTGCTGCCGCTGACCGCCACGGCCGGTCCCGGTGCGGTGCTCGCCGTGCTGCTCGGGGTGAACATCGGTCCGAACCTGACGTACGCCGGATCGCTGGCGACCCTGCTGTGGCGGCGCATCGTGCACCAGCACGAACACGACGTCGGGATCGGGGAGTTCACCCGGCTCGGACTGATCTCCGTGCCGGCCGCGCTGATCCCGGCCGTGGTGGCGTTGTGGGGCTCGCTGGTCGTCCTCGGGGGCTGAGCGGCGGCCGGGTCCCGGTCGTCAGCGGGGTCCCCAGCCCCCGTACGCGCCGCCGTAGCCGTAGGGGTAGGGGTTGCCGCCGGTGTTTCCGTACGGGTTGTTCCCGTACGGGTTGGTCCCGCAGTTGTAGTTCCCGTAGTAGTAGCAGGGCACGTTCGGCGGGTTCGAGGCCGAGGGGGTCGTCGCGGCCGCCGACGGGGTCGGGGTCGGCTGGGCCGGTGTGGAGGTGGGGCTCGGCGCCGGGGTGGTCGACGGCTCGGGGCTGTTCTTGACGACCGGCGGTCTCGACTCAGTGGCCGCGTCCCAGTTGACGGCCTCCATCTGGAGCGAGGGCGCCGAGGAGTCGAAGACCCAGTGCTGGTCGGCGGCCTCCTCGCGCGGCTTCAGGACCAGCGGCGCCTCGCCCCTGGCGGTGGCGGGCGTCAGCGCCAGCTCCTGGTCCCAGCGCGGGACGAGGGTGCCCTGGAGGGTGAAGTCGTAGCGCACGTTCTTGGTGCCGGGCTGGGAGACGCCCGTGCACGGGGCGAGCTGGACCGAGTAGCCGAGGTGGGAGTCGAGGCAGAGGTCCGGCGCGGCGGCGTTGCGCAGCAGGCCGTCGGTCTCGTACGTCCACTCCTGGCCGGTCGCCGCCGAGCAGGTGGTCAGCTCGGTCTCCGCGCCCTTGACGGCCTTGCCGCCGACGACGCCTATGCACAGTTTGGACTCGACGTTGTGCAGTCGGCCGCGCAGGGCGCCCTTCGTGGTCTCCCCCGAGCCGACCCACGAGGGGTCGCTGTCGGACGCGCCGGAGCCGTTGGTGGCGGTGTCCGAGGGGCTGGTCCCGGCGGTCTGGCCCTCGTCGTCGTCCGACCCCAGGACGGACCACAGGACCAGCGGCACGAGGACCAGCGCGCTCACGGTCGCCGCGGCCAGGACCCGGTTGCGGCGGCGGACCGCGCGCCGGGCCGCCTTGTGCGCGGAGCGGTGCGAGCCGGGGCGGACAGCCAGCTCGGTGGTGACAGGCGGGTTCGCCGGCATGGGCGGGGCCTGCGCCAGGACACGCGGGACCGGGAGCACGCTCTCGACCGTGGCCATCTCGATGACCGGGGCCTGGTCGACCTCCACGATGGCGCTCTCCGCGGCGCGGCCCGGGCGGGACTCCAGATAGGCGCGCGCACCCCAGCCGAGGACTCCCTCGGCCAGCGCGAGGGCGAGGTCGCCGTTGAACTGGTTCAGCTGGTCGGCCGCGTACCGGCAGGGCTTGCAGTCGGCGAGGTGCTTGGCGAGGTCGGGGTCGATGTCGAAGCTGCGGCGTCGGCAGGTGACGTCGATCAGCCGGATGTAGCGGCGGCACTCCTCCTGCTGCACGACCTCGCGGTGGACGTGCAGGCACTCCTCGCGCAGACGTCCGCGGGCCCGGCCGAGTTCCACGGCGGCGTCCGTCACGCTCAGGCCCAGCAGGCCGGCGGGTATCTCCAGCGGTTCGGCCTCGACCTCCGCGTGCCACAGCAGGCAGCGCGCGGACTGTGGGAGGTTCTGGAACGCCCTGGAGAGCAGCCGCCGGTCGGGGGCGGGCAGCAGCCGGGCGGCGACACGGTTTCCGCCACCGGCCGTGGAGCGCAGTTCGGGGTGGAGCATCTCGTGCCGGTGGTCGCCCTCCCACTCCGCCGCCAGTCGGCGCACGGTGACCAGGAGGTGGGGCCGCCACGCGGAGGTGGGGCCGCTCTGCCGCAGGGATTCCCCGAAGAGGCGGGTGAACGCGGCCGTGGTGAGCATTCCGGCGGGACGCGGACCGCTGGTGCACAGACGGGCATAGGCGAAGGCCGCTTCCCAGTGCCTGTCGAGCAGTTCACCCACGGGATGGAGCGCGGGCGTCGTCCCCGTCCACTTCTTCAGCTCCGCGCTCAGTTCGACATCCGAGGCGTCGGACGCGGGAGCCGGGGTTGGGGAATTCGACAGGCCTGCGTCTTTCACGTCTGTATTCCTCCACGGACAACGCGGGTTTTAGTCCATACCCAGGGGTATGCGACCCTGCCGACGAAACGACAGGATCCGACCAAACAGGGAATCGGTATCGCGAACACCCGCGGCAGACAGCTCTTTTGGAGCGGGGAGTCAGCGGGGGCGTCGCGTACGTGCAGAGGCAGAAAAGATCGCCCGCACGCCGACGTGCACACCTTTGCACAGCTCATCGAGCCGTAACAAGAGATCACGCCGTTTTCCGCATTGCTCTGTGACCTAAAGCGGTTGACGGCGTGTCAATGGGATGCACCTTTAGGGATTGCCACTGTATCAACATCCTCATTGCAAACGGTATTCACTTCACTCAGGGACGTTTCGCAACCATTGAGTCCGGTCCCCCGCGGATGGCGTAAAACCGCCCACCCATGGTGTCCTGTCCGCGCCCCTTGCGTGTTTTCGCAGCTCATGGTTCCTGGCGTGCGACGGCCGTCGCAACGGGTGGCGTCGTCACGTCGGTTGACCGGTTCCTTCACATCTCCCGCCCACAGCCGTCCCGGAACCAATAGCGGGCGCGGTTTCGGCCGAACCCCGTCTGCACAGCGCCCGGTACGCGCCCGGCGGCGTCCCGTGACGCTCCCGGAACACCCGGTTGAAGTGGAAGGGGCTGGCGAAACCGGAAGCGGCGGCGACGCGTTCCACCGGCAGGTCGGTGGCCTCCAGCAACCGGGCCGCATGGCTCAGCCGGGCCTCGCGCAGCGCCCGCATCGGGGACCGGCCGAGCTGCTCGGTGAACAGGTGCGCGAACCGTGAGGGGGAGAGCGCGACCTCGTCGGCGAGCGATCGGACGGTGTGCGGGGCGGCGGGGTCGGCTGTGATGAGTGCCTCCGCCCGGGTTACCCGCGCGTCGACTCCCGGCCGGTTCGGAAGGGGGCGGGCCGCTGCCGAGGCCAGCAGGACGATTTCCTCCAGGGAACACAAGGCGAGCTCCCGGGCGGCGGTGCCGTGGGCGACGGCTGTCGGGCCGTCCGGCGTGGCGGGGGAAGCGGAACCGGGCGGCCGCTCCGCGCTGCCCGGCCAGCGGGCGTCCGACAGCATGCGGGCGAACGCCGTCGCCATCCGGTCGTGCAGGGCGCCCGGGACCGGGGCGACGACGTACATGCCGTCGCCGACCGCGTACGGGCTCAGCCAGGACGTCCAGGAGGGGCGGGCCTGGCAGTGCGCCCACCAGAACCGCCAGTGCCGGGCACCCGGCCGGATCTGGTAGCGGTGGGGCACACCGGGGCCGAGGACGACCAGGTCCCCGGCGCCGGCCCGCGCCCCGGCCGCGCCCTGGGTCAGCAGGCCGTGGCCGTCCGTCGTCCAGGTGAACAGCCAACTGTCGGCGCCCTGCGGCCTGTTGACGGCGTAACCGGGCCCCTGGTCGTAGCGCCCGACGGTCACCAGACCGGGTGGCGGTGCGGAGACAGCGGTCTCGGGCAATCGGTCAGCGTTCATGGGCATCCTTACCAGGGGCGGCAAACCCTAGCCTGACGGCTGGTGACAGCGGACCGAAGGAGTGGACGATGACAGTCACAGGCATCGATGCCGCCGACGCTCACATCCTGCCGGAGGCGGAGCGCCGACGGTTCGAGGAGGACGGATTCACCGTCGTGCGGGGCCTGTTCGGGTACGACGAGATCGCCGCACTCCGCGCCGAGTTCGCGGCGCTGCACGCGGCCGGTCCGGTGCCGGGGCACTTCGAGCCCCGTCCGCCCGGGCAGGACGGGCGCCCGGCCGACCCGCTGGACGCGTATCCGCGGGTGATGCAGCCGCACGAGTTCCACGAGCCGTCGCTCGGCTGGCTGCTGGATCCCCGGCTGCGGGCCGTCCTCGAAGTACTGCTCGGCGAGGAGGTGCTGGCCGCGCAGAGCATGTTCTATTACAAGCCGCCGGGTGCGCGCGGCCAGGCGCTGCACCAGGACAACTTCTTTCTGCGGGTCGAACCGGGCACGTGTGTCGCCGCCTGGATCGCCTGCGAGACGATCGACCGGGAGAACGGCGGCCTGGAGGTCGTGCCGGGCACGCACCGCATGGACCTGTTCTGTCCGCAGGAGGCGGACGCCGGAGTGTCCTTCGCCCGGGAGTACGTGCCGCCGCCGCCCGGACTCACCCCGGTGCCGGTCGACATGGCCCCGGGTGACGTCCTGTTCTTCAACGGCAGCCTGGTGCACGGCTCGCAGCCCAACCGCAGCGCCGACCGGTTCCGGCGCTCCTTCATCGGTCATTACGTGGGCCGCTCGACGGAGCGCATCGGCCACTTCTACCGGACGGTCTCCATGAACGGCGACCGGGTCCGGCTGCGCGAGAGCGAGCACGCGGGGCCGTGCGGTACGGAGTTCGGGCCGGCGTCCGCACCGCACTGACGGCGACGCCGTCGTCCGATCACGGCCCCGGCGTTCCGTCCAGTTGCTCCGGCGACTCCGGCAGCGCGTCGCGGAGTTGGGCGCGGCCCGTGATGCCGAGCTTGGGGAAGACGCGGTAGAGGTGGAAACCGACCGTGCGGGGCGAGAGGAAGATGCGTTCACCGATCTCCCGGTTGGTGAGGCCTGCTGCGGCCAGCCGGGCGATCTGGAGCTGCTGCGGGGTGAGTTCGGCGAGGACGTCACGCGGCGTGGTGCTGGTGGGGGTGACGCCGGCGGCCCGCAGTTCGGCGCGGGCGCGCTCGGTCCAGGGGCGGGCGCCGACCCGTTCGAAGGCGACGAGTGCGGCGGTGAGCTGGGGGCGGGCCTCCACCGAGCGGCGTCTGCGGCGCAGCCACTCCGCGTAGTCGAGTCGGACCGACGCCCGCTCGAACAGCCACTGTTCACCGGCCGGGTCGGCGAGCGCGGCCGTGAAGTGCTCCTCCGCCTCGTCCCCTTCGCTCAGCAGGGCGTCCGCCCGGTGCAGTACGGCGGCCAGCCGGGCGGAGATCCCGCCGGCCGCGAGGCGGCGCCGGGTCGCGTCGACGATCAGGCGTGCCTCGTCGGCGCGACCGGTGCGTACGGCCGCTGCCGTGAGGTCGGCCAGGTAGTAGTGGGAGGCGTGGTAGTGCACAGGCTCGGGCTCGGCGTCCTGGGTGTAGACGGCCCGGAAGCGGGTGTAGGCGCCGGCGTGGTCACCTTCGGCGAGGGCGGCGGCGCCGAGGGCGTAGTGCCTCCGTACCTGCAGGCTGCGGGAGTTGGGCAGGTCGACGCCGTGGACGGCACGCTGCACGGCCGTGCGGGCCGCCTCGGTGTCGCCGCGCAGGGCGAGGATGGTGGCGCCGACGACGGGCGAGCCGGCCGCCACGATCTCCAGGCCGGCCTCGGCGGCCGTCCGGTACGACTCGTCGAAGACCGTGCGGGCCCGGGTCCAGGAGCCGTTCTCGTACAGGGCGAGGGCGAGGGCGTTGGCGACGGTCGCGTTGGCGCCGGCCGTCGGTGAACGCCGCAGATGGTCGAGGGCGGCGCCGAGCAGGCGGACGGCCTCGGCGGTCTCGTCGAGGACCCAGGCGGCGGCGCCGACGACGATCAGCCGGGACAGTCTGCGGTCCGGTGCGGTCGCCTCGGAGTGCCCGGGCAGCGGCTCGGTCCAGTCGGTGCTCCTGAGCAGCGCGAGTGCCTGCTCGCGGTGGCGTGCGGGGTCGCAGCCGGCCAGCGCCCACATCCGGCCGCTCTCGTCGTCCTGGGGCGGAACGCGTTCGGTGATGCGCTGGATGCGCTCGCGGAACGTGGGGTCCCCGGAGTGGTAGGCGGGGGTGGTGGCCGTGGCGAGGGCGTCGAGGGTGAGGCCCGGATCGGTGTCGACGGCGGCCTTGGCGACCGGCAGCAGGAAGCCGAGCGAGTCCTCGAAACGGGTGGTCACGGCGAGTGCCCAGCCGGCCCGGAGCGAGGCCTCGGCGAGCACGGCCGGGTCGTCGGTGAGGGTGAGGACATGGGTGGCCAGCTCGCTCACCCAGCGCGGGTGGCCTGCGTGCATGGCCATGGTCGCGGCCCGGACCAGACGCCTGGAGCGGGTGTCGGGGTCGGGGCTGAGCCGGGCCGCCCGTTCGAGGGCGGCGGCGGCTGCCGCGTATCCGCCTCGGCGTTGTGCGCGGCCCGCGCTGTCCTCCAGGCCCTGGGCGGCCTGCTCGTCGACGCCGAGGACGGCGGCGGCCCGGTGCCAGGCGCGCCGGTCCGGGTCACCGGCGAGGACGTCGGCCAGGGCGGTGTGGGCGGCGTGGCGTTCCGCGTAGCTCGCGGACTGGTAGACGGCGGAGCGGATCAGCGGGTGCCGGAAGTGGAGCCGGCCGCCGTCGATGCGGACGAGGCCCGCCCGTTCGGCGGGCCGCCAGTCGGCGGGGTCCGCGGTGTGCCCTGCGGCGGAGAGGATGACGGGCAGTTCGGCCGTCTCGGCGGCTGCCGCGAGGAGCAGCAACCGGCGGGTGGGCTCGGGGAGTTCGGGCAGGTCCGCGGCGAAGATCGCCTCCAGCCGGTCGGTGAGGGGCAGCGCGTCGGTGGCGCCGTCCTGTCCTGCGGCGGGGTCGCGGCTGACCGCCCGGGCGAGTTCGACGAGGGCGAGGGGGACACCGGCCGCCTGGTCGAGGATCCGGGAGCGGGCGCGTCCGACGGGCGGTTCGGGCTGGAGGTCGAGGAGGCGTCCGGCGGCGGCCGGGGGCAGCGGCTCGACGGTCAACTGCCGTCTTTCGCGGGCGAACTGCGGGGGTACGGCGTTGTCCCGGGTGGCGAGCACCATCGCGACCGGCTCTCCTTCGAGGCGCCGGGCGACGAAGGCGAGGACGTCGAGGGTGCCCACGTCGAGCCAGTGGGCGTCGTCGACGACGAGCAGCAGCGGCCCCCGGCTCGCCGCGTCGGAGAGCAGGGTGAGGGCGCCGAGCGAGGTGAGCAGCGGGTCGGGGGCGGCGTCCTCGGACTGCTCGGGGTCGAGCCCGAACACACCGAGCAGCGCCGCCCGTTGACGGACGGGCAGCTCACCGGCGAGGTCCAGTACGGGTCGCAGCAGTTGGTGCAGTCCGGCGAACGGCAGCCCGGACTCGCCTTCACAGCCTCGGCAGCGCAGGACGCGCAGTCCGGCCCGCAGAGCTGTACGGCCGACGGCGTCGAGCAGCACGCTCTTGCCCGCGCCCGGTGGGCCGGTCACGACCAGGACGCCCGGCGGAGTGCCCGGGAGGTCGCCGGGTTCGGCCGCCGTCTCGTTCACCAGGTCGGTCAGCAGGGCCAGTTCGCGGTCACGGCCGACGATCCACTCCGCGCCGAAGCGGGAGGGGCTCATGCGGCGGTCCCGGCGGGGGCCGACGAGGGGCGTAAGTCCGACGGGTTGCGGTCTCCGATCATGTCATGACAATAAACGGTGAGTTGGCCGTCCTCCGTCCCCGGAGAGTTCCGGGGCCGGTCCTCGGTTCAGGGCTGAAGGAGCAGGCTGAGCGTCGGCAGCGGTCCGCCGGGGAACTGCTGGAGGCGTCCCCCGTCAGCCAGTTGGCCCAGGTCGACGGCCGCCCAGCCGGCGTGTTCGACGAGCCGGGCGACCCGGTTGTTGGCGCCCGGGTGGTCGCCGGAGAGAAATATCACCCGGCGTCCGGCGGGTGTACGCGGATCGGCGCCGAGGACCGCAGGCGCCAGGGTGTTGAACGCCTTCACCAGCCGGGCGCCCGGCACCAGCCCGGCGACGATCTCGCTGGACGGGCGTCCCTGGAGGTCGACGACCCGGAAGTCGGGCGGGCCCAGCGGGTTGGTGGCGTCGATGACGATCCGTTCCTGCCAGTCGGACACCTCGGCGGCCACCAATGCCTCGGTCAACTCCCGCCAGGGCACCGCGAGTACGACGATCTCCTCGCCGGCCGCCGCCGCCACGGTCGCCGGTGTGAGTCCCGGCCCGATCGAGTCGGCGGTCTCCCGCAGGGACCGGGGGCCTCGGCTGTCGCTGAGGAGGACCTCCTCCCCGGCGGCCACGAAGCGGGCCGCGAGGGCCTGTCCGAGGGCTCCGGCGCCGATGATGCCGATGCGCATGACGTGCCTTCCTTGGCTCGGCGGGATCGTGCGGGCGAGGTCGTGTCCTGAGCATGGCCGGGTGGTGGGACCGTGGGCTTCTGTCAAGTGACTGGGACCGCGTCCGGCGTACCGGCACGGAAGTCCGTTTGACTGCGGACGGGCCGGACGCTTTGATCCTGACCGTGCCGGGCCGCGTGCCCGGCGCCCAGAGGTGCGCCCAGCCGGTAGTGGACATGGTCCGAGTCCGGCCCGAGTCGCCAGGAACGCCACGGCGTCCGAGGCGGGGCCGCACCCGCGACCGATGGAGCGGACATGCCCGTCGAGGGTGCACCCCGCGTCAAAGGTCCAGGGACGGCCGCGGTCGTGCTGGCGACCGTCTGCGCGGCCCTGTGGGGTGTGACGGCCTGCGGTGCGTCGCCGGAGACGGACCAGGCGGCGGGGCCCGGCCCGACGGCCTCTCCCACCCCTTCGGCCGAGGTGCGGCTGCCGCCGCCGAACGCCGGCTTCGACTACCAGATCGGCGGCGCCTACCCGCCTCCGGCGGGCGTGCGCGTCGTCAGCCGCGACCGTACGGCGGCTCCCGCGGCCGGTCTGTACAACGTCTGTTATGTCAACGCCTTCCAGGCGCAGCCCGGCGCGGAGAAGGCGTGGCCCGCCGATCTGCTGCTGCGGGACGCGAACGGTGAGGTCGTCGTCGACGAGGACTGGGACGAGGCGCTGCTCGACATCGGCACGGCGGCGAAGCGGAGCCGGATCGCGGCGCGGGTGAACAAGTGGACCGACGGCTGCGCGGACAAGGGCTTCGACGCGGTCGAGCCCGACAACTACGACAGCTACACCCGCTCCGACGGCCTTCTCACCGCCGGTGACGCCACCGCCTTCATCACGCTCCTCTCCCGGCACGCGCACACCCGTGGGCTGGCCGTCGGCCAGAAGAACACCGTGGAGCTGGCCGGGCTCAGGAAGCGGACCGGCCTGGACTTCGCGGTAGCGGAGGAGTGCGGCGAGTACGACGAATGCGGGGAGTACGCGCAGGCGTTCGACGACCGGGTGCTCGTGATCGAGTACACCGACAGCGGACTGCGCAAGGCCCGGGGGGCCTTCGGCGACCGGCTGAGCATCGTACGCAGGGATGTCGATGTGTCGACACCCGGCAGCGCCGGTTACGTCCGCAGGACACGCTGACCCGGATCGTGTAGCCGGGCCTCCGGCGACGCGTCACGGAGTGCCGAGCAGCTCCAGCCCCCGCCCCCAGCCGAACTCCAGCCGTCCCCCGTCCTCCGGCCCCTCTCCGGCGTACGGATCCGCGAACCGCACGCCCATCCCGCGCAGCCGTTCCACGCTCGCCCGGTACGCGGGATGGGCGGCCAGCGCGTAGCCCACGCACGGCACGACGGCGATCGGCACACCCAGCCCGTACGCCTCGCACAGGGTGCCCAGGGCGAGGGTGTCGGCGATGCCGGCCGCCCACTTGTTGACGGTGTTGAAGGTGGCGGGTGCCACGAGTACGGCGTCCGGCGCCGGAAAGGGCCGGGGGTCACCGGGCTTCCGCCAGGCGGACCGGATCGGGCGTCCGGTCTGCGTCTCGACGGCGTCGGTGTCGAAGAAACCCATGGCGAGGGGCGTCGCGATGACCCCGACCTGCCAGTTCCGTTCCTCGGCGGCGGTGATCAGCTTGCTGACGTCGGAGGCGATCCCGGCGGCACAGACGACGACGTAGAGGAAGGGCTTCTGGGCCTGTGCGGGCGTCTCGGTCATCCGGAAACACTAAATGAGTTGCCGGTGGGAGGGTCCGGCCCCCAGGATCACGCCATGTCTACGATCGAAGCCCCCCGGCCGCTGTCCCCCGTCACCGCTCGTCCGGTGCGGGTCCAGCAGCAGCCCGGCCGCCCCTGGAGGCCCGTGCTTCCCCGGTCATGACGGCCGCGCTCGTCGCGGGGCTCCTCGCGGGGTACGGCATCGCCGTCCCGGTCGGAGCCGTCACGACCTATCTCGTCTCCCTCACCGCCCGTACGTCCCTCAGGACCGGTGTCTGCGCGGCCCTCGGGGTCGCCACCGCCGACGGCCTCTACGCGCTGCTCGCCGCGATCGGGGGTACCGCGCTGGCCGGTGCCCTGCAGCCGGTGCTGGTGCCGCTGCGCTGGGCCTCGGCCGTGGTGCTGGCCGCGCTCGCGGTCAGGGGCGGGCTCGGCGCCCTGCGCCAGTACCGCGCCGGAGTTCTTTCCACTCGCGCCGACAGCACGCCGCCGAGTCCGGCGCGGGCGTTTCTCATGCTGGTCGGCATCACGCTGCTCAACCCCACGACCGTGATCTACTTCGCCGCGCTGGTGCTCGGCAGCCGGGCCTCGGACGCCGTGTCCGCCTGGGAGCAGGGGGTGTTCGTACTCGCGGCCTTCCTCGCCTCGGCCAGCTGGCAGGTGCTGATCGCCTCCGGCGGCGCGTTGCTCGGCCGGGCGCTGACGGGTCGGCGCGGACGGCTGGTGACGGCCCTCGTGTCCAGTGCGGTGATCATGGCGCTGGCGGTGCGGATGGTGGTGTCACCGACGTGAGGGGGGTCACCTGGGACCGGTCCGGCCGCCGTGGCCGGATGAATCCGGGCCGCCGCGGTGTTGGACCTTCGTACGCAACAGTCATACGCGACGAGACGATGGGACGAACTCCATGCCTCTTGAGGGCGAGTACGAAGCCAGTCCGACCCAATGGGTGCGTGAGCAGGTGGAGTTGTACGAGAAGTCCGGCGGCACCGAGGGGACGACTCTCCTCGACACCGGCATGCCGGTCGTCCTGCTCACCACGCGGGGCGCCCGCAGCGGCAAGATCCGCCGGACACCCCTGATGCGGGTGGAACACGACGGCGAGTACGCGGTGGTCGCCTCGCTGGGCGGCGCCCCCAAGCATCCGGTCTGGTACTTCAACGTCCTCGCCGATCCGCATGTCGACCTCCAGGACGGGCCGGTGCGCCAGGACATGGTCGCCCGTGAGGTGACCGGCGAGGAGAAGTCCACCTGGTGGGAGCGGGCGGTCGCCGCGTACCCCCCGTACGCCGAGTACCAGACGAAGACCGACCGCGAGATTCCCGTGTTCGTCCTCGAACCGGCCGCCGGGAACTGATCCGCACCGGACGCGGAAACGGTCCGGTGCCCGGAGGAATGAACTCCTCGCCTCCGGGCACCCGAGCCTCAGGCCCCGCCGCGCTCCCCCGTCGCGGCGGGGCTCTGCGCTGCCTCCTTCGCGGCCGCGTCGGTCACGTCGAGAAAGATCTCGCCGACCTCGGGGACCGCGTGGACGACCGCGCGCTTGATACGTACGGCGACCTCCTCGACCCGCTCGCTGTCGAGCCCGGGGACCAGGTCGATCCGGGCGGCCACCAGGGTGGAGTCGAGCCCCATCTTCATCGTGAACAGCGCCTCCACGCTGTCGATCTCCGGCTGGGCCGCCAGCAGGTCGCGGACCTCGCGGCTCACCTCCGGGTCGGCGGCCTCACCGATGAGCTGGGCGCGGGCGTCCCGCCCCAGCCAGAACGCGACGCAGACGAGCAGCACCCCGATGGCGAGCGAGGCCGACGCCTCCCACACGACCTGCCCGGTGACCATGTGCAGGGCCATGCCCACCATGGCGAGCGTCACACCGAGCACCGCGGTGCCGTCCTCGGCGATCACCGTACGCAGGGCGGGATCCCGCAGCGCGCCCGCGGCGCCTGTGCCCTTCGCGCTCTCCCCGCGTGCCTGGTGCACCGCCCGCGCCAGTGAGGCGCCCTCCGCGATCAGCGCCACCCCGAGCACGACCAGGCCCGCCACATAGCCGCCGAAGGACTCCTCCGCGTCACTCGTGAACGCCTCCACGCCCTGGAAGAAGGAGAAGCAGCCGCCCATGACGAAGATGCCGACGGCCGCGAGCAGCGACCAGAAGAACCGTTCCTTGCCGTAGCCGAAGGGGTGCCGCCGGTCGGCGGGGCGGCGGCTGCGGCGCAGGGCGGCGAGCAGGAAGACCTCGTTGAGACTGTCCGCCACCGAGTGCGCGGCCTCGGACAGCAGGGCCGGCGACCCGGTGAGGAGTCCGCCGACCGCCTTGGCGACGGCGATCAGCAGGTTGGCACCCAGCGCCACCAGCACGGTCACACGCGTCCGCCGGTCCGCGGACGCCGTACCGTCCGCGGCCCTGCCGGCTGTGCTGCCCATGCTGTCTGTGCGAGCCATCAATGCTGCTTTGGGGCCGTCGGTACGACCTTGAAGAGGGTGAAGGAGTGGCCGGCCGGGTCGGAGTACCCGCGTTCCTCGTACGGGCCGCCGGCGTCCTTCGTCTCCAGCGGGCGTCCACCGAGCCCGATCACTTTGCGTTCCACCTCGTCGAGGTCCTCGACCCGGAAGTCGAGATGGACCTGAAGGGAGTTCTCGGGGCGCGGCCAGCTCGGCGGGGTGGCGTTGACGTCACGGCGGAACGCCATCCGGGTCCCCTCGGCGCCGAGGATCTCGATGCGGTTGGCGGTCGCCTCCGTCTCATCGGCCGCGAGGAGCTCCTTGTAGAAGGCGGCGAGTTTCTCCGGCTCGGCGCAGTCCAGCACCACGACACCCGCTGTCACCAAGGTCATGCTTCCTCCGTACGGGGATCCGGGGCGGCCCTGTTCGCCGCTGCCCTTTCGGGTTCGGATACCCCGCACGCCGAAATCACACAGTCCGTGGGGGGTCGGGCGCGGTGAGGTGCGCGAGGCGGGCCGCCGCGGCCGTCAGGAAGAGGTCGAGTGCCGCCGGGTAGGAGCTGTGGCGCATGTCCATCACGAGGTGGCGGGCGGTCGCGTTGATGTGCGGGTGGGTGTCGGCGGGCAGCCGGGCGTAGGTCGCCCGCCACACGGCCGTCTCCGCCTCACGGGCCGCCTTGGGCAGGGCCGCGTTCGCCGAGTCGAGGGCTCCGAAGGCGAGCGACTGGTCGACGAAGGCGTGGTAGATCCGTACCGCCTCGACGTCCGGGAACCCGGCGCCGCGCAGCACCCCGAGGACGGTCTCCACGGCCTGGATCTCGTACACCCGTCCGGTCACCCGGTAGGAGCTGAGCACGGCCGCCTGCGGCTGCGCGAGCGCTCCGGCGTGCATCCGCAGGCCGAGGTCGCGCAGGTCGGCGAGCCAGTCGCCGCTGGGCCGCCAGGTGCGCAGCGTGCGGCCGATCAGCTCGTCGGCGATGGCGAGCATCAGCTCGTCGGTGTCCCGGAAATAGCGGTACAGGGCGCTCGGGTCGGCGCCGAGGGCGCGGCCGAGGCGGCGCACGGAGAGGGCTTCGGCGCCGTGTTCCCCGAGCAGCCGCATCGCGGTCTCGACGATCAGTTCCTCGGAGAGGACGACGCCGTGCTTGGTGGGGCGTCTGCGACGCCGGGCGGCGGGCGGGACGACACGTTCGCTCACGGGCTTCCTCCTGCGCGGTCGGACACGGTCGCACGGTCCTGCGGATGACCGGTGCGGGCACCTTATGACAACACCGTTGACCTGTTAAGGCCTCGGGCAGTTTCATGTGCGTTCACCGGGGTCGTCCGAGGCCCCCAGGTGTGAGCGGAGACCGCCATGACCGATCCCCAGCGCTACGGAGCCGCCCCACCGGCGTCTGCCGCGCCGTCCGGGCCGCCCGCCCTGCGCAGGTCCCTCGGCATGCTGGACAGCGTGGCCATCGCCGCGTCCAGCACGGCGGCGACCACCACCATCGGCATCGGTCTCGGAGTGACCGCCGGGGTGGTCGGACTGCATCTGCCGGCCATCATGCTGCTGGCGTTCCTGCCGATCCTGGGCATCGCGGGAGCCTTCTCCCGGCTGAACAAGGTGGAGCCCAACGCGGGCAACGGCTATGTGTGGGTGGGGCGTTCGCTCAGCCCGTGGCTCGGCTTCATGGTCGGCTGGGTGAACATCGTGGCGGCGGTGGTGTTCCTCGCGTACACCACGGCGGTCACCGGCTCGGCGGTGCTCCAGCTGGCGGGCGACGCGGGCGCGCACCGGGTGGCCGGGCTGACCCTGGACCCGGGGTCGACCGCGCAGACGACCGGCGTCGGCATCGTGGTCCTGCTCGCCGTCACCCTCACCGCGGTCTCCGGCATCAGGTCGGCCGCCCGTCTCCAGGGCGGACTGCTGATCTTCGAGTACGTCGTGCTGCTGGGCTTCTGCGGCTACGGCATCGTCGCCGGCCCGCACCCCTTCAGCCTGAGCTGGTTCGACCCCTTCCAGATCCCCTCGGCGTCGGCGCTCGCGCAGGGCATGCTGCTGTCGGTGTTCTGCTACTGGGGCTTCGAGGCGGCGTTCAGTGTGAACGAGGAGGTGCGGGACCCGAGACAGGCGTCGCGGGCCGGGATCACCACCCTCGTGACCATGCTCGGACTGTTCCTGCTGGGTTCGATCGCCTTCCAACGGGTGCTGTCGGAGAGCGAGTTGGCGGGCCACGGCGCCGAGGGTCTGGCGTTCTTCGGCAACCGGCTCGCCGACCAGCCGCTGGCCGCGCTGCCGCTCGTCGCCCTGATGTTCTCGGCGGTGGCCTCACTTCAGGCGGGGGTCATCCCGACGGCCCGCGCGATGTTCGCGATGAGCCGCGACCGTACGCTCGGCCCGGCCTGGGCCAAGGTCAGCCCCCGGTACGGCACCCCGGCGGCCGGCACGCTGATGATCGGCGCGCTGGCGGCGGCGGTCGCCGGGCTCGCCCTGGTCATCCCGCGTCTCGCCGACATGATCCTGGCGGCGGTCAACGCGATCGGCATGGTCGTCGCGCTGTCGTACGCGCTCACCGCACTCGCCGCCGCCGTACGCTTCCGGGGCCTGCTGCGCGAGAACTGGCGGGACGGCATACGCGCGGTGGTGCTGCCCTCGCTGAGCGCGGCCACGCTGCTGGGGCTCGGCGGTTATCTCGGCTGGTCCTTCTACACCTCCGCCGACCATCTCGAACTCAGCCCGGACAACGGCTGGTTCCTGCTCCTCGTACCGTCACTGATGGTCGCGTCCGGTTTCGTGGCCGCCGCGTGGGCGAAGTGGGGACGCAGGAGCCCGTACTTCGACACCGGCCGGGGCACCGACGCGGACGCGCCCCAACTGCTGGCCGTACAGCAGCAGTCGGTGCTGTAGCAATCGCCGCCCCAGCGCAGTCGCTCCTCCCCCACACCAGCAAGGAACGGAACATGCACGCTGACCTCCTCTTCACCGGCGGCCCCGTCTTCGCTCCCGGAAGCCCTACGGCCGTCGCGGTCACCGGCGGGCGGATCACCGCCGTCGGCCGGGACGAGGTGCACGATCTGATCGGGTCGGGGACCGAGGTGGTCGATCTCGCCGGGCGGCTCCTCCTGCCCGGGTTCCAGGACGCCCACGTCCATCCGCTGCCGGCCGGTCTCGAACTCACCCAGTGCGACCTGACCGACCTGAAGACCGCCGAGGACACCCTGGCCGCCGTCCGCGCGTACGCCGTGGCGCACCCCGGGCGGGAGTGGATCACGGGCGGCGGCTGGTCCATGGAGGCCTTCGAAGGGGGCACGCCCACCCGGGAGTTGCTGGACGCGGTGGTCCCGGACCGGCCGGTGTACCTGCCCAACCGGGACCATCACGGGGCGTGGGTGAACAGCCGTGCCCTCGAACTCGCGGGGGTCACCCGGGACACCCCGGACCCGGCGGACGGCCGCTTCGAGCGGGACGCCTCGGGCGAGCCGACCGGCATGCTCCAGGAAGGGGCCATGGAGTACGTGGGCCGGCTGACCCCGCCGGTCACGGCGGCGGAGCGGCTGGCGGCCCTGCTCTCCGCGCAGCGCCGGCTGCACTCGCTGGGCGTCACGGCCTGGCAGGACGCGCTGGTCGGCTCGTTCCTCGGTATGGAGGACCCGTCCGAGACCTACCTCGCCGCCGTCCGGGACGGTTCGCTGACCGCGCGGGTGGTCGGCGCGCTGTGGTGGGACCGGGAGCGCGGGGCCGAGCAGATCCCCGAACTCGTGGAGCGGCGGGCCGCGTTGAGCCAGGGCAGGTTCCGGGCGGGCAGCGTGAAGCTGATGCTGGACGGGGTCGCCGAGACGGGCACGGCCGCACTGCTCGACCCGTACCTCGACAAGTGCGGCTGCGCCACGGCCAACCGGGGCACGAGCTTCGTGGACGCGGCCGAACTGCCCAAGTACGTCACGCAGTTGGATGCCCTCGGCTTCCAGTGCCACTTCCACGCGCTGGGCGACCGGGCGGTACGCGACGCCCTGGACGCCGTAGAGGCCGCGCGCGCGGCGAACGGGCCGAGCGACACCCGGCCGCATCTGGCCCACCTCCAGGTGGTGCACCCGGACGACGTGCCGCGTTTCGCCCGGCTCGGCGCGGTCGCCAACATCCAGGCCCTGTGGGCGATGCACGAACCCCAGATGGACGACCTGACGATCCCCTTCCTCGGGCCCGAACGGGCCGCCTGGCAGTACCCGTTCGGCGCGCTGCTGCGCTCCGGGGCGACCCTGGCGGCGGGCAGCGACTGGCCGGTCAGCAGCCCCGACCCGCTCCAGGCGATCCATGTCGCCGTCAATCGCGCGGCACCGGGTTGCCCGTCCTCCCGGGTGTTCCTCCCGGCCGAGCGGATCGGTCTGACGGCCGCGCTCACGGCGTACACCGCGGGTTCGGCCTACGCCAACCATCTGGACGACTCGGGCAGCCTGCGCGTCGGTGCGCTGGCCGACCTGACGATCCTCGACCGCGACCCGTACGCCGGCCCGCCGGAGGCGATCGCGGAGACGAAGGTGGCGCTCACCTATGTGGGGGGCGAGAGGGTGTACGCGGCGGAGGGGGCTGCCTGAGTACCGGTCCCGAGGCTCGCTCACAGCCTCCGGCGCAGTTTCACCGACTGGGGCGCGAAGCCGCCACGCTCGTAGAAACGTATCGCGGCCGTGTTGGCCGCGTAGGCGTTCACCTCGGCGTGCTCGGCGCCCTGCTCGGCCGCCCAGCGGACGAATGCCTCCACCAGGCGAGCCCCTGCTCCCGAACCCCGGTGCTCGGGACGGACGTACACGCTCATCAGGGTGGCGGCCTTCACCGGGCGCATGGCCGTGGGTTCGGTGAGCGAGCCCATCAGATGACCGACCACCGTGCCGGCGTGCTCGGCGGTCAGCACCAGGCGTGCCGGGTCGTCCAGCGCCGCCGCGAACGACGCGGCGGCGTGCTCGCGCGGCCAGTTCGCGTCGACGCCCGGATCACGGGTGCCGGCGTCCTCGGCGAAGAGGCCGGTGCTGGAGGCGACGAGTCCCGGCAGGTCGTCGGCGCGAGCGGGGCGGACAGTGATCGTCGGGTCAGGGGCCGTGTGATCAGTCATGCCCGGCACGCTAGCGGCACGCTCTGACAACCCCGCTTACTTGATGGACACCTGTCCATGTATGCTGGCCGCCTGTCCATGATGGACATCTGTCCAAGAAGTGGCTCCGGGGAGCCTGACGTAGGAGATTGCCGAGCATGGAGACGGTCGCGAACGTGCTGGTCGGTCTGGTGGCCGCGCTGCACCTGTACATCCTGGTGATGGAGATGTTCCTGTGGCAGCGCCCGCCGGGACGCAAGTTCCACGGCTTCGACGCGGAGATGTCCCGCGCGACCGCCGCCATGGCCGCCAACCAGGGGCTCTACAACGGGTTCCTCGCGGCGGGCCTGGTCTGGGGGCTGATCGCCGCCGATCCGACCGGGTTCCGGGCGCAGGTCTTCTTCCTGTCCTGTGTGATCGTGGCGGGCGTCTACGGCGCCGCGACGGCGAACCGGCGCATCCTGTTCGCCCAGGCGCTGCCCGGCGCCATCGCCCTGGCCGCCGTCCTCGTCGCGCGGTGACGCGCGGCGCGCCCGAGGACCCGCGGGCCGCTCGCACCCGGGCGAAACTCCGCGAGGCTCTCCTCGCGGAGTGCGCCGAACACCCGCTGGCGGAGATCGGCGTCGCCGCGTTGGTCCGCCGGGCGGGGGTCGGCCGGGCCACGTTCTACGTCCACTACCCCGACCTGGAGGCGCTGGCCGTCGACGCGTGCGCCGATGTCGTACGGGAGGCCGTGGACGCCCTGCACGCCTGGC
>NZ_AEJB01000328.1 GCF_000331005.1 Streptomyces turgidiscabies Car8
CGCTCCAGCCAGCGGTCCGCGCCGTCGTAGCGCGGAACGAAGGAGGTACGGCCGTGCACCGCGACCCGGTTGTCCACGACAGCGAAGTCACCGACCCGCAGCCGGTGCGCCGTCATCGTCTCGACGAACGCGTCCCGCAGCCCGGCCATCGCCGCCTTCGCCGTGTCGTCCAGCGGGTGGGTGGCGGCGAAGTCGACCAGCACGTTGGGGTCTTCCGGGTCGCCCAGGAGCACCGGATGCGCCGACCGGACGCTGGCGAGGCTGCCGAACGACGGCGGCGGCTCGGTCAGGAACCGCGGCTCGGCGAGCACCCGGCGCGTCTCCTGCGACAGCAGTGGCAGCGCGCGGCGGACGGAGGAGGTGCACAGTTTCGCGTCGCCGGTCGGATCCTCCCGTATGCAGAGCAGCCCCACGTAATCGGGCCGGTTGTCGTGGAAGGCGTTCTCCACGTGCAATTCCAGGAGTACGGAACCGGCGTTGCTCTGCGACGCCTCCCGGCCCGGCACCGGCACCACGTTCTGCACCAGGGCGCCGTTCTTCTCGCTACGGAAGGAAATCACCTCGCCGAGTTGCAGCATCAGCGAGGTGATGACGGAGGCGGCGATCGTCGGAACGCGCTCGACGGAATTCGGCACGCTCGGCGTCGGCCGCAGCGGATCGCCCGCCACCACCGGCAGGTTGCGCAGCAGCAGCACCCCGTCCTGATTCGGATCGTGCCGGAACGCGCGCAGCGTGGCCAGCAGCGTACGAGGCAGCAGCGAGGAGGTGGCGAGGGCCGCGCCCAGCCACTCGGCGCTGTCGATGAGCGGATGCTCCTGGCCGGTCAGCCGACCGGCCAGAGCCACCAGCTGCTGCCTTTCCCGCTCGCTGAGTTCATGCCCGGTCACCGTGTTCGATGCGGCCGGACCCAGCATCTGAATCTGAGCCATAGGAAAAATTCCTCAGGTTGTCGGCAATTTACCGGGCAATTCTGGAAGCCCGGCCTATCGCGTCCCTACGCGCGTCGGTATAGGCCGCCAATAGTCCTGGGGAGGAGGCTCGGAAACAGTGACCATATACATCTGAGTACATCCGAACAGCCCGGTGGCCCCGGCGGACGGGTGTGGAAAGGAGACGCGGGACATGACGTTCCCACGCGATCGAAGCCGGGCGGACACCCCCGGCAGGGAAGAAGAGCCCCGCATCACCGCGGGTACCACCGCGCGGGTCCCGGGGAGTGGAGGATCGGGGTCAGACGAGGCCCGTACCGCTGACGGAGGTGCCCACCCCGGCGGCGGCCGTACCTTCGACGAGGACCCCCGTACGGGCGACAAAGTCCCCGCAGCCCCCGGAGCCGTCCGCCCCGACGCGGGCGCGGAGTCGGCGGCCGTCATGACGGCCGCCGCCGTCGACCGGATCATCGCCCGAGGCGAGGCGCACGTGTGGTGGTGGCGCTGCCCCGAGCGGGTCGACCCGGCCGACCTCGCGCTGCTGGGCACGGAGGAGTTCCGGCGTGCCCTGGGCATGCTCGCCGAACGGGACGCCGCCGAGTTCGTGCGCACCCGGGCCGGAGCCCGCCGCGCGCTCGGTGAACTGCTCGGCATCTCCCCGGCCACCGCCCGGCTGGGACACCGCAGCTGCCCGGGCTGCGGCGCGGACGACCACGGCCCGCCGCTGCTGGTGCGCCCCGCGCTCCCGTTGGCGATCAGCCTGAGCCGTACGGCCGGCTGGGGCGTCCTCGTGGTCGGCGCCGGCCTCGCCATCGGCGTGGACGCGGAGGCGCTGCGCCCGGTGCGCGAGACCCTGTTCGCCGGGTCCGTACTGACCGCGGCCGAGCGGCGCCATCTGGACACCATGTCGCCGGGCCCGGCCAGGCACGCCGTTTTCCACCGGATCTGGACCCGCAAGGAGGCCGTCGTCAAGGCGGTCGGCGTGGGCCTCGTCGGCACGGAACTGGACCAGCTGGAAACCCACCCCGACCAGGACGGACCGCTGCGCGTCACCCACCACGGCATCGGCCGCCCCACCGAGTGGACGGTGGAGGACCTGCGCCTCTCCGACCACCTCGCGGTGGCCCTGGCCCGCGCGGCCGGCCCCGCGGCCCGCGGCCCGGTCCACCTCCACCCGCCCACCGGCCCGTGACCGGGCGGCCCGGCCTCCGACCGCGGTCCCGACCGCACCCCGAGAGAGGACGTCACGCATCATGACCACGGAATCCGTCGCACCACCGGCCCGTCGCGCGGACCTCGACACCACACTCAGCGGGCCCCCCACAGGTCATCTGTCCGCCGCCGAACTGGCCACGTACTTCGACACCCTCGCCGAGGTCGTCCAGCGGCTCGACCCCGGCCCGTCCGCGCCCGGCGGCTGGGAGAACCGGGAGCGGCTGTGGTTCTCCACCTGGGTGCGCGCGGCCTACGAACACCCGCTGTCGGCAGCTGTGTTCAGCCACCCCGATGCCGGTGTGGCCCGCGGCGCCCAGCACCGCCAGGCCGCCGAACTCGGTCTGCGCATGGACGTCTCGGGCACCGGTATCCGCCCCGCCCGCCCTACCCCCCACGTCCGCGCGGCCGCAGCCGTGGCCGCGGTCTGGTCGGTCACCGCGATGGCCGTCACGCAGTCCCCGCGGCCCCCGCGCGAGCGCGTCGTCTCCGACGCCTGGCTGATCGCCCAGGAGATCATCGCCCCTGCCCTGCCGACGGCCGGACGCGGCCTCACCCGAGCCCGCGGCGCGTGGTGACGTGTCCGGCTCACCGGACACACCGTACGGGGGCGAAGCCGACCAGGAGACCGCGTACAGGCACCCGCACACGGGCAGCGCCACGTACAGGCACAGCCACAGGGACAGTGACACGGCCGGCTCACCCCGCCCCGGTGACCGGTGTGTCGCGCGCGGCCGCGGGCGCGAGCGCCAGCGCGGACACCTGCTCCCGCGGTCCCCGCGGTTCGAGTGCCTCCCACGGGGCCGCCGCCGCGAGCAGCCGTACGAGCTCGTGGCAGTGGTACAACGGCCGTCCCTGGTCGTCGAGTCCGGACAGTTCGAGGAGCGCGGCGTCGACGAGGGACTCCAGGGCGTTCTCCGCCGCCTCCTCCGACAGTCCGAGCCGGTCACCGGCCCACCGCGCGGGGAACGGCTCGCCGGCCGCTCCGCCGAGCGCCCCGAACACCGACCGCTCGACCGCTCCGAGCTGCTCCACCGAGGACCCCAGGACCCGGCTCAGGTCGAGGTCACCGAAGGCGAGTTCGGCCAGCCGGGCGGCGGGGTCGGCGAGCCGGGCCGCCAGCCGGGCCGCCGTCCAGTGCGGCCGGGCCGCCAGCCGAGCGCCCGCGATGGCCAGCGCCAGCGGCAGCCGGCCGCAGTACGCCACCAGGTCCTCGGCCCGGTCCGGGTCCTCAAGCAGCCGCTGCCGTCCCGCGCGGGCGGCCAGCAGATCGAGGCCCGCCTCCTCGTCCAGCAACGGCAGCGCGAACGTGTCGCCCGCCGTCACCCGGGCCAGCCGCCGCCTGCTGGTGATGAGGACGGCGGCCGGCCCGGCCGGCAGCAGCGGGGCGAGCTGCCGGTCGCCGGAGACGTTGTCCAGCACCAGCAGCAGCCGCCGCCCGGCGGTCCGCGTCCGGTACAGCCGTACCAGCTCGTCCAGATCGCCCGCGGGCAGGTTCGGGTCGCTCTCGCCGAGCGCCCGCAGCAACTGCGCCAGCACGGCGCGCGGAGCCCGTGGGGCGCCGTCCGAGCCGCGGAGTTCGGCGAAGAGCAGCCCGTCGGGGAAGTGCTCCCCGTTCTCGGCGGCGGCCCGTACCGCGAGCGCGGTCTTGCCGATGCCGGCCATGCCGGTGACCAGGATGCGCCGCTGCGTGGGCTCCTCGTGCCCCAGCCGCTCCCGCAGCGCCCGCAGTTCGTGCTCCCGTCCGACGAGTTCCCCGTCGGAGGCGGGCAGCATCGAGGGCACCGGCCCGGTCCGCCCCGCTCGCGCTCCGGCGGTCCGCCCGAGCCCCAGCTCTCCGCCCAGCACGGCCTGGTACGTCCATCCCAGCACCTCGCCGGGATCGATGCCGAGCTGCTCGGCGAGGACGCCGCGCCCCTCGTAGTAGGCGTGCAGAGCGTCCGCCTGCCGGCCGCACCGGTACAGCGCGGTCATCAACTGGGCTCGCAGCCGCTCCCGCACCGGGAACGAGGCGACCAGCCCGGTCAGCTCCGCCGTCACCTGCTCGTGCCGACCCAGCTCCAGATCGGCCTCGATCCGGGACTCCAGGGCGAGCATGCGCTCCTCCTCCAGCGGCGCCAGCTCGGCGTCGAGCAGGTGCTCGGTGACGTTCGCGAGCGCCGGCCCCCGCCACAGCCGCATCGCGCGGCGCAGCGACTCCGAGGCTTCCTCGAACCGCCTTTCCGCCAGCGCCCGTCGGCCGTCCCGCGCCAGCTGCCGGAACTCGTGCAGGTCGATCAGGGCGCCGGGAGCGCGCAGCATGTACCCCGGAGGCCGCCGTACGATGTCGGCCTCGTCGCCCAACTGCTTGCGTAACCGGGACATGTACGTGTAGATCTGCGCGCTCGCCGTCGCCGGCGGATCCCAGCCCCACAGCAGTGAGCTGAGCCGCGCGTCGGACACGACCCGGTCCTGCGCCAGCAGCATGGCGGCGAGCACCGTGTGAATCTTGGACCCGGAGAGGGCGACCCGTTCGCCGTCCCGCACAGCCTCCACCGGCCCTAGGACCAGAAACTCCATGGGGCACCCCCTTCTGGTGCGGCCATTCCTACAGATGAAGAAGGTAGGAGACGCCGTTATTGGCGGGTTATCGCCGCGGCGCGGTCTGCTGTGGGCTGGAGGGCACGACTCCGTCATGGCGGGCGGAGAAGCGGTGAGGGGAATGATTCGCGTTCCGTGGTCCGCCCAGGCCGACAGCTTTCCGATGACACGTCATGTGGAGTTCCCGGCGTTTTCTGGGCCTGCGGCGAATGGTGTCTGACCTGCGGGTTCGGGTGGTCTGCTCTGCCGGAGGGCCGCTCACCGCCCGTCATGGGAACGGGAGGCCGCCGAAGGGGGAGTCCGCGCGGGAACCCCTGCTGGTGGTGACCTCGTCGGCGTACCCGGTCCTACCGCTCCGTGCCGCCGTCGGGCAGGGGATCCGCCAAGGCGGTGGCCGCCGCCGTGAGGTCCGCTTCGATTGTCCGCTCGCGCGGCAGCAGGTCGACGTCCCTGCCCACGACCGACACGGCGGCCCGGATGCGCCCCTCGGCGTCGCGCACGGGTACCGCGTACTCGACGACCCCGTGTTCGAACTCGCCCCGTGCCGTGACGATGCCGCGCAGGCGGTCGTGGTCGTTGGCGGCGACGAGTTCCTCGACGGAGCGGGCCGCGTCGGGGCCGCCGACGCCGATCAGTTCGTAGTCGTCGAGGAGGGCGGTGATCTCGTCGGGGGTGTGGTCGAGCAGGAGCGCGCGGCCCGCACCGGTGCACCAGCACGGGGTGACGAGGCTTGCCGGACCGAGCCACTCGTGGGCGATGCCCGCGGCCGACTCGGCTCGCACCACCCTGACCTGGACGCCGTCGAGGACGGAGAGACGTGCGCCCGCCCCGTGTCCGACGGCGAGGCTGCGCAGGAGCGGACGGCTGCGCCGGACCAGGCCGGGGTGCAGGGACGCCGCCGCGGTGAAGAAGGCGCCGCCGGCACGTAGCGTCGAGTCGTCCCGGCGTTCGAGGAAGCCCTTGTCGCACAGGTCCTGAGTGGTCCGGGACGCCTTGCTCCGCTCGATGCCGACCTCGTCGGCGAGCCTGCTGACGTTGAATCCGGCCCGTCCCGACATCTCCCGGTCCAGCACGGTGTTGACGATCCGCAGCGCCATGCGCAGCGAGGAGGCCGTTCCCTTCGCCGTCGGTCCGGGCGTGGGCTCGTTCGTCGTCACCCGCGCACTATAGCCAGCGGTGTGGGGGGACGAACGCTCGGCCGACGGTGCACATCGGCAGTCGGCGCGGCCGTTTCGGCATGGTCGTGCTGACCTGCCGGGCCGTGACGCTGTGGAGGGCCGCGCATCAGCGCCCGGCCGCACCAGTGAAGGAGGACCGGATGTTCCGATACGACCTCGCCCTCATCGGATTCGGCGGCGTCAACCGCGCGCTCGCCGAGCTGATCGCCGAGCGCGGAGACGCCCTGCGGGCCGAACTCGGCTTCGGACTGCGGGTGGTGGCCATCACGGACCTGCGTGCGGGATCCCTCGTACGGACGGAGGGGGACGGTATCGACCTGACGCCCCTGCTCGCCGTCGCCCCCGGTGAGCTGGACTTCTCACAACTGGAGGGCGGCAGCCCGGAGCCCCGCAACGAGTGGGTGATCAAGGAGGTGCCGGCCGACATCGTGGCCGAGGCCACCTTCACCAACCCCACGGACGGGGAGCCCGCGCTGTCCCACCTGCGGTGGGCGATCGAGGCCGGCAAGCACGTGTGCACCACCAACAAGGGGCCGATCGCCCTGCACGGGCCCGCCCTGCGGGAACTGGCGCGGCGGCACGGTGTGCGCGTCGAGTCCGAGGGGACCGTGATGTCGGGCACGCCGGTGCTGCGTACCGCGCGCCGGATGTTCGGCGGGCTGACCGTGACCGGCTTCGAGGGCGTCATGAACGGCACCTCCAACTACGTCCTCGGCCGGCTGGAGGCGGGCCTGTCCTTCGCCGACGCCGTCGCCGAGGCGCAGGCCCTGGGCTACGCGGAGGCGGACCCGACGGCGGATGTCGAGGGGTACGACGTCCAGCTGAAGGTCATGATCCTCGCGGGCGAGGTGCTCGGCGCCGACCTGAAGCGCACGGACGTTCCCTGCACCGGCATCTCCTCCCTCACCGCCGAGGA
Source organism: Streptomyces turgidiscabies Car8 (assembly GCF_000331005.1). GTDB lineage: Bacteria > Actinomycetota > Actinomycetes > Streptomycetales > Streptomycetaceae > Streptomyces > Streptomyces turgidiscabies. The sequence goes on from NZ_AEJB01000328.1 coordinate 6,816, forward strand.
CGTACGGCTGGCCGCGGCCGAGGGGCTGCGCTGGCGGCTGGTCGGCTCCGCCGTCCGGCGCGCGGACGGCACCGTCGAGGCCAGGGTCGCGCCGGTCGCGCTGCCCGCCGAGCATCCGCTCGCCGGGGTCTCGGGTCCCACCAACGCCGTGGCGTTCCACACCGACCTGCTGGGCACCGTCACCATCGGCGGTCCCGGCGCCGGGCGCACCGAGACGGCGTACGCGCTGCTCTCGGACGTCATCGGCATCCACGAGCACACCGGGGGCGCCGCCTCCGGCTTCGGCGTCAAGTCCCTTCAGGAGGCCCGTCGTGGCTGATGTCTCACTGGGCACCCTGCCCACGCACGCGCAGGTCGGCGACGGCATGGCGCCGGTGCGGAACCCGTACACCGGCGAGACGATCGGCTCGGTCTGCCTGACCTCGGCCGACGCCGTGGACGGTGTCCTGCGGAGGGCGCGGCAAGGGCGCGAGACCGCCCGTGGGCTTTCCCGGGCCGCGCGCGCGGCGGTGCTCGACGGTGCGGCCGGGCTGATCGAGGAGCGCGCCGAGTCGTTCGCCCGGCTGATCGTCGCCGAGGCCGGCAAGACCCTGACGCAGGCCCGCAAGGAGACCGGCCGCGCGGTCAACACCCTGCGGCTGTCGGCGGCCGAGGCGCGCCGCAACGCCGGCGAGGTGGTGCCGTTCGACGCGTACGCGGGATCGGAGGGGCGCTCGGGCTGGTTCACCCGCGAGCCGCTGGGCGTCATCGCGGCCGTCACGCCGTACAACGACCCGCTCAACCTGGTCGCGCACAAGCTCGGCCCGGCGATCGCGGGCGGCAACGCGGTCGTCCTGAAACCGTCGCTGCTCACGCCGCTGTCCGCGCTGCGGCTGGTCGACACGCTGGTGGAGGCGGGTCTGCCGGAGGACGTGGTGACCGTCGTCAACGGCGGCGCCGAGCTGGGGGCCGCCGTGGTGGCCGCCCCGGACGTGCGGATGGTGTCGTTCACCGGGGGATTCCGCACCGGTGAGGCCATCGCGCGCTCGGCGGGGCTCAAGAAGCTCGCCATGGACCTCGGAGGCAACGCCCCGGTCCTCGTACTGGCCGACGCCGACCTGGACGCGGCGGTCGAGGCGTGCGTGTCCGGGGCGTTCTGGGCCGCCGGCCAGAACTGCGTGGGCACCCAGCGGATCCTCGTCGAACGCCCGGTGTACGAGGCGTTCCGGGACGCGTTCGTCGAGCGCACCGGGCGGTTGCGTACCGGGGACCCCGCCGACGAGCGCACCGACGTCGGTCCCATGATCGACGAGCGGGCGGCGGTCGCGGCCGAGGCCACGGTCGCCGCCGCGCTCGCCGAGGGCGCCACGCTGCTCTGCGGCCACGAGCGGGACGGCAGCGGGTACGCCCCGACCGTCCTCGAAGGCGTGCCGGCCACGTCGGCGGTCTGGCGGGAGGAGGCGTTCGCGCCCGTCGTCGTCCTGGAACCCTTCGACACCTTCGAGGAGGCCGTCGAACGGGCCAACGAGATCGACTTCAGCCTGCACGCGGGCGTCTTCACGGCCTCGCTGGACCGGGCCATGGCCGCGGCACGACTGCTGGAGGCGGGCGGAGTGATGATCAACGACTCCTCCGACTACCGCATCGACGCGATGCCCTTCGGCGGCTTCAAGTACGGCAGCATGGGCCGCGAGGGCGTGCGCTTCGCCTACGAGGACATGACCCAGCCGAAGGTCGTCTGCCTCAACGGGGCCGGAGTGTGAACGGCTTCCGCGTCGAGACGGACGCACTGGGGGACGTACGGGTGCCCGCGGAGGCGTACTGGGGCGTGCACACGGCCCGCGCCCTGGCGAACTTCGGCGTCAGCGGTGTCCCGGTCTCCGTCCACCCCCAACTCGTGCGCGCCCTTGCCCTGGTGAAGCAGGCCGCCGCCCTCGCCAACGGTGAGATCGGCGTGCTGGAGCCGCACAAGGTGCGGGCCGTCGTGGCGGCCTGCCGGGCCGTCGCGGACGGCCGCCACCACGAGCAGTTCCCCGTGGACGTCATCCAGGGCGGCGCGGGGACCAGCACCAACATGAACGCCAACGAGGTGATCGCCAACCTCGCGCTGGAACACCTCGGCCACGAGCGCGGCCACTACGAGCATCTCCATCCGCTCGACGACGTCAACCGCTGCCAGTCCACCAACGACGTCTACCCCACCGCCCTGCGCATCGCGGTCGCCGCGGCCCTGGTCGGGCTGACGGATGAACTCGCCCTGCTGGCAGCCGAGTTCACCGCCAAGGGCGTGGAGTTCGCCGCCGTGGTGAAGATCGGTCGCACCCAGTTGCAGGACGCCGTACCGATGACGCTGGGCCGGGAGTTCGCCGCCTTCGGGACGACGCTCGCCGAGGACGTCGACCGGATCGGCGAGACGCTGCCGCTGCTCGCCGAGACCAGCCTCGGGGCGACGGCCATCGGCACGGGCATCGCCGCCGAGCCCGGCTACGCGGCGGCGGCCGTACGGCAGTTGAGGGCGCTGACCGGGCTGGACCACACGCCCGCCGCCGACCTGGTGGAGGCCACCTCCGACACCGGGGTGTTCCTGACCGTGTCCGGGGTGCTGAAACGGACGGCGGTGAAGCTGTCCAAGGTGTGCAGCGACCTGCGGCTGCTGGCCAGCGGACCGCGCGCGGGCTTCGCCGAGATCAACCTGCCCGCGCGGCAGGCCGGTTCGTCGGTCATGCCGGGCAAGGTGAACCCGGTGATCCCGGAGATGGTCAACCAGATCGCGTTCGCGACCGCCGGCGCCGACGTCGCGATCACCATGGCCGCCGACAACGGGCAGTTGCAGCTGAACGCGTTCGAACCACTCATCGGGCACCTGCTGCTCCAGCACATCACCTGGCTCACACGCGGCTGTGCGGCGCTGCGCACGCTGTGCGTGGCGGGCATCACCGCGGGCGGATCCACGCTTCCGCCGGGGATCACCGGGGCCGTCGGGGCGGTGACGGCGCTGGCGCCCCGCATCGGGCACGAGGCCGCCTCGGCGGCGGCCCGGGAGGCGCTGGCGACGGGCGACGACGTACTGGACGTCGTCGTGCGGCGCGGGTTGCTCGACCGGGAGACGGCACGTGCTCTCATGGCCGTTCCCCAGCTGTGGCCGTCATAGCCGGGGGGCGTCTCACAGCCGCGGCCGGCTGACGACACGGGACAGCGCGAGCGCCGTCACCGTGTCCCGTACACCGGGCATCTGGGCGATCTGCTCCCAGATGCCCTGTACGCGTTCCAGGGAGTCGGCCTCCAGGCTGACCAGCAGATCGAACTGGCCGCTCAGCACATCGCAGAAGACCACCTCCGGGATGCGTTTGAGGGCGGCCAGGACATCGCCGCCACGCATCCGGTCCTGGCGGTAGACCAGGACATGGGCGGCCACCGTCGGCCGGTCGTGTCCGCCCGACGGACGCACCAGGGTGTAGCCGCCGATGTGCCCCTGCCGTTCCAGGCGCTCGACGCGCTGGCGCACGGCGTTGCGGGACAAACGCACCCGCTGCCCCAACTCGGCATGGGACATACGGGCGTTGCCCGTGAGCTCGGTGATGATCTGCTCGTCGATGGTGTCCATGGCTGTGGCTGTGTCTCCTGACTGGCACTCACCGAAGAGCTCCGGCGGCCACACGGCCGACCGGAGCTCTTCGTGTCATGTCGGCGGTTCGCACCGCCCGGTTCAGACCGCCCGGTGGAGGGCGAACACGCGGGCGGGGAAGCCCGAACCGCCCTGCGGCTTGGGCCAGGTGGCGACGATCAGGGCCCCGGCCTCGGGCACCCGGTCCAGGTCGGCCATCAGCTCGATCTGCCAGCGGTCGCGTGCCAGCACGTAGCGCTCCAGGCCGAAGTCACCGGCGGAGGTGGCGAGTCCGGGGTCCGTGTCGGTCTGTTCGTGCCCGATCGCCGTGACACCGGCCTCCTCGAAGAGGTACCGCAGGACCTCGGCGGACCACCCCGGGCAGTGGCTCACGCCCGCCTCGTCCTTGTTGGCCATGGCGGCCGCGTCCGGCCAGCGGCGGCTCCAGCCGGTGCGCAGGGCCACGAAGGAGTCGGCGGGGATGCGGCCGTGACGGGTCTCCCAGGCCGCGATGTCGTCCAGGGTCGGTACGGCGTCGGGGTCGGCGGCGACCCGGTCGCTGATGTCGAGGACGACCAGCGGCAGGATCATCTCGTCGACGGGGATCTCGTCCAGGGTCCGGGCCCCGGCGACGAAGTGCACGGGCGGGTCGACGTGGGTGCCCCACTGGCCGACGATCGTGTGGAGATGCACGGTGAAGCCGTCGCCGCGCGACATGTCGAACGGCAACTCACGCTTCTCGTCCGGGAAGGCGGGGAAGTGCGGCTGGCCCGGGTGGAAGGCGTGCGTGAGGTCCGTGCGGACCGTCGTCGCCGTCAGTTCCCGGTGCAGGGCCCACAGGGGCGGTTCGGTGGTCGTGATCGCGGTCGGGCCGGTGGCAGTGACGGTGGCGGTGGCGGTGTTGTTCCGTGTCATGGGTGCCGGGTCCTCTCAGGGAGCGGTCTCAGGGGTGATGTGCGAGGGCGGTGCGGGGGAGCGTGGCGAGCAGGGGGATCAGTTCGGCCGGTTCGGCGACGGAGGCGACCGCTCCGGCGGACTCCGCCTCACCGCCGTAGCCCCACCGCACATGGACGGCGGGGATGCCCTCGGCCGCCGCGCTCTCGACGTCGTAGGTGCGGTCGCCGACCATGAGCGGTCGGCGGACGTCCGCGCCCCGGTCCCGCAGCCGGGTGACGCACTCCCGGATGACCTGCCGCTTCGTCGTGCGGCCCGCCTCGTCGGAGACACCGCACACGGTCAGCAGCCGTGTGTCGAGACCGAAGCGACGTGTCATCAGCTCCGCCTGGTCCTGCACCTTGGACGTCGCGACGCCCATCGGAAGGCCGGACGCGGCCAGGGCGTCCAGCAGTTCGGGGATGCCGTCGTACACGGTGGCGGCCGACGCTCCGTGCCGGGCGTACTCCGTGCGGTAGGCCGCGAGGGCGGCCCGTGCGGTCGGCTCGTCGAGGCCGACGACGTATCGGAAGGTGTCGTACATCGGCGGGCCGACGAAGCCGCGCAGCGTGGGCCCGTCCGGGACCGGTGCCCCGACCGAGCGGAGGGCCGCGGCGGCGCTCGCGGTCACTCCGGGAGCGGAGTCGATCAGGGTGCCGTCGAGGTCGAGGAGCAGACAGGTGGGCCTCATACGGCGGCTCCCGCGGTCCGGCGGCGACCGTGGCGCAGCCAGTGGTACAGGTAGCAGCCGGCCACGAACGGAACGCCGAAGTACAGGGCGGTGGCCTGCGCCGGGTCCAGCGCGATACCGATGAGCGAGGCCAGGCACAGAGCGAAGGCCAGGATCGGCACGACCGGGTAGAAGGGGGTCCGGTACGACAGGGTCCGGACGTCGCCGCCGTCGCGCACGAAGGCCCGCCGATGGAAGAACTGGGACGCGGCGATGGACATCCACACGCCGACCGCGGCGAACCCGGCGATCGACACCAGCACCAGGTAGACGGTCTCGGGCGCCGCGACGCTGCTCACCAGGGAGGCGGCACCGCCGACCATGCTGAGCGACAGGGCGACCAGCGGGATGCCACGGCGGCTGAGCCGGCGCAGCACCTGCGGGGCCTGCTTCTCCTCCGCGAGGGAGAACAGCATGCGGGCACAGGAGTACAGGCCGCTGTTCCCGGCGGACAGCAGCGCCGTGATGATCACGAAGTTCATCGCGTCGGCCGTGTAGGGGACGCCGACGGAGGAGAAGACGGTGACGAACGGGCTCTCGTCCAGACCCACCTTGTCGTACGGGATGGTCGCGGCGATCACGGTGATCGCGCCGACGAAGAAGACCAGCAGACGGATGACGGTGACGCGCAGCGCCTTGGGCACGGCGGTCGCCGGGTCCTCGGTCTCACCGGCGGCGACGCCGATGAGTTCGGACCCGGAGAAGGCGTAGAAAGCCGCCAGGACGGTGACGAGGACGCCGGAGAAACCGTGCGGGAAGAGACCGTCCGGAGTGCTGAAGTTCTGCAGCAGGAAGGGGTGGGATCCGCCCGAGGAGAGCGGGTGGAAGCCGGCCAGGGCGGCGCCGCCGAGCACGATGAGGGCGACCACGGCGATGACCTTGACCAGGGAGAACCAGTACTCGGTCTCACCGAAGACCCGGGCGGAGAAGGCGTTCACTCCGAAGACGACCGTGGCGAACACCACGCACCAGACCCAGACACTGACGTCGGGGAACCAGCGCTGCATCAGCAGCCCGCACGCGGTGAACTCGGAGCCGAGGGCGACGGCCCAGGTCAGCCAGTACAGCCAGGCGGTGGCGAAGCCGGTGGCGGGGCCGATCGAGCGGGTCGCGTAGACGTGGAACGCGCCCGAGACGGGGTAGATGACGGCGAGTTCACCGAGGCAGGTCATCACCAGCCAGACGACGAACGCGCCCACCAGATAGGCGAGTACGGCGCCGAGCGGGCCTGCCTGGGAGACGGTGAAGCCGGAGCTGAGGAAGAGCCCGGAGCCGATGACGCCGCCCATCGCGATCATCACGAGGTGGCGGGACCGCATGGTGCGGCGCAGGCCGTCGGGGCCGGGCTGCGGGGCGCCGGTGGCGGACGCCGCGGGGTTCTCGGGTTCGACTGAGACTGACATGACGTGTCCTCTGGGGAGCGGGGAGGGACAGGACGCGTGGGGGGCGATCGGCATGGCATGGCGGAGGGGTGAAGCCACTTTCGGCGGGGGAGCGGTGCGCGTCGGGTGGTGCGCACACGGCGGGAGCCGCCACCGGGTGCGGGTGACGCGCTGAGGGGGCTCGGGTTCGGGGCGGGGCCGGTGAGCCCTGGTCAGGCTCGGGAGACGAGTTCCAGCGGGGCGGAGAGCTCGATCACCGGGATCTCCCAGGGATGGGCGTCGGCGAGGCGGGCCAGCACCCGCGCCAGGTCCTCGTCCGTCACCGAGTCGACGTACGTGGTCACGGCGACGGTGGCGGAGAGGAACCGCCCGCCGACCGAGCCGAGGGCCGGGCGGGCACCCGGCCGGACGGTGAAGCCCTCCGCGCCGAAGGTCACCTCGAAGACGTCGCCGTACACGCCGAAGTCCCCGAGTTCGGGCGAGCTCTCCAGCACGCGCAGCAGGGAGGCGAAGGACTCGTCGGAGCGCAGCGTGTCGAGATCGCCCCGCGCGCAGGCGGCCAGGGTGTCCTCCGACACCGGCCAGAACGCCTTGACCCTCCGTACCGTCCGGCGCCGTACGGACGGATCCGCCGCCTCCCGGCCTCGTTCGGTGGTTTCCGGCGGCATCGTCGTGCCCATACGCGTACATCCCTCGGCATTCGGCGGCAGCTGATGCAGAGGATGCTAGGCGTGCATTAAATGCACGGCAAGATGTAAATGCTGCACAGTTTCCGATCTTGTGGGAAGGCGGCGGTACAGTGCGGATCAACGAGCACGGGCCCGGCACCCCGTCGTACGGGCGCGCCGGGACGACGGAGGGGCACGAGAGGTACGTGGACTCGAGCGTGGCGAAGGGCCTGGACGTCCTGTCCGAGCTCGCCCGGGGCACGGCCGGCGGCCGCCGTCATGGCCTGGCCGTGTCCGTCTCCGAACTGGCCCGTCGGATGGGCCGCGACCGCAGTCAGCTGTCCCGGGCGCTCACCGCCATGAGTGCGGAGGACTTCGTCGAGCGCGACGAGGCCTCGGGCGCCGTGGCACCTCACTGGCGGCTCTACACGACCGCCCGGGAACTCACGGCGCATCGTCTGCGCACCGACGGGCTCACGGCCCTGGAGGGCATGGCGGCGGAGACCGGCGAGAGCTGCTACCTCGGCGTTCTCGTGGGCGACACGACCGTGACCGTCGCCGAACGGGTGCCGCCCGGCAGCCGGCAGCTCGGCTCCTGGATCGGCCGCCCCTATCCGGCGTACTGCAGCGACTGCGGCCAGGCGCTGTTGATGGACGCCGACGACGACGAGGTGGCGGCGGTCTTCTCCCGCACCGACTTCGTCCGCCACGGCCCCAACACACCGACCGGCCTCGACGACTTCCTGCGCCGGCTGTCGTTGACCCGGGAGCGCGGATACTCGATCGTCGACGAGGAGGCCGAGCCGGGCCTGTACTCGGTCGCCGTGCCGGTCCGCGACTTCACGGAGGAGGTCGTCGCCGCCGTCCAGGTCGTCGGACCGCGCCGCCGCCTCGAACCCGGCACACGAGAGATCGTGGCCACCGCACTGCGCTGGGGACACCACCTGGAAACGGTGCTGCGCGGGGCGTGACCGCATGGCGTGGCAGCGGAAAGGCCGAGTCAGAGCGCCGGCTCGGCCGACGCCGCCCGCACGCTCGGCACACGGGAATCCGTCATCGTCAGTCGCGCGCAGACATGGGAGAAGCCGCGGTGCCGCGACGTCCTGAACAGGGCGACGAGCGAGACCAGGGCGAGGACGGCGGCGGGGGTGGACAACGATTCGAAGTGGTTGAGGAGCAGGAAACCGCCGACACCTGTCAGACCGCGTACGAGTCCCGCCCGTAGGCCCGGTCGGCGGCCGTCAGCGGTGGTCGCTCCCAACCGGACGATGCGCTGCCCGAGACTCGCCCCACCGCCTGCCAGGGGAAATCCGACCGCGAGCACCAGCCAGGGCACCCAGAAACCGATGGACTCGACGGTCCCGTCGAAGAAGAAGCCCGAGTACGGAGGGGCACCTTCGGCGGACAGACCTCCGTGCCACACCCACACGAGCGCCGCGCAGGCGGCGACCGTCGACACACTGAGGAACCCGAAACTCATCAGGTCGCACACGGACGCCAGCAACCGCCTGCGCCAGGTGACCGGGCGAGGCTCTCCCGGCTCGGCGTGGACGCGTTGGCCGGGCACGGCGCCGAGCAGCGGGGCGGCCAGCGCGCCGATCAGTCCTCCCAGGCCGTTCGCGATCAGGTCGTCGACGTCGAACAGCCGGTACGCGCACGGGTAGATGAACCAGTCTCCGGTCAGTTGGGTCGTCTCGATCAGCAGTGACACCCCCAGACCGACGGCCGCGGTGAAGGGCACGCCGCGCCGGAACATGTACCGGACGAACATGCCCAAGGGTATGAAAAGCGCCACGTTCAGCAGCACCTGTGTCAGGGCCGGGTTGTGCAGCATCGCCGCAGGACCGCTGCCGGTGGCCGACTTCCCCATGTCGTGCAGGAAGTGGAACGGGATCAGCTGGGGTCGGCGCACGCCGATGACGGCACAGAAGTCGGACCGGACCGTCGGGAACGGGGCGAACACGTAGAAGAACAGGGCCAGGCCGTAGAGGGGTCCGGTGAACGCCAACGCCATGTTGCCCAGGCCCAGTTCGCCGCGTCGCCGATAACGCACGGCGATGTAGGGAACGAACAGCACGACGGCGGCCACGGACATCAGCAGGGCGGCCCAGACGGCCGGCGCCACTCTTGGACTCACGAGCGGATTCCTCTCAGAGCCGCGGCCTCGGCCGGCGGCGGCACACGAAACTCGGGATCTGTGGGAGCGCGGCAGTGGGGGCGATGCGCAGGGCGCCGGCCGGGCGGATCACGTCTCGCCCGTCCCGCCCACCTCGCTCGTCTCGTGGACGAGAGTCGCATCGTTCGGCTCGGCCGTGCCTCGGCCGTACGGCCGATACGGCGAGGGGGCGGATCGTGGCGGAATTGCGGCACGTCTCGCCGGTGGGCCGCATGGCAGCCCGCCCCGAGAGGCGTGCTGCCCCAAGCGATTCACGGACCGCGTCATCCCTGGAGCTGACGCGACGGCATCCCGGAGGCTGACGAATCGGCTGCCGCCGTCACCCCCAGGTGGTCAGCTTTTCGGCTGATCCGCGGGGGCCTGTGTGAATCGGACGATGGAGAGGTCCCCAGCGGGGCGGGCCTGGACTCCCGTGTCCACGTGCTGTCTTCGGCGGTCTGTGTCCGCCGGTGAGGCCTGTGCCCCGCGCTGTCTCTGCCGTCGATCGGAGTCGTACCCGTGACCACCGCCTCGCCCACCGGCCCCCGCACCGCCACCCCCACCGTGGCCGCCCGCGCCACACAGCTCTCCAAGGTCTACGGGCAGGGTGACACCCAGGTGGTCGCCCTCGACCAGGTCAGTGTCGGCTTCGGGCAGTCCCAGTTCACCGCGATCATGGGGCCCTCCGGGTCCGGCAAGTCCACGCTGATGCACTGCGTCGCCGGGCTGGACTCCTTCTCCTCCGGCTCGGTGCGCGTCGGCGACGTCGAGCTCGGCTCCCTGACGGACCGGCAGCTCACCAGACTCCGCCGGGACAAGGTCGGATTCATCTTCCAGGCGTTCAACCTGCTGCCGACCCTCACCGCGCTCGAGAACATCACGCTCCCGATGGACATCGCGGGCCGGACACCGGACCGCGAATGGCTGGACACCGTCATACAGATGGTCGGTCTGTCCGGCCGGCTCAGTCACCGTCCCGCCCAGCTCTCGGGCGGCCAACAGCAGCGTGTCGCCGTCGCCCGCGCCCTCGCCTCCAAGCCGGACATCGTCTTCGGGGACGAGCCGACGGGAAACCTGGACTCGCGTGCGGGGGCCGAGGTTCTCGGGTTCCTGCGTGACTCCGTACGGGAGTTGGGCCAGACCGTCGTCATGGTCACCCATGATCCGGTCGCCGCGGCCTACGCGGACCGGGTCATCTTCCTCGCCGACGGACGGATCGTCGACGAGATGTACGAGCCCACCGCGGACCGGGTCCTCGACCTCATGAAGTCGTTCGACACCAAGTTCCGCACGACCTGAGCAGACCTGAGCCGAGCCGGGCCGGGCCGAACCGACGCGTGTCCTGATCGACCCTCACCCTCACCCTTCCCTCCACCTCCCCGGGACCACACCACCATGTTCCGCACAGCCCTGCGCAACGTCCTCGCGCACAAGGCCAGACTGCTGATGACCCTGCTCGCCGTCATACTCGGCGTCGCGTTCGTCTCCGGCACCCTCATCTTCAGCGACACCTACAAAAGCGCCTACGGCAGCCAGGCGGCGAAGAGCTACGCCCACGTGGATGTCCAGGTCGTGGAGAACACCGACTACTCCGGTGAGAACACCGGCATCAGCCGGAAGACGTTCGACGAGATCGCCCGACTCGACGGGGTCGCCGACGCCGCCGGACGGGTCGAGGGGTCCGCCTCCGTCGCCGACAGGGACGGCGGGCTCATCAGCGCCGGCATGTTCAACGCGGGCGCCAACTTCGCGCCGGGGAAGAGCGGCAAGGACCGGCTCTACGAGTTCACCGACGGCAGCGGGCCCACCGAGCCCGGGCAGGTCGCGCTCGACAAGAGGGCTGCCGAGAAGGGTGGTTACCGCGTCGGTGACACCGTGCCCGTCGCCCTCACCGGTCCGGCGAAGACGTACCGGCTCTCCGGCATCTTCACCACCGAGAACACCTCGGTGGCCCAAGGCGGCAGCCTGGTGCTGTTCGACACTCCGGTCGCTCAGCGGCTCTACCTCCGGCCGGGCGTCTACGAGTCCGTCACCGTCACCGCAGCCCCGGGTGTTTCGAGCTCCGAGCTCGCCGCCACCGTCAGGAAGGTGCTCCCCGACTCCGCGACGGCCAAGACGGGCCGGCAACTCGCCGACGAGGAGGCCAAGAGGGCGGCGGCAGACGCGTTGACGCTGGGTACCCTGCTGCTCGCCTTCGCCGGGGTCGCGCTCTTCGTCAGCGTCTTCCTGATCGCCAACACCTTCACCATGCTGGCCGCCCAGCGCACCAGGGAACTCGCTCTGCTGCGTGCGGTCGGTGCCTCCCGCAGGCAGGTCACCCGGTCCGTGCTGACCGAGGCGATGGCGGTCGGCGTGGTCGCCTCGGCCGCCGGTCTCGGGCTCGGCGCCGCCATCGCTGCCACAGCGCGCTCCGTGGCCGATTTCGGCGGCGGGAAGATCCCGGACGGGCCGCTGGCCGTCACGTCGACAACCGTTCTGGTCGCGGTTGTCGTCGGTGTCCTCGTCACCATGGTGGCCGCCTGGCTGCCCGCCCGACGTGCCGCGAAGATCCCGCCGGTCGCGGCGATCGGCAGCGCGCACCTGCCGGCCACCACCAAATCCCTTGTCCTCCGGAACACCCTCGGCGGAATCGTCACACTGCTCGGCGCGGCGATCGTCGTCGCGGGCGCCGGGGCCGGTGGTTCGCGCGGTGCGAAGATCGTCGGGCTCGGTGCCTTCTTCGCGGTGATCGGGGTCATCGTGCTGATCCCGTTGCTGTCCCGGCCCGTGATCGCGGCCGTACGGCCGCTGCTGCGGCGCGGCTTCGGGATCTCCGGCAAGCTCGCGGGCCAGAACGCGGTCCGCAGCCCGCGCCGTACCGGCGCCACCGCCTCCGCGCTGGCCATCGGTCTCACACTGGTCAGTGGTCTGACCGTGCTCGGGGCCACCCTCGGTCAGTCCGCGGACAGGATCACCGGCGACATCGTCAAGGCCGACTACATGGTCATGGACGACGGGACGGGCCTGGACGCCTCGGCGGTCGCCGCGCTGCGCAAGGTCGGGGGCGTCAGCGCGGTGTCGCAGGAGCAGGGCGGGCTGATGACGGTCGGCCGCAGCATGCAGCAGGTTTCCGGCGTCACCGCGGCGGACTTCCCGAAGACCATCCACCTCACGGTGGTCTCCGGCTCACTGGACACACTCACGAAGGGGCAGATGGCCGTCGCCGACGACGTCGCGAGGTCCAACGGCTGGAAGACCGGAGACACCCTGCCGGTGGGGTACGAGGACTCCGAGCGCGGCAGGCTGACCGTCGGGGCCATCTTCGAGAGCAACACCGTCGTCTCGCCGGTCGTCGTCTCCACGGACGTACTCAAGCCGCACCAGGACGAGAGCCGGATCCTGTGGATCTACGTCAAGACAGACGGCAGCACGAAGGCGAAAGCACTCGCCGATGCCGTCGCCGCGCACCCGGGGGCCACGGTGGGTGACCGGCAGGTCATCCGCGACCACTTCAACGGGGATGTCGACACCACGGTGAACATCCTGTACGGGCTGCTCGCGATCTCCCTGGTCATCGCGGTGCTGGGGGTGGTGAACACCCTCGCGATGTCGGTCTTCGAGCGGCAGCGGGAGGTCGGCATGCTGCGAGCGGTCGGGCTCGACCGGCAGGGCGTGACGCGCATGATCCAGCTGGAGTCCGTGGTCATATCGCTCTTCGGCGCGCTGATCGGGCTCGCGCTCGGTGCCTTCCTGGGCTGGGCCGTCTGTGAGGCCACGAAGGCGGACATACCCGGATACATGCTGGTACTGCCGTGGGACCGGTTCGGGCTCTTCCTGCTGCTGGCGGCACTGGTCGGCCTGCTGGCCGCACTGTGGCCCGCCCGCAGCGCCGCCCGGCTGAACATGCTCACCGCCATCAAGGCCGAGTAGGCCGAGCGGGGCGTCGTCGCCGCCCGTCCGGCCGGCCCTTGCGGGAGCGGCCGGACGGGCGGCCTCGCGTCAGCGCGTCGCGGGCCTCTTCAGGAACTCCGTGAGGGTCCGCGTCAGGGTGTTGTGGGCCGGGGCCGCGAAGAGCGGGTCGAGGTGGTTCATGGCGTCGTCGGTCTGGTAAGTGGCGTACGGAATACGGGAGTTGGCCACGACGGTGTGCGCCGCCTGTTCGATCGTGCCCTGGGCGTAGCTCGTCCCGAAGGCGTACAGCGGTATGTCGAGGCGGTCGGCGTGACGCAGCCGAAGGCCCAGGGAGCGGGCGAGCGCGGAGTCGGTGTAGGCGTCCGTGACGTCGAGGTCGACGGAGAGCCGGGCCGGCCAGTACCACTCCCACACGGCCGGCACCGGACCGGCGTACGACGCCGCGACCCGGCTTATCGGGGTGATCCCGGCGTCGATCCAGCCGCGTGTGTCTCCACTGTCGGCGAGGTGTCCGGAGTGCACGGTGATGGCGTTGGGCCAGCCGAATCCCGCGTCCACGAGGACGCCCAGCAGGCCCGCGTTGGTGACGGTGTACGGCAGGCTCAGGGCGTCGGGCAGCCGGGGCTGGAGCACCGAGGGGCCGGCGGGGTCGTGCAGGGCGTAGTGGCCGGCGAGCTGGTACCAGATCTGGGTGCTCTCCGCGCGGCTGCCCAGACCCACACCGCTCAGGGTCAGGTCGAAGACCGCCCCGGCGTCGATGGCCGCGAGCCGTTCCCGTATCTCCTCCGGCGAGTCGAGGACCGGATCGCCCGTTCCGTCGAACGCCCCGAGGACTCCGCCGTCGACGACCACGAGCCCCGCGAGGTCCCGGTAGCCGGGGCAGCCGTCGAAGTCCCAGGCCGCGTACGCCATCGCGGTCGTCGCTCCCCAGGAGTGCCCGCCGAGCACCACGCGCCGGCCACCGCGCCCCGCCGACCGGACGACGGCCCGGAGATCGGCGAGGGCGAGGGGCAGGCCCCAGCGCGCGGCGAAGGGGGAGGCGGCCGGGTCCTGGACGCGGTAGTGGCCGTCCAGGTAGTAGGCGAGGGGGTCCGGACTCCCGAAGCCCGAGCGGTCGGCGAGGTTCTCCTCCCGCCGGTCGAGGGCCCACACCTGCAGGCCGGGCACGCCCGCGACCAGGTCACGGGCCAGCAGCCGGAAGTCGTTCGCGGCGCCGAACATGCCGGGCACGAGTACGAGGACGGTGGCCGCCGAGTCGGGGCCGACCTTGAGGACATGAACCCGGTCGGTCCCGGCAGGGCCGCCCCCGCCGCCCACGGGCACCGGCACGTACGGCTCCGGGCCGGCGGCGCCCTGTCCGGTGGCGTCCGGTGTGCGTCCTGCGGCCAGTACGGATCCGGCACCCGTGCCGGCCGAAGCCGAAGCCGAAGCCGGGGCCGAGGCCGAGGCCAGTGCCAGACCGCCGATCATTCCGCCCAGCACCGTACGGCGCGGCAGACGGCTCGTCATCTCACGTACCTCCAAGGAGAGTTGATCGAGATCAGCTTCTCTCTCCCTCTCGGAGGCCCGCGCACCAGGGGTCACTTGCGCGGTCTCTCGGCGGACCTGGCGTCGGAGCACGGGCCGGTCCTTGTCGACGGGTCGCGCCCGAGGTGGGACCGGGGAGGCCGCGGGCCTGCGTTTTGGCCCACCGGCCTCCCCGGCCGCAGTCCAAGTCGGCCCGCGGGCTCGGCGGCCACCCCTCACGACCACCTTGTACGGCCAGGTCGCCGAGGCCGGAGACCGCCGACGGTGTGGCCGTACAGCTCGCGTCCTGCCCGGGAGAAACGGCCCCGGTCGGGCACGTACCTCGTCATGATCGGCTGCGGCGCCCGTCCAGGTGCCCCGACCGGAGCCGGCGCACCCTCTCGCTCGCCCTCGGCCCGGCCCGGTCACAACCCCGCAGGCCCCCTGGCCGACGCCCGGGCCGAGACGCCGGCGCCCGTCGCCCCCCGCTCGCGCACCCGGCGTACGAGGTCGGCGGCGGCCTCCGGCCATTCGGCGTGTTCGAAGGTGAAGCCCGCGTCGAGCAACCGGCCCGGGACGACACGGCGGCTCTTGAGCAGGAGTTCGGTGTCCGAGCGGAGCGCGAACGCGCCCAGCTCCGCCATCCACCGCGTCGCCGGCAGGCCCACCGGAACACCCCACGCGGCGCGCAGCGCCTGCATGAACGCGCGCTGCGGGAGGGGGTGGGGAGCGGCGAGGTTCACGGGTCCGGCGAGGTCGTCCCGGCCGGCCAGGAACTCGACGGCGCGTACGAAGTCGTGGTCGTGGATCCAGGACACGTACTGCGCGCCACCCGCGACCGGCCCGCCGAGGCCGAGCCGGGCCAGCCGCAGCAGGACGTCGAGGACACCGCCGCGATCCGGGCTCATGACCATGGCGGTCCGCAGGGCGACCTTGCGCGTGGCGGGCGTCGCGGCCTGCTCCTGGGCCCGCTCCCAGGCCTTGGCGATCTCGACGCTGTACGCCCAGTAGTCCGGTACGCCGGGTTCGGTGCCGCCGATGACGCCGGTCGCCTCGTCGTTGGGGGCGTCGAAGCGGTGGGCGTAGACGGTGGCCGTGCTCATCTGGAGCCAGAGCCGGGGTGGCCGCGCGGCGCCCGCGATCGCCTCGCCGACGACCCGGGCGGAGTGCACACGCGAGTCCATCATGGCCCGCAGGTTGGCGGGGGTGTAGCGGCAGCTGACGCTGCGGCCCGCCAGGTTGATCACGACGTCGCTGCCGTCGACCGCCTCGGCCCAGGCGCCCAGGGTCTCGCCGTCCCAGCTGATCTCGCGGGCGCGCGTCGGCCGCCTCGTCAGGACGGTGACGTCGTGACCGGCGGCGGTGAGCGCACGGTTCAGGACCGTACCCACCTGGCCGGTTCCTCCGGGTATGACGATCTTCACGGCTTCCCCCATGACTCGGAACTGGTGCCACGAGCGTACCGCAAATATTTGAACGCGTTCAAAAGCTACCTGTGACGAACTGTGGGTTGGATCTGAGTAGGTCGTGAGTAGGTCGGCCCGGGTACCCCGCCGACCGGTTGCTCGGTAACTTGCGTACCTGCCAGTGACGTTCGAGCCTCGGACGGGAGGATGAGGGCCGCGATGACTGCCGGGCGGGGTTCACGCGCGCTGCGGGCCACGGTGTTCGCGGCCGTCTGTGTGCTGCTCGCCGCCCTCGGCCATGTGCTGATGTCCGGCTCCTCCGTCGACCGGTGGACGCTGGCCGCCGGGGCCGTGGTCACGGGTGGCGCGGGCTGGTGCCTGACCGGGCGCGAGCGCGGACTTCCCCTGGTCGTCGCCGTGGTGGTCCTCGCCCAGGGCGCGCTCCACTCGGTGTTCACGATCACCCAGGGCCTGGTCCCGGGCGCCGCCGGTACGGCGACGGACTCCATGAACATGACCCACACCGGCACCGGTACCGGCGCCGACATGGGCACGAGCATGAACATGGGCGTGGGGGCGGGTGCGGGTCACTCGGCCCACGGCGGCTACGGCACGGACGTCCTGTCCTCCTCGTACAGCATGCTCGCCGCCCACACGCTCGCCGCACTGCTGTGCGGACTGTGGCTGGCCCATGGGGAGCGGGCCGCGTTCCGCATCGTGCGGGCGGTGGCCGGCCGGCTGGCCGCGCCGCTGCGGCTGATGCTCATGCCGCCCGCGACACCGGCCTGTCTCCGTCCCGGTCTCCGCCCGCGGCGCAACCGCTCGGACCGGGCGCCACGCCTGCTTCCGCTCGTCCACACGATCACGTCCCGGGGCCCGCCGGCCGGAGTCGCTGTCGTCTGAGACAGCTGGCTCCCCGGGCCGCTCAAGTCGGCGCCGACGTCATTCCGTCGGCCCGTGCGGGTGCTCCGGGCCCCGGCCGCGCCCACTTTCACGGGACGGCCGACCTCCCCCCGCCGGTAGCCGGCGGCGCGCGCGTGCACGTCTCGCGCACCGCCTCGCCGCCGCCCTTGCCCCGCCCGCGTGTCGTACTGCCGCGCGGGGCGTTCGAGGGCCGCCCTGCCGGATTCCGGATGATCCGAGAAGGACACCAGGTGATCACTCCCGTACCGCCCGCCCCGACCCTCGCGGGCTCCGCAACCCTCGTGGGCTCTACCTGCCTCGCGGGCTCCGCGGCCCCTCCGGTCGACGAGTCGATAACCGCCTGGGCGCTCGCCGCACGTGGTGGCGACCCGGTCGCCGTCGAACGCTTCGTCGGCGCCCTGCACCGCGATGTGGTGCGGTACGTCGCCCACCTCTCCGCCGATCCGCAGGCCGCCGACGACCTCGCCCAGGACACGTTCCTGCGGGCGCTCGGCAGTCTCCACCGGTTCGAGGGGCGGTCCTCCGCCCGCTCCTGGCTGATGGCCATCGCGCGGCGAGCGGTGATCGACAGCTTCCGGCACGCCGCCGCCCGGCCCCGGCTCCACGACACGGAGGACTGGCGCCTGACCGTCGAACTGGCCCAGCCAAGCGGGCTGCCCGGCTTCGACGACGGGGTCGCGCTCCTCGACCTGCTGGCCGCACTGCCCGACGAACGCCGCGAGGCGTTCGTCCTCACGCAGCTGATGGGGCTGCCCTACGCGGAGGCGGCCGAGGTCAGCGACTGCCCTGTGGGGACGGTGCGTTCACGTGTGGCCCGGGCCCGCGCGACCCTCGTCGGCCTGCTCGCCGAGGCCGAGATCGAAGCGGCGCCGAAGGCCGCGTCCGAGGCCGCCGACGGGCCTGCCTCGGCGGTTCTGGCCGCCTGACGAGAGCGGCACGCCAGGGGAGGTGGTCACGGCTTCGCCCGGTCCGCCTCCTCCGGCAGCAGAGCGCACATCGTCTCGCGCTCCTCGGGGCCGATCATCGCCAGCCCCGACGAGACGGTGTCGGCCAGCGTCGGCGAGGCCTCCGCGAACAGGCGGCGACCCTTGCCGGTGAGGGACACCTCGACGCCCCGCTTGTCGCCGCACACCGAGCGCCGGGTGACCAGCCCGGCGTGGGCGAGGCAGGCGATCTGGTAGGTGAGCCGGGTCTTGGGACGCCCGAGCAGTTCCGCGATCCGGGTCATCCGCAGGCCGCCCCCGGGCCGTTCCGCCAGCAGGCACAGCACCAGGAACTCGTCGTGGGATACCCCGAGCGTGTCCTTGAGGACAGGGCCGAGCCGCTGCTCGATCGCCCCGGTGGCGGCCAGCAGGACCATCCAGCCCCGTAGCTCGGCCGGGAGCAGCCCGCCCTCCTCCGCGGCGGGACAGGTGGGCGGGTCGGCGGGGTGTTCGGAAGGGGCGGCCATGCCTCGATTCTAGCGGTTGTCCAATTTTGAACGAGGGGTTGTTCATATTTGGATAACGGGCTAGCGTGACGCCATCACCCCATCGTCCAAATTTGGATGACCGGGTCACGTATCTCGCGCACCTCGCACGACCCTCGTTCCTGTCAGGAGACAGCTCATGACCGTTGCCGTGGAAACCGGCCTGTGGCAGCTCGACCGGACGGCGTCCACCGTCGCCATCAAGCACAAGACGATGTGGAACCTGGTCACCGTGCAGGGCACCTTCGCCGTCACCGGCGGCGGTGGCGAGGTCCTCCCCGACGGCTCCGCCACGGGCACCGTGACCCTGGACGCCGCGTCCCTGGACACCAAGCACGCCAAGCGCGACAAGCACCTGCACGGGGCCGACTTCTTCGACGTCGAGAACCACCCCGAGATCACCTTCGCGGTGCGTGGCGCCGAACTCCGCGACGGTGACTCGGTGCACGTCACCGGCCAGCTGACCGTGCGCGGCATCAGCCGCCCCACGAGCCTCACCGCACGCCTCACCGACACCGGCGCAGGCGCGCTCACCCTGGACACGGAGTTCAGCGTGGACCGGGACCAGTTCGGCCTGGGCTGGAACCAGTTGGGCATGATCCGCGGCCGTACGACGGTCACGGCCACCCTCCGCTTCACCCGCACCCCCGCCTGAGGGGCGACGCCGCAGGGCGCTACGGACGCTCGCCCGGCAGCCGGACGTCCATGCTCGACAACGTGTCAGGCGACGCGGTGAACACCCGCAGCCGGATACGGGTACCCGGGCGCCGGGGCACGTGGAACACCGGCCCGGGCGGCCGGAGCCGGTAGACGGCGCTCGCGTGCGCGGGCAGCGTGGCCGGACCCTTGACCACCTTCCACCACCGGCTCATGCCCTGGCCGGTGGTGAACGTGAAGTGCGGCGACAGCGCGCTGTCGTCCGTGTTCGTGACCCGGAGGGTCAGCTCCGACACGGAGTCCGGACGGATCATGAGCACCTTGGTCACCCGCATCCGCAGCGGCGCCGAACCCGTGGCCGCCACCGCCGCGCTCGCCAGCGCCGGTACGAGGAGCAGCGCGGCGGCCGCGATCAGCGCCGGGCGTCGGCGCGGACCCGACAGGAAGCGCGGCCGGGGCTGCCACGCCCCGGCGAAGGATGCGGCCGGTGTGGTCACGGCCGCCGCCAGCCAGAGCGGGGTCATCAGCAGGTAGTAGCCGTCCTGTGAACGCGTCGCCAGGAAGAACGCGCACCACGGCAGCACCGTCGCCGCCGGCCCGAGCCGCCGCACGAACAGGACGAGCAGCGCCAGCAGGGCCCCGGTCAGCAGCATGCTCGCGAGGCTGTACCAGGCCAGCCGGCCGCTGCCGCCGGTGTAGTACAGCGCGATGCCCACCAGGCCCTGCCCGTGGATCGTCGCGTTCTGCGTCAACGGCAGCGCGACCCCGGCCGCCCAGGTGCGCGGCTCGCTCACGACGAAGTACGTGTTGATCAGCAGCCATACGGTGACCGCCGTCCCGGCGATCCGCAGCACCACCCCGGCGGCCGGCCGGGCGCCCAGCTCGCCCCGGCGCACGGCGTAGATCCCGGCCAGCAGGAACGGCACGAGGAACCACGGCAGTTGCTGCGCCGCGCAGGCCGCGCCCAGACAGGCGCCCCGCGCGAGGCCGCCCCACCCCAGCCGCCCGCCGGCACCGATCCTCGGCCAGTGCACCACCACCGGGATGAGCAGGGCGAGCCCGATGATCGCCGGGTAACCGAGCCGCGCGTAACTGGGCAGGAACCCGAAGCCCAGGCACGCCATGGTCGCCGCCGACCGCCACGGCACCGGCAGCAGCCGCCACAGGGTCACCGCGCCGACGAGCAGCGCCCCGGTCGTCACCGCGGTCGCCGCGAGCGCGCCGTGCCCGAGCCACAGAAGAGGCGCGGTCAGCAGCAGGGCCAGGGGCGGGTAGCCGTACGTGAGGTCGTAGCCGCCGTTCATCGTCGGCGTCAGGGCCACATCGGGGTTGTGCTGGAAGAGCCACGGCCAGGGCTGCCCGTACACCGGGTGCCCGGCGACCAGTTCGCGGGCGGCCTGCGCCGTGAGGACGCCCTCGTCGCCACCGGCGTGGTTCAGGGCGAACGTGCACAGGGTCAGTGTCACGGCGGTGACCAGGACGCACAGATCGAGGCGGGCGAGCGAACGCGTCCGGCGTACGGTCAGCGCCAGCACGCCGCTGACCAGGATCGACAGATAGCAGAGCGAGATGGCGGCGGCGACGACCAGCCGGTGACTGGCGGCCTGCGTCCAGACCGCACGCGTCCCGATGAACAGACTGACGGTCGCGAGCAGCGTCAGGACACGATGCCACTGCGCGGGCGCGCCGGCCTCCGGGGGCCGGGGTCGCGGGGGGCCGGTCTTCGCCGTGACGTCCGGCGCCGTTTCTGCCAAGTGCACGACACCGGAACGTAATCGTGCCCGGTGTGCCGCGCGGGGGTGGAGGTGAAGGGTCCGGTGTGAGGCCGGTAAGAATGTCCGCCAGTAGCCTTTTATGACGATTCGGGAAAACCTCAGGCCATGCGGTCAGTACACGTGTAGGGCACATTCAGTCAGTACCCGTTCAGTCAGTACACGTCGCGCACATAGCGTTTCGCCGCCGTCAGCTGCTTCACGTACGCGCCCGCCTCGTCCTCGCTCAGACCGCCGTGCGCCACCGCGACGTCCCGCAGCGCCCGGTCCACGTCCTTCGCCATGCGTGAGGCGTCGCCGCAGACGTAGAAGTGGGCGCCCTCCTGGAGCCAGTGCCACAGCTCGGGCCCGTGCTCGCGCATCCGGTCCTGGACGTAGACCTTGTTGCGCTGGTCGCGGGAGAACGCGGTGTCCAGGCGGGTCAGCGTGCCCTCCGACACCAGGCCGGCCAGCTCGTCCTCGTAGTAGAAGTCGGTGGCGCGGTGCTGCTCGCCGAAGAACAGCCAGTTCGGCGCCGTGTGCCCGAGCGCCCGGCGTTCCTGCAGGAACCCCACGAAGGGCGCGACCCCCGTCCCCGGCCCGACCATCACCATCGGCGTCGAGGCGTCCGCGGGGGGCCTGAAGTGCGGCGCGCGCTGGACGAAGACCGGGACCGCCGTGTCCGGCCCGGCGTCGGCCAGGAAGGGCGAGCAGACTCCGCCGCGCGGGCGGCCGTGCAGGTTCTCGTACCGGACCACGGACACCGTCAGCGACACCCGGGTCGGGTCGACGAGGGGGCTCGACGATATGGAGTACAGACGGGGCTGGAGCCGTCGCAGCACCTTCACCCACTCCTGCGCGGACGCCCGCACCCCGTACTCGGCGACCACGTCGACGGCCTGCCGTCCCCAGGACCAGCGGGCCAGGCCGTCCTTGTTGTCGGACCGCATCAGCTTCTTCAACTCACGGTTGTCCCGGGCCCGTTCGGAGACGAAGCGCAGCAGGTCGGGGGTGATCCGGGTGATGTCGAGCTGCCGGTGCAGTGCCTCGGAGAGCGAGAACATCCCAACTCCCTCGACTTCCACGCCGGTTGACGCGTCCAGTCCGGTCACGGCCAGCCATTCCTCCACCAGGGCCGTGGAGTTGACGGGCCGCACCCCGAGCGCGTCACCCGCTTCGTACGTGAGTGCCGTACCGCTGGTGTCGAAGGTGAACCGGCGCACCTCCTTGGTCGCGCCGGGCAGGCTGAGCAGCCGGTTGCCGACCAGTCGGGCGGGGGAGGGTGCGGGCTTGGCGGACCGGAAGGTGGGTGCGGAGACCGGGGCGGACGCCGTGCCCACGTCCTGCTTCAGGGGGGAACTCGCTTGCTCTGGCGCGTCCTTGCTGTCCTTGCTGTCCTTGCTGTCCTTGACGTCCTGCGTGTCCAGCACGTCGAGCACCTGGTCGAGCCACGCGTCCGCCGACGGCTCGAAGTCGGGCTCGCAGTCGGTGCGCGGAGTGATCCGCACCGCCCCCAACTCGTCGAGCCGCGCGTCCAGTCGGCGCCCGTGCCCGCAGAAGTCGTCGTACGAGGAGTCCCCCAGCGCGAGGACGGCGTACCGCACGCCGTCCAGCCGCGGTGCCTGCTCCCCGGAGAGCGTGTCCCAGAAGCCGGAGCCGTTGTCGGGGGCGTCGCCGTCGCCGAAGGTGCTGGTGATGAAGAGGAGATCGGCGCTGCGTGCGAGGGCGGTCACATCGGCCTCGTCCATACCGACGAGCCTCGCCCGGTGCCCACCGGCGTTCAGCCGCTCGGCGGTCGCACCGGCGAGTTCCTCGGCGTTGCCCGTCTGCGAGGCCCACAGCACGACGACCTCGCGTCCGTCGACCTGGACCCCGACACCGACCCGTTCCTGCGGCGGAGCCTCCACGGTCCTGGAGTACATCCCGGCGAGCATCCCGTTCACCCAGTCGGCGTGCTCGGCGCTGAACGGAGCGGAGGCCGGCAGCACGGGAATCCCCACGGCGCCGGCGGGCAGCCCGGCGAGGAAACCCGAGAGGTACTGACGCTCCTGCGCGCTGAGCACGGGCGGGGGAGCGGGAGTGAACGCGAACTCCGGTACGGCGACCGGGGCTTGAGGACGGGCGGGCTCGGGGGCGGCAGGGGGCCGCACCTGGGCCTCGGGCCGGTGCACCCTCACCAGGGAGACCGCGCACACCTTGAACTCCGGCTGCAGGGACAGCGGGTCGACGGCGTCGCTCGTCACGGCGTTGATGCTGAGGTACTCCCCGAAGAGGTCGTTCCAGTGGAAGGGCGCGAAGACGCAGCCCCGCCGCACCCGGTCGGTGACGACCGCCGGCAGCACGGCCCGCCCGCGCCGCGAGGCGACCTCGACCGAGTCGCCGTCCACGACCCCCAACTCCTGGGCGTCCTCGGGATGGACCTCCACGAACGGCCCGGAGTTCAGCTTGTTGAGCTTGGCGACCTTCCCCGTCTTGGTCAGCGTGTGCCACTGGTGCTGCACGCGCCCGGTGTTGAGAACGAACGGGAAGTCGTCGTCGGGCAGTTCGGCGGCGGGCAGATGCGGCCGGGCGTGGAAGACACCACGCCCACTGGCCGTCGGGAAGCGCAGCCCGTCCGGCTCCTCCCGGTAGCGAACGGGATTGCGCGCGGGCCCGTCCACCGAGGCGGCCGGCCACTGCACGGGAGTCTCCCGCAGCCGCTCGTAGGTGACCCCGCGAAGGTCCCACCCGGTCTTCGGGTTCCACGCCCGCTTGAGCTCCTCGAAGACGTCCTCCGCGCTCTCGTACGCGAAGCCCTCGAACCCCATGGCGCGGGCGACGTCCGCGATGATCCGCCAGTCGGCCATGGCGTCGCCCGGCGGGTCGACGGCAGCGCGGGCGAGGGTGAGGTTGCGCTCGCTGTTGACGAGGACGCCCTCCGCCTCGGTCCACATGGCGCCGGGCAGCACGATGTCGGCGTACGCGTTGGTCTCCGTCTCCGCGAAGACATCCTGGGTGACGACGAACTCGGCGGCCTCCAGGCCCTCGATCACCGTACGGCGGTTGGCGACCGAGGCGACCGGGTTGGTGCAGATGATCCAGCAGGCCTTGATCTGCCCCTCGGCCATCCGCCGGAACATCTCGATCGTGCCGAGCCCGGCGCCGTCCTTGCGCAGCGTGCCGGCCGGCAGCTCCCACAGGTCCTCGACGAACGCCCGCTCCTCGTCCACCAGTACGGACCGCTGGCCGGGAAGCCCCGGCCCCATGTACCCCATCTCCCGGCCGCCCATCGCGTTGGGCTGACCGGTGAGGGAGAAGGGCCCGCTGCCGGGGCGGCAGATCGCGCCGGTGGCGAGATGCAGGTTGACCAGGGCGTTCGTGTTCCAGGTGCCGTGCGTGGACTGGTTGAGCCCCATGGTCCAGCAGCTCATCCACTCGCCGGCCTCCCCGATGATGCGCGCCGCTTCCCGGATGTCGTCCTCGGGGATGCCGGTGATCGCGGAGACGGCGTCCGGCGTGTAGTCGGCGAGGAAGGCCGGCATCTCCTCCCAGCCCTCGGTGTGGGCGGCGATGAACTCCTGGTCCGTGTACCCCTCGGCGTGCAGGAGGTGGAGCAGCCCGTTGAGGAAGGCCAGATCCGTGCCGGGCCTGATCTGCAGGAACAGGTCGGCCTTGGCGGCGGTGGCGGTACGGCGTGGGTCGACGACGACGAGCCTGGCCCCCGCCTTCACCCGCTCCATCATCCGCAGATACAGGATCGGATGGCAGTCGGCCATGTTCGACCCGATGACGAGGAAGGCGTCGGCGAGGTCGAAGTCGTCGTACGAGCCGGGCGGCCCGTCGGCGCCCAGCGACAGCTTGTATCCGGTGCCCGCGCTGGCCATGCACAGCCGGGAGTTGGACTCGATCTGGTTCGTGCCCACGAACCCCTTGGCAAGCTTGTTCGCCAGATACTGCGCCTCCAGGCCCATCTGCCCGGAGACATAGAAGGCGACGGCGTCCGGCCCGTGCTCGTCGACGATGGCCCGCAGCCGCCGGGCGGTCTCGGCGACGGCGTCCGC
The DNA here is from genome assembly GCF_000331005.1 of Streptomyces turgidiscabies Car8. GTDB lineage: Bacteria > Actinomycetota > Actinomycetes > Streptomycetales > Streptomycetaceae > Streptomyces > Streptomyces turgidiscabies. The sequence goes on from NZ_AEJB01000328.1 coordinate 31,910, forward strand.
GACGGGCGCCGGCACCAGTTCCTCGCCCCGGTCGTCGAAGCCGTCCCGGACCAGCGCGGTGGTCAGCCGGCCGGGCGCACTGAGCATGTCGGCGGTGGTGGCCCCCTTGGTGCACAGCCGTCCCGCGTTCGCGGGGTGCGCCTTGTCCCCGGACGCCTTGAAGACCGTACGCCGCCCGTCGGGTCCGAGCCCGACGTCCAGCACGATTCCGCAGCCCACCCCGCAGTACGAGCACACCGTTCGTACCTGCGTGGTCGTGGGGGTAGTGGTCACGTGCTGCCTTTCTCCGTCTTCCGTCGTTCTTCATGCCGGGCCCGCTGCTCATGAGCGTACGAATTGCCCGTTACGTCGATGTCACGTGATCCGATCATGAGCGGTTACGCCCGCTGCACAGCCAGAGTGTCAGTGCTGTGAGGTACGGATAGGTGTTCGGATTTTTCTCACACAGGGGGTCGCTGAGCGTGTCGTATTGGGCCGATCGGGTGACCATGAGTAAGAATTGGCTGATGCAGACAGTCAGTGCGAGCCAGGGCGGAGTGGGTCGATGAACAGCCACGATGTCACCGACGAACAGTGGGAGGGGCTCGCCCAGGTAGTACCGCTGAGAGGCCGGGACGCCTGGCCGTCCGCGGTGGGCCACCGGTCGATGCCCGAGGCGCAGACCGAGGCCAGGCGGCGTTTCGTCGTCCTGCGCGTCAATGTCTTCGCGGACGCGCGAGAGGTCGCAGAGACGCTGATGGCGGGCATACCGGTGCTCCTCGATCTGACGGGCGCCGAGACGGACACCGCCAAGCGGGTCCTCGATTTCAGCACGGGCGTCGTCTTCGGCCTGGCGAGCGGGATGCACCGGGTCGACCGGAACGTGTTCCTTCTCACCCCGCCCGGCACCGAGGTCGGCGGACTCATGGGGGGAGCGGGCATCCCGGAGCACTGAGACCGGCCGCACGGCGAGATCCGTCCCCCGTTCGTAGGAAGGTGCGGCGGACAAAACGGTTCGCCTCGCAGGCGGAGGCCTACGGTCCGGATATGACCCTCTCGCTGGACTTACCGCCCTCCCCTGCCACCGCGGAACAGAGGGCGGCGCGTCCCGACCGGCCGAGCGTCACCGAACTGAGACTGGCCGCCTACGCGGGGCACCGACAGACCAGGTTCCCGCTCGGGCGGCTCACCCTCCTCGCCGGTCCGAGCGGCGGCGGCAAGTCGACAGCGCTCAGGGCGTACGAGTCGCTGGCCCGGCTCGGCTCCGGCGTCACCGTCGGGGAGGCGTTCCGGGATCCGGCCGCCTGCGTACCGGAACGCGCCCGCCCCGACGCCCAGAGCCGGCGCGGCTTCCGCATCGGCTGTACGGCGGACGGTCCCGAGGGTCCCGTACGGCTCGACGTCGCCGTCCAGGCCGAGCCCGAACTGCGCATCGTGGGCGAGCGGTTGAGCGCCGGCGGAGTGGTCCTGCTGGAGACGGCGCTGCGCGATCCCGGCCGGCGCACCGTCCAGGCAGCCTGGTACACCGCCGGTTCGGCGACGGTCACCCGTGCCCCGATGCCGGACGACCTGCTCGGCACGGCCCTGCTGCCGCTGCGGGTGGCCGGGAAGACGGACGGACAGCGCCAGGTCATCGCCGCCGCCGAGCAGATGGTCGTCGCCCTGCGCTCCGTCTTCGCCTGTGATCCCCGGCCCGACCGGATGCGCGCGGCGGTCCCCGTGGGCAGCGGGCGGCTCCTGCCGGACTGCGGCAACCTGGCCGAGGTCCTCTGGCGCACCCGGTCCGAATGCACCATCCGCCACGGCCTGTTGGTCGCCGCCGTCCGTGAGGCCTGCACGGGCCCGGTCGGGGACGTACGGGCCGACGAGGTCGCCGACGGACGCGTCCGGGCCGTACTGGACCGGGGCGACGGGCTGCTCACCGGCTTCGGCAGGCTGGGCGACGGCGAGTTGAGGTACGCGGGTCTGGCGCTGGTCCTGCTGACCGGCCCCGGCGTACTGACCGTCGACCGGCCCGGCGAGGTACCCGACGCCCTCCAGGCGCTCACGGTCCTCGCCGACGGTTTCGACCGGGCCCTCGACGTCCGGCAGCGCGAGCAACTCCTGCGGCTGGCGGCCCGGATGTGCGAGCGCGGTCATATCCGCCTCCTCGGTACGGTGAGCGACGCGTCCTGGGCGGAGGGGGTGCCGGGGGTGACGGTGGTACACCTGGAGCCGTGACAGACCAAGAACACGCCGAAAATGCAGGCCGGTTGGATGTGGCGCGACTCCAGCGCAGGCTGGCCGACTTCGCGGCGGCACGGAACTGGCAGCCGTTCCACACCCCGAAGAACCTCGCCGCCGCGCTCAGTGTGGAGGCGTCCGAACTGGTCGAGATCTTCCAGTGGTTGACGCCCGAGCAGTCGGCGCGGGTGATGGACGACCCGGACACCGCCCACCGGGTGACCGACGAGGTCGCCGACGTGCTCGCGTATCTGCTCCAGCTGTGCGAGGTGCTCGGGATCGACGCGCTGGCCGCCCTCGACGCGAAGATCGACCGCAACGAACAGAGGTTCCCGAAAGCAGAGTAGTTACTCTCCGGAGTCGAATTGCGGTCCGTTCTCCTTTTGTTGTCCGCAGATTTCCGCCTTCCTCTGGCTTTTCGCCCCACGGCCCTTCACTCTGGGTAGTGGACAGTGTAGTTCGGGCGGACGTGCGAACAGCGCGTCGGGAACAGACGGGGGCAGCGCATGGACGCGGTGCAGCTCATTCTGACGAGCAGACATGCCCTCGCGATCAGCGAAGGCGTGTCCCGGACCCTGGCGGAGGTGTGGCAGGCGCAGGCCCTCGCGCAAGCGATAGGCAGCCGCCTCGCAGTCACCGGACCACCCGAACTGCGGGGCGAGGCACTGGGGTTGACCGAACTGGCGGGCCGAGGCTGCGGCGTACTGGACGAACCGCGCCTCGCCGTCGGCGCCTTACGCGCGGCCCAGCTCACCGAGCTGGGTGACGCCCGCCAGACCCTTCTCTGCCTCGGCAACCTCCTCGGCGAGGCCGGCATAGCCCTGGTCGGCATCGCCAGCGCGGCGGACGACGAGACGACGTACTGGCAGTGCATGGAGTCGATCGACGCGGCGGACGAGTCCCGCGACCGGGTCCTGGAAATGCTCCGCAAGCTGGCGGCCAGGGAGGCGGCGGGCGGAGCGGAACGGGTCGCGGGCTAGGCCGTGTTTTAGAAGGTGCTGGTCTGGTGGGTTGGGCGTCCGGGGAAGTTGCGGGCGGCCAGCCAGACGATGAGGTCGCCTGCGATCCGGTCGATGCTGGTATCGGTGTCGACCTTGTGTTCACGGCGGGTGGTGTCGCGTCGGACGATCTCGTAGCCGCCTTCGTCAGCGACAGCGACGGACACAAACCAGGCTGGGTCGTCCTGGTCGGGCTGGACGACGACGAACGTGTTGTCCTTGTCGTTGAGTTCGCTGATCAATTCGAACAGGGCATCCTCGGACGGGTCGTCGATGTGGTCGCCGTTTTCGCTGTCTGCGCAGTAGTACTTGGCGGCCACTGGACTCTCCCCATGGTGCGCTGTCGGTTCGGGCGCCAGCATGGCACGGCCGGATGGGCCGGCGGCAGGTCACAGCCACTGCTGGACCGCCGCGATCTGAACCGTCGCCTCGAAGCGGACGGCGAGCTTGTCGTATCGGGTGGCCACGGCCCGGTGCTGTTTGAGGCGGCTGATCCCGCACTCGACCGCGTGGCGGGCCTTGTAGTCCTGGCGGTCGAAAGCGGGCGGACGCCCTCCCGTGCCGCCTCGGCGCCTGCGGTTGCGGATCTGGTCGGCCGGCTCGGGGATCGTGCACCTGATCCCGCGTCGGCGCAGGTAGGCGCGGTTGGCTCGCGAGGAATACGCCTTGTCGCCCCGTACCCGCAATGGACGCACCCGCGGGCGTCCGCCGGCGGTGCGGGGCACCCGGATCGCTTCGAGGACCCGCTCGAACTGCGGGCTGTCACCCCGCTGGCCCGCCGTGACCAGCAGCGCCAGCGGCTTCCCCCCCCCTGCTCACAGGCCAGATGGATCTTCGTGGAGAATCCGCCGCGCGAGCGGCCCAGCCCGTGATCGTCCGGCTCGGTCCGCGTCCCGCCCGCAGGTTCCTTCTGCCCGGCCGTGTCCCGGCGGGCACCGGCAGCATGCTGATGGGCCCGGCAGACCGTGGAATCGACGTTCACCTCCCACACGATCAGACCCGCAGCATCGGCCCGGGCCTGCAGAGCAGTCAAGATCCCAGCCCACACACCCTCACGCTGCCAACGCCTGAACAGCCCGTAGACCGTCTGCCAGTGCCCGTACTCGACCGGCAGATCCCGCCACGGCACACCGGTCCGCACACGCCACCGCACCCCGTCGATCAACAGACGCCGGTTGCGAACCGGACGCCCCAGTCCCCCGACCGGCAACAACGGCTCCAGCACCGACCACTGCTCATCCGAAAGATCCCCACGCCCCACCCCGAGATCATCGCGGCCCGAAGAGGAACTGCGGGGTCACTTCCAAAACACGGCCTAGCGGTTCGCCGGGTGCGCGGCTGGTGGGCGCGGGCCGAGCCGCGCGGCTCGGCCCTGGCAGTCGCAGCCGACCTCAACCCACCTCAGGCTCCTCGGCGGACGACGGCACCCCCGCCGACTGGAAATCCGCGTCGAGCGCCGACAGATCCGCGTTCAGTGCGGCCATCAGCTCCTCCATCTGCTGCAGCAGTCCCTTCGGCTGTGCGGGCCCCGCCTGCTGCGGCACGACTTCTTCGGACAATGGACGGCCTCCTCGGCCCCTGGCCCCCGAAGGAGCCGACGCGGGTGCGCCCCGGAACGAGCGGGCCGGCAGTCGAACTCGCCGGCCGGTCGGTGCCGGCGCGGGCGCCGGTCGGGCCGGCACCGACCGAGCCAACGATCACCACTGTGGGGGGTCACTGGCACAGCCCCGCACCTCACACGCCGTTGACGCTTTTTCACCCGACCGGGGAGGCGTGGGACAGGGGACACCGGTGGGGTTGACCGGTGTTCGACCGTGCAGGATGGGGGTCATGGACCTTCGTATCTTCACCGAACCCCAGCAAGGCGCCACCTACGACACCCTGCTCACCGTGGCGAAGGCCACCGAGGACCTCGGGTTCGACGCGTTCTTCCGCTCGGACCACTACCTCCACATGGGAGACGGGGACGGCCTGCCCGGCCCCACCGACGCCTGGATCACCCTCGCCGGACTCGCCCGCGAGACCAGCCGCATCCGCCTCGGCACCCTGATGACGGCCGCCACCTTCCGTCTCCCCGGCGTCCTCGCCATCCAGGTCGCGCAGGTCGACCAGATGTCCGGCGGCCGGGTCGAACTCGGCCTGGGCGCGGGCTGGTTCGAGGAGGAGCACAAGGCGTACGGCATCCCGTTCCCGCAGGAGAAGTTCGCCCGCCTCGAAGAGCAGCTGGCGATCGTCACGGGTCTGTGGGGGACCAAGGCCGGCGAAACGTTCAGCCACCACGGCACGCACTACGACCTCACCGACTCCCCGGCCCTCCCCAAGCCCGCGCAGGACAGGATCCCCGTACTCATCGGCGGCCACGGCGCGGCCCGTACCCCACGGCTGACCGCACGGTACGCCGACGAGTTCAACATGCCCTTCGGGTCGGTCGAGGACACCGAGCGTCAGTTCGGCCGGGTGCGGGCGGCGGCCGAGGATGCGGGCCGCAAGGCCGACGACCTGACGTATTCGAACGCGCTCGTGGTCTGCGTCGGCAGGGACGACCAGGAAGTGGCCCGCCGCGCCGCCTCGATCGGCCGTGAGGTCGACGAACTGAAGGCCAACGGACTGGCGGGTTCCCCGGCCGAGGTCGTGGAGAAGATCGGCCGGTACGCGGAGGTCGGCTCCCGGCGGATGTACCTCCAGATCCTCGACCTCGACGACCTGGACCACCTGGAACTCATCTCCTCGCAGGTGCAGTCCCAGCTGTCGTAACCCCGATGCCTGGCCCGCGCGTGGCCGGTGCGTACCCCGTCGAAGCCTCCCCTGCCCGGACACGACGGGGTACGCCTGCGGCGCGGGCTACCGGTCGGCCACCACCGGCAACCCCGGCCCCGCGCACCGCACATCCGCCGGTGGCACCCGCCCCTCGACCAGATATGCGGCGGCCGTCGAGTCCACGCACGGGTTGCCCCGGCTCGCGAACACGCCGTGGGAGTAGTCGTCGTCGAGGGTGACCAGGCGGGAGCCGGGCAGCAGACGGCGCAGTTCGCGGGCGCCCTCGATCGGGGTGACGGGGTCGTGGGCGGAGGCGATGAGGAGGACGGGCGGGGCGGCGGGGCTGCCCAGGGCCGTACGGCGGGCAGGCCGGTGGTGCCAGAAGGCGCAGGCTGACGCCTCCATGCCGGTCAGCACGGGCTGTGGGTCCAGCAGGCGCGTGCGGTGGAGGTCGGCAAGGACGCGTCCGGGTGCCGGGCCGGGTCCGTCGGCGCACTTCACCGTGCGGTTCGCGGCCTCGAAGACCCGTGCGTCCGGCGAGTCGGGGGCGGTCGCGGGGCGGAGTGTGCCCGGCGTACCGTCCCGCAGATACGTCCGCAGTCCGTCGGCCAGGCCTTCCCAGCGTTCGGTGCGGCCGAGGGCACGGTAGACGGCCCGGTCGAAGGCCGTCGCCCCGAACCCGTCGACGGGCCGTGCGCGAAGCCCGTCCCGCACTCGCAGATACGCGTCACGCACCGCCGGGGCGTCGTCGCCGAGCCCGAAGCGGTCCGGGTGCCGTGCTGTCCAGGCGAAGAAGGTGTCGCGCTGGCGCAGCAGCGCCCGGCTCTGTATGACGTCGAACTCGTACCAATTCCACGGCCCGACGACACTGTCCAACACCATCTTCCCCACCCGGTGAGGGAATTGGGCCGCGTAGGCGGCGCCCAGATAACTCCCGTACGAGACACCGAGGAAGCTCGTCCGGTGCTCGCCGAGGGCGGCACGGATCGCGTCCATGTCCTGTGCCGTCTGTTTTGTGGAGAGGTGCGGCAGCGCCTCGCCGCCGACGCCCGCCGCGCAGTCGTCCGCCAGCGCGCGCAGTGAGCGGAGGTACGCCGACTCGGCCCGGGGCCCCACGGGCACCGGGTCCGCACCCGGACGGTCGCTGTCGAACAGGCCGCCCATCGCACCGCAGTCGGCGGGTGAACTCAGGCCGGTGCCACGTGGATCGAAGCCGATCACGTCGTACGCCCGTCGAACACTCTCGGGCAGCCTGGCCCGCTTCGTGACCGCGTACGGCACCCCGGAGCCGCCCGGCCCGCCTGGGTTCACCAGGAGGATGCCGCGCCGCTCGGCGGCCGTACCCGAGGCGCGGACCCGGGAGACGGCGATCCGCAGCCGGGGGCCGCCTGCCACCGGTGCGTCCCAGTTCAGGGGCACGTCGAGCCGGCCGCACTCGACGGTCTCGGGCGCCGCCGGTCTCGGTACGGAGTCGGGGCAGGTGCCGAAGTGGATGCCGGCGGAGGTGGGGGCTGGAGCAGGGGCAGGGGTGGCTTGGGCTGTCGGGGTGGGGGTGAGGGGCGCGGCGCCGATCAGGAGGGCGCACAGCAGTGCGCACGGCAGGGCCGTATGACGTGGGGGGCGGCTCACGGGTCTCGCAATCTCGTGTCGGTCGGAGTGGGAGCCCGGCTCCCGGACCGACCCGGCTTCGGTAATCGTCGGGTCATCAGATGACAATGAAAACGATTATCGATAACGTGTCCACGGTCAAGTCCGGAGCCCTCCCTGGCGGGAGTGCCTTCGCGCTGCCCCGACGGCTGTGACCGGCGGGGTGGAAAGGGGAGTTGTGGCTCATTTGCTGGTGGTCGAGAGCTGGGTCGGATCGATGAGCAGGCTGCTGCCACGGGCGATCCGGGAGAGCGGGCACGAGTTCACGTTCCTCACCCGTGACCTGCACCACTATCTGCGCAACGCTCCCGAGGGGGCCGCGCATCCGCTGCTCGGTGCCCGCAACGTGGTCACCGCCGACACCAATGACCTCGACCAACTGCTGCCGTATGTCGAGCGGTTGCACGGGGTGCTCGGCTTCGACGGGGTGATCACCTCGTGCGACTACTACCTGCCCACGGTCGCCAGGATCGCCGGGCACCTCGGGCTGCCGGGCTCCGGCCCGGAGGCCGTGGAGAACGCCTGCCGAAAGGACGCCACCCGGCGCGTGCTGGCGGACGCCGGGGTACCCGGGCCGCGCTTCGCCGTGTGCGAGGAATGGGCAGACATCGTCCGCGAGGCCGCCGACATCGGCTACCCGCTGGTCGTCAAGCCGGTCGACCTGTGCGCGGGGATGTACGTCCGCCGAGTCGACGACGAGGCTCAACTCGCCCAGGCCTGCAGGGCGTTGAGCTCCTTCCCGGTCAACGCGCGGGGCCAGCGGCGCCCGCCCGTCGTACTCCTCGAAGAGTTCCTCGACGGGCCCGAGGTGAGCGTCGAGACGGTGTCCTGTGCGGGCGCGGTCCACGTCGTCGGGGTGACCGACAAGAGCATCGGCGGAGCGCCCGCCTTCATCGAGACCGGCCATATGTTCCCGGCCGCCCTCACGGCCGCCGACACCGAGGCCGCCGAGCAGACCGCGCTGGGCGCCCTGAAGGCGCTCGGCCTGGTGGAGGGGGTCGTGGCGCACACCGAGATCAAACTGACCTCCGCAGGGCCGCGCGTCGTCGAGGTCAACCCCCGTCCGGCCGGCAACCGGATCACCGAACTCGTCCGCCACGTCACCGGCATCGACCTCGCCGCCGCCTTCGTGGACGTCTCCCTCGGTCACGCACCCGACCTGCGCCGCACGGACACCGGTCTGCGCAGCGCGGCCATCGGTTTCCTCGTCCCGGAGACGGAGGGGACATTGGAGTCAGTACCCGACGGCAACCAACTCCGCGCTCAGGAGGGCGTGTTGGAGGTGCAGCTCACGGAACCCGGAACCGTCGTCAAAGCGGCGGGCAGCAACAACGAATACCTGGGACACGTCATGGCGGCCGACCCGGCCGGACTCGGCGCCCGCGCCCGCGTCGACTCCCTGCTGGACGAGCTGCGGTCCGGACTGGTGATCCGGTGAACGCCGGGCCGCGTACGCCCGCAGTGACCTTCCCGGAACTCGCCGCCCGTGCCCTCGCCGGTGATCTCGGCCCCGATCCGCGCACGGAACGCGTCTCCGTGGCCTTCGCCACCCGGCAGGCCGTACGGCACGACGGGCGGGGCAGCGGATACCGCAACGAGGTGCTCAGCCTGCGCCTTGGCGCCGCCGTCGGGTCGTGCGCTGTCGAACCCGGGGAACTCCCGGACGACGCGATCGACACCTGCGTCGGCGCGGACGTCGCCCAGCTTCTCCGACACCCCCTGCTGCCCGTGCGCGTGGCCGCCCTGGACGCCTACCTCATGCACCTCACCCCGCACGTCCCGGAGCACGGGGCCCGGACGGTCCAGCTTCCGTCGGGGTCCTCGCTGGTGAAGTCGCGGGCCCGGGCGAAGACCGTCGTGTCACTGCTCGACCTGCCCGCCGGGGCCATGGTCCTCGTCGTCGGGGTCGTCAACTCCCTTCTTGAGGCGCTGCGTTCGCGAGGACTGAACCATGTGGCGTGCGATCTGAAGGGCGGCACGACGGAGTGGGGCGAGCCGGTGGTCACCGATGCCCTCGCCGAAGTGGAGAGCGGACGCTGTGACGCCGTACTGGCCTCCGGGATGACGCTCGGCAACGGCACGTTCGAGCCCCTGCGGCGCCATGCGCTGTTGAGCGGACAGCAGTTGGTGATGTTCGCCCAGACCGGCAGCGCGATCCTTCCCCGCTTCCTCGGGCACGGAGTGAGCGCGGTGTGCGCGGAACCGTACCCCTTCTTCTGGCTCGACGGCGGCCCCGGCGCCATCCACTGCTACGGCGGGAGCGGCCCCCGATGACCATCGCCGCCGTGCGGTCCGTCCCCGCAGCACGCCATGAACTGCTGGCGCTCCTCGGCCGCACCCCGCTCGCCCGGATCACCGCCGAACTCCCGGGCCCGCAACCGGGGTTCTGGGCCAAGCTCGAAGGACTCGGGGCGGGCGGCATGAAGGCACGCGCCGCAGTGTCCATGCTGATCGGCGCCCGCGAGCGAGGCGAACTGCGTCCCGGCGCACCGGTGGTGGAGTCGACCTCCGGCACTCTCGGAGTCGGGCTCGCCTTCGCCGGACAGGCCCTCGGGCATCCCGTCGTACTGGTCGGTGACAGCGAACTGGAGCCGTCGATGCGCCAGTTGCTGCGCTCGCACGGAGTACGGCTGGAGATCGCCGACCGCCCTGCAGCACAGGGCGGCTGGCAGGCGGCGCGACTCGCCCGCCTCCGTGAACTCCTCTCGGCGCTGCCCGACGCCTACTGGCCCGACCAGTACAACAACCCCGACAACATCGCCGGATACGCCTCTCTGGCCGCCGAACTCACCGCCCAGCTCGACCACTTGGACGTCCTGGTGTGCAGTGTCGGCACCGGCGGACACAGCGCCGGAATCACCGGACCACTGCGTCGGCGCTGGCCCGGACTACGGCTCATCGGTGTCGACGCGACCGGCTCCACCATCTTCGGCCAGCCCGCCCGCCCCCGCCTGATGCGCGGCCTCGGCAGCAGCATCCACCCACGCAACGTCGCCTACGACGCCTTCGACGAGGTCCACTGGGTCGGCCCCGCCGAAGCCGTGGACAGCTGTCGCAGGCTCGCCCGCGAGAGCTTCGTCAGCGGCGGCTGGAGCACCGGCGCCGTCGCCCGCGTCGCCGCCTGGGCGGCCCGCGTCCACCCCGGTGCCGTCGTCGCCACCGTCTTCCCCGACGGCCCGCACCGCTACCTCGGCACCGTCTACGACGACGACTTCGCCCTCGCCCACGGCCTGGACCCGGACACGGCGGCGACCCGTCCGGTCGAGATACCGCACCCCCGAGCCGCCGAAGCCACCGGCTGGGTGCGCTGCACCCGCGTCACCGACCCGCTCTCCCCGCAGGAAAGGAACCAGTGAAGGCCAGCCTGCGCACCGTCCGCCTCGAACTCGCCGAGCCGCTGCGTATCTCCCGCTCCACCATGGCCGCCCGCGACGCCGTATGGCTCAGCATCGAACACGAGGAGTCGTACGGGCATGGCGAGGCCGTCACCAGCCTGTACTACGGTCTTGACGCCGACGCGCTCAGGCGGCACCTCATCGGCGTGGAGTTGAGCCGATACGCCGCCCCGGAAGACGCCCTGGAGGCTCTGCGGGAAGGGGAGTTGGCGCGCGGTGACAGCACCCCGGCCGCCGTAATCGCCGCCGTCGAGGCCGCGCTCCTCGACCTCGTCGGGAAGCGCGCCGGGGTGCCCGTGCACCAGCTGCTGGGGGCGTCCGCCGCGCCCGTCGCCGTGACCGCACGCACCATCGGCATCACCTCGGCACGAAGGGCGGCCGACGAGGCCCGACGGCTCGCCGCACGCGGCTTCCGGATCATCAAGGTCAAGGCGGGGACGCCGGACCCGGAGGACGACGTGGAGCGCGTACGCGTCATCCGCGACGCCGCGCCCGGCCTACGGCTGCTCCTCGATCCCAACGGGGCCTGGAACATCGCCCAGGCACGGGAGCTGCTGCCCCGCTTCGCCGACCTCGGCGTCGAGGCGGTGGAACAGCCCGTCGCCCCCGGCGACCCGGAGGGCTTCGGGGCGCTGGCCGAGAAGTCGCCGTTGCCGCTCATCGCCGACGAGGACGCCGTGGACCTGGAGGACGCGCGCCGCCTCGCCGGACGCGTGCACGGCATCAACGTCAAGCTCGCCAAGTGCGGCGGGGTGCACGCGGCCCTCCGTATCGCCGGGCTGATCGAGGGCAGCGGAACGGAGCTGATGCTCGGCTGCCTCACCGCCAGCACCCTCGGCATCGCACCCGCCGTCCACCTCACCGACCGCGCCCGCTGGATCGACCTCGACGGCCATCTGCTGCTGGCCCGGGACCCGTGGTCCGGAATCGGCGGCGCCGACGGTGTCCTCCAGCCAAGCGGTCGCCCGGGCCTGGGAGTTGAGGAGCGCGGAGTCGAGCAGATCGACGCCGGGCAGCTCAACTCCAGGGGCCTCGACTCCGGGGACCTCGACTCCGGGCAACTCAGTTCCAGGGACCTCGGGGGCGAAGGGGGCGAGCATGAAGACGTGGCGTGAGATGCGGCGCTTCCCGGTCGCCATCCAACTGCTCCTCGTCAACCAGCTCGGCGTCAACACCGGCTTCTACCTCCTCATCCCCTACCTCGCGACCCACCTCAGCGAGGACCTGGGGATGTCGGCGGCCGTCGTCGGGATCGTCCTCGGGGTGCGCAACCTCAGCCAGCAGGGCCTGTTCATCATCGGGGGGTCCGCCGCCGACCGGCTCGGCGCGCGCGGCGTGATCATCACCGGGTGCGGGCTGCGGACGGTCGGGTTCGGACTGTTCGCCCTCGGCGACGGACTGCCGGTGCTGCTGGCCGCGTCCGTGCTGAGCGGACTGGCCGGGGCGCTGTTCAACCCGGCCGTGCGGGCCTACCTCGCGCAGGAGGCCGGGGGGCGGAAGGCCGAGGCGTTCGCGCTGTTCAACGTGTTCGCCACCACCGGCGCGCTGGTCGGACCGCTGCTCGGCAGCGCACTGCTCCTGGTCGACTTCCGGGCGTCCGCGCTCACCGCCGCCGCGATCTTCGCGGTCCTCACGGTCGCCCAGGCCCTGGTCCTGCCCGCCCGAGAGGTCGAACCCGCGAAGAGCGGCGTCCTCGCCGACTGGCGCGAGGTGGTGAGCAACCGCGCGTTCGTGGCGTTCGCGCTCGCCATGGTCGGCATGTTCACCCTGGAGAACCAGCTCTACCTGCTGCTCCCCGACGGCGCTCGCCGGGCGACCGGCTGGGACGGCGCGGCCGGCCTCGTCTTCCTCGTCGGCACCCTCGCCAACCTCGCCCTCCAGCTCCGGATCACCCGTTCGCTCAAGTCCCGCGGGGTGAGAGCCGGTTGGATCTCGGCGGGGCTTGCGCTGATGGGGCTGGCGTTCGTCCCGCCGATGCTGGTCGCGGGGGAGGGCGGCAAGTCCTGGTGGGCCGCCGTACCCGTACTCGTGGGGGCGCTGATCCTCTACCTCGGCGTGATGGTCGCCTCACCGTTCGTCATGGAGCTGATACCGGGCTTCGGGCGTCCCGAGCTGACGGGTACCTACTTCGGCGTCTTCTACGTCGTCTCCGGCATCGCCGCAGCCGTCGGCAACACGGTCGTGGGCTGGGCGATGGACGCCGGTGAGGGGGGCGGCGCCGAGTGGCTGCCCTGGGCGTTCTGCGCGGTGTTCGGCCTGGCGTCGGCGGGAGGCGTGGCCTGGCTGCACCGACTGGGAGCGCTACCGGTGAGCCCGGCGCCCGTGGCCGAGAGGAGCGCGGTGTGAAGGGAGCTGGAGAGGAGCGCGGTGTGAACAGCTCTGGCCCGGGCCGGGGTGTGAACGGGTCTGGAGGCGAGCGCGCAGTGAACTGCTTTGGTGCGGGCCACAGCGTGAACAGTTCCGGCGCGGATCGTGATGTGAATGGCGTCGGCGGCGAGGGTGGCGTGAACAGCGCCGCCGACGATCGTGCCGTGAACACCGCCAGCGACGATCATGCTGTGAACAGCTCCGGTGACGACCGCGCTGTGAACCCCCGCGCTGACGAACCCCCTGTGAGCAGCGGCAATCTGCTCACCGACCACCCCGAGCTGTACGAGGCCCGCTTCCCCGACCCCCACCGGCTTGCCGGGCGCTGGGCCGAGGACTGTCTGCGCCGGCACGGCGGCGGGGCGCGGGTGCTCGACCTCGGGTGCGGTACGGGGCGCGACGCCGAGTATCTGCAGCTCGTCGGGCGGACCGTCACCGGAGCCGATCTCTCCGAGGCGATGCTCACGCATGCCCGCGAGAGGCATCCGGGGCCCCAGTACGTCAGCGCCGATCTCACCACGTTCGAACTGGGCGCCGGTGTCTTCGACGCCGTCGTCTGTCTGGACAGCGCGATGTTGTACTGCCACACCAACGACCAGCTCGACGGGTTCCTCACCTCCTGCCGACGCGCCCTCGCCCCCGGTGGGCTCCTCGTCGCCGAGATGCGCAACGGGGCCTACTTCCTCGGCCGTACCGACCTGCTCGACACCCCGGCCACCGGAGGGTTCACCTGGCGGGGGACCTCCTACCGGTCCGTCACCACGCTCACCGTGGACCGGACGGCCGGGCTACTGCGGCGAGTGCGGGACTGGACGGCTGACGACGGCACTCCCCCCGTCCAACAGCGCTCCGCCTGGCGGCTGTTGTTCCCCCAGGAGCTGCGTCACGTACTCGCCGTGCACGGATTCGAGGTGCTCGAACTGCACGACGGCCCGGGCCCGCGCACCGAACCACCCTGGAAAGACGGCGAGTTGCCCGGCGCAACCGCCGACGCGGACCGGCTGCACCTTGTCGCCCGCCGTCGGCACTGACGCTCGCCACTCACAAGTCGTCACTCACGGCTCACCCCTCACCGCACACCCGAAGACCCGAAGACCCGAAGACCCGAAGACCCGAAGACCTCAAGACCTCAAGACCCCGAGACTCGAAGACCCGAAGGAATCCCATGTACGACTTCCCCGCCCTGCGCCGACGCGGTTTCCTCACCGCGGTGGGCGGCAGTGCCGCGCTCGGTGTGCTCGGCCTCGCGGGCTGCGCCGACTCCACGGACGACACGTCCGACGGCAGCGGCTCGGACAGCGGAACGCCCAGACGTGGCGGGCGGCTGCGCGCGGCCTTCGCCGGCGGAGGTGCCAGCGAGACCCTCGACCCGCATCTGGCCAGCCTGTTCGCCGACGCGGCCCGCGCCAAGGCGCTCTACGACAAGCTCGCCGACTACGGCGCCGACCTCTCCGCACAGCCGCGCCTCGCGGAGAAGTGGGAAGCCAACAAGACCCTGGACCGCTGGCAGGTCACCCTGCGCAGGGCCACCTTCCACAACGGTGAGCCGGTCACCGCGAAGGACGTGCTGTACAGCTACCGGCGGATCGCCGACCCGGACCAGGCGTTCCGGGCCAAGGCGTCCCTGGAGCCGATCGACCTCGACGCCAGCCGGGCCACGGGCACGCACGGGATCGAGTTCGTGCTGAAGCGGCCGACGGCCGAGTTCCCCAACATCCTGGCCTCGTTCGGCGCGTACATCGTGCCCGCCGGCGCGACCGGCACCGACTTCGACAGCAGGCCCGTCGGGTCCGGGCCGTTCCGGTTCGTGTCCTTCGCGCCCGGTCGGTCCGCCCTGTTCCGCCGTTACGACGACCACTGGGAGGGCGCCCCGCATCTCGACGAGATCGAGTTCGTCGTCGCCAACGAGGAGTCCGCGCGCGTCAACGCGCTGCTCGGCGGCCAGGTCGAGTACGCCCACGAGCTGAACCCGACCACCGCGCGGGCCCACGAGGGCAAGGGGCAGATCGAGATCGTGCGGCTGCGCAACAGCTCCATGCAGGGCTTCGCCATGAAGACCGACCGTGCGCCCTTCGACGACAAGCGCGTCCGCGAGGCCTTCTTCCTCATCGCCGACCGGCAGGAACTCGTCGACGGCGCACTGTCCGGCGCGGGTGTCGTCGGCAACGATCTGTTCGGGAAGGGGTACGAGTACTACGCGGCCGACCTTCCGCAGCGCGCCCAGGATCTCGACCGTGCCAAAGCCCTGCTGAAGCAGGCCGGAGCGGAGAATCTCAAGGTCGCGCTCGACACCTCGACCGTCGCCGCGGGTTTCACCGAGGCCGCCGGCATCTTCCGCGACCAGGCCGCGAA
This sequence comes from Streptomyces turgidiscabies Car8, assembly GCF_000331005.1. Taxonomy (GTDB): domain Bacteria; phylum Actinomycetota; class Actinomycetes; order Streptomycetales; family Streptomycetaceae; genus Streptomyces; species Streptomyces turgidiscabies. Next base: position 47,628 of record NZ_AEJB01000328.1, read on the forward strand.
GGCGGGCGTCACGATCGACGTCAAGATGGGCAGCAAGGACTCGTACTGGAGCGACATTCTCGATTCCGGCACGATCTGCTGCTACCGCTCCGGTGCCATGCCCATCGAGGCCCACATCTCGCAGCGGCTGCTCACCGACTCCACCACCAACGCGACGAAGTGGCACCACAAGGACTTCGACGCGCTCTACCAGCAGGCCCAGTCGACGAAGGACAAGACCGAGCGGACCGCCGTCTTCGAGCGGATGCAGCGCCGACTGCACGCCGAGGGCGGCTTCCTGGTGTGGGGGTTCGCGGACTGGATTCTCGGAACAGCGAAAAACGTCAAGGGTGTTGAAGTGAAGGCACCCGCCAACTCACTCGACTGGGCGCGGTTCGACAAGGTCTGGCTGGCGTGAGTGGACTGCGCTCCTTTGTCGTCCGGCGGCTGCTCCTCGGCGGCGCGCAGACCGTGGCCGTGGTGCTGCTGGTCTTCGCGCTCACCGAGGCGCTACCGGGCGACGCGGCCGTGGCACTCGCAGGGGACCAGCCCGACCCGGCGCGTGTCGCGGCCATCCGCGAGGCCATGCACCTCGACAGGCCCGCCTACGAACGGCTGCTGGACTGGGCGGTGGGCCTCGCGCACGGGGACTTCGGCACCTCACTGACCTCCGGGCGCCCGGTCGGCACGTACATCGAGGACGGGTTCGGACCGACGCTGTTGCTCGCCACCATCACCGTAACGCTGCTGATTCCCCTGGGAGTTGGGCTAGGGGTACTGGCGGCCCGGCACGAGGGGCGGCTCGTTGACCGGATCGTCAGCACCGTCACCCTCGGCGTGTACGCCGTCCCGGAGTTCGCCCTCGGGGTGCTGCTGGTGACCGTCTTCGCGCTCCGGCTCGGCTGGCTGCCGCCGACCGCCGTCGGCTACGGCACCGACCTGCTCGGCCACCCCGCCGCACTCGTCCTGCCCGTCCTGATCCTGCTGTCCCGGCCGGTGTGCTCACTGTCCCGGCTCGTACGCGCCGGCATGGTCGACGCGCTGAACTCGCCGTACGTCGCCCAGGCGCGCCGGTACGGCATCCCGGGCGCCCGCGTCCGGTACGCCCATGCCCTGCCGAACGCCGTCGCCCCGGCGGCGCAGCAACTCGCGCGCACCGTCGACTGGTTGCTGTGCGGCGTCATCGTCGTGGAGGCGCTGTTCGTGATTCCGGGCCTGGGGACCGTCCTGATGAACGCCGTCGCCGAACGCGATGTGCCCGTGGTGCAGGGGCTGGCGGTGGTGTTCGGTGTGCTCACCGTGGTCCTCAACCTGGGCGCCGATCTCGTCGCGCACCGGTTCGCGCCCCGGGCGGGGGTGGCCGCGTGAAGGGCCGGTCGCGTTTTGTGTTCGGGGCCGCCGTCATCGGCGTACCCCTGGTGCTCGCTCTCCTCGGACCGCTGTTCGCGGGCGAACCGGGGCCGCGGGCTGTCTCGTTCACTCTCGGGGGCGGGCACTGGCTCGGTACGGACTTCGTGGGCCGGGACGTGTGGCAGCAGGTGCTGCACGGTGGCCGGCCGGTGGTGCTGACCGCCCTCGCCGCGACGGCCCTCGCCTACCTCGTGGCGCTGCCGCTCGGGCTCATCAGCGCGCTCACGCACCGGAGTTGGCTGGAGGAGCTGCTGATGCGGCCCTTGGACGTACTGATCGCCGTGCCCTCGCTGCTGCTGATCCTGCTCGTGGCCTCGGTGTTCGAGCCGGGCACGGCAGGACTAGCCCTGCTGGTCGCACTGGCCAACATCCCGGACGCGGCCAGGATCGTGCGCGCTGCGGCAGCGGAGGCCGCCGCCCGCCCGGCCGTCGAGGCGCTGCGTATGCAGGGCGAGACCTGGTGGCGCATGGCTGTCGGCTATGTCGGCCGCGCCATCCTCCGTACTCTCGCCGCCGACGCGGGCATCCGGCTCACCGGCGTGCTGTATCTGGTGGCCACGGCAGCCTTCCTCGGCGTCGGAGTCGCGCCGGACGCTGCCGACTGGGCGGTCATGGTGGACCGCAACCGCACCGGCCTGTTCGTGCAGCCCTGGGCCGTGGTCGTACCCGCGCTGCTGATCGTCGCGCTGACGACGGGCAGCAACCTGCTCTTCGACGCGGCACTGGACCGGCGTGCCGACGACGACCGACGCCCCCCAAACGACCGACGCCTCCGTGACGACCGGCGTACAGCTGAGAAGGGACGACAGGCATGAACGCCCCGGGCAACGCTCCCCTCGGCACTCCTGCCGCCGAGCTCAAGAACCTCCGTGTCGAGATCGACGGAAGGGTCCTGGTCGACGGAGTCGACCTCCGTGTCCTTCCCGGCCGGGTGACCGCCCTCGTCGGCGCGTCCGGCAGCGGCAAGACCACCACCGGCCTGGCCCTCCTCGGCGAACACCCGCCCGGCGCCCGGGTGTCGGGCGAGGTACGGGTGTCCGGTGGTGGGCCGGTCGGATACGTCCCCCAGCATCCCGCCACCGTCCTCAACCCCGCCCGCCGGGTTGGCGCCCTCCTCGACGACATCGCCCGCGAACAGGTACGGGGCCTGCCCCGGTCGGCTCGCCGGACGCAGGCACGGAGTCGCGTGCTGCGCGCGCTGGAGGACGCTCAACTGCCGGAGGGCGCGGCCCTGTTGCGGCGCTACCCGCATCAGCTCTCCGGTGGCCAACAGCAGCGGGTCGTGCTGGCACAGGCGTTGCTGCTGGGCGCCAAGGTGGTCGTCGCGGACGAACCCACCACGGGCCAGGACGCGTTGACGAAGAGGCGCATCGTCGACGAGCTGACGGCCGTCGTCGCCCAGGGCATCGCGCTGGTCCTGCTCAGCCATGACCTCGATGTCGTCCGCGCACTGGCCGACGACGTACTGGTGATGCGTGAGGGCCAGGTCGTCGAATCGGGCCCGACGGAACGCGTGTGGCTCGCGCCCCGCCATGAATGGACCCGCGAACTCGTCTCCCAGCGACCACAGTTCGCGGGCAGGGAAGTAGGGCGGGAAGGAGACGGGGAGAGAAGCAGGGAGGGCAGCGGGGGCAGTGGCGGGGCCGGCCCCGAGAGCGGCCCGACCGGCGTCTCCGTCCTTCAGGTTCGGGATCTCACCGCCCGCCACCACCGCACCCAGGTCCTTCGTGTCCCCGAACTCGTCCTCCGCACAGGCGAATGCCTTGCCGTCGTCGGCCGTTCAGGCAGCGGGAAGACCACCCTCGCCCGCTGCCTCGCGGGACTCCACCGGGATTACGACGGTCAGGTCACCCTCGACGGCAGTACCCTTCCGCGCAGCCTGCGGGACCGTGACCGAGGTCAACTGGCCACCGTGCAGTACGTGTTCCAGGACGCGCGTGCCGCGTTCGACGAGTACCGGCCCGTCGTCGACCAGGTCGCGCGAACGGCCGTACGGCTGCGCGGTGTCGAAGCCCCGGCCGCCGAGGCGGAGGCCCTCACGGTTCTCGCGGAGCTGGGCCTCACCGAGGAGCAGGCCCGCCGCCGCCCGGGCCGCCTCTCCGGGGGCGAACTCCAACGTGCCGCCCTCGCACGGGCGTTGCTGGCCCGGCCCCGCGTTCTCATCTGCGACGAGATCACCTCCGGCCTCGACACGGTCACCCGGCGCGGCATCCTGGACGTTCTTGCCGGGCTTCGGCGCGAGCGCGACGACCTGTCCGTCGTACTCGTCACACACGACCTGGACACCGCGGCTCTGGCCGACCGGATCGCTGTTCTCGATGCCGGTGAAATGGTCGAACAGGGGCCGGTGGCGCGGGTGTTCACCGCGCCCTCGCACGCGTTCACGAGGCGGCTGTTGGCCGCGGCGGAGTAGCAGCGGCCGGGGTCACCGGATGCGGTGCTGTTTCCAGAAGGGGCCCAGGTCCCTGGCCGTCACCGCCTGGGCGGCCTTCTTGAAGTCGGCGGTGGTGGAGACGCCGTACCAGTGGTCGTGGGCGTACTTCTTGACGAACCGCGCCATGGTGCCGGCCCCGAGGACGCGTTCCAGGTCGGCCAGGGCGCAGGGGCCGGCCCCGTACACGACCTGGAAGTACTCGCCACGGTGTGCGGACCAGTAGGCCATCGAGTTGGTGAGTGCGGCGGTGGGGCTCGGCCAGGGGTCGTCCGAGCACTCGAACCCGTCCCAGCGGTAATAGCGCGCGTTGGCGTACTGGGCGAAACTCTCGTCCAACCAGGGTGAGTTGTACTCGTCGTTGCCCACGATGCCGTACCACCACTGGTGGGCGATCTCGTGGACGGTGGCGCCGCCCTCCTCCGTGGTGCCGAGGATGACCAGACCGGGGTATTCCATGCCGCCGGCGAACCCGTGGGTCATCACGAGGTCGATCTCGCCGTACGGATAGCGGCCGAACTCCTTGCTGAACAGGTCGACGGCGGCGACGCCGTCCTTGCGGTTGAGGCGGACGCCCGCGGCGGGTGTGTCGGGCGACCAGTACGACTTCACGCGCACGCCGCCCGGCGAGGTCTGGGTCGCGGTGCGGAACGGGCCAGCCGCCCACGCGAAGTCCCGGACCCGCTGGGCGACGCTGTGGGTGACCGTACGCCCGGGCCTGCCGGGTCGGGTCCAAGTGCGGCCGGTCGCAGGGACCTTGAGGGCCGACGGGTGATCGAGGCGCACCCGGAAGTCGCTCGCCAGTGTGTAGAAGCTCTCGCCGGTCGACACATACGGGTCGAGATGCCACCCCTTCGCGTCGTGCACGGCCAGGACCGGCAGCGCGTTGCCCAGGAAGCGGAACGCGCCCTCGCGGCCGAAGCGGGCGTTCCGTCCGGGCACCGTGATGGACACGTCGAAGGTGAGGGCCGTCCGCGCGCCGTGTGCGAGCGGCTTCGCCAGGGTGATGCGCAGCGCCGTGCAGTTCACGGTGAGCCGGTCCGGAACGCCACCGCGCACCTTGGACACCCGGACGGGGGACGGTCTGCCGGGCGCGCCGCACCCGTCGTCGCCATTGCCCCACAGCCGCACGTACACCTCACGCAAGGGGCGATCGGAGGCGTTGCGGAACGACACCCGTTGCCGGCCCGTCCAGCGGGAGCCGTCGGTGTCGCCGCGCAGGTTCACGTCGTAGCGGAGGCGGTCGGGTGTCGCCCCGGACCCGGACGTGACGGACCCGGCGGTGACGGCCCTGGTCGTGACGGCCTCGGCCACGGTCGAGGCAGCTGTCACCAGCAGTGCGAGCGGAACCGCCAGCAGACGGAGACGGATTCTTGACGACCAAGCGGGCAGCGACGACATGGCAGCGGATCTTGTCACAACGTTCCGGTACCTGACCCCTGCCTGCGAGAAGCGATGAGGTCGGCTCCGCTTCGGCGAAGCCGTGGACGAGGGAAGCCGAGGGAAGCCGAGGAAAATGCCTGAGTACGCCGGGTGTGTTCGCTGTACGTTGACGCACAGCAAGTATTCCCAGTTCAAACCCTTCTCTGAGGCCTGGCCACCGTGTTCCTGACGATCAGCACCACCGGCACCCCCGAACGTCCCGCGACCGACCTCGGCTACCTGCTGCACAAGCATCCCGACAACGCGCAGACGTTCTCCACCTCCTACGGCACCGCGCACGTCCTCTACCCCGAGGCGTCCGACGAGCGCTGCACGGCCGCGCTGCTGCTGGAGGTCGACGCCGTCGCGCTGGTCCGGCGCGGCAAGGGCAAGGGGCGCGGTGGCGCACCCGACGCGGCACTCGCGCAGTACGTCAACGACCGTCCGTACGCGGCCTCTTCACTGCTCGCGGTCGCGCTCAGCGCGGTGTTCAGCAGCGCCATGAAGGGCCAGTGCCGAGCCAAGCCCGAACTCCCGGGCGAGGCACGTCCGTTGAGCATCGAGGTGCCCGCGCTCCCGGCTCGGGGCGGCGCGGACCTCGTACGGAACCTCTTCGAGCCGCTCGGCTGGACGGTGACGGCCGAACCGGTCGCGCTGGACACGGAGTTCCCGGAGTGGGGCGACTCCCGGTACGTGCGGCTGCACCTGGAGTCGGACACGCTGACCCTCGCCGGGGCGCTGCGTCACCTGTACGTCCTGCTGCCGGTCCTCGACGACGCCAAGCACTACTGGGTCGCACCCGACGAGGTCGACAAACTGCTGCGGGCCGGCGAGGGCTGGCTGCCCGCGCACCCCGAGCAGAAGCTGATCACCAGCCGTTACCTGTCACGGCGTTGGTCGCTGACCCGGCAGGCGATGGAGCGACTGGAACTGGTCCGGCTGGCCGAGGCCGACGACAGCGAGGTCGAGGAGATCGACAACGCGGTCGAAGCCGAGACGGAGGCGGAGCCGGAGGAGAAGCCGACGTCGCTCGGCACACAGCGCCGGGACGCGATCATCGCGGCACTGAAGGCGTCCGGGGCCACCCGGGTGCTCGACCTGGGTTGCGGGCAGGGCCAGTTGGTGCAGGCGCTGCTCAAGGACCCGGCGTTCACCGACATCGTCGGAGTGGACGTGTCGATGCGTGCGCTCACCATCGCGTCGCGGCGGCTGAAGCTGGACCGGATGGGGGAGCGGCAGGCGTCGCGCGTCCAGCTGCTCCAGGGCTCGCTCGCCTACACCGACAAGCGGCTCAAGGGGTACGACGCCGCCGTACTGTGCGAGGTCGTCGAGCACCTCGACCTGCCGCGGCTGCCGGCCCTGGAGTACGCCGTGTTCGGCGCCGCCCGCCCGCGCACCGTCCTGGTGACGACGCCGAACGTCGAGTACAACGTCCGCTGGGAGTCCCTCCCGGCCGGCCACAGCCGCCACAGTGACCACCGCTTCGAGTGGACGCGGGAGGAGTTCCGCTCCTGGGCGGAGAAGGTGGCCGAACGGCACGGGTACGAGGCGGAGTTCGTGCCGGTCGGGCCGGACGACCCGGAGGTCGGACCGCCGACCCAGATGGCCGTGTTCACGATGAGGACCGACACCGGTGACGATGCGGCGGCCATGACCGCGAGCGAGAAGAAGGAGGCGAAGGCAGCATGAGCAGCATGGAGAACGTCGTAAGTGACGTCGTGAGTGTCGAGAACAAGGGGCGTGTGCTGCCCGTCACCGACCTCTCCCTCGTGGTCCTGATCGGGGCGTCCGGCTCGGGCAAGTCCACCTTTGCCCGACGGCACTTCAAGCCGACCGAGATCATCTCCTCGGACTTCTGCCGAGGTCTGGTCGCCGACGACGAGAACGACCAGAGCGCCAGCGGGGACGCCTTCGACGTCCTGCACTACATCGCGGGCAAGCGACTCGCGGCGGGCCGCCGTACGGTCGTCGACGCGACCAACGTGCAGGAGAGCAGCCGGAAGCAGCTGATCGAGCTGGCACGGCAGTACGACGTCCTGCCCATCGCCGTCGTCCTCGACGTGCCCGACGACGTGTGCGCCGAACGCAACGCCTCCCGCACCGACCGGGCCGACATGCCGCGCCGGGTCATCCACCGCCACATCCGCGAACTCCGCCGCTCCCTGCGCCACTTGGAGCGCGAGGGATTCCGGAAGGTGCACGTCCTGCGCGGTGTGGAGGAGATCGAGAACGCCGAGGTCCGCACCGAGAAGCGCTTCAACGACCTGACCCACCTCACCGGCCCGTTCGACATCATCGGCGACATCCACGGGTGCGCGTCCGAACTGGAGACCCTGCTCGGCGCGTTGGGCTACGAGGACGGGGTGCACCCGGGCGGCCGTACCGCCGTCTTCGTCGGTGACCTCGTCGACCGCGGCCCGGACAGCCCGGGCGTGCTGCGCCGCGTGATGGCCATGGTCGGCTCGGGCAACGCGCTGTGCGTGCCCGGCAACCACGAGAACAAGTACGGCCGTCACCTCAAGGGCCGCAAGGTCCAGCACACCCACGGACTCGCCGAGACCATCGAGCAGATGACGAACGAGAGCGACGAGTTCCGCACCCAGGTACGGGAGTTCATCGACGGCCTCGTCAGCCACTACGTCCTGGACGGCGGACGCCTGGTGGTCTGCCACGCGGGCCTGCCCGAGAAGTACCACGGCCGTACCTCGGGCCGGGTGCGCTCGCACGCCCTGTACGGCGAGACGACCGGCGAGACCGACGAGTTCGGCCTGCCGGTGCGTTACCCGTGGGCGGAGGACTACCGGGGCCGGGCGGCGGTCGTCTACGGCCACACTCCTGTCCCGGAGGCGAGTTGGCTGAACAACACCATCTGCCTCGACACGGGTGCCGTCTTCGGCGGCAAGCTGACCGCGCTGCGCTGGCCGGAGCGGGAACTGGTCGACGTACCGGCGGAGCAGGTCTGGTACGAGCCGGTCAGGCCGCTGCGGTCGGAGGCACCGGGCGGGCACGACGGCCGGCCGCTGGACCTGGCGGACGTCCACGGCCGCCGGACCGTGGAGACGCGCCACGCGGGCCGGATCACCGTCCGGGAGGAGAACGCGGCGGCGGCCCTGGAGGTCATGAGCCGCTTCGCGGTGGACCCGCGTCTGCTGCCGTACCTGCCCCCGACGATGGCTCCGACGGCGACGTCCCGGGAGGATGGCTACCTGGAGCACCCGGCGGAGGCGTTCGAGCAGTACCGGGCGGACGGGGTCGAGCGTGTCGTGTGCGAGGAGAAGCACATGGGTTCGCGGGCGGTGGCGCTGGTGTGCCGCGACGCGGAGGTGGCTCGTAAGCGGTTCGGTGTCGACAGTGGTGACGACGGGCCGGCGGGGGCGCTGTACACCCGTACCGGGCGGCCGTTCGTCGACGACCCGAAGGTGACCGAGGAGATCCTCGGCCGGGTACGGGTGGCGGCGGACGGGGCTGGCCTGTGGGACGAGCTCGGCACCGACTGGCTGCTGCTGGACGCCGAGTTGATGCCGTGGTCGCTCAAGGCGTCCGGTCTGCTGCGGTCGCAGTACGCCGCGGTCGGCGCCGCCTCCGGGGCGGTGTTCCCGGGGGCGCTGGCCGCGCTGGAGGGTGCGGCGGGGCGGGGTGTCGATGTACGTGACCTGCTCGCGCGCCAGCGTGAACGGGCCTCGGACGCCGAGGCGTTCACAGCGGCCTACCGGCGTTACTGCTGGCCGACGGAGGGGCTGGACGGTGTCCGTCTGGCGCCCTTCCAGGTCCTGGCGACCGAGGGGCGCAGCCTGGCGGGTCTGCCGCACGATGAGCAACTCGCCCTGCTGGACCGGCTGGTGGAGCACGACGGTACGGGCCTGCTGCAGACGACGCGTCGGCTGTACGTCGACACGGCCGACCCGGAGTCGGTGCGGGCGGGCGTCGACTGGTGGCTGGAGATGACCGGGCGGGGCGGTGAGGGCATGGTCGTCAAGCCGCTGGGCGGAGTGGTGCGCGACGGGAAGGGGCGACTGGTGCAGCCCGGCATCAAGTGCCGGGGGCGTGAGTACCTGCGGATCATCTACGGGCCGGAGTACACGCGGCCGGAGAACCTCGCGCGGCTGCGGGGGCGGTTCCTGAACCACAAGCGGTCGCTTGCGATCAGGGAGTACGCGTTGGGGCTGGAGGCGTTGGACCGGCTGGCGGAGGGGGAGCCGTTGTGGCGGGTGCATGAGGCTGTGTTCGGGGTGCTGGCGCTGGAGTCGGAGCCGGTGGATCCGCGGCTGTAGGGAGGGGGTG
>NZ_AEJB01000329.1 GCF_000331005.1 Streptomyces turgidiscabies Car8
AGGGACAGGATGGGACGGGTAGGGGCGGCGGGGGCGAGAAAACCCCACCCCCCTGCTCCCGCCCCGGCGAAATACGGATGCGCCGACTCCCCTGCCGTCCCTACGCTGGACAGGCACAGCCAAGCCGTCCACCCCGCTTCCCGCCGGACAGGCATCACTTACGGGACTCGGGGCTACGCTCTACGCACCGGCGGACAGACGCCCACCCCAAGCGTCCGGTCAGTGCACACCGTCACGCACGTACAACTCCGCTCAGTCACCCACGCCACTCACAAGGAGTCCCGTCATGGGCACCTTGATCATTTCCGCGATCGTCGTCCTGATCATCATGGGCTTCAAGAACAGCGTCCTGTGGCTCGCCGCCGCCGGCCTGCTCTACGTCTACTTCCGCTACGGCCGCACGGGGAGCGGTACGGCGGCCTCCTCGTCCGGGGGCGGCGGCGGCCCGGCCCCGGGTTCCTCGCCGGCGAGCTACCGCGCCTACCGTCAGCGCCGGGACCAGCAGGCCAGGTGGGAGCGCCGCTACAGCCGAGAGCGCCCGCTGCAGAACCGCCGCCGGGACCGCAAGGGCCGGTAGCCAGTAGCAGGAAGTCGAGAACGGGGCGTGCCTCCGGTCGGTCGGTCTCACAGACCGGGGGCACCCCACACCGGGAACCAGCGACTCAGGTCCTGCTCGATCCGCAGATCACCGGAGAGCGCGGCCCGCACCTGCAACTCCAGCGCACTGTCCCGCCGTTGCCCGTCACCACGCTCGCCACCACGCGGGTCCCCACCGGTCAGCGGAGAGAAGGGAAAGAAGGTCCCGCGCTTGTAGAGATAGACAAGCCCGAGCCGCCGAACACCCTCACCCCCACCCCCACCCTCCCGGGAACCGCCACCCTCGAACCCCACCACCGAACACAACAACTGCGGTCCGAACCCCCCAGCCTCCAGCGCACTGTTGACCGCGTGCAGGTCCCCGACGAGCGCCGGAAGATCCTCGGGCCCGCGCCGCGACACCAGCCACGTGTACCCGTACTCGTCCCGGACCAGCTCGACAGGCGGCCCGGTCCGCTCGGCGTCCGCGTCGAGGAGGGCCTGGGCCTCCTTGCGTATGTCGTCGAAGGCGGCGCCCTCCACCGTGGCGAAGCACACCGACCCCCGGCCCGTGGGCGTGAAGCCGGCCACGGCCTGGAGGGTCACGGCGGCCGACGGCAGCCCGAAGAGCCGGTCGAGATCGGGCGCGACGGGCTTGGTGCGCCCCAGCAGAATGTCCAGCAACCCCATACGTGCTCCTCAGCTCACGAGTTCCCCGCGCCGGGAGCCGCCACCTCGCCCAACTCGCCGGAGATCCGCCCCAGTTGGTCGAGCCGCTGCTCCAGACTGGGATGGGTGGAGAAGTACCGTGCCAGGCCCGGCTCCTTGCCGAGGGCGGGCGTGAAGTAGAAGGCGTTGAAGGCCTGCGCGGTCCGCAGGTCCTTCGACGGGATCCGCGCGATGTCACCGGAGACCTTGGTGAGCGCGGAGGCCAGCGCCGAGGGCTTCCCGGTGAGCAGCGCTGCCGAGCGGTCGGCGGCCAGTTCCCGGTACCGGGAGAGGGCGCGGATCAGCAGGAAGCTGATCGTGTACACGGCGGCGGAGACGCCCATCACCGCCGCGAAGACGACGGCGGTGTTCTGGTCCCGCCGGCCCCCGCCGAACAGCTGCGAGTAGAACGCGAACCGCACGATGAGCCCGGCGATGACGCCGAGGAAGGACGCGACGGTGATCACGGCGACGTCCTTGTGCGCGACATGGGACAGCTCGTGCGCGAGGACGCCCTCCAGCTCCTCGGCTTCCAGCCGCCGCAGCAGGCCGGTGGTCACGCACACCACGGCGTGATCGGCGTTCCGCCCGGTCGCGAACGCGTTCGGCATATCCATGTCCGACACGGCGACCACGGGCTTGGGCAGGTCGGCCACGGCACACAGCCGGTCGATCACCCCGTGCAACTGCGGGTACTCCTCCCGCTCCACCACCCGCCCGCGCATCGCGAACAGGGCGACCCGGTCGGAGAACCAGTACTGCGCGGCGAGGAACCCCGCCGCGACCACCACGACCAGTACCCAGGACTTCAGCAACACGATCAACGTGGCGACGAAGGCCACGTACAGCAGTCCGAGCAGAAACAGCGTGACCGTCATCCGCACGGTCAGTCGTCGATCGCTCCGCATTCGGTTCGGCATCAGTACCACCCCGCAGTCAGGCACTCGCCCCACTGTCAGTGTGCACCCGCCCTGTCCCATGAAGCGGTCGCGATCTGCCCTGGGCCGGGCAAAGGGAAACCGCTACGGCACGGCCACCTCCGGTACCGGCAGGCGCACCGACCGAGATGCTTCGGGGTCAAGCGCACGGGCGGCGTCGAAATGCCCGCACGGGAACGTCGTGCGGGCTCGCGACAGCGTCACTCGTGTCGGGTGGCTGAGCGTTCGAGGTTCGCTGAACGTGGCCCGTGGGACCACGCGAGCGGTCCGGCCAGGACTGGCGGCAGGTACTAGCGGTCGAGTGAGCCGTTCGAGGCGTCGGACGCGGACTGCCACGCCCGCATACCCGCTCTGGACGCCTCTTTGGCCTGCTGCCACTTCTGCGCCGCCTGCTGGGCCGGGGGTACGTGCATGTCGCGGAGCATGCGCCGACCTGCCGTGAAGAGAGCCGAGGCCCCGATAGCCATGCCGGCGCATGCCACCACGGCACCGGCCGTGGTGAGCACGGCGCCGATCGTGACGAGCCGGGTGTCGATGTCGATCGTCCGATGGGACTGCCGGTGGTGATGGTTCATGGCTCCACCCTCCAACGGGGGGAGCCGCCTCGCATCCCGACCGACGGCTCAGGCAGCCGTGCGCGATCGGACAGGCATCGCCAGGATGCCGTCGGCACGTTCCGGACGACTCGGACTCACCGTCTTCCCCGATGATCGCCGACTCCCGTGCGGCCGTCGCTCCCTGACGTATCGCCAAGGAAGCCGTCGCGGGGGATCCCGGGTGTTCCCGGCTCCGAGCCGCTGGACATATCGAACGGAGATATAATGTATTTTGACCGGTTTTGTCTCATCACCTCGGTGGAATCGGATCATGCTCCGGGAAACAGTGGCCGAATCCCCGGTCGCGGAATCCCCCGGTTGTGGCGCCGGTCGCGGCAAGCCCGTAGGGCATCGGAGCGGTCAGTCCCTCGCTGACGGCCGTCACCGGTGCCCAGGGCGTCGGTGACCATCCCTTGGAGCGGCACCATGACCCCAGACCCCATGGACGGATACCCGATGCGGAACCACACTCCGCAGGAGCGGGCCGCACTCGGCAAGGCGGCGCGGGGGAGCGTACCCCGTGGCAGCCACGCCGAGTTCGCCCCCGGACCGAAGCGGCCGGACCCCTTGGAGATCATCGAGAAGCAGTCGGCGACGCGGGTGCCCGAACTCGTGCCGATCCGCTACGGCAGGATGACCGAGTCGCCCTTCCGCTTCTACCGTGGAGCGGCCGCCATCATGGCCTCGGACCTCGCGGACACCCCCAGGACAGGAATCACCACACAGCTGTGCGGCGACGCGCACATGCTGAACTTCCGGCTGCTGGCCTCGCCCGAGCGCCGCCTCATGTTCGACATCAACGACTTCGACGAGACGCTGCCGGGCCCCTGGGAGTGGGACGTCAAGCGCCTGGCCGCCAGTTTCGTGATCGCCGGCCGGCTGAACGGCTTCAGCACCAAGGAGCGGGCCTCGATCGTACGGGCCGCCGTGCGGTCCTACCGCGAGAACATGCGCGCCTTCGCCGGACTCGGCAACATGGCCGTCTGGTACGCCCAGTTCGACGTGGACTGGGTACGTGAGCGGTTCGGGGGGGACCTGTCCGCGCGGGGCCGCGACCGCTGGGAGCGGATGGTGACGAAGGCCCGTTCGCACGACACCCAGCAGGTCTTCGACAAACTGACCCACGTCGTGGACGGCCGGCGCCGGATCACCCCGGATCCACCGCTGATCACCCCCCTCCAGGACCTGATGTCCGAGGGCCGGCGCGGCGAGCTGGAGAAGCTGATCCGCCGGCTCATCGAGCGCTACGGCCGCAGCGTGCAGTCGGACCGGCGCTTCCTCCTGGAACAGCACCGGGTGGTCGACATGGCGCGCAAGGTGGTCGGTGTCGGCAGCGTGGGAACCCGCTGCTGGATCGTGCTGCTGCTGGGCAAAGACGACGAGGATCCACTGTTCCTGCAGGCCAAGGAGGCCGACGAGTCGGTGCTGGCACCCCACGTCGGCGGCAGCATCTACCGTAATCAGGGTGAAAGGGTCGTCTCCGGACAGCGGCTGATGCAGGCCACCAGCGACATATTCCTGGGCTGGGAGCGGGTCGAGGGGCTCGACGGCCGGCGACGGGACTTCTACGTACGGCAGTTGCGGGACTGGAAAGGCGTCGTGGTGGCCGAGGACATGGTGCCGCGCGGCATGCGCACCTTCGGCGCGCTCTGCGGCGCGACCCTGGCCCGCGCCCACGCGAGGTCAGGCGACCGGATCGCCATCGCCTCCTACCTGGGCGGCGGCGAGTCCTTCGACCGGGCACTGGTGACGTTCGCCGAGTGCTACGCCGACCAGAACGAGCGGGACCACCAGGCACTCGTCGACGCCGTTCGCAACGGTCAGGTGGCCGCCGAAGCGGCCTGAGGAGACACGGCACACGGGAAGGG
>NZ_AEJB01000330.1 GCF_000331005.1 Streptomyces turgidiscabies Car8
CTTCTCCATGTCCCAGCCGTCCCGGCGTCCTTGTCGTCCTCGGCGTCAGACCCTCAGCGTCCTGATGGACGTCGGCGCATGGCCCGGCTCGGTCGCGATGTCCTCGAACTCCACCACGTTTCCTATGTCGTTGGTCGTCGACATGGAGATGTTCGTGACGCGCTCCAGGATCGCCTCGACGACCACCGGCACCCGGTGCTCCGCCGCGAGCTTCTTCGCCTGCTCGAAGGCGGTGGCCAGTTCGGCCGGGTCCGTCACCCGGATCGCCTTGCAGCCGAGGCCCTCGGCGACCTTGACGTGGTCGACGCCGTAGGCGCCCAGTTCCGGCGAGTTGAGGTTCTCGAACTCCAGGTTGACCTGGAAGTCGATGTCGAAGGCCCGCTGCGCCTGCCGGATCAGGCCCAGGTAGGAGTTGTTCACCAGGACATGGACGTACGGGATGCGGTGCTGGGCGCCGACCGCCAGCTCCTCGATCATGAACTGGAAGTCGTAGTCGCCGGAGAGGGCCACCACGGACGCCTCAGGGTCGGCGACGGCGACACCCAGCGCGGCCGGGATGGTCCAGCCGAGGGGGCCCGCCTGGCCGCAGTTGATCCAGTGCCGGGGCCGGTAGACGTGCAGCAGCTGGGCGCCGGCGATCTGGGAGAGGCCGATCGTGGTCACGTACCGCGTCTCGGGGCCGAAGACCTTGTTCATCTCCTCGTACACGCGCTGCGGCTTGATCGGGATGTCGTCGAAGTGCGTACGCCGCTGCAGGCGCGCCCTGCGTTCCTGGGTCGCCGCCGCCCACTCGGAGCGGTCGGGGAGGCCACCCGCGTCCTTCAACTCCCTTGCCACGGTGACGAAAAGCTCCAGTGCGGCCTTCGCGTCGGAGGCGATGCCGTAGTCGGGGGCGAAGATGCGGCCGATCTGCGTGGGTTCGATGTCGACGTGGACGAAGGTGCGGCCGGCCGTGTAGACGTCGAGCCGGCCGGTGTGGCGGTTGGCCCAGCGGTTGCCGATGCCGAGGACGAAGTCGGACTCGAGGAAGGTGGCGTTGCCGTAGCGGTGCGAGGTCTGGAGGCCGACCATGCCGGCGTTCAGGTCGTGGTCGTCCGGCAGTGCGCCCCAGCCCATGAGGGTGGGGACGACCGGGACGCCCGTCAACTCGGCGAACTCGACGAGGAGTTCGGCGGCGTCGGCGTTGATGATGCCGCCCCCGGCCACGATCAGCGGCCGGCGTGACGCGTTCAGCAGCGTGAGCGCCTTCTCGATCTGTGCGCGGGTCGCGGCCGGCTTGTGCACGGGCAGCGGTGCGTAGGTCTCCGGGTCGAACTCGATCTCCGTCTGCTGGACGTCGACAGGCAGGTCGACGAGGACCGGCCCTGGGCGGCCCGAGCGCATCAGGTGGAAGGCCTGCTGGAGGACGCCGGGGACCTGGCCGGCCTCCAGCACGGTGGTGGCCATCTTCGTGACCGGCCGGGCGATGGAGGCGATGTCGACGGCCTGGAAGTCCTCCTTGTGGATCACGGCGGTGGGTGCCTGCCCGGTGATGCAGAGGATCGGGATCGAGTCGCCCGTCGCGGAGTACAGCCCCGTGATCATGTCGGTGCCGGCGGGGCCCGAAGTGCCCACGCACACACCGATGTTGCCGGGATGGGTGCGGGTGTAGCCCTCGGCCATGTGCGAGGCGCCCTCGACATGCCGGGCGAGGGTGTGGCTGATCCCGCCGGCGGCGCTGAGGGCCGCGTAGAAGGGGTTGATCGCCGCGCCGGGGACACCGAACGCGTGCGTGACGCCCTCCCGCTTGAGGATCTCGACTGCCGCGCGGGCAGCGGTCATACGAGCCATTGAGCAACTCCTCGGATTCGTGCTCCCGTCGCGCCCCGCGGAGAGAGAAAGCTTCCGTGACCCTGGTAATTATTCCGCATTGTGGAATCTGTTTTCTGCTATCTGGAAACAATGTAAGTGGGCGCGCGAAGGCCGTCAAGAGACGGACAAGCGGGGGTCAGGTGGAGCACGATGGGGCTCTGACCCCGACGTCACGTAGTGGAGTTGGCCATGGCCGAGAGCATGCCGGTGCGGTGTCCGGCCTGCCTGCGCGAGCATCTGTACGCGGCGCCGTCGTATCCGTGCGCGTGCGGTGCGCCGGTCACACCGTCGCTCGACGCGCGGGCGACGGCGACTGCCGTCACCCACCGCGTCTGGGACGAGCAGTGGATCACCGTGGGCTGTAC
>NZ_AEJB01000331.1 GCF_000331005.1 Streptomyces turgidiscabies Car8
CGTCCTCATCTCCTGTCAGCCGGTCACACCTTCGCCGGCTCCCGCACCTCCGGCTTCGGTTCCCGCTTCGCCGCCTTCTTCTGCGCGCGCCGTTCCTTTCGCAGCTCCACGAGTGCGTACAGCGTCGGGACGAGTAGCAGGGTCAGGGCGGTTGACGTGACCAGGCCGCCGATGACGACCACTGCCAGCGGCTGGGCGATGAAGCCGCCCTCGCCTGTCACGCCCAGGGCCATCGGGAGGAGGGCGAAGATGGTCGCCAGGGCCGTCATCAGGATCGGGCGGAGGCGGTGTCGGCCGCCTTCGACCACGGCCTCGACGACTCCGTAGCCCTGGTTGCGGTACTGGTTGATCAGGTCGATCAGCACGATCGCGTTCGTCACCACGATGCCGATCAGCATCAGCATGCCGATCATCGCCGGGACGCCCATCGGGGTGCCTGTCAGCACCAGCAGGCCGATCGCGCCCGTTGCCGCGAACGGGATCGACACCAGGAGGATCAAGGGCTGGATGAGGGAACGGAACGTGGCCACCAGGAGCATGAAGACGATCGCGATCGCCGCCAGCATCGCCAGCGCCAGGTTCTTGAACGCGTCGTCCTGGTCGGACGAGACGCCGCCGATCTCCGCCGTCGCGCCCGCGGGGAGCTTCAGCGCGTCCAGCTTCGTCGTCAGGTCCGCGCTGACCGCGCCCGTGTTGTCGCCGGTCGGGCGAGCGGTGATCGTCGCGGCCCGCTGGCCGTCGATCCGGGTCATCGAGACCGGGCCGTCGACCAGCTTCACGTCAGCGATGTCGCCCAGCTTCACCGCGCCCAGCCGCAGCGCCTTCAGGCCGTCCAGCGTCTCGGCCGGCTTCGCCGACCTGATGACGACGTCGCGCTCGGTGTCGTCCAGGGTCGCCTTGGCCGCCGTCGTGCCCTTGACCGCCTCGGCCACGGCCGCGCCCAGCGTCTGCTGGTTGTAACCGGCCGCCGCCGCCTTGGAGTTGGCCCGCACCGAGATGCGCGGCACGCTCTGCGCCAGGTTGCTGGTGACGTCGGTGACGTCGTCCAGGCCCGCCACCGTGTCGCGTACCTCGTCCGCCGCCTTGCGCAGGGTGTCCGCGTCGGCCGCCTTCACGACCACCTTCAGGTCCTGGCTGCCGAAGCCGTCACCGGCCGCGATGGTGGTCGTACCGATGCCGGAGAGCTTCGCCAGACCTTCCTCGATGCTGTTCTGGACGTCGTCCGCCGACGCCGAGTCCTCCAGCATGACCTGGTAGGAGGCCTGGTTGGTGTCCGTGCCTCCGCCGAAGGCCGCCAGGAAACCGGACGAGCCGATCGTCACCTGGTAGTCCTTGACGCCCTTCACGTCCGCGAGCAGCTGCTCGACCTTCTTCGCCTGGACATCCGTGGCCGCCAGGCTCGTCCCCGGCTTCAACTGCTGCTTGACGGTGAGGACTTCCTGCTCGCCCTGGTCGAAGAAGTTCGTCTTCAGGAGCGGTGCCATGCCGAAGGTGCCGATCAGGACCACCGCCGCGATCGCCACGCTCATCAGACGGCGGCGAGTGGCGAAGCGCAGGACAGGGACGTACACGCGCTGGAGCCTGCTCTTCGCCTCCTTCTCCTCCGCGAGCCTGCGGGCCTCGTCCGCGTCCTCCGGGGTGTCCTTCGGGGCGCGCAGGAACCAGTAGGACAGGACCGGGACGACCGTGAGGGAGACCAGGAGCGACGCCAGCAGGGCCGCCGTGACCGTCAGGCTGAACGCGCCGAACAGCTGGCCGACCATACCGCCGACCAGGCCGATCGGCAGGAAGACGGCGACCGTCGTGAGCGTCGAGGACGTGACCGCGCCCGCTACCTCCCGGACGGCCTTGAGGATCGCCTCCTGGCGCTCCTCGCCGTAGCCGAGGTGGCGCTTGATGTTCTCCAGGACGACGATCGAGTCGTCGACGACCCGGCCGATCGCGATCGTCAGCGCGCCCAGCGTCAGCATGTTCAGGGACAGGTCCCTGGTCCACAGGACGATCAGGGCCAGGACGACCGAGAGGGGGATCGAGACCGCCGTCACGAGGGTCGAGCGGATCGACGCCAGGAAGACCAGGATGACGATCACCGCGAAGAGCAGACCGAGGCCGCCCTCCGTGGTCAGGCCCTTGATGGACTTCGCCACCGCCGGGCCCTGGTCACTGACCACCGTGATCGTCGCGCCGGTCCCGACGTCCCCCCGCATGTCGCCGAGTTTGTCCTCGACCGCGTCGGAGATCGCCACCGCGCTGCCGTCGTTGTCCATCGTGACGGTGACGGCGAGGCTCGGCTTGCCGTCCGTACGCGTGATCGAGTCGGCCTTCGCGGACTCCTGCTTGACGGTCGCCACGTCGGCGAGGCGGACCGGCTTGGTTTTGGAACCGGGCGCGCCCGCGACCATCAGGTCCGCGATCTGGTCCACCGATGTGAAGCCGCCGCCGACCTGGACCGTGCGGTTGCTGCCGGCCTCGTCGAACGATCCCGCCGGGACGGTCGCGCCGCCCGCCTGGAGTGCCTGGGCTAGGGCGGCGGAGGTGAGACCGGCCGCCGTCAGCTTCCTGTCGTCCGGGGTGACGGTGACCTGGACGTCGCGTACGCCGTCGACCGTGACCTGGCCGACGCCGTCGATGGCGCGCAGGTCGGGGACCACCGTGCGGCTCAGCCGGTCGGCGAGGGCCTGCTGGTCCTGGTCGGACGTGACGGCGAGGACGACGGTCGGGATGTCGTCCGTCGAACCGGCGACGACCTGCGGGTCCACGCCGTCCGGGAGGAGCACACGGGCCCGGTTGACGGCCTGCTGTACGTCGGCGACGAGCTGCTTGGTGTCGTTGCCGTAGTCGAAGGACGCCGTGATGAGGGCGTTGCCCTCACTGGCGGTGGAGGTGACGCCGGTGATGCCGTCGACGCCTTCGAGGTTGTCCTCGATCGGCTCGACGACCTGCTTCTCGACCACATCGGGGGACGCGCCCTGGTACGGCGCCAGGACGGACACCACCGGGAGTTCGATGGTGGGCAGCAGCTGTTGCTTGAGCTGCGGTATCGCTATCGCTCCGAAGACGATCGCGACGATCGACATCAGCCCTATGAGGGCCCGTTGCGCGAGGCTGAACCTGGACAGCCAGGACATGGGTGAGCGTCTCTCTTCTGTGGCCTGAGCGGAGGAAGGACGCACGTGACACACCTACGCATCTGCGTACCTGTGTCACCCATATGAGCGCCCGCCCCTACACCCTGGGCCATGGAACACCCCGGTTCCCTAGCTCCCAGGTCCCGTTTCCTTACCCGGTCCCTACTCCGACCGCAGTACGCCCCTTGACTCTCACTCCACCCTCGGACGTACCAGTCCCGACTCGTAGGCGATGACGACGAGTTGCGCCCTGTCCCGGGCGCCCAGCTTGGCCATGGCCCGGTTGACGTGCGTCTTCACCGTCAGCGGACTGACCTCGAGGCGCTCCGCGATCTCGTCGTTGGAGTGTCCGCCGGCGACCTGCACCAGCACCTCGCGCTCCCGCCCGGTCAGCGCGTCCAACCGGTCGGCACGGGCCGGGTCCCGGCCGTCGTCCAGCACGTCGCCCTGCGCGAGGAACTGGGCGATCAGCCCCTTGGTGGCGGCCGGCGACAGCAGCGCCTCGCCCCCGGCGGCGATCCGGATCGCGTTGAGCAGTTCCTCGGGTTCGGCGCCCTTGCCGAGGAACCCGGACGCGCCGGCGCGCAGCGACTGCACCACGTACTCGTCGACCTCGAACGTCGTCAGCATCACCACCCGCACATGTGCGAGCCCCGGATCCGCGCTGATCAGCCGGGTCGCGGCCAGTCCGTCGGTGCCCGGCATCCGGATGTCCATCAGCACGACGTCGGCGCGCTGCTCCCGCGCGAGGCGCACCGCCTCCGCCCCGTCGGACGCCTCCCCGACCACCTCCATGTCGGCCTCCGAGTCCACGAGCACGCGGAAGGCGCTGCGCAGCAGTGCCTGGTCGTCGGCGAGCAGGACACGGATCGTCATACACGGTCCTCACATATGGGTATGCGGTCAGGCGGTTCTCTGTACGGGGCTGCCCGTGCCGTCAGCGGGGCGGGGGCTGCTCTTCACCGGCAGGATCGCATGTACGCGGAAGCCGCCCCCGTATCGGGGACCGGTGGTGCAGTCACCGCCGACCGCGGTGACCCGCTCCCGCATCCCGAGCAGCCCGTGCCCGCCGCCCTCCTCCGGGCCCTTCTGGCCCGCTTGCCGCCCCGGCCCGTTGTCCAGCACGGTGATCTCGATGTTCGCCCCCACCCGTACGACGCTGACCTCGGCCTTCGCCTCCGGTCCCGCGTGCTTCTGTACGTTCGTCAGGGCTTCCTGGATCACCCGGTAGGCGGCCAGGTCGATGGCCGCGGGGAGGGTGGTGTCCTGGTCGGCGCGGGCGACCTCGACCCTGAGGCCGGCGTTGTGGAAGGTGCCGACCAGCTCGTCGAGCCGGTGCAGACCGGGCGCGGGTTCGGTGGGCGCCGCCGGGTCCCCGGACTGGCGCAGCAGGCCGACGGTCGCGCGCAACTCGTTCAGCGCCGAGCGGCTGGCCTCCCGTACGTGGGCGAGGGCCTCCTTGGCCTGGTCGGGGCGCTTGTCCATGACGTGCGCGGCGACTCCGGCCTGGACGTTGACGAGGGCGATGTGGTGGGCAACCACGTCGTGCAGGTCACGGGCGATGCGCAGCCGCTCCTCGGCGACGCGGCGGCGGGCCTCCTCCTCGCGCGTGCGTTCGGCTCGCTCGGCGCGCTCCCTGATGGCGTCGATGAAGGCGCGGCGGCTGCGTACGGCGTCCCCGGCGGTCGCGGCCATGCCGGTCCAGGCGAAGATGCCGAGGTTTTCCTGCGCGTACCAGGGCAGGGGGCCGGCCAGCATCGCGGAACCGGTGAGGACGGTCATCGTGAGGAGGCCGACACGCCAGCTGGTGGTGCGGTCGGTGGTCGACGCGACGGTGTAGAGGGCGATCACCGCGGACATCGCGACGGGCGCGCGGGGGTCGGCGGTGACCGACTCGACGACGGAGGCGGCGGCCGTGAACGCGAGCACCTTCATGGGGGCACGGCGGCGGAGGATGAGCGCTGCGGCGCCGAGCACCATGAGGACCAGACTGAGCAGGTCGGGGGTGCGGGCGGTCCAGCCGCCGCGGTGCGGGCCGTGGGGGTCGACGAACGAGGCACCCAGCATGCAGACGAGGACGGCTGCGGCGAGGGCGACGTCCAGCGCGAGGGGGTGTGCTTTCAGGTGGCATCTGGCGCGCTGGAGGGTGCTCACGGTCGCCAACGGTACGGCGTACGGGTGAGTGGGTGGGAGACACGGTCCGGGCTGCGCCCACCTGCGCGGTTCACCCCGGGATCAGCCCGTCGTCGCTCAGCATTTCCCGGACCTCCTCCAGCGTCGCCTCGGGCGACGGGAGGATCAGTTCCGAGGGTTCCAGGGAGTCGTCCGGCAAGGGGTCGCCCAGTTCGCGGACCTTGGTCAGGAGCGCCTGGAGGGTGCGGCGGAAGCCGGGGCCGTCGCCGACTTCCATCTCCGCCAGGAGCACGTCGTCCAGCTTGTTCAGTTCGGTGAGGTGGCTGTCCGCCAGCCTCACCTGGCCCTCCCCCATGATCCGTACGATCATGTCGCCCTCCTCAGGCGTGGCCTACTGATGCCGGTCACCGCTGTGGGTCACCGCGCTGCGGGCTACTGCTTGTCGAACCGGGGGGTGTCCTTCGGCTGCTGCTGCGACTGCTGCTGACCCGCGCCGCCCTCGATGGCCTGCTGCCCCGACAACGAACCGCCGGCCAGCTCCGCCTTCATGCGCTGCAGCTCCAGCTCCACATCCGTACCACCGGACAGACGGTCCAGCTCGGCCTGGATGTCGTCCTTCGCCATGCCCGTGGGGTCGTCGAGGGCGCCCGAGGCGAGCAGCTCGTCGATCGCGCCGGCCCGCGCCTGGAGCTGTGCCGTCTTGTCCTCGGCGCGCTGGATCGCCAGGCCCACGTCGCCCATCTCCTCGGAGATGCCGGTGAACGCCTCGCCGATCCGGGTCTGTGCCTGGGCGGCGGTGTACGTCGCCTTGATCGTCTCCTTCTTGGTGCGGAAGGCGTCGACCTTGGCCTGGAGGCGCTGCGCCGCGAGGGTGAGCTTCTCCTCCTCGCCCTGGAGGGTCTGGTGCTGTGTCTCCAGGTCCGTCACCTGCTGCTGGAGGGCGGCGCGGCGTGAGAGCGCCTCGCGGGCCAGGTCCTCGCGGCCCAGCGCCAGCGCCTTGCGGCCCTGGTCCTCCAGCGTGGAGGACTGCTTGTTCAGCTGGGCGAGCTGCAGTTCGAGGCGCTTGCGGCTGGTCGCCACGTCGGCGACTCCGCGGCGCACCTTCTGGAGCAGCTCCAGCTGTTTCTGGTACGAGTAATCGAGGGTTTCGCGCGGGTCCTCGGCCCGGTCAAGGGCCTTGTTCGCCTTCGCGCGGAAGATCATCCCCATACGCTTCATGACACCGCTCATGGGCTTCGCGCGCCCCCTTCTGACGGACTCCAGCTCCAGCACCTGCAACAGGACCAACAGTACGGGCCCTGCCTCCATTACCGCACTGTTCCGGGCCCGATGCGCTCATCCCCAAGGACGACTGCGATCTGTCCCACTCCGGCGTAGGGAGTAGGTGAGCCCCTACTGCCTGTCTCTACAGACGACCGGTGTTGCCGGATCGTTCCCCACTCGGCTGGGGTCCATGCCCCGATACCCCTTACCCTTGGGTTTTGTGTTCCGTAGCCGTGCGAAGGAAGAGAAGGCCCCCGCCGACAAGGCGCTGGTGACCGACTCCAAAGCGACCCGTGACCCGCAGGCGCCGAAGGGCAGGCCCACTCCCAAGCGGAGTGTGGCCCAGTCCCAGCGCCGCAGCGTGGCCAGTACTCCGACGACGCGTAAGGAGGGGGCCAAGCGACAGCGTGACGAGCGCCGTTCCGCGATGGAGCGACAGCGCCAGGCGCTCGCCAGCGGGGACGAGCGTTATCTCCCCGCCCGCGACAAGGGCCCGGTGCGCCGTTTCGCGCGCGACTTCGTGGACTCGCGCTTCTGTGTCGCCGAGTTCTTCCTGCCGATGGCCGTGATCATCCTCGTGCTGAGCATGGTGCGGGTCGGTGCGCTGCAGAGCATCGCGCTGCTGCTGTGGCTCTTCGTGATCGTGCTGATCATCGTCGACTCGGTCTTCATCGCGGTCCGCATGAAGAAGCAGCTGGCGGCGCGCTACCCGAACGAGCGGACGAAGGGCGCGGTCGCCTACGCGCTGATGCGCTCCCTCCAGATGCGTCGCCTCCGGCTGCCGAAGCCTCAGGTCAAGCGCGGAGAGCGGCCCTGAGCACTACGTCGTTCTCCGGGGGCGCGGCGGATGCCTGGCTGCACAGGCTGGGCGGGCTGCGGAATGTCGTACGACAGGAACTGGTCGCCCGTCAGCTCGACGAGCAGATAGCCGGGCGGTTCCCGGTCGGGCAGCGGCTGCGGGTGCTCGACGTCGGTATGGGCCAGGGCACGCAGGCGCTGCGGCTGGCCCGGGCCGGCCATCACGTCACCGGTGTCGAGAAGGACCCGAGGATGCTCGACGCGGCGCGCGAGGCACTCGCCGCCGAGCCCGAGGGCATCCGTGAACGCGTCCGGCTCCTTGAGAGCGACGGGCGCGACACGGGCGTGCACTTCCTGCCGGGCAGCTTCGATGTCGTGCTCTGTCATGGCGTACTGATGTACGTCGAACTGCCGGACGCGCTGCTGGCGGGGCTGGCGCGGATGCTGGCGCCGGGCGGGCTGCTGTCGCTGCTGGTGCGAAACGGCGACGCGCTGGCCATGCGGTCGGGGCTCGCCGGGGACTGGGCGGGCGCGCTGGGCGCGTTCGACACCGACTTCTACACCAACCGGCTCGGCCTCGACGTGCGTGCCGACCGGCTGTCCACGCTCACCGGCACGCTCGCGGGCATCGGGGCGCCGCTGCACGCGTGGTACGGGGTGCGGGTCTTCACGGACAGCGAGCCCGACGAGGCGGAGGCCCCCGGCGATCTGGATGCACTGCTGGCTGTGGAGGAGCGGGCCGGGCGTACGGATCCTTATCGGCAGGTGGCTGCGTTGCTGCACCTGTGTGGGGTTCGGGGTTGAGCGGTTGTTGGTTTGCTGCGGGCCCGTGGGGGCTGGTCGCGCAGTTCCCCGCGCCCCTACAGACCTGCTCCCCCGCGCCCTTGAGGGGCGCGGGGGAGCAGGTCTGTCCCACTACGCTTCCTGGGCCTCGCGCAGGCTCATCGGGCCGTAGATCTTCGTGGTGTCCTCGAACAGGTGTACCTGGTCCGCGCCGCCTGCGAGAAGGTCCTTCCAGTACTCACCGATCCAGGACTCGGCGTCCCCCTGCGTCGTGAACTCCTCGGGCTCCACCGCGGGCTGGACCTCCGCCCCGTCGGTCTTCTCGAACCGCCACGTCCATGCCGCCATGTACGCCTCCAAGATGTGAACCGCTGCAGACCAGGAGCCGGATCTTGATCCGGGTCCTGGTCCGAGAGCCTAGCCGGACGCGCAAGACCAGCGGGGACACGCGAAAATCAGGTTTGTGGAACTCACTCTGCTCGGCACCGGTGCCCCCGCGGGTCTCCCCCGCCCCGACTGCGCGTGCGCGGCCTGTACCGGCGCGCTCGGCGTGCACGCGCGGGCGGCCACCGCGCTGCTCGTGGACGGCACGCTGCTGCTCGACCTCACCCCGGGCGCCGTACTGGCGGCGGCCCGCGCCGGGCACTCGCTGGGCGGCGTACGGCAGGTGCTGCTGTCGCATCCGCACGACGGGCCCGCCGTAGAGGTGCCGGCGGGGCTCCCGCAGCCCGGACGGGTGCCGGACGGACGGGAGTTGGCGCTGCTGACCGGGCACCGGGTGCGCGCGGTCCCGATGGACTCCCCGGGCACGGGATACGCGGTGACCGGCCCGGACGGGCAGCGGCTGCTGTATCTGCCGCCGGGCGCGGCGCCGGCCGGGCTCAACGGGAACGGCCCCTCCTACGACATGGTCCTCGCGGACGTCGTCGGGCGGCCGGACGCCCTGGCCCGGCTGCGGGCGGTGGGCGCGCTCGGCCCGGCCACGGATGTCGTCGCCGTTCACCTGGACCATGACGTGCCCCCGGGTACCGAGTTGCGGCGCCGGCTCGCGGCGGCGGGTGCGCGAGCGGTACCGGACGGTACGACGCTGACGGTCGGCGTCTACGAGGACGTACCGGACGTGCCCCGGCGGACGCTGGTGCTGGGCGGGGCACGGTCGGGGAAGTCGGTGGAGGCGGAACGGCGGCTGGAGGCGTTCCCTGACGTGCTGTACGTGGCCACGGGCGGGACGCGCAACGGGGACGGGGAGTGGGCGGCGCGGGTGCACGCGCATCGGGAGCGGCGGCCGGGGTCGTGGCGTACCGAGGAGACCTGTGACCTCGTACCACTGCTGAAGGACGACGGGGCGCCGCTGCTCGTCGACTGTCTGTCGCTGTGGCTGACGGATGCCATGGATCAGGTGGGGGCGTGGGACGACGCGGAGTGGGCCGGGGGCGGGGAGCGGGAGTTGCGGCGGCGGGTACGGGAGTTGACGGCGGCGGTCCGGTCGACTCGGCGGACTGTCGTCGCCGTGTCCAACGAGGTGGGGTCCGGGATCGTGCCCGCCACCGCGTCCGGGCGGCGGTACCGGGACGAGCTCGGGCGGCTGAACTCGGTGTTCGGGGCGGAGTGTGAGCATGTGCTGTTGGTGGTGGCGGGGCAGGCGGTTGTGCTGCGGGGGTGAGGGGGGTGGTTGCGGTTTGGTGTTTGACTGCGGGCCCGGTGGGGGCTGGTCGCGCAGTTCCCCGCGCCCCTAGAAACCCGGTGGGGCTGGTCGCGCCCACGCGGCGGTAGCCGCAGATCGACACAGCCCCGCGCCCCTGAAAGGGCGTCTACTTCTCCGTCTCGTTTCTCCTCGCGATGATTCGGTAGGTGTTCGCGAAGCGGGTTCTGCGGAGTACGGGGGCCAGGGTGTAATCCAGCGCTGTGGTCAGTGCCAGGAACGGGGTCGCCGCTCGGAGCAGAAGGGTGCGGCGGGCGGGGAGGACGCGGGTGAGGGCCAGGGAGAGGGCGCCCGTCAGGTCGTACGGGATGTGGGGTTCCCGGCGGTCCGTCGCGATGATCGTGCAGTGCTGGGACTCCAGTTCCGCCACCAGGTTGGCCAGCGGCATGAGGTGGAGGTGGCGGGGCTGGGCGTACCAGGGCCACCACTTGCCCAGCAGGGTGCCGAACGCGCAGTGCGGGTCCGGGACCTCGATCAGGAGGTGGCCGCCGGGGCGCAGGGCGCTGAGTGCCGCCCGGAGTTCCTCGCGAGGATCCGGGGTGTGTTCCAGGTGATGGAACATGCTGACGACGTCGTAACGGGCCCGCAGCCGGTTGACGACGGCCGGGTCGGTGAGGCGGCCCCGATAGGCCTCCTCGATGTGGCCGGCGGTGCGGGCCTTCTGGACGAGGCGGGTGGTGTCCACGCCGTCGAAGGCCGTGTACGGGAAACAGCGCTTCGCCGCCGCCGGGAAGGCCCCGTCGCCCGTCCCCACGTCGAGCCAGCTCTCCGGTTCGCGGAAGGCGAGCATCGCCCGGGCCGCCGCGCGGTGTCTGCGGGGCGTGACGGGGTGGGAGGCCTCGGGCAGGTCCTGGTGGTGGAGGGCGAGGCCCTCCGCGGTGAGGCGCGGGTTCTGGAAGGCGTGGGCGCAGTCGCGGCACTCGTCGACGACGAACGTGCCCGGGCCTCCCAACCCTCGCTGCCGCAGGTCGGGCGTGCGCAGGCGGGTGCGCAGCCGTTTGGAACCGCACCAGGGGCAGTCCTCGCGGCGCGGCTCGTGGAACCCGTCGGTCTCCGGTGGGACGGTCGCCTTCGGGGCGGGGGACATGGGCGGCTCCTGCTGAAGCGGTGCACTGCTGCGGTGCGCTGAAGCGCCGTGCGACATTACGCATCAAAACGTTACGTAGGGGATCGCCCTCCCGGGTGCAATGACATGGCTCCAACGTGACGGCGTCCTGTTCGATCGCTGCCGGTACTGTTCGGCGAATGAGCTCGCTTAATCTCGACGACTTCACCGATCTGATCGAGCGCCCCGACGGCGGTGTGCGCCGCGACGCGGAGGCGCGCCGGGAGCGCCAGATCGTGCCGCCCGGGTCGCTCGGGCGCCTCGACGACCTGGGTGAGTGGCTGGCGGCGGCGCAGTCCTCGGTGCCGGTACGGCCGGTCGAACGACCGCGTGTGGTGCTGTTCGCGGGGGATCACGGGATCGCCGGGCAGGGCGTGTCGGCGCGCCCCGCCGGCAGTGCCGAGCAGTCCGTGCGGGCGGTTCTCGACGGCTCCAGCCCCGTCGCCGTGCTCGCGCGGCGGCTCGGGGTGCCCGTACGGGTCGTCGACATGGCCCTGGACTGCGAGCCGGACGCGCTGCCCGCCGAGGTCGCGGGGCACCGGACGCGGCGTGGCAGCGGACGGATCGACGTCGAGGACGCGCTGACGCCCCAGGAGGCGGAGGCCGCCTTCCTGGCGGGGGTCGCCGTGGCCGACGAGGAGGCCGACTCCGGTACGGATCTGGTGGTCCTCGGCGATGTGAGCGTGGGCGGGACCACGGCCGCGTCGGTCCTGGTGGCCGCGCTGTGCGGGACGGACGCGTCCGTCGTCACCGGGCGGGGCGGGCTGCCGATCGACGACCTGGCGTGGATGCGCAAGTGCGCCGCGATCCGGGACGCGCTCCGGCGCGCCCGGCCGGTGCTCGGGGACCAGTTGCAGCTGCTGGCGACGGTGGGCGGCGCCGACCTAGCCGCGATGACCGGGTTCCTGCTGCAGAGCGCGGTACGCAAGATGCCGGTGATCCTGGACGGTGTGGTGTCGGCCGCGTGTGCGCTGGTCGGGCAGCGGGTCGCCTTCCGGGCGCCGGACTGGTGGCTCGCCGGACACAACAGCGGGGAGCCGGCCCAGGCGAAGGCCCTGGACCGGATGGCGCTGGAGCCGCTGCTCGACCACGGGGTGACCGTGGGCGAGGGAGCCGGGGCACTACTGGCCCTTCCGCTGGTCCAGGCCGCGGCGGCACTGGCGGCGGAGCTGCCGGAGAAGCCTGAGCAGTCCGAGAAGCCCGAGGAGTCCGAGGAGCCGGTGAACCCGGAGGAGCCGGGGGAGCCCGAGTCCGTCTGACCGTCAG
>NZ_AEJB01000332.1 GCF_000331005.1 Streptomyces turgidiscabies Car8
GAGACGTACGACGTCTACCTGCGACCGCTACTTCTTCCTGCCGCGCTTCTCGCGCACCCGCACCGAGATGTGGATCGGCGTGCCCTCGAAGCCGAACTCCTCGCGCAGACGGCGCTCGATGAAGCGGCGGTAGCCCGCCTCGATGAAGCCGGAGGCGAAGAGCACGAACCGCGGCGGCTTGACGCCCGCCTGGGTGCCGAACAGGATGCGCGGCTGCTTGCCGCCCCGGATCGGGTGCGGGTGGGCGGCGACCAGCTCGCCGAGGAAGGCGTTCAGCCGGCCCGTCGGGACCCGGGTCTCCCAGCCCGCCAGGGCGGCCTCGATCGCGGGGACCAGCTTCTCCATGTGGCGGCCGGTGCGCGCCGAGACGTTGACGCGGGGCGCCCACGCCACCTGGGCGAGCTCGGTCTCGATCTCCCGCTCCAGGTAGTAGCGGCGCTCCTCGTCGAGCGTGTCCCACTTGTTGTACGCGAGGACGATCGCACGGCCCGCGTCGACGGCCATCGTGACGATCCGCTGGTCCTGGATGGAGATGTTCTCGGAGCCGTCGATCAGGATGACGGCGACCTCGGCCTTCTCCACGGCGGCGGCCGTACGCAGCGAGGCGTAGTAGTCGGCGCCCTGCTGGAGGTGGACGCGCTTGCGGATGCCCGCCGTGTCGATGAACTTCCAGGTGACGCCGCCGAGTTCGATCAGCTCGTCGACCGGGTCACGGGTGGTGCCCGCGATCTCGTTGACGACGACGCGCTCCTGGCCCGCCACCTTGTTCAGCAGCGAGGACTTGCCGACGTTCGGGCGGCCGATGAGGGCGATGCGGCGCGGGCCGCCGACCCCGGTGCCGAACGTCTGCGCGGGAGCCTCGGGCAGCGCCTCCAGGACGGCGTCCAGCATGTCGCCGGTGCCACGGCCGTGCAGCGCGGAGACGGGGTGCGGCTCGCCGAGACCGAGGGCCCAGAGATACGAGGCGTCGGCCTCGCCGCTCAGCCCGTCGACCTTGTTGGCGCACAGGACGACGGGCTTGCCGGCCTTGCGCAGCAGCCGGACGACAGCCTCGTCGGTGTCGGTCGCGCCGACCTTGGCGTCGACGACGAAGACGACGGCGTCGGACGCCTCGATCGCGTACTCGGCCTGTGCGGCCACGGAGGCGTCGATGCCGAGGACGTCCTGCTCCCAGCCGCCGGTGTCGACGAGCTTGAAGCGCCGCCCGGCCCATTCGGCCTCGTAGGTGACGCGGTCGCGGGTGACGCCGGGCTTGTCCTCGACGACGGCCTCACGGCGCCCGATGATGCGGTTGACGAGTGTCGACTTGCCGACGTTCGGCCGCCCCACGACGGCGAGGACGGGCAGCGGCCCGTGTCCCGCCTCGTCGAGCGCGCCCTCGACATCAGCTACATCGAAGCCCTCGACCGCGGCGAGCTCCATGAACTCCGCGTACTCGGCATCGCCAAGCTCTCCGTGCTCGTGCTCTCCCGAGCCGTCGGAGGGAATGTGGTCGTTCATGAAGTCCGTACCTCGTTCATCGTGGTGATCGGTGTAACCCCCCGTTATCGGGTGATCCACTACTCAAACTGCTCAAGTACTCAAGTGTCGCTCAGCGCCCGGCGGGGCGCCCGGCGTTTTCCTGACGGCCGGTGAGCCGTCTGGCGTTCTCCAGGTGCGCGGTGAGCTGCTTCTGGATGCGTACGGTCGCCTCGTCCAGCGCCGCGCGCGTACGCCGCCCGGTGCCGTCGCCCGCCTCGAACGGGTCACCGAAGACCACGTCGACGCGGCTGCGCAGCGGCGGCAGCCCCTTTATCAACCGCCCGCGCCGGTCGGTACTTCCCAGGACGGCCACCGGAACGACCTGCGCACCGCTGCGCACGGCGAAGTAGGCCAGACCGGCGCGCAGCGAGGCGAAGTCGCCCTCGCCACGGCTGCCCTCGGGAAAGATCCCGAGGACTCCGCCGTTCGCCAGCACCGCCAGGGCCTGGGCGATCGCCGTCCGGTCGGCGGTCGAGCGGTCCACCTTGACCTGTCCGAGGGCGTGCATGGCGGGCCCGAGCAGCCCGATGAACGCCTCTTTCTTGACCAGGAAGTGCGACGCCCGGGGCGCCACACCGATGACCATCGGGCCGTCGATGTTGTGCGAGTGGTTCACGGCGAGGATCACCGGACCGGTCGCGGGGACCTTCCAGGCGCCCAGGACGCGCGGCTTCCACAGCCCGTACATCAGACCGACACCGATACGCCGCCCGACCTCGGCACCCCGCTGCGTGGGAACCTCGGCCGCCTTCGACTCCCTCGACGTCTTCGACGGAACGCTCACTTCGCGTCCCGCTTCTCCTCGACGAGGGTGACGACGCATTCGATGACCTGCTGCAGAGTCAGCTCGGAGGTGTCGACCTCCACCGCGTCGTCCGCCTTGGCGAGCGGCGAGGTCTTACGGCTGGAGTCGGCCGCGTCCCGCTTCAGCAGCGCCTCACGGGTGGCGTTGACGTCGGCACCCTTCAGCTCACCGCTGCGGCGGGCGGCACGCGCCTCCGGGGACGCGGTGAGGAAGATCTTCAGGTCGGCGCCGGGCAGAACGGTCGTCCCGATGTCCCGCCCCTCGACGACGATCCCCTTCTCGGCCGACGCGGCGATGGACCGCTGCAGCTCCGTGATCAGCGCACGCACCTCCGGTACGGCGCTCACCGCGCTGACCTTGGAGGTGACCTCCTGGGTACGGATCGGACCACCGACGTCGGTGCCGTCCACGGTGATCGTCGGGTTCTCCGGGTCCGTACCGGAGACGATCTCGGCCTTGCCCACCACGGCGGCGATCGCGGAGGGGTCCGTGAGGTCGATCCCGTTGGTCACCATCCACCAGGTGATGGCCCGGTACTGCGCCCCGGTGTCCAGGTAGCTCAGCCCGAGCTGCGCGGCGACAGCCTTCGACGTGCTCGACTTGCCGGTGCCGGAGGGCCCGTCTATGGCGACAATCACTGCGGCGCGATCCACTGTGGAGGCACCTTTCCTGGTCCGGGGTGGTGGGGCGGGGGCGCATGGCACCCCGGACAAGGTTACTGGGTACTGGTCACTCATCCGGCCGCAAGCCCTTCTGGCCCCGGCCCGCACCCCCAGCCCGTCCGGCGATTGAGGACAAGGCCCGTTCAGGGCCGGAGCGGGGGCCTGGGGACGGCAGCCCCCAGCGACGCCCACACCAACACCGCTCACGACTGCCGAATCGCCCACCCACGCTCCCGCAGCGCAGCAGAAAGCACGGGTGCGGCCGACGGCTGCACCATCAACTGCACAAGCCCCGCCTGCTGCCCCGTCGCATGCTCGATCCGCACATCCTCGATGTTGACCCCCGCCCGCCCCGCATCGGCGAAGATCCGGGCCAGCTGCCCGGGCTGGTCGTCGATGAGCACGGCCACGACCTCGTACACCAGCGGAGCGGCCCCGTGCTTGCCGGGCACCCGCACCTGCCCCGCGTTACCGCGCCGCAGCATGTCCTCGACCCCGGACACACCCGCACGGCGCTTCGCCTCGTCGGAGGACTGGAGGGACCGCAGTGCCTGAACCGTCTCCTCCAGGTCCGCGGCGACGTCCGTGAGGAGGTCGGCGACCGGCCCGGGGTTGGCGGAGAGGATGTCGATCCACATGCCGGGATCGGAGGCGGCGATCCGGGTCACGTCCCGGATGCCCTGCCCGCACAGCCGTACGGCCGCCTCCTCCGCGTTCTCCAGCCGCGCGGCGACCATGCTGGAGACCAGGTGGGGCATGTGGGAGACAAGGGCGACGGCGCGGTCGTGGGCGTCCGCGTCCATGACGACGGGGACCGCACGGCAGTGCGAGACCAGTTCGAGGGCGAGGTTCAGCACCTCCGTGTCGGTGTCCCGCGTCGGGGTCAGCACCCAGGGACGGCCCTCGAAGAGGTCGCCGGTCGCGGCCAGCGGGCCGGACTTCTCGCGGCCCGACATGGGGTGCGAGCCGATGTAGGACGCCAGGTCGAGGCCCATCGCCTCCAGCTCGCGGCGCGGGCCGCCCTTGACGCTGGCCACGTCGAGGTAGCCGCGCGCGACACCCCGGCGCATCGCGTCGGCGAGGGTGCCTGCCACGTGCGCGGGCGGAGCGGCGACGATCGCGAGGTCGACCGGCCCCTGCGGCGCCTCGTCCGTCCCGGCGCCCAGCGCGGACGCCGTACGGGCCTGCTCGGGGTCGTGGTCGGCGAGATGGACGACGACGCCCCGCGAGGCGAGGGCGAGCGCGGCGGACGTACCGATGAGGCCCGTGCCGATGACGAGTGCGGTTCTCACTGGGCGATGTCCTTGCGCAGGGCCCCCGCGGCACCGAGGTAGACGTGCGCGATGTCCGCGCGGGGCAGGTCCGACTCGATGTGGGCGAGGATCCGTACCACCCGCGGCATCGCGCCCTCGATGTCCAGCTCCTGGGCGCAGATCAGCGGTACGTCGACGATGCCGAGCTTGCGGGCCGCGGCGGCCGGGAAGTCGCTGTGCAGGTCGGGGGTGGCCGTGAACCAGACGCTGATCAGGTCGTCCGCGGTGAGGCTGTTGCGCTCCAGGACCGCGACGAGCAGTTCACTGACCCGCTCGTCCATGTGCCCGGCCTCGTCCCGGTCCAGTTGGACGGCGCCCCGCACCGCTCGTACCGCCACGGTGATGCTCCTTGCTGATGTACGTGGGTGGAGCTGATGTACGTATTCGTATCTACGTATCGGCTCTTGGCGCATCCAGCCTAGTCAGCCCGCATGAAGAGGACCCGCGGCGCCCGCCCGCTGAGACGCGCCCCCGCCTCACACCGGGCTCTGCCAATGTCACCCGATTCGCCCCAATCCGCGACTTGGGGTGCGAACACGCCCGTGCGCTCTGGACGCGGGGGCCCAGGTCCGCTCTCATGGCAGGAAACTCGCCTCGGGGGAGGCCCGATGAAGCGCACCGGACCGCTTTTCACACTGCTCGCGGGACTGTTGTTGGCCCTGTTCATGCTGTCGCTCAACGCGACGACAGGAACGAAGCCGGCGTCCACGTCCCAGGCGGACTCACCCGGCTACGAGGTGTCACCGTCACCGTCACCTCCGAACACGAAGGCGTCTCCTTCGCCTTCCCCGCCCGTGACCCCGTCACCGACTTCGTCTCCGTCGCCCACCAAGGCCCCCGCGCCGAACGCGGACTACGCGGGCCGTACGGACGACGACTCCTCCGCGGTGTCGGTCTCGCTGCGCGACGGCAAGCGATCGCGTACTTCTGCGACGGACGTGACAAGGAGTCGTGGCTGAAGGGCGATGCCGAGGCCGACGGTTCCATGAAGCTCACCGGCGAGGGCGGCTCCGTACTGAACGGCACCCTCAAGGGCAGCAGCATCCGCGGCACGGTCGACATCGAGGGCGGGCACTACGCCTTCACCGCGGACAAGGCGGTCAAGCCGTCGGGGCTGTACCGGGCGACCGCGACCGTGCGGAACGCCAAGATCGACGGCGGCTGGATCGTGCTGTCGACCGGGGAGCAGGTCGGCATCCTCAACCGCGACGGCAAGCCCTCCCCCGCGCCCCGCATCGACCCGGAGACCGGCGCGGTCACGATCGACGGCCGGCGGCTCACGGCCCGCCCGGTCACACCCTGAGCCCCCTTCCCCGACTCCTCCCGCTCCTCCCACTCCTCGCAGGGAGCCGAACATGACCGTGGACCCGAACGCCGCAACCCAGAGCTTCCCTCCGCGCCCTCCTGCCCCCAGCGGCCCGAGCGCGGCCCGCTATCTCGTCCCGGCGCTCGTCGCCGCCGCCGTGGCGGTGGGCCTGGGGGTGTACGGCAAGGTCCACGACCCGGAGGGCACCGCCTTCAACCTGGCCGGGTTCAGCAGCACGGGCGCGGTGAAGTCGTGGCTCGCGACGACGGCGTTCGGCTTCGCGCTCGTCCAGGTCGTGTCGGCGCTCATGGTGTACGGGAAGCTGCCGGGCCCGAGCTGGTCGGCGGTGCTGCACCGCTGGTCGGGGCGGATCGCGTTCCTGGTGGCCGTTCCGGTGGCAGTGCACTGTCTGTACGCTTTCGGATATCAAACATACGATTCACGTGTGATGTGGCACTCCCTCCTGGGATGCTTCTTCTTCGGCGTCTTCAGCGCGAAGATGCTGCTGCTTCGCTGGGACCGGCTGCCCGGCTGGCTGCTGCCGGTCGTCGGCGGACTGGTCTTCACCGTTCTGACGATCATCTGGCTCACTTCCGCCCTCTGGTTCTTCCGCAACATCGGAGTGACGACATGACGCAAGGCCCGACGCGCCGCACGATCCTCCTCGCGACGGGCGCGGCGGCGCTCACAGCGGGATGCAGCGAGTACGGCGACGAATCCGGGTCGTCGACGGTCTCCGCCGGCTCCCCCGGTCAGGAGCTGGCCACGACGGCCGACATCCCGGTCGGTGGCGGCAAGATCTTCAAGGACGAGCAGGTCGTGGTGACCCAGCCCAAGGACGGCGAGTTCAAGGCCTTCACCTCGATCTGCACGCATCAGCAGTGCCCAGTGGCCAATGTCGAGGGCGGCACCATCAACTGCACCTGCCACGGCAGCAAGTTCAACATCGCGGACGGTTCGGTGGCCAACCCGCCGGCTGCGCGGCCACTGGCGGAGAAGAAGATCACGGTGACGGGAAATTCGATCCGCCTGGCGTGACCTTCCCCCGTACGCTCCCGGAATGAGCCCGCAATCCGACCCCCAGAGTTCCGAGACCCCCGAGAACCTGGTGCGCGACCACACGGTCTACGCCTGTGTGATGGGTTCACGCGCCTTCGGCCTGGCGACGGACGGCAGCGACACGGACAGGCGCGGGGTCTTCCTCGCGCCCACTCCCCTGTTCTGGCGCTTCGAGAAGCCGCCCACGCATGTGGAGGGCCCGGCGGAGGAGCAGTTCAGCTGGGAGCTGGAACGCTTCTGCACCCTGGCTCTGCGGGCCAACCCGAACATCCTGGAGTGCCTCCACTCGCCCCTCGTGGAGTACGCCGACGACATCGGCCGTGAACTCCTCGCCCTGCGCGGAGCGTTCCTCTCCCGCCAGGCGCACGAGACGTTCGCGCGCTACGCGCTCGGCCAGCGCAAAAAGCTGGAGGCCGATGTCCGCGTCCATGGCGCCCCGCGCTGGAAACACGCGATGCACCTGCTGCGCCTGCTGATGAGCTGCCGCGACCTGCTGCGCACGGGCACGCTGACGATCGACGTCGGTGACGAGCGCGGTCCGCTGCTGGCGGTGAAACGGGGTGAGGTGGGCTGGCCGGAGATCGAGTCCCGGATGAACCGCCTCGCGGAGGAAGCCGAACAGGCCTCCCGCACCAGCCCGCTCCCCGAGGAACCGGACCGCCGTCGCGTCGAGGACTTCCTGATCCGCACCCGCCGAGCCTCAGCTCACCAGCCGGACCCGCACGACGAGGTCGTGCAGGGCGTCGTACGCGGTGGGGACGTCCGGCAGCCCTGAGGCGGCCTGCGCGTCGTCCAGTACGCGGTGCAGCCGCTCCACATCGGCCGCCACGCGCGCGTGGCCGACGTCGGCCACCCCGTGTTCCCGCTCGGCCTTGGCCGCGACGAGCTCGGGCAGATACGCGGGGGCCTCGCCGATCTCCCCGACGAGCGTGGGCAGATGGGCCTGTACCTCGCCACTGCGCATCAGGTGGACGCCGGTGAGCAGCACGCGGAACGTGTAGAGCAGCGGCTTGAGTTCGCCGGTCTTCTCGAAGAGCCGCCACTGCGTCACCGCGAAGCCTCTGTAGTGGTGCGCGTGGTGGCCGGTGAGGACACCGGGGGCGAGCGCGGCCAGTTCCCTGTGCGTGTCGGACGTGTGCACGACCAGCGGGGACAGCAGCCTCAGCGGCGCGGCATCAGCCACCCACAGCCCGTCCGGCGTTTGAGGACGAGGCTCCTTCAGGGCCGAAGCGGGGGTCTGGGGGCGCAGCCTCCGGCAAGGACCCATACCGACATGACGCGCTACTCCGGCAGCGCACCGTTCATCCGTCAAGCGTCCCAGAGCGCGCCCAGCGTCTGCAGGTCACCCCCGTACTCGATACGGTCCGCCCAGGGGGTCGGCCAGGCGTCGGTGCCGTGGTGGGCGCCGGCGAAGGCTCCGGTCAGGCAGGCGATGGAGTCCGAGTCGCCGGAGGTGCAGGCGGCGCGGCGCAGGGCCGTGAGGGGCTCGTCGGGGAAGAGCAGGAAGCACAGCAGGCCGGTGGCCAGGGCCTCTTCGGCGATCCAGCCGGCGCCGGTGGCGATGCAGGGGTCGTCCTCGGGCGAGGCGGTACGGACGGCGAGCTGGAGCTTGTCCAGGATCGCCAGGCACTCGTCCCAGCCGCGGGCGATGAAGTGCTCGGGGCTCGGATCGTGGCTGTGCGTCCACAGGTCGCCCAGCCAGCGGTGGTAGTAGTGGCTCCGGCTCTCGTGCGCGTAGGTACGCAGCAGGGTCACCAGCCCGGCCGGTTCGGCGCCCTGGGCGAGCAGCCGTACGGCGTGCGCGGTGAGGTCGGACGCGGCCAGGGCCGTCGGATGGCCGTGGGTGAGCGCGGCCTGCAACTGGGCGGCGCCCGCGCGCTGTTCGTCACTCAGGGCCGAGATCAGACCGAGGGGCGCGACGCGCATGTTGGCGCCACAGCCCTTCGAGCCGATCTGGCTGGCCTCCTGCCAGGGCAGCCGCTCGTTCTCCAGCAGGTCGCAGGCGACCAGACAGGTGTGGCCCGGCGCCCGGTTGTTGTCCGGCGACCGGTACCACTTGACGAACTCCTCGCGCACCGGCCGTTCCATCCCCGCCGGGGCGAGCAGCCCCCGATCCATCGCCGCGCGCAGCCCGTGGGCGAGCGCCAGCGTCATCTGGGTGTCGTCGGTGACGATCGCGGGCGTGGGCAGCTCCATACGCCGCCACGGCCCGCACTTGGCGAGGATGGACGGGATGTCGTTGAACTCGGTCGGGAAGCCCAGTGCGTCGCCGAGCGCGAGCCCGATCAACGCCCCGCTGGCGGCGCGCTTCCTGACGGTGGTGGTGGTCATGCGGGGCGTCCTTCCGGTGACGTGGGAGACGGTGACGAAGGGGACGGCGAGGAGGGGGACGGTGAGAACGGGGGCGGGGCCGGCGACGCCGACGTGGTCGGGCGCAGCAGCGGCGGGTGCAGAGTGGCCGCCGTACCCGCGCGGTACAGCGCGGCGGGTTTGCCCCGGCCGCCGGTGAGGCGTGCGGCACCCGGCACGGGCTCGACGAAGCCCGGGGTGGCGAGCACCTTGCGGCGGAAGTTGGGCGGGTCGAGCGCGGTGCCCCACACGGTCTCGTAGACCTGCCGCAGCTCGCCGAGGGTGAACTCGGGCGGGCAGAAGGCGGTCGCGATGCAGGAGTACTCCAGCTTGGCGCCGACCCGGTCGTGGGCGTCGGCCAGGATGCGGTCGTGGTCGAAGGCGAGCGGCCCGAGCGCGTTGTAGCGCAGCCATTGGGCCTGTGCCGCGTCCCCGCCGCCGTGCGGTTCGGGCGCGTGCGGCAGCAGCGCGGCGAAGGCCACGGACACGACCCGCATTCTCGGGTCGCGGTCGGGCTCGCTGTACGTGCGCAGCTGCTCCAGGTGCAGCCCGGACACGTCCGACAGGCCGGTCTCCTCGGCGAGTTCACGCCGGGCCGCCGTCTCCGCGGACTCGTCGGGCAGGACGAACCCTCCGGGCAGCGCCCAGCGGCCGGCGTACGGTTCGTGACCGCGCTCGACGAGCAGCACGTGCAGCGCGCCCGCGCGCAGGGTGAGGACCGCCAGGTCGACGGTGACGGCGAAGGGTTCGAAGGCGTACTTGTCGTACCCCTCGGGGGCCTGGCCCCGAGCCGCTCCGTTCACAGGTGCGGTCATGCCCGCCCACCCCTCCTGCCATCGCTCTTTATGGTCACCATGACCAATAGTCATACCGACTATAAAGAGCGCGAGCGGGACCCACAACCCTTCTTGACGACTCCCATACGCCCAAAGTCCCTCAGCGGCCCTCAGCGGCCCCTCAGGCGCCCCGAAGGGTCGGGAGGGCCCGGGAGGGCACCCGAAGGCCGTCCTGCACCCCCAGCCGCACCCAGGGGCCGTCCCGGCGCACGAAAAACGGCCGGCCCCGGAAAGCTCCGGGACCGGCCGCGAGTGCGGACACATCCGCTCGTCTACAGGTCGACTTCCTGCATCAGCATGCCGACCTCGGTGTTGGACAGGCGGCGCAGCCAGCCCGACTTCTGGTCGCCGAGGGTGATCGGACCGAAGGAGACGCGCACCAGCTTGTCGACCGGGAAGCCGGCCTCCGCGAGCATGCGGCGCACGATGTGCTTGCGGCCCTCGTGAAGGGTGACCTCAACGAGGTAGTTCTTGCCGGTCTGCTCCACGACGCGGAAGTGGTCCGCGCGGGCGTACCCGTCCTCCAGCTGGATGCCGTCCTTGAGCTGCTTGCCCAGGTCGCGCGGGATCGGGCCCACGATGTGCGCGAGGTAGACCTTCTTCACGCCGTACTTGGGGTGCGTCAGCCGGTGCGCCAGCTCACCGTGGTTGGTGAGCAGGATGACGCCCTCGGTCTCGGTGTCGAGGCGTCCGACGTGGAAGAGTCGCGTCTCGCGGTTCGTCACGTAGTCGCCGAGGCACTGCCGGCCCTCGTTGTCCTCCATCGTGGAGACGACGCCGGCGGGCTTGTTCAGCGAGAAGAACTGGTACGACTGCGTGGCCACCGTGAGCCCGTCGACCTTGATCTCGTCGTGCTCGGGGTCGACGCGCAGCCCCTGCTCCACCACGATCTCGCCGTTGACCTCCACACGCGCGTGCTCGATCAGCTCCTCGCACGTGCGCCGGGAGCCGTAGCCCGCGCGCGCCAGGATCTTCTGGAGCCGCTCGCCCTCCTGCTCGGCGCCCGGGAACGTCTTGGGCAGCTTGACGTCCTTCTTCTCGGCGTAGCGCTCCCGGTTGCGCTCCTCGGCCCGCGCGTCGTACTCGCGGGAGGTCGCCGGGACCCAGCGCCCGCGTCCGGTGCTGTTGTGGCCCTGCCTGGGCCCGCCCTTGGCGCCGCCGCGCGCGGAGGCACCGCGCCCGGACTTCGGACCGTCCGGGGTGGCGCCCGGTCCCACGTCGTAGCGGCGCTCCTCGGGGCGCGGCTTACTGGGACGCCCCTGGGGCTGCCCCTGGCCCGGGGCCTGACCCTGACCGCGGCTCTGGCCCTGACCCTGGCCCTGACCGCGCCCCTGACCCGAACCCTGGCCTCGCCCCTGACTCGGACCCTGACCGCGGCCCTGGCCCTGACCGCGCCCCTGACCCTGACCCTGGCCGCGCCTGTCGCCCCCACCGCTGCCGGCGCCGCGAGAGTTACCGCGCCCGCCACCACTCTTGCCGCCACCGCTACCGCTGCCGCTACTGCTTCGCATCAAAATTCCGTCTGGTCGTCTGCGTCGTCTGCACCCGGAGCATCGGGAGCATCCGGATCGAACGACGGAACACCTTCCTGCGTCTCGGCCTCGATCGCGTCCGCCTCCGGAAGGAAGGGTGCGAGCTCCGGGAGTTCGTCCAGGCCTCGCAGGCCCATCCGCTCCAGGAAGTAGTTCGTCGTCGTGTACAGGATCGCACCTGTTTCGGGTTCCGTGCCCGCCTCCTGGACCAGACCGCGCTGCAACAGGGTCCGCATGACCCCGTCACAGTTCACTCCGCGGACGGCCGAGACCCGGCTGCGGCTGACCGGCTGCCGGTACGCGACGACCGCGAGCGTCTCCAGCGCCGCCTGGGTGAGCCGGGCCTGCTGGCCGTCCAGCACGAAGCCCTCGACGGCCGCCGCGTACTCGGGCCGGGAGTAGAAACGCCAGCCCCCGGCGATGAGCCGCAGCTCGAAACCGCGCCCCTGAACGGTGTACTCGTCGGCCAGCGCGCGCAGGGCGTCCGCGATCTGCCGCCGGGGCCGCTGAAGGATCTTCGCGAGGTGCTCCTCGGTCGCGGGTTCGTCCACGACCATGAGGACGGCCTCCAGGGCTGGCCCGAGATCGAGATCGGCGACGGTCCGCGGCCCGGCCGGCACCTCTGTGGTCTCCTCGCTCACGCCTTCTCGTCCTTCCCTGGCTTCACCGGCTCAGGCGGCCGGTCGAACTCGTCGGTGACCGTCGGCTCCCGATCGCCCTCCCCGCCCGTCCAGCGCACCACCAGCTCCCCGAGCGCCGTCTCCTGGTCCAGGACGACGACCTTCTCCCGGTACAGCTCCAGAAGGGCCAGGAAGCGCGCCACGACGGTCAGTGTGTCGTCGGTGTCGTCGACGAGGTCCTGGAAGGTGGCCTCGCCCAGCTCCCTCAGCCGCGCGACGACGATCTGGGCCTGCTCCTGCACGCTCACCAGGGGTGCGTGGATGTGGTCGACGTACACCTGTGGTCTCGGCCGGGGCTGCATCGCCTTCACGGCGAGCTTCGCGAACCCCTCGGCCCCGATGCTGATGACGACCTCGGGCAGCAGTTCGGCGTGGTGCGGTTCCAGTCCGACGGTACGGGGATAGCGGCGGGCCTCGTCGTCGAGGCGGCGGCTGAAGATGTCGGCGACCTGCTTGTACGCGCGGTACTGGAGCAGCCGCGCGAACAGCAGG
The DNA here is from genome assembly GCF_000331005.1 of Streptomyces turgidiscabies Car8. Lineage (GTDB taxonomy): Bacteria > Actinomycetota > Actinomycetes > Streptomycetales > Streptomycetaceae > Streptomyces > Streptomyces turgidiscabies. Next base: position 12,556 of record NZ_AEJB01000332.1, read on the forward strand.
TCGCGGGCCTCCAGCAGGGCCAGGTCGGCCTCGTCCTCGACCTCGGCGGCGGGCAGCAGCCGCGCGGCCTTCAGGTCCAGCAGAGTGGCCGCGACGACGAGGAACTCGGTCGTCTGATCGAGATCCCAGTCGGGGCCCATCGCCCTGATGTGTGTGATGAACTCGTCGGTCACCTTGGAGAGGGCGACCTCGGTGACGTCGAGCTTGTGCTTGGAGATCAGCTGGAGGAGGAGATCGAAGGGCCCCTCGAAGTTGGCGAGGCGGACCTTGAAGACCCCGTCATCGGGTTCGGCCGCCGGAACCGCCTGAACCGGGGGCTCCGGCAATTCCTCGGCGACCGCGGGGGCCTCCACCGGTACCTCGGAGACCTCGGGGGACGCCTCGACGGGTTCCTCGGCCGAAACGGGTGGCGAGCCCCCCGGACCCCGCCCCAGCACACGCCGACGACCGGCGGAGCCGGGGGCAGGGGCGTCGTTCGAGGTCATGGCCCACGCAGGCTACCGCTAGCGGCCACGCAACCGTCGTACGAGGATGCTCGCGTCCCCACGGGACTCGAGATCCGCGAGCACCACCGCGACCGCCTCGCGCACGATCCGGCCGCGGTCGACCGCAAGCCCGTGTTCGCCCCGCAGCACGAGACGCGCGTGCTCAAGGTCCATCAGCTCCTCGGCGGAGACGTACACCGTGATCTTCTCGTCGTGCCGCTCACGCCCGCTGGGCCGCCGCGAGGGGGCCCGGCCGCGCTTGCGGGACGCCGACACCGACTGGGGCGAGGGACCCTGCTGTCCGGAGGCAGAACCTTCCTGCTCGCCCTGGCGGCGCATCGAACGCTCCGCGGCGGCCTGCCGGCTGCGCGACTCCCCGGCCGGGTCCACGCCGGCGGCGGCATGTTCGTCGCCGTCACCGTCACCGCCCTGGACGGGTACCGAGTGCGGCGCGTCCTCCGAGGCGGCGGCCCCGTCGCTCTCCCCGGCGGGACCCGGAACCCGGGCCTCGCCGCCCGCCTGACGCCTGGGAGAGGACGACTGGAGCGCCATGCCCCCGGTGGTACGGAACAGTTCGTCGGCCCCCGGCAGACTCACTCGGCGTGACACCGGGCGAGCACCTCCCTGGCGAGCTGGCGATAGGCGGCGGCACCGACGGAGTTCGAGGCGTACGTGGTGATCGGCTCACCGGCGACCGTGGTCTCCGGGAAGCGGACCGTGCGTCCGATGACCGTGTGGTAGACGTGGTCATCGAAGGCCTCGACGACACGTGCGAGCACCTCACGGCTGTGCACCGTGCGTGAGTCGTACATCGTGGCGAGGATGCCGTCGAGCTCCAGTTCCGGGTTCAGCCGCTCCTGGACCTTCTCGATGGTCTCCGTCAGCAGCGCGACACCTCGCAGCGCGAAGAACTCGCACTCGAGAGGCACTATCACCTTGTGAGCGGCCGTGAGGGCGTTCACGGTGAGCAGGCCGAGCGAGGGCTGACAGTCGATCACGATGTAGTCGTAGTCGGCCATGAGCGGCTTCAGGGCGCGCTGGAGCGTCGACTCGCGCGCGACCTCCGACACCAGCTGCACCTCGGCCGCCGACAGGTCGATGTTGCTCGGCAGCAGGTCCATGTTCGGGACCGCCGTCTTGAGCAGCACCTCGTCCGCGGACATCCCCCGCTCCATGAGCAGGTTGTAGACCGTCAGGTCGAGTTCCATCGGGTTCACACCGAGGCCCACGGAGAGGGCGCCCTGCGGGTCGAAGTCGACCAGCAGGACCCTTCGTCCGTACTCCGCGAGCGCGGCACCCAGGTTGATGGTCGACGTCGTCTTGCCCACGCCGCCCTTCTGGTTGCACATCGCGACGATCGTCGCGGGGCCGTGACTCGTCAGCGGACCCGGGATCGGGAAGTACGGGAGCGGGCGGCCGGTGGGGCCGATGCGCTCACGGCGCTGACGGGCCGCGTCGGGCGCGAGCGTGGCCGCGTACTCCGGATCGGGCTCGTATTCGGCGTCGGGGTCGTAGAAGTGCCCGTCGGGCAGTTCGTCGTAGTCGGCGAAGTGGTTGTGGACCCCGCCACTACCGTCGCCGGCCATGGCGTTCACGTGATGACCATCCATGCTCATGTGTCCTGGCCGAGTCACCTCGGACATCGGGTGACCTTGGTGGGCTGCGAAGGTGCGGACCGCGACGGAGCCGACAGCCGCGAGCCCCGTGGGGCCCGATCCCCGCGCCGGCATTCCTGGTTGACCACCCCCGGGAGTAAATGTCGACTCATTCACAAGTCGTCTTACCTCCTTGGTGACCAGGAAACTTCTCGATAGGTCAGCGTGGCACCATGCCGACGGTTGGCGACTCTATGGCGTGTCGGCCGTTCGCAGCAACACAATCCGCCGGACCCGGCCCGATGTGTCGGCAATGAAACATCCCGCTGTCAAGGGCGTACGGCCGTCGCACGGCAGGGTTCACCGGTGCGCGAATCGGTTGAAGCGTTACGTTCGAGGCGAGTTGAACGAGTGTCGCAAAGTGACCATACACACATCCGGCCGGACCTTGTCGGGCAAGGTCCGGCGGGGTGCGGGGCGTTGACGACCCCTGTTGACGTATCGCCTTTTACCCGTTGATGACTTGGTCGTTTAGTCGACCGGCAGCACCTTCGGGGCGACCCCGAACGTCAGCCGAGCAGTGACTCCAACTCCGCGTGCTCCAGCCCGTGCGCCTCTGCGACCTCCCGGTAGACGACCTTGCCGTCATGGGTGTTGAGACCCCGGGCGAGGGCGGGATCGCGACGCAGCGCCGCCACCCAGCCACGGTCGGCGAGTTCCACGATGTACGGCAGCGTGGCGTTGGTGAGCGCGTAGGTCGAGGTGTTGGGCACCGCGCCGGGCATGTTGGCGACGCAGTAGAAGACCGATCCGTGGACCGGGAAGGTCGGTTCGGCGTGGGTCGTCGGGCGCGAGTCCTCGAAGCAGCCGCCCTGGTCGATCGCGATGTCGACGAGAACACTCCCCGGCTTCATCCGCGACACCAGCTCGTTGGTGACCAACTTGGGGGCCTTGGCGCCGGGGATGAGCACCGCGCCGATGACGAGGTCGGCGTCCAGGACGGCCTTCTCCAGCTCGAAGGAGTTGGACATGATCGCCCGGACCTTGGTGCCGAAGACCTTGTCGGCCTCGCGCAGCTTGTTGATGTCACGGTCGAGCAACGTGACGTGGAAGCCCATGCCGACGGCGATCTGCGTGGCGTTCCAGCCGGAGACGCCACCGCCGATGACGACGGCCCGCGCGGGCTGCGTGCCGGGGACGCCACCGGGGAGCACGCCACGTCCGCCGACCGAGCGCATCAGATGGTAGGCGCCAACCTGCGGGGCCAGTCGGCCGGCGACCTCCGACATCGGGGCGAGCAGCGGCAGGGCGCGGCCGGGCAGCTCGACGGTCTCGTAGGCGATCGCCGTGGTGCCGGACGCGACAAGCGCGTCGGTGCACTCCTTGGACGCGGCCAGGTGCAGGTAGGTGAAGAGCGTCTGATCCTTGCGGAGGCGGTGGTACTCCTCGGCGATGGGCTCCTTGACCTTCAGCAGCAGGTCGGCGGTGGCCCACACCTCGTCGGCCGTCGGGAGGATGCGCGCACCGGCGGCCACGAACTCGTCGTCCGTGATCGAGGAGCCGACGCCGGCGTTCCGCTCGATGACGACCTGATGGCCGTGGCGCACCAGCTCGTGCACGCCGGCCGGGGTGATGGCCACGCGGAACTCGTTGTTCTTGACCTCGCGGGGGATACCGACCTTCACGTCGATCACGGTCCTTGGCTCAGAGGGTGCGGGGGCATAGCAATACATACCCGGACGTGCGGGGGCACACCAGGAGACCGCAGGAGAAGGCGCGGTGGAGCCAGTCTAATGAAGGTGTTCTCGGTGTCTAGCCTTTCAATGCATCAATCTTCGACTGATGCGCTACGGATTTCGTAGGTGTTAGCGCCGTGTTCCAGGTCAGGTTCGCCTTCGGGGAGCTCAGGGCCGCCCTCCTGAGGGTCCGGCTCGTCGCCCAGCAGCCGCTCGGCGGCGCTCCGGTGCAGCCCCGCCGCCACCGGATCCCCGAGGTGCTCGAGCGTGTCGGCCAGCCGCAGCTGAAGCGCTCCCTGCAGCCGTACGTCGTCGGCGCGGCGCGCCCACTCCACCGCCTCCTGGCAGGTGCGCAGCGACTCGTCGGGCCGCCCCGCGTACTCCTGGACCCGCGCCAGCTCGCTCAACGCCCGTGCGTGCGCGCCCACATCACCGTTCTTGCGGTGACCGGCCACCGCGGCACGCCAGTTGCGCAGCGCCTCTCCGTAGCGGCCCGCGTAGGTGTGCGCGGCGGCGATACGGCCGTACAGCCGGGCGGCGTCCTCGCGCTCGTCGCGCGCCAGCCGCTGGGCGAGCGCACGCCCGTACCAGTCGGCGGCGCGGTCGTAGTCCCCGAGCTCCTGGTGCGCGCCCCCTACGGATTCCATCGCGCGGCCGGTCGCGTACGGGTCGTTCGCCTCGCGTCCGGCGTCCAGCGCGGCCCGGTAGCGGGTCAGCGCGTCGTTCGTACGGCCGGTCTGCGCGTCCAGGTCGGCGAGGTTCAGCAGGGCGGCGGCCCGCTCACGGGGCAGTTCGCGGCGCTCGGCGATGTCGAGGACGAGACGGTGGACGCCGTACAGGTCGGGCGCGGCGGCCTGGGTGCCCACGTGCGCGACCATCGCCTTGACCAGGGCGGACATCAGGCGTCTGGCCAGGGTGTCCAGTTCCCCGTCGGCCACGGCGAGGCGGGCCGCGGCGAGCAGGGCGGGCCTGCGGATGGTGAGCCAGTCCGCCGCCGCCCTCGGGTTCGGGAAGCGCAGCGCACTGGGCATGCCGAGGAGCTTCTCGCGGGCCAGTGGGCTGTCGGTCTCGGTGATCGCCCGGCAGGACACCAGCAGCCGTACCGTCCGCTCCAGCATCCGGGCCCGGGCCAGCTGGAGCTCGGCCGGGCGGTCCTGGGACACCGCGAGAGGGCGCAGGAGGGGCATCAGGCAGCCGGGGACCTCGTACTGCGGCAGCGGCGAGTCCACGGCCGTCAGAAGGCTCAGGGCGACGAAGTCGTCCAGGGTGGCGCGCGCGCCGCCGACCGAGCAGCCGGCCAATGCGGAGGCCGTCTGCGGGTCGACCAGGCCGCCGGGGGCGAGGGCGAGCAGTCGCAGTATCCGGGCGGCCGGGGTGGGCAGCGAGGCGTACACGAGGCGGAACACGCGGCTGAGGGCGGTGCCCTCGTCGCCCTCGGCGTGCAGCTGTTTGGCGAGGTCGGAGACGGCCGCCTTGGGCCGGGCCTCCAGCCAGCCGCCGGCCAGCATCAGTGCGGCGGGCTGTCCCTGGCACACCTCGGCGAGGGCTTCGGCGGAGCGCGGGTCCACGGTGACGCGCACCGACCCGGTGAAGCGTTCGAGCAGTTCGACGGCGGACTTGGTGTCGAGGCCGCCCAGGGTGCACGGCCGGACGTCGGAGATCCCGGTCAGTGGGCCCCCGGAGACGGCGACGGCCAGACAGTCCGGGTTGTCCGGCAGGAGCGCGTCGACCTGCTCGGCGTCGGCCGCGTCGTCGAGCAGGAGCAGCATCCGGCGGTCGGCGAGCGCGTCGCGCAGGGCCTCGGACAGCTCGTCCTCGTCGGCGCCGGGCGGGGTGGGCAGCTCCAGGGCGGTGAGCAGCTCGCGGGCGGTGCGTTCGGTCGGCACGCGCGTGCCGTCGGGCTCGGTGAGCCGGGCGCGCAGCACCCCGTCCGGGTAACTGTCCGCGACCTGGCGGACCAGCTCCCCGGCGAGCGCGCTGCGGCCCGATCCGGGCTTGCCGGCGATGAGGAGCACGCGCGCGCGGGGAGCCTTCCGGCCCGCGAGAGTGTCGAGTCCGGCGCGCTCGATGTCGGCGCGCAGTTCCTTCAACTCTCTTGTCCGGCCGAGGAACTGACTGTCCGTAGGAACGGGCGGCCGATCGTTTCCGGACAGCTTCGTGCCGTCTGTGTCCACCGCCTGATCCGTCACGGGCCACACTCCCGTCCACCTGCACGCGCAAGCCCGCCGGGACTCCGGTTCGGGCGTTTCCAGAGCCTAGTTCACGCTCTGCGACGATCTGTGCGGAGCACGGCGGGCAGGTCGCTCGATCGGATCAGCCGATGGTCACACCGGGCGCGGCAGACGGCCCGTACGGGCGTCTCAGGCGTCGAAGGGCCTGGCCGGCCACGGTGCCTCGGCCGGGCGCAGTGCGTCGAGTCCGTCGCCCTTCTCGGCCGCCACCAGCGAAAGGACGCCCACGACCAGACAGTTGCTGTGCACCTCGCCGGCGAGGACACCCCGGACGAGTTCCTCGACGGGCACGCGCGCGTACTCCATGTCGGCCTCCTCGTCCTCGACCTCGAAGCGCTCCCCCTCGGCCTCGGACAGATTCCGGGCCAGGAAGATCCGTACGGCCTCGTCGCAGCCGCCCGCCGTGGGGTAGACGTCGGTCAGCACCCGCCAGTCCTCGGCCTTGACGTGCGCCTCCTCGTACAGCTCGCGCTGGGCGGCGTGCAGCGGGTTCTCGCCAGGTACGTCGAGCAGGCCGGCCGGGATCTCCCACATCCGCTGCCGGACGGGGTGGCGGTACTGACGGATCAGCAGGACCCTGCCTTCCGCGTCGAGGGCGAGGACACCCACGGAACCGGGGTGGACCTGGTAGTCGCGGCCCACGACCGAGCCGTCGGGCATGACCACCTCGTCGGTGCGCACGGAGGTCTTGTTGCCCACGAAGGGGGTCTCCGTCGCCCGGATCTCCCACTCCTCCGGAGTGTCCTTGATGGTGGTCATGTCGACTTGTCCTCCCGCATCCCGCGTCCCGCCCCGTACACAAGAAACCGGCCTGGAAGCCGGCACAGAAAACCGGGGCACGCACCCCCAAAGGCGCGCACCCCGGTCACCGTACAGCCCTGGCTCTACTTGCCCGTCTTGCGTCGGACAGCGGCCTTGACGAGGCCGGCGAAGAGCGGGTGGGGGCGGGTGGGGCGGGAACGCAGCTCCGGGTGGGCCTGGGTGGCCACCAGGTAGGGGTGGACCTCGCGCGGGTACTCGACGTACTCCACCAGCTTGCCGTCCGGGGAGGTGCCGGAGAACTGCAGACCGGTCTGCTTCTCCAGTTCGGCGCGGTAGCTGTTGTTGACCTCGTAGCGGTGGCGGTGGCGCTCCTCGACGTACTCCTTGCCGTCGTACACCTCGCGCACGATGGAGCCCTCGGCGAGCTTGGCCGGATACATGCCCAGGCGCATCGTTCCGCCCATGTCGCCGTCGCCCGCGACGATGTCGAGCTGCTCGGCCATGGTCGAGATGACCGGGTGGGCGGTGGCGGCGTCGAACTCGGTGGAGTTGGCGTCCTCGATGCCGGCCAGGTTGCGGGCCGCCTCGATGACGATGCACTGCAGGCCCAGGCACAGCCCCAGCAGCGGGATCTTGTGCTCACGGGCGTACTGGATCGCGCCGACCTTGCCGGACACACCCCGGTCGCCGAAGCCGCCCGGGATGCAGATCGCGTCCACGTCCTCCAGCTGCTTCCTGGCGCCCGCCGGGGTCTTGCAGTCGTCCGAGGTGACCCACTTGATCTTCACGCGCGCGTGGTTCGCGAACCCGCCCGCGCGGAGGGCCTCGGTGACCGAGAGATAGGCGTCGGGCAGGTCGATGTACTTGCCGACCAGCGCCAGGTTGATCTCGTGGGCGGGGTTGTGGACGCGGTCCAGGAGGTCGTCCCAGGTCGTCCAGTCCACGTCCCGGAAGGGCAGGTCCAGCTTGCGGACGACATAGGCGTCCAGGCCCTCGCGGTGCACGGTCTTGGGGATGTCGTAGATCGAGCGGGCGTCCGGACAGGCGACGACCGCGGCCTCGTCGACGTCGCACATCAGGGAGATCTTGCGCTTGATCGCGGTGGGGACCTCTCGGTCGCAGCGCAGCACGATCGCGTCCGGCTGGATACCGATGTTCCGCAGGGCGGCCACGCTGTGCTGCGTCGGCTTGGTCTTCAGCTCGCCGGAGGGGCCGATGTAGGGCAGCAGCGAGATGTGCACGACGAACACGTTGTCGCGGCCGACCTCGTGGCGGACCTGGCGCACGGTCTCCAGGAAGGGCAGCGACTCGATGTCGCCGACCGTGCCACCGACCTCGGTGATGACGACGTCGACCTCGTCGGTGGCCATCCGGCGGATGCGGTGCTTGATCTCGTTGGTGATGTGCGGGATGACCTGGACGGTGTCGCCCAGGTACTCGCCGCGCCGTTCCTTCGCGATCACCGTCGAGTAGATCTGGCCGGTGGTGACGTTGGCCGAGCCGTCGAGGTCGCGGTCGAGGAAGCGCTCGTAGTGGCCGATGTCCAGGTCGGTCTCGGCGCCGTCGTGAGTGACGAACACCTCGCCGTGCTGGAAGGGGTTCATCGTGCCGGGGTCGACGTTCAGGTAGGGGTCGAGCTTCTGCATCACGACACGCAGGCCACGCGCCTTGAGGAGCATGCCGAGGCTGGAGGCCGTCAGACCCTTGCCGAGCGAGGAGGCGACACCCCCGGTGACGAAGATGTGCTTGGTCGTCGTGGCTGTGCTGTTTCGGAAAGCAGCGGGTGTCATGGCCAAGGCGGGGCTCCCGTGGTCGCGGTCTGGGGTGCGGTACGGCCGCCCGGCCCGGAGCTTTCCGGGTTTTCAGGGGAGGATCCGTCGCTGCGGTTCGGGGGTTTCGTGCCCACCGGTCCACGGGCTACCAGGGTATCAGCGACCCGGGGAGATGGCTTCCGACCACGCTCCGCGCACACGTGGGCACGCATCCCGTACACGAGTCACCATCACCCTGTCCGGCGCTCACCCGAAACAGTGCCCGCTCACCAGAGCTTCACTCTTTCAGCGGACCCTGGTTCTCCGGAGCGGCACGCGGACCGTCTGAGTGCGTCGTATGCTCCTCGGACACTCGCTGCCGAGCCCTTCCGACAACACGGCACCACCCCCGCCCGTGACACCGGAACACCGAGCGCTCGTCAGTCCGTTGAGCAAAGATTGGTGTTTGCTTCACCGCTCAACGATGCTGGACAACGAACCCTTGACCGCAAGATCGAGACCCCCGTTTTTTCCTTCTGGGGGCGACGTGGCCGTTCGACTGGAGTTGCACGTGGCCGGGCTCATCGAAGACTACGCACTCATCGGGGACATGCAGACTGCCGCGCTGGTCTGCCGGGACGGCACAGTCGACTGGCTGTGCCTGCCCCGCTTCGACTCCCATGCCGTCTTCGCGGGACTGCTCGGCACCGAGGAGCACGGCTTCTGGCGCCTCGGTCCCGCGCACGCGGCGGACGCGAAACCCCCCGTGGCGGCCCGTCGCCGCTACCGGGGCGACTCGCTGATCCTCGAATCCGAGTGGGACACCCCACGCGGCACGGTCAGAGTGACCGATTTCATGCCCCCTCGCGACGGCGCCCCGCAGCTGATCCGCATCGTGGAGGGCGTCAGCGGCCGGGTGCCGATGCGTTCGGCCCTGCGTATGCGGTTCTCGTACGGCCGTGTCGTGCCCTGGGTGCACAAGCACGAGGGGCGGACGGTCGCCGTCGCGGGCCCCGACTCGGTGTGGTTCGACACCACCGCCGAGACCTACGGCAAGTCCCTGACGACGTACGCCGACTTCACGGTGGCGCCGGGCGACCGCATCGCGTTCACGATCTCCTGGGAGCCCTCGCACAAGCAGCCGCCCGCGCTGCCCGAGCCGGAGCAGTCCCTCGACGCCACCGAGGAGTTCTGGCGCGAGTGGGTCGAGCAGTGCACGTACCACGGCCCCTACCGGGAGGCCGTCGTCCGCTCGCTCATCACGCTGAAGGCGCTGACGTACGCACCGACCGGCGGCATCGTCGCCGCGCCCACCACCTCCCTCCCGGAGGACATCGGCGGCGTACGCAACTGGGACTACCGCTACACCTGGCTGCGCGACGCGGCCATCACGCTCTCCTCCCTGCTGCGCACCGGCTATCGCGACGAGGCCCGCGCCTGGCGCGAGTGGCTGCTGCGCGCGGTGGCCGGCGACCCGGAGAACCTGCAGATCATGTACGGGATCGCGGGCGAACGGGAGCTGGGCGAGGCCGAGTTGGACTGGCTGCCCGGCTACGAGAACTCGGGCCCCGTCCGGGTCGGCAACGGCGCGGCCCACCAGCTCCAGCTGGATGTGTACGGCGAGGTCACCGAGGCCCTGCACCTGGCCCACATGACGGGTCTGGCCCGCAACGACTACGCCTCCCTGCTCCAGCTGAAGCTGATCCGCTACCTGGAGCAGCACTGGGACGAGCCCGACGAGGGCATCTGGGAGGTGCGCGGTCCGCGCCGCCACTTCGTGCACTCCAAGGTCATGGCCTGGGTCGCGGTGGACCGCACGATCAAGCTCATCGAGTCCGGCGACGCGGACGGCCCGCTGGAGCAGTGGCGCGAACTGCGCGACGACATCCACCGGGACGTGTGTGAGAAGGGTTACGACAAGGAGCGCAACACCTTCACACAGTCGTACGGCTCGAAGGAGCTGGACGCCTCCCTGCTGCTGATCCCGCAGATGGGCTTCCTGCCGCCCGACGACAAGCGCGTCATCGGCACCATCGAGGCGATCCAGCGCGAGCTGTCCACCTCGGACGGCTTCATCCTGCGCTACCCGACATCGGGCGGCGAGGAGAACCTCGACGGCCTCCCCGGCGACGAGGGCGCGTTCCTGGCCTGCTCGTTCTGGATGGCGGACGACCTGGCGATGATCGGCCGGGTCGACGAGGCCCGGAAGCTCTTCGAGAAGCTCCTCGACCTCCGCAACGACCTGGGCCTGCTGGCCGAGGAGTGGGACCCGCGCCTCAAGCGCCAGGTGGGCAACTTCCCGCAGGCCTTCAGCCATGTCCCGCTGATCGACACGGCCCTGCGCCTGACGGCCTCGGGGGCGTACGGCGGCTGAGCACCCCGAAGGGGCGCGGGGCTGTGACATCTGCGGCTCCGCCACGTGGGCGCGACCAGCCACGACGGCGCCGCGCCTCAAAGCGGCGCCCTCAAAGCGGGGCGCCTACCCTGGAAGCACACAAATGCCCCTTATCGGAAGGGGGCCGCCATGGCACCCCCCTCAAAGGCGGGCGCAGCCCTCTCCGCGCTCCGCGAAGACCTCACCGGCGACGTACTCGCCCCGGGCGACCCCGGATACGACGACGCCAGCACCGTCTTCAACGCCATGATCGACAGACGCCCCGCGGCGATCGCGCAGTGCGCGGACGAGGCCGACGTCACCCGCTCCGTCCGTTTCGCCCGCGATCTGGACCTCCCCATAGCCGTCCGCGGCGGCGGCCACAGCGTGGCGGGCATGGGCGTGAACGACGCGGGTCTGGTGATCGACCTGCGCCGGATGCACGACGTGACCGTCTACCGTGCGGCGCAGTCGGTACGGGTCCAGGGCGGGGCGCTGATGAGCCACCTGGACCGGGCGACCCAGCCGTACGGGCTGTCGACCACCGGCGGCCGGGTCTCCACGACCGGGGTCGCCGGCTTCGTGCTCGGCGGCGGCAGCGGCTGGCTCGACCGGCCCCAGGGCCTCGCCGTCGACAACCTCCTCGGCGTCGACCTGGTCACCGCCGACGGCACCCCGGTCCACGCGAGCGCCGAGCAGAACCCGGAGCTGTTCTGGGCCCTGCACGGCGGCGGCGGAAACTTCGGCGTCGCCACCTCGCTCACCCTGCGGCTGCACGAGCTGCCCGCGTTCTCCATCGCGCTGCTGCTCTACCTCCCCGAGTTCGGGCCCGAGGTCACCCGTACCTACCGCGACATGATCGAGGCCGGCCCGGTCGAGGCGAGCGGCGGGGTCATCCATCTCACCGCCCCGCCCGAGGAGTTCGTCCCGCCGCATCTGGTCGGACATCTGCTGTGCGGGGCACTGCTGACGTACGCGGGTACCGAGGAGGACATGCGCAAGCTCGCCGAGCCGCTGCTGGCGCTGCCGCACGAGGTGGAGATCGTCACCGCGATCCCGTACGCCGACTTCCAGTGCATGCTCGACGACCCGCCCGGGATGCGGAACTACTGGTCGGCCGAGTACCTGACGGGCGCGCCCGACGAGCTGGTGGACGTCTTCTGTGCTCTCGGGGACGCCGTTCCCGTGCCCACCGGAACCCAGAGCGCGCTGTTCCCGCTCGGCGGCGCCATCGCCGACGGCCCGCCGGAGTACCCCGTCCCCTACCGGGACGCCCGATGGGCCGTCCACCCCTTCGGCTGCTGGGAGGACCCCGCGGACGACGAGCGCTGTATCCAGTGGGTCCACGACGTCCGGACCCGCGTCCGGCCCTGGAGCACCGGCGCGGTCTACCTCAACTTCATCGGGGACGAGGGCGCGGAGCGCGTGATCGCGGGCCTGGGCGCCGAGAACACGCGCAGGCTGGCGTCGGTGAAACGCGAGTACGACCCGGACAACGTGTTCCGCTTCAACCACAACATCGTTCCGGCGTAGCCGAGCCGCGCGTACCGCTGATGCGCGGATCGTCAGTGCTACGCAGGTGCGGGTAGCGTCCGCTGCATGGACAGCCGTACGGACAGCCGTTTGGAGACCCGGGGCGCCGGCATCACCGTGCGGCGGGCGCTCGACCTGCCCGGGCTGCGCAGCGGGCTGCCGGAGGTCCTGGCGGGCGCCGACCGGCTCGGGCGGACCGTGCGGTGGGTGCACGCGGGCGAGGTCCCGCACATCGCCTCGCTGCTCAAGGGCGGCGAACTGCTCCTGACGACCGGGTACGGGCTCGGCACGCGTCCGGCCGAGCAGCGCGCGTTCGTCCGTACCCTCGCCGAGCGGGGCATCGCGGCGCTCGTCGTGGAGCTGGGCCCGCGCTTCACCCGGCTGCCCGCGGCCCTCGTGGAGACGGCCCGAGCGACCGGCCTCCCCCTGGTGCAGCTGCACCGCGAGGTGGCGTTCGTGGCCGTCACCGAGGAGATCCACACCGAGATCGTCAACGGCCACTACGCGCTTCTCCAGCGGGCCGAGGAGGTCCACCGGCGCTGCACGGAGGCCCTGCTCGGCGGCGGCGGTGTCCCGCAGGTCCTGGGCATCCTGGCGGACTTCAGCGGCAACCCGGTGTTCCTGGAGACGGCCGACGGCCAGCTCCTGTACGCCGCCGGAGCCGGCCCCGAGGGCGCCGACCCGCTCCAGGTGTGGGAGGGCCTGCGCGCCCAGCACAAGGACTCGCCGCCGCCCGCCGGTTCCGCGCTCGTCGACGTCCCCGGGGGCGGCCCCGGCACCGGGTCGGTCCGCGCACGTCTGGTCCTGCTCCCCGTCCTCGAACCGCTTGCCCCCGTGCACCGTATGGCCGCTGAACGGGCCGCGGGCATCCTGGCCGTCGTCCTGATGCAGGCCCGCCAGGAGGAGGAGCTGGCGGCGCGTGGCCGCGGCGACTTCCTCACCGACCTCGCCGAGGGCCGTGTCGACGCGGAGGCCGCGCCCGCGCAGGCCCGCGTTCTCGGCTTCAGGCCGGGCGCCGGGCCGTTGCTGCCGATGGTGATGCGGCTCGGCGACACACTGACCCCGGGCGGGGGCTGGGCGGTGCTGGCCCGCGCGGTCACCGAGGAGCTGGCGTCGGTGGGTGTGCCGGTACTGCTGGGCGTACGGCCCGTTGAGGGCCGGGTGCCGCTGCTGGTGAGCCTGCGCGCGGAGTCGGAGCGCCCGGCGGTCGCCGACCGGGTGGCGACGGCACTGCGGGCGGGTGTGGAACGCGCCGGGATGCAACGCCCGGGCGCCCAGCCGCCGGTCGTCGTGGTCGGGGTCGCCGGCGACTGGGCGGCGGCCTCGGCGGGGCTGCGCCACGCGGCGGAGACGGCGACGGCGGCCCAGGGTCTGCCGGACCTCCCGTGGTACGACGCCCGCCGACTGGACATCGACCTGTTGCTGTGGCGGCTGCGCGACCACCCGGACCTGGCGGCCTTCGTGGAGCGGGCGATCGGTCCGCTGCGCACCCACGACCACCGCTCCAAGCCGCCGTTGCTGCCCACCCTGGAGACCTATCTGGCCCATGCGGGCCGCAAGGCGGAGACGGCCCGCGAACTCCACCTCAACCGCCAGACCCTCTACAACCGCCTCGCCCGGATCGGGGAGTTGCTGGGCACCGACCTGGACGACCCGCAGACCGTACTGGCGTTGAGCCTGGCGCTACGGGCCCGCAGACACCTGCCCTGACCCCCGGCGAGCTCCCGATCCCTCAAGGCAGCGGCCGGGGCTGGGTGAACTCGTCGTAGACACTGAGCACTTGGGCGACGGTCTCGTCCTCGGTGGGCCAGGTGGCGATCTGCCGGACACCCCGCTCCCGGAGAATTTCCCGGCGCTCCGGATCACCGAGAAGCCGTACGACAGCCCGGCCGAGCGCCACCGCGTCGCCGTAGGGGACGAGTTCGGCCGCCTCCCCGACCAGTTCCGGAACGCCTCCCACGGCGGTCGCGATCAGCGGCACGCGCGCGTGGAGGGCCTCCTGGGCGAGGACGGAGCGCGACTCCCAACGGCTGGGCAGCAGGGCGAGGTCGGCGGCGGACAGCAGTTCGCTCACGTCGTCGCGCCGCCCGATGAGCCGGACCGGCAGCCCCTCGTTCTCGATGCGGCCCTGCAACTCGGCCCGCAGCGGCCCCTCCCCCGCGATCACGAGGAGCGGCGCCGGATCGAGACCACGCCACGCGTGTACGGCGTCCAGCAGGACGTCGTACCCCCGGTGCCGGTCGAGGGAGCCGACGGACACGAGCAACGGGCGGGCCGTGGCACCGAGTTCGGCCCGTGTCTTGCACCGGTCGGACTCGTCCCGCCCGGCCCCGCGCGGGGCGGACAGCGCCACGGCGGACAGCCGGACATCCCGGGCACCCCGCCGCCGGGCCCGGTCCACGAGGTCGGAGGAGGTTCCCAGGACGACGGCGGCGGCCTTCACGACCCGCCGCTCCAGCACCCTCAGCAGTTGGGCGCGCGGCCCCTCCGCGTACGCCCGGTTGTGCCAGGTGACGACGAGTGGGGTGCGGCGCCCGCTGAGCGCGAGGGCGGCCCGGAAGGAGGCGTGCAGCCCGTGCGCGTGCACCAGGTCGGCGTTCGAACAGGCCGCGCGCAGCGCCGCCACCGAGCCGGGGTCGCTGCTGCGCGGGATGGGCATGTGTTCGGCGCCGGCGCCCGTGAAGTCGTAGGCGCTGTCGGCGTCGGAGGGGGCGCACACGATGACCCGCACGCCCCTCGCGACGAGCCCCGCGGCCAGCGAGCGCACGTGCGCGCTGCTGGCGGCGTTGCCGCCGCCGAGCACCTGCACGGTGCGCAGCGGCGACTGACCGTGCGGTGAGTGGCTGCTCGCGAGGCTCACGTGGCCGGGGGCTCCTGGTTCGGCGTCGGGCGGTCACGAAGAAAGGACACGGAGAAACGTACAGAAGGTTTGAGCGGAAGGGGTGTACCGCGCTGCTTCCTCCGGGTACGGGGGTATTCCGTACCCCTTCAAGGATGCCAGTACGTACGGGTGTTCCGGACCACGGAGGGGTGGGGCGGGTCACTCGCTCGGGTGAGAGAGACCCCACTAAACGCCAGCTGTTCGAACGTCAGCCGTCCGCCCGGGCCGCCGCCAGCAGTTCCTCCGCATGCGCCCGCGCCGTCTCCGAGTCCTCCTGCCCGGCCAGCATCCGGGACAGCTCCCGTACCCGCTCCTCGCCCTCCAGGACCTTCACGCCCGACCGGGTCACCGAGCCGTCGCTGGTCTTCTCCACCAGCAGCTGCCGGTCGGCGAACGCGGCGACCTGCGGCAGGTGCGTCACGACGACGACCTGGGCGCTCTTCGCGAGCTTGGCAAGGCGGCGGCCGATCTCCACGGCCGCCTTGCCGCCCACCCCGGCGTCCACCTCGTCGAACAGATAGGTGGGGACGGGATCGGTCCCCGCGAACACGACCTCCACGGCGAGCATCACGCGCGAGAGCTCACCCCCGGACGCCCCCTTGGCGATGGGCCGGGCGGGCGCCCCGGGGTGCGGGGCGAGGAGCAGCTCGACCTCGTCGGCGCCGGACGGCCCGTAGGCGACCGTGCGTCCGTCGACCTCGACGCCCTCGGGGTCCTCGGTCTGCCGGATGTCGAACGACACGCGCGCGTGGGGCATGGCCAGCGAGGCCAGCTCGGCGGTCACGGCGGCGGCGAACCGTGCTGCCGCCTCCGTCCGCGCGTCCGTCAACGACTGTGCCATCCCGCCCAGTTCGCCGCGCAACGCGTCCCGCTCGGCGGTCAGCTCGCCGATCCGCTCGTCGTCGCCGTCGAGTTCCAGCAGCCGCGCGGAGCCGTCCTCGGCCCACGCCAGCACACCGGCGACATCGGAGCCGTACTTCCGCGTGAGCGCGGTGAGCGCGGCCCGCCGTTCCTCGACGGCCGCCAGTCGCAGCGGATCGGCGTCCAGGTCGTCGGCGTACCCCGCCAGCTCCCCGGCGACGTCCCCGAGGAGGATGCCGACCTCGCCGATCCGGTCGGCGAGCGCGGCCAGGGCCGAGTCGTGCGACCGTACGGCCTCCAGGGCCCGGTGGGCACCCGCGACGAGCGTGGCGGCGTCGATGCCCTCGGGGTCCTCGGGGTTGCCGGCGAGGGCGGCGTGGGCGACGGTCGCGGCCGAGGCCAGCGCCTCCGCGTGCCCGAGCCGCTCCGCCTCCTCGGCGAGCTCGGCGTCCTCCCCGGCCCGCGGGTCCACGGCGGCGATCTCGTCGAGCCCGTACCGCAGCATGTCGGCTTCCTGGGCCCGCTCACGCGCGCGGGTGGTGATCTCGTCCAGCTCGCCCGCGACGGCCCGCAGCCGCCGGTAGGCCTCCCCGTACTTGGTGAGGGGCGCGGCGACCGCGTCCCCCGCGTACCGGTCGAGCGCCGCCCGCTGCCGGGACAGCTTGAGCAGCCCCTGCTGGTCGGTCTGCCCGTGTACGGCCACCAGCTCGTCGGCCAGCTCGGCCAGCACCCCCACAGGCACCGAACGCCCGCCCAGATGCGCCCGGGAGCGCCCCTCGGCGGAAACGGTACGGCTGATGAGCAGCGCCCCGTCGTCCAGCTCGGCACCGGCCTCCTCGGCCCGTACGACGGCCGCCCCGCCCGGAGGCACGGTGATCCGCCCCTCCACGACGGCGTTCCTGGCCCCGATCCGCACCAACGCCGCGTCAGCCCGCCCACCGAGCAACAGCCCCAGGCTGGTCACGACCATGGTCTTACCCGCACCGGTCTCACCGGTCACGGCGGTAAAGCCGGGCGACAACTCGACGACCGCGTCGTCGATCACGCCGAGCGACCGTATCCGCATCTCCTCCAACACGAACACGACCATACGAGGTCAGCCACTCAATGTGCGACGCCCCCCACCTCGAATGAGAGAACCCGCAGGTAACGAATGGAGATCGGCGTCGCCTTGTCACTCGGGCGAGTGGCCTGACGCAGGGGCGCGGGGAACTGCGCGACAAGCCACGGTGGACCGCACACGCGCACAGACCCCCGCCACCCCCTACAGAGCGCTAGTGAGGCGCCCCCCGCCACCCGGAAACCGGCAACGCGAACTTGGCGACAAGCCGATCGGTGAACGACGCATGATGCAGCCGGGCCAACCGAACCGGCACAGCCCCCCGCCGAACCTCCACCCGCGCCCCGGGCGGCAACTCGACAGTCCGCCGCCCGTCACACCAAAGAACACCCGGCGGAATATGAGGCAGAACCTCCACAGCGAGCACGGAATCCGGCGACGTCACCAACGGCTTCGCGAACAGCGCGTGCGCACTGATCGGCACCATCAGCAGCGCCTCCACCTCCGGCCACACCACCGGCCCACCCGCGGAGAAGGCATAGGCGGTCGACCCGGTGGGCGTCGACAGGCAGATGCCGTCACACCCGAACCCGGTCACCGGCCGCCCGTCGATCTCCAGGACGACCTCGAGCAGCTTCTCCGCTGACACCTTCTGCACGGCCGCCTCGTTCAGCGCCCAGTCGGTGTGCACGATGTTGCCGTTCTGGCTAACGACGACGTCGATGGTCATGCGTTCCTCGACCTCGTACGCCTTCGTCACCACCCGGTCGACAACCTTGTCGAGGTCGTCGCGCTCGGCCTCGGCGAGGAAGCCGACGCTACCGAGGTTGACGCCGAGCATCGGCACCCCGGAGGCCCGGGCGAACTCGGCTCCACGCAGCAGCGTGCCGTCGCCGCCCAGCACGATGAGCAGCTCGCAGCCGTCGAGACACTGGGCCGTGGCCTCCTCGATCAGCTCCACCTCGGGCGGCAACGGCAGGTCGGCCGCCTCGGCCGCGAGCACCCGCACCCCGAGTCCGGAGCGCACCAGCCCCTGGACGACGAGTTCGGCGCTTCTGATCGCGGCCGGCCGCCCGGTGTGGGCGAGCAGGAAAACAGTACGATCTCGGGTCTGAGTCAACGAGGCCCCTCCGCCACTGCACGGTCGACATCGGCCGGGTTGAGTTCAGGTGCGCCGGCCCGCAGCCACAGAAAGTACTCGACGTTCCCCGACGGCCCGGGCAGCGGGCTGGCGGTCACGCCCTGCACCCCGAGCCCCAACTGCCCTGCGCGGGTGGCGACTCCGCGTACCGCCTCGGCACGCAGTTCGGGACTGCGTACGACTCCTCCACTGCCCAGCCGTTCCTTCCCCACTTCGAACTGTGGTTTGACCATCATCACCAGGTCGGCATCGGGTGCCGCGCACCGCGCAAGGGCGGGCAGCACGAGACCGAGCGGGATGAAGGACAGATCCCCCACGACAAGATCCACTGGTTCCCCATCGATCGCTTCGAGCGTCAACTCGCGTACGTTCGTACGGTCCTTGACGGTGACGCGTTCATCGCTCCGGAGAGACCACGCGAGTTGTCCGTACCCCACGTCGACGGCGACGACGTGGGCGGCACCGGCGCGCAGGAGTACGTCGGTGAATCCGCCGGTGGACGCGCCGGCGTCCAGCGCCCGCCGTCCGTCGACCTTCAGCCCCTGCGGGACGAAGACCTCCAGGGCGCCGGCCAGCTTGTGGCCGCCACGGGAGACGTACTCGGGATCGTTGTCGTCGGTCACGACGACGATCGCGGCGGCGGTCTCCACCTGGGTGGCGGGCTTCGTCGCGACGGTCTTGCCGACGGTGACCCGCCCGGCGGCGATCAGCTGGCTCGCGTGCTCGCGCGAGCGGGCGAGCTTCCGCCGCACCAGCTCGGCGTCAAGGCGGCGGCGTGCCACTCCTGCCACGTTCGGTTCAGCTCCTATTGCCGTACGTCGATGGGGGCGCCGGAGGTCCCGGGCGGGCGTCGAGCGCGGTGAGCGTGTCGCGCAGCCCCCGGTGTACATCCTCGTACACCTCGACATGACCGTCAGTGGCGAGGTGGTCGGCGTCACCGAGCCGGTCGAGCAGGGCGTCGACGTCGGCTTCGCCCGTGGGGGTGCGGGGGACGTCCAGCGGGGCCGGCGCGGCGGGGTCCGCCTCGGGTTCGACGGCCGTTTCCGCGGCCACGCCGGGAGCCGGATCCGGAACGGGAAGCTCCGCCGGGCCCGCGGCCGGGGGCACTGAGTCGTTCATGCCCCGACGCTACCCCGAACGGCTGAGGTACCGTCGTTCGCGATGGCCACGAAAGAGGAGTGCCGCAGCGCACTCGACAAGCTCTCGGACAACATGGCGGGCGCGAGCGGGGACGTACGCGAGGCGGCGTCCCTGGACCGCTCGCTGAGCTGCCACATCACCGACCTGGACGTCACCTTCGCAGGGCGCCTTCGGGGCGGCCGTATCGAGGTCCGGGACACCCTCCAGGGTCCGCCCCGGGAGAAGGCCGAGATCCGGCTCAGCATGACCGGCGACGACCTGCTGGCGATGGTCGCCGGGGAGCTGAACTTCGCGAAGGCGTGGGGTTCGGGCCGGGTGAAACTGGAGGCGGGCCTGCGGGACCTGTTCCGCCTCAGGAAACTTCTGTAGCCACCCTCGTACGGGCCTTGCGCGCGGCCGGCACCACCAACGGCGTCCCCGTCTCCGGATCGTCGATGACCTGGCAGCGCAGCCCGAACACCTCTTCGACCAGCCCGGCGGTGACGATGTCGCCCGGCGCGCCCTCGGCGATGACGGAGCCCTCGCGCAGTGCGATCAGGTGCGTGGCGTAGCGGGCCGCGTGATTGAGGTCGTGCAGTACGGCGACCAGGGTCCGGCCCTGTTCCTCGTGCAGCTCGGCGCAGAGGTCGAGGACGTCGATCTGGTGCTGGATGTCGAGATAGGTCGTCGGCTCGTCGAGCAGCAGCAGCGGTGTCTGCTGGGCGAGCGCCATCGCGATCCACACCCGCTGCCGCTGGCCACCGGAGAGTTCGTCGACATATCGATCGGCGAGTTCGGCGACGCCGGTCGACTCCATGGACTCCCGGACGATCCGCTCGTCGTCGTGTGACCACTGACGCAGGATGCCCTGGTGCGGGTAGCGGCCCCGGCCCACCAGGTCGGCGACGGTGATCCCGTCGGGCGCGACCGACGACTGGGGCAGCAGTCCGAGGGCCCGTGCGACCTTCTTCGCGGGCATCGACTGGATGACCTGCCCGTCGAGCAGCACCCGGCCCTCGCTCGGCTTCAGCATCCGCGACAGGGCGCGCAGCAACGTGGACTTGCCGCAGGCGTTCGGGCCGACGATGACGGTGAAGGAGTTGTCGGGGATCTCCACCGACAGCTGCTCGGCGATCACCCGCCGGTCGTAGGCGAGGGTGACGCTCTCGGCGGACAGGCGGTTCACGGTGTGGGTGCCTTTCTCGACGTTCTTGTTCACTTGACCGCTCCCGGTCGGCTCGTTCGCCGGCCGGCTCATATCCGGCCCGCCTTCCGCTCGGTGACCAGCAGCCACAGCAGGTACACCCCGCCGAGCACTCCGGTCACCACGCCCACGGGCAGCTGGTCGGCACCGAAGAGCCGCTGCGAGGCCCAGTCGGCCACGATCAGCAGGGTCGCGCCCATGCACATGGACGCCACCAGGTTCGGGCCGGGTGAGCGGGTCAGCCGCCGGGCGAGCTGCGGCGCGGTCAGCGCCACGAAGCCCACGGGCCCGGCGGCGGCCGTGGCAGCCGCGGTGAGCAGCACGGCGGCAAGCATCAGCACCAGCCGTACGCGTTCGACGCGCACCCCGAGGGCGTACGACACGTCGTCGCCCATCTCCGTCATCCGCAGCCCGCGCGCGTTCGCGAGCACCACGGGTACGAGGACCGCGCACAGCCACAGCAGCGGCCAGACCTGGTCCCAGCCACGCCCGTTGAG
Source organism: Streptomyces turgidiscabies Car8 (assembly GCF_000331005.1). Classification (GTDB taxonomy): domain Bacteria; phylum Actinomycetota; class Actinomycetes; order Streptomycetales; family Streptomycetaceae; genus Streptomyces; species Streptomyces turgidiscabies. The sequence continues at coordinate 33,786 of NZ_AEJB01000332.1, forward strand.
GGAACCGGTCATCCACACGACCGCACGGGCCGCGTCGACGAGGTCGGCCTTGGTGATCAGGTAACCGTTGACCGCCGTGACGACCGCCGAGACCCCGATTCCGACGAGCACCAGCCGGTACCCGTGCACGCCCTGCTTCCAGGCCAGCAGATAGATGGCGAGCCCGGTCACCAGCCCGCCCACGAGCGCCCCGGCGGTGACCTGGGCAGCGCTCCCGGAGAACAGCACGATCACGACCAGCGCACCGGCTGTCGAGCCCTGACTGAGACCGAGTACGTCCGGACTGCCCAGCGGATTGCGGGAGATGGCCTGGAACAGGGCACCGCCCAGCCCGAGCGAGGCTCCGACCAGCAGCCCGACCAGCACCCGGGGCAGCCGCAGCTGGTTGACGATGAACTCCTGGCCCGCGTTCCCGTCGCCGAACAGCGTCCTGAGGACGTCACCGGCCGGGATCGGGAAGTCACCGGTACCGATCAGCACCACGCTCCCGGTGAGCGCGGTCAGCAGCAGCGCCAAGACGACGACCAGCGCACGCACATCGAGGCGGAGGGAGAGGCCCCCCGGCGTCCGTACGAAACGTCCCGCGCGGGCGCCTCCCCGGCCGGGCCGGACAAGGTTGCTCTTCACAGCTGCGCCGTCCTCCGCCGTCGTACGAGAAAGATGAAGACCGGTCCGCCGATGACCGCGGTGACGATGCCGACCTGGAGCTCGGCGGGCCGGGCGACCATCCGCCCGATGACATCGGCGCCGAGCAGCAGCACCGGCGACAGGACGGTCGCGTACGGCAGGATCCAGCGCAGGTCGGGGCCGGTGAAGGACCGGACGACGTGCGGGACCATCAGCCCGACGAACACGATCGGACCGCAGGCGGCGGTCGCGGCCCCGCACAGCACGGTCGCGGCCGCCATGGACAGCGCGCGGGTGCGGTTCAGGTTCGCGCCGAGGGCGCGGGCGGTGTCGTCGCCCATCGCCACGGCGTTGAGCGGCCGGGCGAGCAGCAGCGCGAGGACCGTGCCGACCACGATGAACGGCAGGACCTGCGTGATGGTGTCGTCGGTGGCCGAGGCCAGCGACCCGACCGTCCAGAAGCGCATCCTGTTGAGCGCGGCGTCGTCCGTGATCATCACGGCCTGGAGATAGCCGTAGAGCGCGGCGCTGATCGCGGTGCCCGCGAGAGCGAGCCGCACGGGCGTGGCACCCCGGCTGCCGCCCAGGAACCAGACCAACGCGCCGACGGCGGCGGCTCCGACGAAGGCGAACCAGACATAGCCCTTGAGTGAAGTGACGCCGAAGAAGGTGATGGCGGTGACGACGGCCGCCGAGGCGCCGGCGTTGATGCCGAGCAGCCCGGGATCGGCCAGCGGGTTGCGGGTCAGCGCCTGGAGAACGGCTCCGGACAACCCGAGCGCGGCGCCGGCCAGGAGGCCGAGAAGGGTGCGCGAGACCCGCTCCCCCACGACGACGTCGCCGTAGGTCCCCGAGTCCTGGAACAGGCCGTGCCAGACCTGCTCCACGGACAGCTCCTTCGCGCCGATCGCGATGCTCGCGAGGGCGACGAGAAGCAGGATCCCCAGACAGACGACGAGCCCAACGGCCCGTATCGCCCGGCGTTTCGGGGGCGCGGGGGCGGTCTCCGCGCGAGGTTCAGGAGGACTGTCGACAAACACAAGGTTAGGTTAGCCTACCCTCGCCTTCACCTCGTTGTCCGTCCTTAGGAGCGCCGCGAGCCCCCGCCCCTCACAACCCCAGCCGTGCCAGCGCCTTCTCCCCGTCCAACGCACATGTCCCGTCCCCCGCAGCCGTCCAGGCCGCCGCGCACAGCGCGCGAAGCCCGTCGAGCGCTTCCCCGTCCCCTGTCAGGTCCAGCTGCTTCTCCCCCGCGGTCGCCGTCCACCCGCCGCAGCGGAAACCGTCGCCCGCGTCCGTCACCTCGGGCTGCCCGGTCAGCAGCCCCCGCAGGTCGGCGTCGACATAGGTGGGCCGGTGCTGCGGCGGCGCGGCCAGCAGTTGCGCGCCGTCCGCCACGCCGGTCAGCACCAGCAGCGAGTCGACCTCCCCGTTGAACGCGCCCTCGATGTCCGTGTCCAGCCGGTCCCCGACGACCAGTGGACGCGTGGCCCCTGTCCGCAGCACGGTCTCCCTGTGCATCGGCGGCAACGGCTTGCCCGCCACCTGCGGTTCGGCCCCGGTCGCGATCCGTACGACCTCCACCGCGGCCCCGTTGCCCGGTGCGATGCCGCGTGCGCTCGGAATCGTCAGGTCGGTGTTGGACGCGAACCAGGGCACCCCGCGCGCGATGGCGTAGCACGCCTCCGCGAACCGCCCCCAGGGCAACTCGGGCCCGCCGTACCCCTGCACGACCGCCACCGGCTCGTCCTCGGCGGACTCGACGGGTTCGAGCCCCCGTTCGCGCAGCGCGACCCGGAGCCCCTCGCCGCCGATCACCAGCACACGCGCCCCCGCCGGCACCTGGTCGGCGATCAACCGGGCCACGGCCTGCGCCGAGGTGATGACGTCCGAGCCCTCCGTCGCTATGCCCAGCTCGGTGAGGTGCGCGGCCACCGCGTCCGGGGTGCGCAACGCGTTGTTGGTGACATAGGCGAGCCGCATCCCGCCGTCCCGCGCGACACCGAGCGACTCGACGGCGTGCACGATCGCGTTGCCCCCCGCGTACACCACCCCGTCGAGGTCGAGCAGCGCCGTGTCGTACGCCTCACCGAGGGTCCGCGCACTGCTTCCGGGCCGCGTCCTGACGGTCTGGCTCATTGTGCATCGCTCCTCGTTCGACCGGCTTTCCCCCGATCATCCCCCATGCCACTGACAGCCCTACGATGCACCAATGAACACTGCAGGTCCCGCGGACGTACCGGCTCGCATGGGCCTTCAACTGACCCCGTTCCGGGGCCTGCGCTACGACCCCGACCGGGTCGGCAGCCTGGCCGCCGTGACCTCACCGCCGTACGACGTCATCGTGCGCCCCGACGGCCTGATACACCTCGAATCGGCCGACCCGCACAACATCGTCCGGCTGATCCTCCCCCAGGCGGCGACCCCGTCCATCCGCAACGAGCAGGCGGCGGACACCCTGGACGACTGGCTCGCCGAGGGCATCCTCACCACCGACCCCGAACCCGCCCTGTACGTCTACGAGCAGCGCGACACGACAGGCCACCTCCAACGCGGGGTCATCGGCGCCCTGCGCCTGTCGGAGCCGTCGGAGGGCGTCGTCCTGCCGCACGAGGACGTCATGCCGCACGTCGTGGCGGACCGCGCGGCCCTGATGCGCGCCACCACCGCGAACCTCGAACCCCTCCTCCTCACCTACCGGAGCGACGACTCCGCCGACACGTCGCCCCACACCACGAGCGCGGTGGTCGAACGCGCGGTCGGCCGCCCCCCGCTGCTCTCGACGACCACGGAGGACGGTTTCGGCCATCGCCTGTGGGCGGTCACCGACCCCGCCGAACTGGCCGGTATCCAGGCGGATCTGGCACATCACCAGGCCCTCATCGCCGACGGCCACCACCGCTGGGCGACGTATCTGCGTCTACGCGCGGAGCATCCGTCTCCCAGCCCCTGGGACCACGGTCTGGTACTCCTCGTGAACACCGCCCGCTACCCCCTTCGGGTCCGCGCGATCCACCGTCTGCTGCACGGCCTCCCCGTCTCCGAGGCCCTGGCGGCCCTGGAGGGCCGCTTCCGGGTACGTCACCTGGCCACCCCACTCCCCGAGGCGCTCACCGCTCTCGCGGAGGCGGCCGGCGCGGGCAACGCCTTCCTCCTGGCCGGCGACGGCGCCTTCCACCTCGTGGACCGCCCGGACGAGGCCCTTCTGTCCCGTACCATCCCGGCCGGCCATCCGCAGGCCTGGCGCACCCTGGACGCGACGGTCCTGCACGCCACGCTCCTCGACCACGTCTGGCACATCCCCGAGGACTCCCCGGCGCACATCGCGTACATCCACGACACGGCGGCGACGGTGGAGAAGGCGGAGCAGGACGGCGCCACGGCCGTCCTGCTGCACCCGGTCCGCGAGGAGGTCGTACGCGACCTGGCCCGTCAGGGTGTCACGATGCCCCGCAAGTCGACGTCCTTCGGTCCCAAGCCGGCCTCCGGCCTGGTCCTTCGCAGCCTGGCGCACTGAAACGCGAAAGGGCGGGACCCCTGACCGGGATCCCGCCCTTCAACCGCCTAGGTCAGATCAACGCTTGTCGTCCTCGACGACGTCGTCCGAAGCCCCGTCGTCGCTGCCATCAATGTCGCCCATGTCGTCGGGGTCGTCGATGTCGTCGTCGGCCGAAGCCGCTTCCACAGCCCCGGTCGAGGCGGCGGACCCGGACTCGACGGACTCGACGGCCTTGGCGAGCTCGACCCCGTCCTCGGCCTCGTCCGTGTCCTCGCTCTCGTCGAAGGCGTCGACGAACTCCACACCGTCCAGCTCGGCAAGGCGATCCGAGGCGTCCGTGCTGCCGTCCTTGTCGGACTCGACGGCCTTGGCGAACCACTCGCGTGCCTCGTCCTCACGCCCGGCTGCCAACAGCGCGTCGGCGTACGCGTACCGCAGGCGCGCGGTCCACGGCTGTACGGAGCTGGAGGCCAGCTCGGGACTCTGCAGAGTCACGATGGCCGCGTCGAGCTGATCCATGTCACGCCGAGCGCCCGCCGCGACGAGCCGCATCTCGACCTGTCCGGCCTTGTCCAGCTTGTGCACCTCGGGCGCCCCGGCCATGTCGAGCGCCTTCTCGGGCCGCCCGAGCCCACGCTCGCAGTCGGCCATGACGGGCCACAGGTCGACGTTCCCCGTCATCCGCCGAGCCGCACGGAACTCGGCCAGCGCCTCGCTGTACTTCTGGTTCGCGTAGGCGGCGAACCCGGCCGCCTCTCGTACGGCAGCCACGCGCGAAGCCAGCCGCAGGGCCACCCGCGAGTACCCGTAAGCACCCTCGGGGTCCTCGTCGATGAGCCGGGCGACCATCACCAGGTTCTTGGAGACCTCTTCGGCCAGCCCCTTGGGCAGGCTCATCAGCTCCTGGCGTACGTCCTTGTCGATCTCGTCGCCCGTGACGTCCTCGGCGATCGGCAGCCGCTTGATCGGCTCCCGGTCCCGGTCACGCTCGTCACGGAACCCGCCGCCACGCCGGTCGTCGCCCCGGCTGTCGTCACGACCCCGATAGCCACCGCCGCCACCGGGCCGACCTCCACGGTCGTCCCGCCCACGGAAGCCACCGCCGGCGGGACGGCCGCCACGGTCGTCACTCCGGCCACGGAACCCACCACGATCATCGTCACGCCGCACGAAGCCGCCGCGGTCACCGCCACCACCACGGCTGTCGTCCCGACGGAAAGCGGGACGGTCCCCCCGGTCGTCATCACGCCGGAAGCCACCACGGTCACCGCGGTTGTCGTCCCGCCCCCGGAACCCGCCGCCTCCGGCGGAGCTGCCACCACGGTTGTCGTCACGACGGAAGCCACTGCCGCCTGCGGGGCGGCCACCCCGGTCATCCTGGCGGTCGTCACGACGGGCAAAACCACCACCGGCCGGACGACCACCACGGTCATCACTCCGCCCACGGAACCCACCACGATCGTCATCACGACGGAACCCGGAACGCTCTCCGTCCCGTCGATCGTCTCGTCGGTCGTCGCGACGGGGGGCTGCCGGCCGGTCGTCGCGCCCACGGAAGCCACCACTGGTGGGACGGCCACCGCGGTCGTCACTCCGGCCACGGAACCCACCACGATCATCGTCACGACGGAACCCGCCACCGGCGGGACGACCACCACGGTCATCCTGACGGTCGTCACGACGGGCGAACCCGCCGCCGGCCGGACGGCCACCACGGTCATCCTGGCGATCATCCCGCCCACGGAACCCACCGCCGACGGGACGGCCACCGCGGTCGTCACTCCGGCCACGGAACCCACCACGATCATCATCACGACGGAACCCGCCGCGGTCACCACGATCGTCGTCACGACGGAACCCGCCGCCGGCCGGACGGCCACCACGGTCATCCTGGCGATCATCCCGCCCACGGAAGCCACCGCCGGCGGGACGGCCGCCGCGGTCGTCGCTCCGGCCACGGAACCCACCACGATCATCGTCGCGCCGCACGAAGCCGCCGCGGTCACCGCCACCACCACGGCTGTCGTCCCGACGGAAAGCGGGACGGTCCCCCCGGTCGTCGCGACGAGGCCCTGCCGGACGGTCGGAGCGCTCCGGACGGTCCGAACGGTTGTCACGCTGGAAAGCGGGACGAGCCCCGCGATCTCCGTCACGCCGGTCGTCGCGGCGCGGAGCACCGCCACGCTCACCACGGTTGTCGCCACGGTTGTCGTCGCGGCGGAAGCCTCCGCCGGCGGGCCGGTCACCCCGGTCGTCACGTCGGGGTGCCGCCGGTCGGTCCTCACGGCGACCATAGGCACCCGCGGGTCGGCCACCTCGGTCGGAACCGCCACGGTTGTCGTCGCGGCGATCGTTGTCGCGGCGCGGCGCCCCTCGGTACCCGCCACGGTCGCCGCGGTCACCACTGTCCCGGCGGCGCTGGTCGCGCTCCGGGCGCTCGTCGGGAGAGTTGGTGGACATGATGGGTGACTCCTGTCTTCGGTACCGCAAGTCATTCTCGCGCAGCCGACTAGCCGGCGCGCTCCGGGCGGTGTGCTTGCCAAAAAACAAA
>NZ_AEJB01000333.1 GCF_000331005.1 Streptomyces turgidiscabies Car8
ACCGGCGTCAGAAGAAGACCGACCGGCGCTGCACCAGCAGCTTGTAGAGGGTGTGCTGGATCTGCTCCCTGACCTGGTCCGTCAGGTTGAACATCAGCATCGGGTCCTCGGCCGCCTCCGGCGGATAGCCGTCCGTACGGATCGGCTCGCCGAACTGGATCGTCCACTTCGTGGGCAGCGGGACCGCGCCCAGCGGACCCAGCCACGGGAACGTCGGAGTGATCGGGAAGTACGGGAAGCCGAGCACCCGGGCCAGCGTCTTCGCGTTGCCGATCATCGGGTAGATCTCCTCCGCACCGACGATCGAGCACGGGATGATCGGCGCGCCCTGCCGCAGTGCCGTCGAGACGAAGCCGCCACGCCCGAAGCGCTGCAGCTTGTACCGCTCGCTGAACGGCTTGCCGATGCCCTTGAAGCCCTCCGGCATCACACCGACCAGTTCGCCGCGCTCCAGGAGCCGTTCCGCGTCCTCCGCGCAGGCCAGCGTGTGACCGGCCTTGCGGGCCAGTTCGTTGACCACCGGCAGCATGAAGACCAGGTCCGCCGCGAGCAGCCGGAGATGGCGCCCCGCCGGATGGTTGTCGTGCACGCCGACCTGCATCATCAGGCCGTCCAGCGGCAGCGTCCCGGAGTGGTTGGCGACGATCAGGGCGCCACCCTCGGCGGGGATGTTCTCGATGCCCTTGACCTCGACCCGGAAGTACTTCTCGTACAGCGGGCGCACCATCGACATCAGGACCTGGTCGGTGAGTTCGGCGTCGTAGCCGAACTCGTCGACCTCGTAGTCGCCGGTGAGCCGGCGCCGCAGGAAGGCCAGTCCGCCCGCGATCCGGCGCTCCAGGCCGCCGTCCTCGCCGTCCGGGGCGGGCGACGGGGACGGGTGGCCCGGCTGGTCCTGGGACTCCTGGGGCGGCTGTTGCTCTCGTGTCACCTGGCCATCATCCTGCGGGCGGCCTCGTCCCGGCAGGGGCTGGACCTCGCGAACCACCGCCGGTTCGCCGTTGCGCCGGCCGCTCCCGCCGCTCCGGCGGCGCGACGGCCGCGGGACGGCGCCCGCGCGGGACCTGTCGTCGTCGAACGGAATGACCTTGGCATCCGCCATCGTTGATGCGCTCCTCGGTTGGCGCTCTGCGTCGGTGGGCTGTCTCCGTCAGGTGGCCGGGGTACGGCCGCCGCCCGCGAAGGGGACGAACGGCAGTGCGGCGATCCGGTCGACGACCCCCGCGAGGGCCTCCGGCGGCAGCAGACCCGGACCACGGACACGCGCGAAGTCCTCGAACGTCCCGGCGGTCGTGAACTTCGGCCGATAGCCCAGAGTCTCGCGCATCTGGTTCGTCGCCACGACCCGGCCGTGCGTGAGCAGCCGGATCTGCTCGGGCGAGAAGTCCGTCACACCCAGCGTACGCACCAGCGAGCCGGCCCAGTTGACCGCCGGCAGCAGCAGCGGCACGGTGGGACGGCCGAGCCGCCGGGAGCACTGCGAGAGCAGCAGGACCCCGTCGCCGGCGATGTTGAACGTGCCGCTGTTGAGCGTTCCGCGCTCCGGCTCGTGCGAGGCGATGCGCAGGACCTCGATCACGTCGTCCTCGTGCACGAACTGGAGCCGCGGGTCGTAGCCGAACACGGTCGGCAGGACCGGCATCGCGAAGTACTGGGCGAGCGGCGAGTCCGCGGTCGGCCCCAGGATGTTGGCGAAGCGCAGCACCGCCACCGCGACGTCGGGCCGCCGCCGGGCGAACCCGCGCACATACCCCTCGACCTCGACCGCGTCCTTGGCGAAGCCGCCGCTGGGCAGCGACTTGGGCGGGGTGTTCTCGGTGAAGACCGCCGGATCACGGGGCGCGGACCCGTACACGTTCGTACTGGACTTCACGACCAGCCGCTTCACCGTGGGCGACTTCTGACAGGCACCCAGCAACTGCATGGTGCCGATGACGTTGGTCTCCTTGACCATGGCCCGGCTGCCACTGCCCAGCGCGATGCCCGTCACGTCCAGGTGGACGACCGTGTCGGCGTTCGTCTCGGCGAGCACCCGCGCGATGGTGGGCTGCCGGATGTCGGCCTGGACGAATTCGGCACCGCCCAGATGGTGCTCGGGGGGAACCGCGTCCACGCCGATGACCCGGTCCACCTGGGGGTCACGCTGGATCCGTCGGACGAACCGGCCCCCCAGCTGACGGGCCACTCCGGTCACGAGCACGACCTTGCCCAAGATCAGCGCCTTCCTTCCAGCAACGTTCCCGTCCGCGTTCGCTTCCGTGTTCCCCGTGTGTGGAGCCCAACCTAGCGGGTTGTTGTTGCGCTGTGATGACCGCCCGATGCGCGAAGTCACGAGGACGCGCGCATACGGGCCAACACGACCGTGGCCCCCCACCGATACCGGTGGGGGGCCACAGCCTTCACACTCGCTCTCGCTCGCGTCTCAGCGGCATCGAGGAGCGGTAGCGGTCCCGGTCTCGCGACCGGACCGACTACCTACTTCTTGTTGCGACGCTGAACACGCGTGCGCTTCAGCAGCTTGCGGTGCTTCTTCTTGGCCATCCGCTTGCGCCGCTTCTTGATAACAGAGCCCACGACTACCCTCGCTCACTTCTCATCACTCGGCGTTGGGCGCCATGGGCCCATACGACCTACAAGGGGCCAGCCTACCCGTCCGAGCGCTGAGGTCGTAATCGAGGGCAATCGAGGTGATCAGATGAGATCAGAGGGACCCGCTAAAGCCCTGAGGGTCCCCGTCCGCCCCCTCTCGACCGCCGTCAGGCTGTCTCCACCCCCACATAGCTCTCGCGGAGGTACTCGTGAACCGCTTGTTCGGGGACACGGAAGGACCGCCCCACCCGGATAGCGGGCAGATGACCGCTGTGCACCAACCGGTACACGGTCATCTTCGACACTCGCATCACCGAGGCGACTTCCGCCACGGTAAGGAACTGAACCTCGTTCAGAGGCCTCTCGCCAGCTGCAGCCATGACACACCTGAACCTTCCGCACTCGACGGTCACCGGCTTCCCCTTCCGGTGACTCTTCGTCGTTGCGTGCTCACTCCCCAATGTAGGGGCGGGTGATGCGAGTGGGGAAGAGGTGCACCCATCGGCGGCCTACTGTGACAGACACGCTCGATTGAGTACGTAGCGGGTAAGCGGCCGGTAGTAATCGGACCGCACAGCATCATCAAGTGGAACGACGACGGACACGCGCCCCTCGGCCTCCCCGACGAAGAGGGCGGGATCGTCCGTATCGGCCAGCCCGATGGCCTCGAACCCCAACTGACCTGCGCCGCAGACCCATCCATGGTCCCCGATCACCAGCTCCGGGAGCGTTCCGCCAACCTCGGCGGCGGCACTCAGAGCGGTCCGAACCGGCAGCGGAGAGTGCGTGTGCGCGCCGGGCTCACGCCGGGCGGCCCCAGCACGCGGTTCCCGTACGAGGGCGACCCCTCGTACGTAGTCGAGGTTGTACGTGCGTAGACCGAACCGGGTCGTTATGTCGACAGAGCTACCCTGCGCCGGGGTGAGGACAGCACATCCCGCCGCCGACAGAGCGTCCGCCAACGCGGCGTAGAAATCGAGCAGTCGGTGCGGGTGACCGGTGCCCAGGAGTACGGGAGCACGGCGGCGAGCGACTGCGGAGAGTCGCTCGGCGAAGGCGTCGAGGGCGACGAGTGTCCGTTCCGGATCGATCACATCACATCCGGAGACGCACTGCGGATCGGCCGAAACCCCGCATCTGTCAGCCATCAAAGCGATCAGATCCCGTTGCCGCCAAGTCCGTTCGGGATCGAGTCCGATCAGCGCCCGGGGATCACGAGCGGCGAACAGCCGATAGCTCCGCAGGCTCTCCTCCCGCGAGGTGGCCACGGGCCCGGCGAGACGGGCGGCCAGGAGATGGGCGCGGAGGGCGCCGGCGCTCAACACGAGAGAGATCGTGGCGGACGCGGGCGCCCGGCACGGCGAGAACGCCGAAAACACCGCACAGTTGGCGTAATGCCGCGAACCCCGCCCCCGAGCGGCCTGTTACACGGATGACAGGACCGTGACAAAAGCGGCCACAACTGTCCTACGCGCTCCCGGGTCTCATCTCACGTGTGCGGCAGCAGCCGACCGACCGCCGGCATCCGCGGCCCGCACACACCGACCAGTCATCACCACAGGGGGAACACCATGAAGCTGTCCCGTCGTACGGCCGCCACGGCCACCGCGCTCGCCGCCCTCAGCCTCGCCGGCACGGCCGTCGCGACCGCACCGGCCTCGGCGGCGGCTGAACCCGGTGCCTACAACGGCGCCTGCGGCACCGGCTACCGCGTGCAGAACGTGCTGCCCGTGAAGTCGTCCCAGACCACCGACATCGGCATGCTGTACGTCACCTACAGCCGTACCGACCACAAGCACTGCGCCGTCCTGGTCCGCACCAAGCCGGGCACCCGCCTGTTCATGGAGGTCACCCTCGACACCGCGCCCACCTCCGGCGCCCCCGCGAAGGACTACGGGTCCTTCAAGGAGTACGCGGGACCGGTCTACGTGGACTCCGTCACGGCCAACGACCCGTGCCTGCAGTGGAGCGGCTCGATCGACATCTACTACAACAGCGAGATCGGTTACTGCCCCTGATCGCCTGCGACCCGACCGGGCCGCGCCCTAGGCCAGCAGCCCACGCAGCGGGAACACGGCCCGCCGAGCCGCCACGACCGCCTGGTCGAGACGGTCGGCGGGGTCGTACCCCGACTCCCAGTCGGCGTAGGCCACCGGCCACCGCCCGTCCGTCATCCGCGCCGGCGCCAACTGCCGCGTACGCGCGAACACTTCCTGTCGCCAACCCTCCGGAATCACCGCCGTCGGCTCGACGGCCCGCCCCGCCGCGATCGCCACCAGGTGCGTCCAGGAGCGCGGTACGACCTCCACCACCGCGTATCCGCCGCCGCCCAGGGCGACCCACTTCCCGTCGGCGTACTCGTGCGCGAGGTCGTGACAGGCGACCTGCACCGCCCGCTGCGCGTCCAACGACACGGCGAGATGCGCGAGCGGGTCCTCGAAGTGGGTGTCGGCTCCGTGCTGGGTGACAAGCACCTGCGGCCGGAAGTCGGCGATCAGTTCGGGGACGACCGCGTGAAAGGCCCGCAGCCACCCGGCGTCCCCGGTCCCGGCCGGCAACGCGACGTTGACGGCACTCCCCTCGGCGGGACCCTCCGCCCCCGTCTCCTCGGGCCACCCGGTCTGCGGGAACAGCGTGCGCGGATGCTCGTGCAGCGAGATCGTCAGCACCCGCGGGTCCTCCCAGAACGCGGCCTGGACCCCGTCCCCGTGATGCACGTCCACATCCACGTAGGCGACCCGCTCGGCCCCGAGCTCCAGCAGCCGGGCGATGGCCAGCGAGGCGTCGTTGTAGATGCAGAACCCTGACGCGCCTCCCGGCATCGCGTGATGCAGGCCGCCCGCGAAGTTGACGGCGTGCAGAGCCTCTCCGCGCCACACCGCCTCGGCGGCCCCGACCGACTGCCCCGCGATCAGCGCGGACACCTCGTGCATCCCGGCGAAGGCCGGATCGTCGACGGTCCCCAGCCCGTACGCCGTGTCGGCCGACCGCGGATCTGCGGACGCCGCCTTGACGGCCTCGATGTAGTCCTCACGGTGCACAAGCCGCAGGGTCGACTCCCCGGCGGGCTTCGCCGAGACCACGTCCACTTCCCGGTCGAGCCCGAAGGCATCGACGAGGCGCCGGGTCAGGGCGAGCCGGACCGGATCCATCGGGTGATCCGGGCCGAAGTCATAGCCCGTTACTGCCTCGTCCCACATCAGCTGTGCGCGGCCGCTCATGCCCGTCACCGTATCCGGCTCGTTGCGGATCGAACGACCCCGCGTACCTCAACGTCACCAGGACCAGCACCATCGGCACGAGCATCGCCCCGCGGTAGCTCCACAGATCACCCAGAGCCCCCACGAGGGGAGAACCGATCAGGAAGCCGACGTAGTTGAAGATGTTGAGCCGTGCCACGGCCGCGTCCGAGGCCCCGGGGAACAGCCGCCCGGCGGCGGCGAAGGTCTGCGGCACGATCACGCACAACCCGAGCCCCAGCAACGTGAATCCGAGCATCCCGACCCACGCCCCGGGCGCCACGGCCACGACACCGAACCCGAGCGCCGCCACCATGGCCCCCGCCCGTACGACGGCCACGGCCCCGAACCTCCGCACCCCGACGTCCCCGATGGCCCGCCCGACGAGCGTGGTGACCATGTAGACGTTGTACGGAACGGTCGCGAGCTGCTCGGAACTCCCGAGCACGTCCTGCAGATACTTCGCACTCCAGTTGGAGACCGTCGAGTCCCCGATGTAGGCGAACGTCATCACCAGACACAGCGGCAGCAGCAGCCTGAAGACAAGGCCACCCGAGTCGGCCCCCGCCCCGGGGATGTCACCCGGCACCGCGTCGAACTTCTCCTCTCCCCCGCTCGCGCCCCCGTCCCGCGCGTCGACGTACCACCGGCTTCCGATCAGCACGGCCGGCAACAGCACGGCCACGACGGGCAGATAAGAGACGAAGAGGGCGAGATGCCAGTGCGCGCCGACCCAGGCCAGCGAGGCCCCGACGATCCCGCCCAGGCTGAACGCCGCATGGAACCCGAGCATGATGCTCCGCCCGTACGCCCGCTGCAGACTCACCCCGAGCATGTTCATCGAGGCGTCGAGCCCACCGACGGCCAGCCCGAACGCCCCCAGCGCCACAGCCACCTCGGCGACATGGTCCCCGGCGCCGACAGCGAGCAGCGCCAGGAGCACGACGGGCTGCGACCACCTCAGTACGAGGCTGGGGCGCACCCGCTTCACCACCTGCTCGGCGCACACACTGCCGACCCCGGCCAGCACGGGGACGGCGGCCAGGAAGATCGGCAGCATCGCGTCGGATATGCCGTACCGGTCCTGGATGGCCGGGATCCGCGTCACGAGCAGCGCGAAGGCGGCGCCCTGAGCGAAAAAGCTGAACGCCAGCGAGGCCCTACCGCGCCGCAGCACATCTGTCATGGCGGCGAGCGTAGGGCCCCGGCTTACTCGTGGGTAGATGAATCGGAAGATGAATTCTGCTCACCTTTGATCTCAACCGGCAACGACGTCCATCCGGACACGGTGAGCCATCGAACCACCACGCTTGGTGTCGCTACCGGCCTGAACACCGGTGTCCGTGCTGTCACTACCGCTCTCGCGCTGCCGGGCGACCTCCGCCCGAAGCATCAGCTTCATGGGCTCGACGGCGAGCGCGCCACCGACGAGCACGCCCAGCACCATCGCCCCGACCATCACGACGGTGCCGAGCCAGACCATGGTGTCGACGGAGAGGACGTAGACCCCCACGATCCGCGCGACGCACTCGCCCAGCAGCACCACGCCCCACACCAGCGAGAAGGTCCGCTCGGCCCGCTGGAACCGCGGGGACCCACTGACCAGGCGCTCCCAGGCGGCAATCCGCTCAGCATCCCCCCTGAGGAGGAACGGCTTCATCCCCTCGGTCATCATCGGCCGCCCCAGCCGGACCGACACCAGCACGCCGATGCCGATGACACTGCTGATCCCGCTGTCCTTCACGAGCATCAGCCGGGCGTCCCCGGTGACAAAGCTGAGCAGCACCCCCGCGACATTGACCACGAGGATGAGCGCGGCCATCGCGTTGACCGTCCGCCCCCGAACCGCACTCCACCCGGTCCGCACCGCAGGGACGGCGCTGCTCCACCCGAGCGCGGCGACGGCACTCATCCCGAGGCCGTTCTTGAACACGTAGTACGACCCGACAGGCACCGCCACGTCGAGGACCAACGGCAGAAGGCTCCGTCGAAGGGAGGCCGAGTTCGTCGTCACTGTTGTCATGCCACAAGCCTGGCGGTCACCCCCACCCCGCCGACAGAAACGAACGTCCGGACCCTGGCATGACAATTGTCAGCGCCACCGCATGCCCGCCCTCAAACCAGCAGGTCAGCCAACTCGCCCATGCTGCCGAAGAGTTGAGTGGCCCCGACCAGCCGCTCGGCAGGAGTCATGGCGGTGAACCCGAGCACGTCCATCCCGGCCGCCACAGCGGCCCGCACCCCCAGCGGACTGTCCTCCACGACCACACACCGGTCAGCCGCCACCCCCATGCGTTCCGCCGCATGAAGGAACAGATCGGGCGCCGGCTTGCCCCGCCCCACGTCCTCCGCACTGAAAACCCTCCTCGCGTCGAACCACCGATCGAGCCCGGTGGTCCGATGCCCCACCCGAATCCGCTCATGGCTACCGGAGGAAGCCACGCAGTACGGCACTCCGTCGGCCGCCAACTTCTCCAGTACGTCGACCACGCCGGCCACCGGCTGCAGCTCCCGCTCGAAGGCGCCGAACACCCGACTGTGAAATACGTCATCGAAGTCGTCCGGCAACCGCCGCCCGCTGCGCTCTTCCACCAGATCGTGTACGCGGTGCATGGCCGAGCCCATGTAGTCGCGCAGGGAGTCCTCGTACGAGGTCGGATGCCCGAGCTCGGTGAGATAGGCGGCCAGAAGCGTGTTGGAGATCGCCTCACTGTCGACGAGAACACCGTCGTTGTCGAAGATGACAAGGTCATAGCGCATAACTGGACCCTAAATGCTGAACGACCGGAAACGCAGAAAAGCCCCGGACCGGTATCCCGGTACGGGGCTTTTCGCAATGATTGTTCGGCGGTGTCCTACTCTCCCACAGGGTCCCCCCTGCAGTACCATCGGCGCTGTGAGGCTTAGCTTCCGGGTTCGGAATGTAACCGGGCGTTTCCCTCACGCTATGACCACCGAAACACGGTGAAACACATATCAACCGCACCACTACCCGTGACCATGGGCAATGGGGTTGTTCGTGGTTTCAGAACCAACACAGTGGACGCGAGCAACTGAGGACAAGCCCTCGGCCTATTAGTACCAGTCACCTCCACCCGTTACCGGGCTTCCAGATCTGGCCTATCAACCCAGTCGTCTACTGGGAGCCTTACCCCATCTAGTGGGTGGGAACACTCATCTCGAAGCAGGCTTCCCGCTTAGATGCTTTCAGCGGTTATCCCTCCCGAACGTAGCCAACCAGCCATGCCCTTGGCAGGACAACTGGCACACCAGAGGTTCGTCCGTCCCGGTCCTCTCGTACTAGGGACAGCCCTTCTCAATGTTCCTGCGCGCGCAGCGGATAGGGACCGAACTGTCTCACGACGTTCTAAACCCAGCTCGCGTACCGCTTTAATGGGCGAACAGCCCAACCCTTGGGACCGACTCCAGCCCCAGGATGCGACGAGCCGACATCGAGGTGCCAAACCATCCCGTCGATATGGACTCTTGGGGAAGATCAGCCTGTTATCCCCGGGGTACCTTTTATCCGTTGAGCGACGGCGCTTCCACAAGCCACCGCCGGATCACTAGTCCCGACTTTCGTCCCTGCTCGACCCGTCGGTCTCACAGTCAAGCTCCCTTGTGCACTTACACTCAACACCTGATTGCCAACCAGGCTGAGGGAACCTTTGGGCGCCTCCGTTACTCTTTAGGAGGCAACCGCCCCAGTTAAACTACCCATCAGACACTGTCCCTGATCCGGATCACGGACCCAGGTTAGACATCCAGCACGACCAGACTGGTATTTCAACGACGACTCCACAGACACTGGCGTGCCCACTTCACAGTCTCCCAGCTATCCTACACAAGCCGAACCGAACACCAATATCAAACTATAGTAAAGGTCCCGGGGTCTTTCCGTCCTGCTGCGCGAAACGAGCATCTTTACTCGTAGTGCAATTTCACCGGGCCTATGGTTGAGACAGTCGAGAAGTCGTTACGCCATTCGTGCAGGTCGGAACTTACCCGACAAGGAATTTCGCTACCTTAGGATGGTTATAGTTACCACCGCCGTTTACTGGCGCTTAAGTTCTCAGCTTCGCCAAGACGAATCTTGACTAACCGGTCCCCTTAACGTTCCAGCACCGGGCAGGCGTCAGTCCGTATACATCGCCTTACGGCTTCGCACGGACCTGTGTTTTTAGTAAACAGTCGCTTCTCGCTGGTCTCTGCGGCCACCCCCAGCTCGGAGAGTAAATCTCCTCACCAGTGATGGCCCCCCTTCTCCCGAAGTTACGGGGGCATTTTGCCGAGTTCCTTAACCATAGTTCACCCGAACGCCTCGGTATTCTCTACCTGACCACCTGAGTCGGTTTAGGGTACGGGCCGCCATGAAACTCGCTAGAGGCTTTTCTCGACAGCATAGGATCATCCACTTCACCACAATCGGCTCGGCATCGGGTCTCAGACTATGTGAATGGCGGATTTGCCTACCATTCGTCCTACACCCTTACCCCGGGACAACCACCGCCCGGGATGGACTACCTTCCTGCGTCACCCCATCACTCACCTACTGCAGGTCTGGTCCGTCGGCTCCACCACTCCCCCTTGCCCGAAGGCTCCGGGGCGGCTTCACGGACTTAGCATCGCCTGGTTCAATGTTTGACGCTTCACAGCGGGTACCGGAATATCAACCGGTTATCCATCGACTACGCCTGTCGGCCTCGCCTTAGGTCCCGACTTACCCTGGGCAGATCAGCTTGACCCAGGAACCCTTAGTCAATCGGCGCACACGTTTCCCACGTGTGTATCGCTACTCATGCCTGCATTCTCACTCGTGAACCGTCCACCACTAGCTTCCGCTGCAGCTTCACCCGGCACACGACGCTCCCCTACCCATCCACACAGGCGTTGGCCCTATTGTGTGAATGACACGACTTCGGCGGTACGCTTGAGCCCCGCTACATTGTCGGCGCGGAATCACTAGACCAGTGAGCTATTACGCACTCTTTCAAGGGTGGCTGCTTCTAAGCCAACCTCCTGGTTGTCTGTGCGACTCCACATCCTTTCCCACTTAGCGTACGCTTAGGGGCCTTAGTCGATGCTCTGGGCTGTTTCCCTCTCGACCATGGAGCTTATCCCCCACAGTCTCACTGCCGTGCTCTCACTTACCGGCATTCGGAGTTTGGCTAAGGTCAGTAACCCGGTAGGGCCCATCGCCTATCCAGTGCTCTACCTCCGGCAAGAAACACACGACGCTGCACCTAAATGCATTTCGGGGAGAACCAGCTATCACGGAGTTTGATTGGCCTTTCACCCCTAACCACAGGTCATCCCCCAGGTTTTCAACCCTGGTGGGTTCGGTCCTCCACGAAGTCTTACCTCCGCTTCAACCTGCCCATGGCTAGATCACTCCGCTTCGGGTCTTGAGCGCGCTACTGAATCGCCCTATTCGGACTCGCTTTCGCTACGGCTTCCCCACACGGGTTAACCTCGCAACACACCGCAAACTCGCAGGCTCATTCTTCAAAAGGCACGCAGTCACGACCCACCAAGCAAAGCTTGATGAGCGACGCTCCCACGGCTTGTAGGCACACGGTTTCAGGTACTATTTCACTCCGCTCCCGCGGTACTTTTCACCATTCCCTCACGGTACTATCCGCTATCGGTCACCAGGGAATATTTAGGCTTAACGGGTGGTCCCGCCAGATTCACACGGGATTTCTCGGGCCCCGTGCTACTTGGGTGTCTCTCAAACGAGCCGTTGATGTTTCGACTACGGGGGTCTTACCCTCTACGCCGGACCTTTCGCATGTCCTTCGCCTACATCAACGGTTTCTGACTCGCCTCACAGCCGGCAGACTGTGAAAGAGAGATCCCACAACCCCGCATACGCAACCCCTGCCGGGTCTCACACGTATACGGTTTGGCCTCATCCGGTTTCGCTCGCCACTACTCCCGGAATCACGGTTGTTTTCTCTTCCTGCGGGTACTGAGATGTTTCACTTCCCCGCGTTCCCTCCACACACCCTATGTGTTCAGATGTGGGTGACAGCCCATGACGACTGCCGGGTTTCCCCATTCGGAAACCCCCGGATCAAAGCCTGGTTGACGACTCCCCGGGGACTATCGTGGCCTCCCACGTCCTTCATCGGTTCCTGGTGCCAAGGCATCCACCGTGCGCCCTTAAAAACTTGGCCACAGATGCTCGCGTCCACTGTGCAGTTCTCAAACAACGACCAACCACCCACCACCCCACCCCTACAGGGCGAGTTCACTGGGGCCGGCACTGAAGACACAACCTCACGGCCATACCCTCAGACACCCAACAGCGTGCCCGACACCCTTCACCGCTTCCCTCATCGTTCCACGCCCCGAAGGACAGTACTGGAAGGAGAAGACGATCAAGAGTGCCGAATAATCAACGTTCCACCCATGAGCAACCACCGTCGAACGTATGCCGACGTAATGGCCCTGGACCACCAGACAATGTCTGGCGGCCTAGATGCTCCTTAGAAAGGAGGTGATCCAGCCGCACCTTCCGGTACGGCTACCTTGTTACGACTTCGTCCCAATCGCCAGTCCCACCTTCGACAGCTCCCTCCCCGTGAGGGGTTGGGCCACCGGCTTCGGGTGTTACCGACTTTCGTGACGTGACGGGCGGTGTGTACAAGGCCCGGGAACGTATTCACCGCAGCAATGCTGATCTGCGATTACTAGCAACTCCGACTTCATGGGGTCGAGTTGCAGACCCCAATCCGAACTGAGACCGGCTTTTTGAGATTCGCTCCGCCTCACGGCATCGCAGCTCATTGTACCGGCCATTGTAGCACGTGTGCAGCCCAAGACATAAGGGGCATGATGACTTGACGTCGTCCCCACCTTCCTCCGAGTTGACCCCGGCAGTCTCCTGTGAGTCCCCATCACCCCGAAGGGCATGCTGGCAACACAGAACAAGGGTTGCGCTCGTTGCGGGACTTAACCCAACATCTCACGACACGAGCTGACGACAGCCATGCACCACCTGTACACCGACCACAAGGGGGCACCCATCTCTGGATGTTTCCGGTGTATGTCAAGCCTTGGTAAGGTTCTTCGCGTTGCGTCGAATTAAGCCACATGCTCCGCTGCTTGTGCGGGCCCCCGTCAATTCCTTTGAGTTTTAGCCTTGCGGCCGTACTCCCCAGGCGGGGAACTTAATGCGTTAGCTGCGGCACCGACGACGTGGAATGTCGCCAACACCTAGTTCCCACCGTTTACGGCGTGGACTACCAGGGTATCTAATCCTGTTCGCTCCCCACGCTTTCGCTCCTCAGCGTCAGTAATGGCCCAGAGATCCGCCTTCGCCACCGGTGTTCCTCCTGATATCTGCGCATTTCACCGCTACACCAGGAATTCCGATCTCCCCTACCACACTCTAGTCTGCCCGTATCGAATGCAGACCCGGGGTTAAGCCCCGGGCTTTCACATCCGACGCGACAGACCGCCTACGAGCTCTTTACGCCCAATAATTCCGGACAACGCTTGCGCCCTACGTATTACCGCGGCTGCTGGCACGTAGTTAGCCGGCGCTTCTTCTGCAGGTACCGTCACTTTCGCTTCTTCCCTGCTGAAAGAGGTTTACAACCCGAAGGCCGTCATCCCTCACGCGGCGTCGCTGCATCAGGCTTTCGCCCATTGTGCAATATTCCCCACTGCTGCCTCCCGTAGGAGTCTGGGCCGTGTCTCAGTCCCAGTGTGGCCGGTCGCCCTCTCAGGCCGGCTACCCGTCGTCGCCTTGGTGAGCCACTACCTCACCAACAAGCTGATAGGCCGCGGGCTCATCCTGCACCGCCGGAGCTTTGAACCCACCCCCATGCGAGGGAAGGTATTATCCGGTATTAGACCCCGTTTCCAGGGCTTGTCCCAGAGTGCAGGGCAGATTGCCCACGTGTTACTCACCCGTTCGCCACTAATCCACCCCGAAAGGCTTCATCGTTCGACTTGCATGTGTTAAGCACGCCGCCAGCGTTCGTCCTGAGCCAGGATCAAACTCTCCGTGAATGTTTACTCGGCCAGTAAATTAATACAGCCGGTGCACACACACGAGAGCGGAACAGTCAAGCGGAATAAGCCCGACCGTTCACAGCGTCCTCGCTGTGTTTGTGTTACTTCAAAGGAACCTCGCCCCGACCGAATGGCCGAGAACGGGGTATCAACAAATCTGGCGTTGATTTTTGGCACGCTGTTGAGTTCTCAAGGAACGGACGCTTCCTTCGTACTCACCCGAGAAACTCTCTCAGGCTTTCCTCCGGGCAGTTTCCCTTCGGTCCTACTGTTTAGCTTGTCCTGCGTCTTGCCGTCTTGCGTTTCCGACTCTATCAGACCGTTTCCGTATCCGATTTCCTCGGCGCTTTCCAGGTTTTCGCTTTCGCGTTTCCCTTTCCGGCGACTCCGACTCTATCAGATCCTTTCGGGCCTGATTCCCAGTCAGTGGGGCTTGTCCTCACGGCTGTTGGGCCGTTCCGACGAGTGAGACTTTAGCGGATTCCCTGCCTCCCGAGCCAATCGGGGGGTGCGCCCTTTCGAACGCGGATTCCTCATTTCACAAATACGCACGCCAATGACATGCCACCGGCGCGACGACAGGTCGTCGACCGTTGCTGGGTACCTGCGGAATGGCTGTCCGGGGACCGACCGGGGTCGGCGCTCACGTCGAACAACTCGGAGAACACTACGTACGGGCCTGGAGTGTGTCAACTCTGTGTCGGCAGAGGTCCCGGCGGCGTAGCCTCGTGCACGTGACTACGCATACGTGCACCCAGCAGTGGTGGGCCGCCTGACGGCGGCCGTACACACGTATGTACTCAACGGCCGCCGCCTCGGCGGCCGTTCTTGTTTCTCCCTCCTGAGGGGGTCGGCCGGCCGGGTGCGGTGGTCTCGACCAGGAGGTGGAGAAGAGATGACACGGGTCTTCAGCGGGATCAAGCCGACCGGACATCTGACGCTGGGGAACTACCTGGGGGCCATGCGGCGGTGGGCCGCCGTGGACCAGCACCGGGCGGACTCCCTGTTCTGCGTCGTCGATCTGCACGCGCTGACCGTGGACCACGATCCCGCGCGCGTGCGCCGGCTCAGCAGGCAGGCGGCCACGCTGCTGCTGGCGTCTGGGCTCGATCCTGAGCTGTGCACCGTCTTCGTACAGAGTCATGTCGACGAGCACACGCGGCTGTCGTACGTGCTGGAGTGCGTCGCCTCCGACGGAGAGATGCGGCGGATGATCCAGTACAGGGAGAAGGCGGCACGGGAGCGGGCTCGGGGTGGGAGTGTGCGGCTGTCGCTGCTGACGTATCCCGTGCTGATGGCGGCCGACATCCTGGCGTACGGCGCCGACGAGGTGCCGGTCGGGGACGATCAGACACAGCACGTCGAGCTGACCCGGGATCTGGCGGTGCGGTTCAACCAGCGGTACGGGCACACGTTCGTGGTGCCTCGGGCCACGCATCCGGCGGTGGGTGCGCGGGTCATGAACCTGCAGGAGCCGACGTCGAAGATGGGGAAGAGCGAGGACGTCGGGCCGGGGATCGTCTATCTGCTCGATGAGCCCGAGGTGGTGCGGAAGAAGGTCATGCGGGCCGTGACCGACAGTGGGCGGGATGTCGAGTACGACCCGGAGGGGCGGCCCGGTGTCGCGAATCTGCTGGAGATTCTGGCGGCTTGTACGGGTGGGGAACCGGCGGAGCTGAGCGGTGCTTACGAGTCGTACGGGGATTTGAAGAGGGACACCGCGGAGGCCGTGGTCGAGGTGCTCAGGCCCGTGCAGGGCAGGCACAGGGAGTTGTGCGCGGATCCTGGGTTTGTGGAGGGGGTGCTCCGGGAGGGGGCGGAAAGAGCTCGGGCGATGGCCCGGCCGACCGTTGATGCCGCCTGTCGGGCGATCGGGCTGCTGCCGGCGGCTTCCGAGTCCCGGGCCGAGGCCGTGGTGGACACGGCCCGGTAGGCGTGGTGGCGGCCGGCTTCAGCTGGTGTTGCCGGAGGCCAGGGCTCGGCTGCGGTCGCGGGCGGCTTCGAGTGCGGCGATGAGGGCGGCTCGTACACCGTGGTTCTCGAGTTCGCGGATGGCGCTGATCGTGGTGCCCGCGGGAGACGTGACGTTCTCGCGGAGCTTCACGGGGTGTTCGCCGCTGTCGCGGAGCATCACGGCGGCGCCGATCGCGGACTGGACGATCAGGTCGTGGGCCTTGTCGCGGGGCAGGCCGAGGAGGATGCCGGCGTCCGTCATGGCTTCGACCAGGTAGAAGAAGTACGCCGGGCCGGAGCCGGAGAGCGCGGTGCACGCGTCCTGCTGGGACTCGGGGACGCGGAGCGTCTTGCCGACGGCGCCGAAGATCTCCT
Source organism: Streptomyces turgidiscabies Car8 (assembly GCF_000331005.1). Taxonomy (GTDB): domain Bacteria; phylum Actinomycetota; class Actinomycetes; order Streptomycetales; family Streptomycetaceae; genus Streptomyces; species Streptomyces turgidiscabies. Next base: position 16,182 of record NZ_AEJB01000333.1, read on the forward strand.
CGGTGTGGGCGAGGTGGTCGGCGGTGGCGTGGCTGCCGGCGGAGATGACCGACATGGCCTCGTCGACGAGGGCCGGGGTGTTCGTCATGACGCGGACGACCGGGGTGCCGGTGGTGAGCCGGGCCTCGAAGAAGGAGGTCGGGATGCCGGCGGCGCCGCTGATGACCAGGCGGTCGTTGGGGACGTGCGGGGCCAGTTCGTCGAGGAGGGTGCCCATGTCCTGCGGTTTCACCGTGAGGATCAGGGTGTCGGCGGTCTTCGCCGCCTCCGGGTTGGTGACCGGGGTCACTCCGTAGCGGGTGCGGAGTTCTTCGGCTCGTTCCGGGCGGCGGGCGGTGACCAGCAGGTCGGCGGGGGCCCAACCGGCTCGGATCATTCCGCTGAGCAGGGCTTCGCCGATTTTTCCGGTGCCGAGGACTGCGACTTTCTGGGTCATGGTGCGGGGCCTCCGGGGGGTGCGTCGTCGTCCGGGGT
>NZ_AEJB01000334.1 GCF_000331005.1 Streptomyces turgidiscabies Car8
TAGATGCGGAGCGGCACCTGTGAAAAGCCCTGGCCGGCGAGCAGCGCAAGCGTCAGCCACACGAGAGCGGCAATACCAATGCCAATGCGAACCTTGATGTTTTCCATCAGCTGTCAAGCCCCAGGTTATGCCACGTCTTGAGCGTCAGTTCGTGCGCGTCTTCCATAGACCACTTCTGTCCAGGACCGAACAGAGGCTTGATGTCATTCGGCTCGTGCCAGTCTTCAGCGGAGGCGCCGGGCTTGGTCTGGTTCCAGATGTGCCGAATAATATGCGTGATGTCATCGGTGAGCGGTGTCAGACCTCCATGGTTAAAGTGTCCATCTGGTGTCCGTTCGCATGTCCGTCGCACATTCGATCGAAATCTGGACTCAAGTGCGCATACCGTGATCCATAACCAGTCAAGTGAGCGGCGAATCTCGGCAGCTTGGGGTAGTGAAGGAAGCAAATGCGTTCCCAGAACGGTCAGTTGTGGTGCTGAATGGGAACTGCGGGGATACGCAACGGCGCACGCCCGGCACGGCGGGAGGGGTGTTGCGCCAACTCGCGGCTGAGAGGGGTTTGTTCGTGCCTGCTTTCCCACACAGCACCTCACCGGCGACACCAGCGGTAGCGATCCCACCATCACTGGCCTTACCGGTGATCGAGGCGGCGTTTCCCCGGCAACTGCACCCGTATTGGCCCCGACTGCAGGAGAAGACCAGGGCCTGGCTGCTGGAAAAACGCCTCATGCCACCGGACAAGGTCGCAGAATATGCCGACGGACTTTGCTACACCGACCTCATGGCCGGGTACTACCTCGGCGCCCCCGACGACGTACTCCAGGCGATAGCGGACTACAGCGCCTGGTTCTTCGTCTGGGACGACCGCCACGACCGTGACATCGTGCACGGCCGGCCCGCCGCCTGGCGGCAACTCAAGGACCTGCTCCACTCCGCGCTGGACGCACCCGGGCTCTATCTCCACCACCCGGATCCGCTGGTCGCGGGGTTCGCGGACAGCATGCTGCGCCTGTACTCGTTCCTGGGCAGGAGGTGGAACGCCCGGTTCGCACGGCACTTCCACGCGGTGATCAACGCGTATGACCGCGAATTCCGCAACCGTACAAACGGAACGGTGCCGAAAGTCGAGGAATATCTCGAACTGAGGCGGCTCACCTTCGCGCACTCGATCTGGACCGACCTCCTGGAACCGAGCGCGGGACGCGAACTCCCCAACGCGGTGAGGAAGAACTCCGCATTCCGCCGGGCGGCGCTCCTGAGTCAGGAATTCGCCGCCTGGTACAACGACCTCTGCTCGCTTCCGAAGGAGATCGCGGGGGACGAGGTGCACAATCTCGGGATCAGTCTCATCCGGCACGAGGGACTGACACTCGAGGAAGCCATCGCGGAACTCAGGAGGCGGGTCGAGGGTGCCGTTATCGAATTCCTCGCGGTGGAACAGGAAGTGCGTTGTTTCGCCGTTTCACTCGACGACGGCAGCGTGCGAGGAAAGGAAACGAGCAGGGCCCTGAACGCCTGTATCGACAACATGCGGAACTGGTTCAGTTCCGTCTACTGGTTCCACCACGAGTCCGGCCGTTACATGGTCGACAACTGGGACGACCGCTCCACACCCCCGTACGTCAACAACGAAGCGGCAGGTGAGAAATGACCGTCGAATCAGTACGCCCCGCGTCCCCGGACACCAGGGAGCTGCCCGATCCGCCCTTCGCGGGCGGCGGTGTCCCGCTCCTCGGGCACGGCTGGCAACTGGTCCGCGACCCCCTGGGCTACTTCGCCCGGCTCCGCGACCACGGCGACGTCGTTCGGCTGAAACTCGGCCCCAAGACGGTGTACGCCGCCACGGCGCCGGAACTGGTCGGGGAACTCGCCCTCAACCCGGACTACATCATCGGCGGCCCGCTGTGGGAGTCCCTCGAAGGGCTGCTCGGCAAGCAGGGCGTGGCCACCGCCAACGGGCCCACCCACCGGCGTCAACGGCGCACCATCCAGCCCGCGTTCAGGCTGGACGTCCTCCCCGAGTACGGGCCGATCATGGAGGAGGAGGCGCAGGCGTTCGCCCGGCGCTGGCAGCCCGGCGAGATCATCGACTGCACCTCGGAGGCCTTCCGGGTCGCCGTGCGCATCGCGGCCCGCTGTCTGCTGCGCGGCGACTACATGGACGAGCGCGCCGAACGCCTGTGCGCCGCACTCGCCACGGTGTTCCTGGGGATGTACCGGCGCATGGTGATCCCGGCGGGACCGCTCTACCGGCTTCCCCTGCCGGCCAACCGGAAATTCGACCGGGCCCTGGCCGATATGCATCTCGTCGTCGACGAGATCGTGGCCGAACGCCGGGCATCCGGTCAGAATCCGGACGATCTGCTGACAGCCCTGCTGACGGCGAAGGACGAGAATGGCGACCCCATAGGCGAACAGGAGATCCACGATCAGGTCGTCGCCATAGTCACCCCGGGCGCCGAAACGGTCGCCTCCACGATCATGTCGCTGCTCCAGGTACTCGCCGAGCAGCCGGAACACGCGGACAAGGTGGCCGAGGAGGGAGAAACCGTCGCGGGTTACCGAGCGGTCGCATTCTCGGACGTCCGTGAGCTGGCACACACCAACAATGTCGTCGTCGAGACGATGCGTTTGCAGCCACCCGTCTGGATATTGACCCGGCGGGCGGTGGCCGAGACCGAGCTGGGCGGCTATCGGATTCCGGCCGGGGCCGATCTCGTCTACAGCCCGTACGCGATACAGCGCGATCCGCGTTCGTACGAGCGGAACACCGAGTTCGACCCCGACCGCTGGCTTCCGGAACGCGTCAAGGACCTGCCCAAGTACGCGATGACCCCGTTCGGCGTGGGCAATCGCAAGTGTCCGAGTGACCACTTCTCGATGGCCATGCTGACCATTCTCACGGCAGAGCTGGCGAGGAAGTGGCGCTTCGAACGGGTGCCCGAATCGCGGGACGCGCTCCGCGTGGGCATCACCCTGCATCCGGACCGGATGCTCCTGCGGGCGACACCCCGCTGAAGCGGCCCGGGTGGTGGAGCGGGCGTGCGTTCAGGCGGCCTCCGGGCCCTTGAACGTACGCCGGTACGCCTGCGGGGTCGTCCCCAGCGACCGTACGAACTGGTGGCGCAGCGCCGCCGCGTTGCCGAACCCGGTGCGCCAGGCGATCGCGTCCATCGTCTCGTCCGTCGCCTCCAGCAACTGCTGTGCCAGCAGCACGCGTTGCCGCAGGATCCAGCGGTAGGGCGTGGTGCCGGTCTCCTGCTGGAAGCGGCGGGCGAAGGTGCGGGGCGACATGTGGGCGCGCTCGGCGAGCTGCTCGACGGTCACCTCCTCGTCGAGGTGGCGCTCCATCCACACCAGCACCTCGCCGACGGTGTCGCACCGAGACCGGGGCAGGGGCCGCTCGATGTACTGGGCCTGTCCGCCGTCCCGGTGCGGCGGTACGACCATCCGCCGGGCGATGGCGTTGGCGACCTCGGGCCCGTGCTCCAGGCGTACGAGGTGCAGGCAGGCGTCGATCCCGGCGGCCGTACCGGCGGAGGTGATCACCAGCCCGGTGTCGACGTACAGCACGTCCGGCTCGACCAGGACCCGCGGATAGCGCCGGGCCAGTTCCTCCGCGTGCCGCCAGTGCACGGCGCACCGTCGGCCGTCCAGCAGTCCCGCGGCGGCGAGCACGAAGGCCCCGGAACACACGCTGAGCACCCGCGCCCCGCGCGCCACGGCCCGGCGCAGCGCGTCCAGCAGCTCCGGCGGGTACTCCCGGTCCACATAGGTCTGTCCGGCCGGTACGGCGATCAGGTCGGCCGTCTCCAGCCGCTCCAGCCCGTGTTCCGTACTCACGGTGAAGCCCGCGTGGGTGGTCAGGGTCGGGCCTTCCGCCGAGGCGACCGCGAAGTCGTACACCGGCAGGCCCTCGTCGCCGCGGTCCAGGCCGAAGACCTCGCAGACGACACCGAGTTCGAAGGGATGCACTCCGTCGAGCAGGACGACGGCCACGTTTTCCAGCATGCTGCCAGTGTGCCTCGCTATTGGCAGGAAATCGAGGGTGTGCGGCAGTCCTGCCACTGACGGTCAGGAGTGTTCGGGACGAGACTGATGTCCATGAACACAGCAACGGACAACATCGTCGGAATCCTCGTCGTCGCCGCGATCTTCGTGGCCCTCGCTCTTCCGTCCCTGATCGGCATGGCCAGGGACCGTCGCATCGACCATCAGATCCGCGAGGCCGAGCGGGCGCGCCGGGTGGACGGGCCGATCGGCCCATCGGAGCGGCCCGCACGGCGGCGCCTCTACGTCACCGCCACGGCGACCCGCCACTCCTGAACACCGGGAGGGTGAGGGTCCGCACCGAAGCCCCGGCCGCGAAGGCGGCGACCGGGGCTGCGGTGCGGTGCGGTGGTCAGCTGGTCGTGACGGCCGTGTCGTCGAGGACGAAGCTGGTCTGGAGCGAGGAGTCCTCGACCCCGCTGAACTTCAGGGTGACGGTGGAGCCGGCGTACGAGGAGAGGTCGAAGGACTTCTGCGCGTAGCCCGAGGCGGCGTTGAGGTTCGAGTACGTCGCCAGGGTGGTCGATCCGGCGGTGACCGTCAGCTTGTCGTATGCGCTGCTGGTGGAGGTCTCCTTGGTGTCGACGTGCAGGTAGAAGGTGAAGGTGGCCTTGCAGCCGCTGGGCACGGTCACCGACTGGGACAGGGTGTCGGTGTGCGCGGAGCCGTATCCGTCCAGCCAGGCGTAGTAGGACCCGGCGTGCGCCGACTCACTGGTGGAGTTGCTGATGACGCTGGTGGAGGCGGTCCAGGTGGTGTTGCCCGACTCGAAGCCGGGGTTGCCGAGCAGCTGGGACGAGGTGCAGGTGCCGCTGCTCGACCCGACGGTCCAGCTGAAGGAGGCGGAACCGGAGGCGCCGGTGCTGTCCTTCGCGGTCACGGTGACCTGGTACGTGCCGGCAGTGGACGCCGTACCGGAGATCAGGCCGGTCGAGCCGCTGATCGACAGCCCGGTCGGCAGACCGCTCGCGCTGTAGGTGAGGGCCGCCCCCGCACTGTCGGACGCGCTGATCTGCAGGCTGACCGCGCTGCCGGTGGTGGTCGACCGGCTGCCCGGGTTGGTGACGGTCACCGTGTTGCCCGTGCTGGTGCCCGAGGTGAAGGCGGTGGTGCCGTTGGGGGTGCCCCAGCCGGTCGGACCGTCGTAGCCGGTGGTCGCGGTGCAGAAGTACGAGGTCGAGCACGAGCCGTTGTTGCCGCTGGTGACGTCGTACAGGTTGCTCGTGTGGCTGTAGGGGTACTTCGCCGGGTAGTCGCTGGAACCCGGGGTGCCGGCCAGCGCGTACACGCCCGCGATGATCGGCGCCGAGGCGCTCGTGCCGCCGTAGACGGCCCAGCCGGAGCCGCCGTAGGTGTCGTAGACGGCCACACCGGTGGCGGGGTCGGCGACCGCGGAGACATCGGACTCCATGCGCTTGGCGCACCCGGTGTCGGTCTGCCAGCTCGGCTTGGCGTCGTACGCCGAGCAGCCGGACCCGGTTCCCTCCGTGCTGCTGGTCTTCCACACGGACTCGGTCCAGCCGCGGGAGTTGGAGGACGTGGAGAGGGCGGTGCCGCCGACCGCGGTCACGTACTGGGAGGTCGCCGGGTACTCGGCGCCGTAGGCGCTGTCACCCGCGCTGACCGTGATCGCGACACCGGGGTGCTTGAAGTACGAGGTGTCCTCGGTGGTCTGGGAGGACGCCTCGTCGCCGCCCCAGCTGTTGGAGACGAACTTCGCGCCGAGCGCCACCGCCTCGTTCTCGGCGGTGCCGAGGTCGGAGTCGTTGGCGGAGCTGGCCTCGACGAGGATGATGTTGCAGTTCGGGCAGACGGCGCTGACCATGTCGAGGTCGAGCGCCTCCTCGCCGGCCCAGCCGGTGTCGTTGGTCGGCAGTGAGGTCGTCGAACCGGTCTGGCTGACCTGCTTGAAGCAGCCGCTGGCCTTGGTGCAGGCGGACAGGCCGTACTGCGAACGGTAAGTGGCGAGGTCCGACTCGGCGTTGGGGTCGTTGTACGCGTCCACGACGGCAACTGTCAGGCCGGAGCCGCCCGTTGTCGGGAGGTTGTAGGCGCTGTGCAGGTTGGCCGGGCTGAGCCCGGAGGGTGCGGCGGCCGCGGCGGCGGCCAGGCGCTGCTTGATGTCGGTCCGGCGCTGGGCGAAACAGGAGACGTGACCGGGCTCGGCGGTGGCGCACAGATGCGTGGTCGGCACCTTCTGGCCGGCCTTGCCGGTCGAGTGGAACGTCTGCCGGTCCGGGGAGGTGAGGGCTCTGGAGTTCTGGGTGACGTGGGAGGTGGGCGCGGCCGCGTGCGGTGCGGGCGCTGCGTGCGCCGGCGCCGCGACGAGTCCGGCGAGGCTGAGGGCGAGGGCGGGTGCGGCGGCGACCAGGAGTCTTCGCAGGTTTCGCCCGGACATGGCGGTGCGTGTTGTACGCATGGGGGTACTGCCTCCGTCGTTGGAGTGGGGTTCTCGACGCTGGTGGCAGGCCTGTGACGCGCGTAGCGGCAGCAGTGCGCGATTTCGTCAGGGGCATGACACATTGAACGTTCCGTGATGCCGATGTGCGCATGACTGGATCGCCAGAAAAGTAGCCGGGCCCGACGAGACCGGAACAGATGTCCCGGCAGAACTTTGCCGCTCCATAGAAGGTCCATGGACGGCCGATAGGCGGTCCATGGGCGAAGCGGAGGTCTTGATGGTGCCGCACTTACCGTTCGGCAAGCCCGGCACCATCAGTGACGTGGCGTCAGAAATCCTCGTCGAGGTCGACCGTGCCCTCCACGGCCACCTGGTACGCCGACGGGCGGCGCTCGAAGAAGTTGGTCAGTTCCTGGACGCCCTGCAACTCCATGAAGGAGAAGGGGTTCTCGGATCCGTACACCGGGGCGAAGCCCAGGCGGCCCAGCCGCTGGTCGGCGACGCACTCCAGGTACTGGCGCATGGACTCGGTGTTCATACCCGGCAGACCCTCACCGCACAGGTCCCGGCCGAACTGCAGCTCCGCCTCCACCGCCTCCCGCATCATGTCGGTCACCTGCTGCTGGAGCTGGTCGTCGAACAGCTCCGGCTCCTCCTTGCGGACGGTGTCGACCACCTCGAACGCGAAGCTCATGTGCATCGTCTCGTCCCGGAACACCCAGTTGGTGCCGGTGGCGAGGCCGTGCAGGAGACCCCGGCTGCGGAACCAGTAGACGTACGCGAAGGCACCGTAGAAGAACAGGCCCTCGATGCACGCGGCGAAGCAGATCAGGTTGAGGAGGAAACGGCGGCGGTCGGCCTGGGTCTCCAGCCGGTCGAGCTTCTCGACCTCGTTGATCCACCTGAAGCAGAACTCGGCCTTCTCGCGGATGGACGGGATGTTCTCCACCGCGTCGAAGGCGGCGGCGCGGTCCGCCGGATCGGGGAGGTAGGTGTCGAGCAGCGTCAGATAGAACTGGACGTGCACGGCCTCCTCGAACAGCTGGCGGCTCAGGTACAGCCGCGCCTCGGGGGAGTTGATGTGCTTGTAGAGCGTGAGCACCAGGTTGTTCGAGACGATCGAGTCGCCCGTCGCGAAGAACGCGACCAGCCGGCCGATCATGTGCCGCTCACCCTCGGACAGCTTCGCCAGGTCGGAGACGTCCGAGTGGAGGTCGACCTCCTCGACGGTCCAGGTGTTCTTGATGGCGTCCCGGTAGCGCTCGTAGAAGTCCGGGTAGCGCATGGGGCGGAGGGTGAGTTCGAAGCCCGGGTCGAGAAGGTTCTTCTCGGTCTTCTCAGGTGCGGTGGTCATTACTGGCAGGCCTCGCAGGACTCGGGGTTCTCAAGGGAGCAGGCGACGGCGTCGGGGTCGGCGGCCTGCTGGACGGGGACGGTGGCCTGCGCCGCGCGGGCGATACGCGTCGCCGGGCGCGAGCGCAGGTAGTACGTCGTCTTCAGGCCCGACTTCCAGGCGTACGCGTACATCGAGGAGAGCTTGCCGATCGTCGGCGTCTCCAGGAAGAGGTTCAGGGACTGCGACTGGTCCAGGAACGGTGTCCGGGCGGCGGCCATGTCGATGAGGCCGCGCTGCGGGATCTCCCACGCCGTGCGGTACAACGCCCGTACGTCGGCCGGGATCCAGGCGAAGTCCTGCACCGAGCCGTTCGACTCGCGCAGCGCCTCACGGGTGCGGGCGTCCCACACGCCGAGGTCCTTGAGCTCCCTGACCAGGTACGAGTTGACCTGGAGGAACTCGCCGGACAGCGTCTCGCGCTTGAACAGGTTGGACACCTGCGGCTCGATGCACTCGTACACCCCGGCGATCGAGGCGATCGTGGCGGTGGGTGCGACGGCGAGGAGGAGCGAGTTGCGCATGCCGACCTCGGCGATACGTTCGCGCAGCGCCGACCAGCGCTCGGGCCAGTTCAGCTCCACGTCGTAGTGGTCGGGGTGGAGCACCCCCCGGGCCGTACGGGTCTTCTCCCAGGCCGGCAGCGGGCCGTTGCGCTCGGCGAGGTCGGCGGAGGCCTCGTACGCGGCGAGCATCACGCGCTCGGCGATGCGGGTGGACAGGGCCCTGGCCTCGGGCGAGTCGAAGGGGACGCGCAGCTGGAAGAAGACGTCCTGGAGGCCCATCGCGCCCAGACCGACCGGGCGCCAGCGGGAGTTGGAGCGGCCCGCCTGCTCGGTCGGGTAGAAGTTGATGTCGACGACCCGGTCGAGGAAGGTGACGGCGGTACGGACCGTCTCGTCCAGCCGCTCCCAGTCGATGTCACCGGCCGCCGTGTCGACGAACGCGCCGAGGTTCACGGAACCCAGGTTGCAGACCGCCGTCTCCCCGTCGTCGGTGACCTCCAGGATCTCCGTGCACAGGTTCGAGGAGTGGACGACACTGCCCGGCTCGGCCGTCTGGTTGGCGGTGCGGTTGGCCGCGTCCTTGAAGGTCATCCAGCCGTTGCCGGTCTGCGCGAGGGTACGCATCATGCGGCCGTACAGATCGCGGGCCGGGATGGTCTTCCGGGCGAGCCCGGCCTCCTCGGCCGCGCGGTAGGCGGCGTCGAACTCGGCGCCCCACAGGTCGACCAGCTCGGGCACGTCGGAGGGGGAGAAGAGCGACCAGAGCGCGTCCGAGTCCACCCGCCGCATGAACTCGTCCGGGATCCAGTGCGCGAGGTTCAGATTGTGCGTACGCCGGGCGTCCTCACCCGTGTTGTCGCGCAGCTCCAGGAACTCCTCGATGTCGGAGTGCCAGGTCTCCAGGTAGACCGCGGCGGCGCCCTTACGCCGGCCGCCCTGGTTCACGGCGGCGACGGACGCGTCCAGCGTCTTCAGGAACGGCACGATGCCGTTGGAGTGCCCGTTGGTGCCGCGGATCAGCGAACCCCGGCTGCGGATACGGGAGTACGACAGTCCGATGCCACCGGCGTGCTTGGAGAGACGGGCGACCTGGTGGTAGCGGTCGTAGATGGAGTCCAGCTCGTCGAGGGGGGAGTCGAGGAGGTAGCAGGACGACATCTGGGGGTGCCGGGTACCGGAGTTGAAGAGGGTGGGGGAGGAGGGGAGGTAGTCGAGGCGGCTCATCAGCCGGTAGAGCGCGGCGACTTCGTCCAGCGCCCGCACGGTGTCGTCCTCGGCGAGGCCGCTCGCGACCCGCAGCATGAAGTGCTGGGGAGTCTCGATGACCCGGCGCGTGATCGGGTGGCGCAGCAGATAGCGGCTGTGGAGCGTGCGCAGCCCGAAGTACCCGAAGCGGTCGTCGCCATCGACGTCGATCAGGGCGTCGAGACGGTCCGTGTGCAGCCGTACGAACTCGGCGGTGCGGTCGGCGATAAGGCCCTCCCGGTGCCCGACCGCGACCGACTCGGAGAAGGTCGTGACGCCCTGTGAGGCGGCCTCCGCGGCGACGGTGACGGTCAGCAGCCGGGCGGCCAGCCGGGAGTAGGCGGGGTCCTCGGAGATGAGGCCGGCCGCGGCTTCGGTGGCCAGCTCGCGCAGCTCCGACACGTCGGCCCGCGCGGACCGGCCGCGCAGCGCGGCGGCGGCGACCCGTCCGGGGTCGGCGTCGGGAAGGTCGGCGGTCAGCTCGGTCAGGGTCCGCAGCAGCGCGGTTCCGGGACCGTCCGTCTCCACTGGGGCCACTGGGGTCGCTGAAGCCGGTTCGGCTGGCGCGATGGTCACAGGGGGGCTCTCCCTCGCTCGGCACGGGGCCTTGCGGAGGGCAGCGGGGCACACGGACGCCTTACGGGTACGCGTGCGTCCACCGGCCCACTCCACGAGGCCCGGACGTCAGGCGCCCGGACCGGTCGGCCGGGCACACCGTCGGCAGGTCCTCGGACTGGCCACGCGCACAAACGTGCACGAGTACACCGTTGCGGGACAGTTCCGGATTCGCACCGGATTCCCCTGCGGCGACAGCGAGCATGAGCATACATCTTGTGCCGGGCCCTGAAGGCACCCCCACATGTTGTGTCGCGGGGGGAGTTGAGCGCCCTATAGGGGCGCGGGGAACTGCGCGACAAGCCCCCACCGGGCCCGCAGACGAAAACTGCGGACCCGGCGGAGCCTCAGTGTGCCGAACCCGCCGTCGCAGGCGGCAGTTCCACCGCCACGCCCGGATCCCCCGCGTCCGCCGTGTAGTCCGACGGCTTCGTCTGGTCCACACCGTCCGGCGCCTTCAGCGCCTTCAGTACGAAGGTGAGGACCACCGTGACGACGACGTTCAGGACGAACGCCGTCAGACCGATGTAACCGATCTCACCGATCCCGGGGATCTCCTTCGAGCTGCCGCCGAAGTGCTTCTGCGTCGGAGACGCGACCCCGTACGCCGCCAGCGTGCCGTACAGCATGCCGACCGCCCAGCCGGCCAGCAGGGCCCAGCGGTGGAACCAGCGGGTGAACAGGCCGCCGACGAGGGCCGGGAAGGTCTGCAGGATCCAGATGCCGCCCAGGAGCTGGAAGTTGATGGCGACCGTCTTGTCCATCGTCAGGACGAAGACCAGCGCACCCACCTTCACCAGGAGCGAGACCAGCTTGGAGACCTTGGTCTCCTGCGCCGGTGTCGCGTCGGGCTTGATGAAGTCCTTGTAGATGTTGCGGGTGAAGAGGTTCGCCGCCGCGATGGACATGATGGCCGCCGGGACGAGCGCCCCGATGCCGATCGCCGCGAAGGCCACGCCCGCGAACCAGGACGGGAACATGTCCTCGAAGAGCTGCGGGATCGCCAACTGCGGGTTGGTGACCTTGACCCCGGCCGCGATCGCCATGAAGCCCAGCAGGGCGAGCAGCCCCAGCATCAGCGAATACAGCGGCAGGATCGTGGTGTTGCGCCGGATCACCTCACGGCTCCGGGAGGACAACGTTGCCGTGATCGAGTGCGGGTACATGAACAGCGCGAGCGCGGATCCCAGCGCCAGCGTGGCGTACGTCCACTGGCCGGCCTCGGCCGGGACCAGGGCGCCCGCCTTCGCGGCGGTGTACTTCTCGCTCGCCGCGCCGAAGACCTCGTCGAACCCGCCGAGTTTGATCGGGATGTAGATGATCGCCACCGCGATGACGATGTAGATCAGCGTGTCCTTCACGAACGCGATCAGGGCGGGGGCCCGCAGGCCGGAGGAGTACGTGTAGGCCGCCAGCACGCCGAACGCGATCAGCAGCGGGAGGTCCTTCACGAACCAGTTGGTGTTCTCGCCGCCGCCGACGCCCATGACGTCGAGGACCGCCTGGATACCGACCAGTTGGAGCGCGATGTACGGCATGGTCGCGAGGATGCCGGTGACCGCCACCGCCAGCGACAGGCCCTTCGAGCCGAAGCGGCCGCGCACGAAGTCCGAGGTCGTCACGTAGCCGTGCTTGTGGGAGACCGACCACAGGCGGGGCAGGAACGTGAAGATCAGCGGGTACACCAGGATCGTGTAGGGCACCGCGAAGAAGCCGGCCGCGCCCGCCGCGTAGATCGCCGCCGGTACGGCCACGAAGGTGTACGCGGTGTAGAGGTCGCCGCCGAGCAGGAACCAGGTGACCCAGGTGCCGAACGACCGTCCGCCCAGGCCCCATTCGTCGAGGCTGTGCTCGTTCTCGGCCTTGCGCCAGCGCGCGGCCATGAAGCCGATGACCGTGACGGCCAGGAAGAAGATGATGAAAACGGTGAGTGCCACGCCGTTCACGCCGTCGTTCACGCGTCCGCACCACCCTTCGCGGAGGCACGGGCGCGCTGGTCACGCCGCCACAGCTGGTAGGCGGTCATCGTCAGCGCGGTGGACACGAACACCCACAGCATCTGGTACCAGTAGAAGAACGGGATGCCGATGAACGTCGGATCGACCTTCGCGTACGAGCCGACCCACAGCATCGCGACGAAGGGTGCGAAGAGGCAGAGCCCGATGACGACGCGCATCGGAGTCACCACCGGTGGTTCCGTCACCGGTTGCCTCACTTCTGGCGCTTCTGACATGTCACAGCTCCGTCCCCTCACCGACTGCCTGCGAATACTGGTGATCACTTGTGCAACGCGCAGGAAATCTACGGGACGGCCTCGCTTTATGGAACCGTGCCGGGAGGTCGGGCGGAGGTGTGACCTGTCGCCGAGTGGCCCTACTCGACGGGCCGCTTGAGCCGCGCGACGAACTTGTACCGGTCCCCCCGGTAGACGGACCGCACCCACTCCACCGGCTGCCCGGTCCTGTCCAGCGAGTGCCGGGACAGCATCAGCATCGGCAGGCCCACGTCGGTGCCGAGCAGACCGGCCTCGCGCGGGGTCGCCAGGGAGGTCTCGATGGTCTCCTCGGCCTCCGCGAGATGGACGTCGTACACCTCGGCGAGAGCCGTGTAGAGGGACGTGTACTTGACGAGTGACCTGCGCAGGGCGGGGAAGCGCTTCGCGGAGAGGTGGGTGGTCTCTATGGCCATCGGCTCGCCGTTCGCCATGCGCAGCCGCTCGATGCGCAGGACGCGCCCGCCCGCCGTGATGTCGAGCAGTTCGGCGAGGGTGTCGTCGGCGGTGATGTAGCCGATGTCGAGGAGCTGCGAGGTCGGTTCGAGGCCCTGGGCGCGCATGTCCTCGGTGTACGAGGTGAGTTGCAGCGTCTGGGAGACCTTCGGCTTGGCGACGAAGGTGCCCTTGCCCTGGATGCGTTCGAGCCGGCCCTCGACGACCAGTTCCTGGAGGGCCTGGCGGACGGTGGTGCGAGAGGTGTCGAACTCCGCCGCCAGCGTGCGCTCGGGCGGGACCGGGGTGCCGGGCGCCTGGGTCTCCGTCATGTCGAGCAGATGCTTCTTCAGACGGTAGTACTTGGGCACGCGCGCGGTACGGACGGTGGGCCCACCCTCGTTCTCCGCGCTGCTCACCTCGGTGCTCATGCTCCGCCTTCCCGGCTTCTGCCGCCGCTACGGCCGGCGTCCCGCCGGTCCACGTTCACATCGTGGCACGACCGGCACCGCGATTGACCTGTGAACGGTCTCCTCGGGCCTTCGCGCGCTCCGTGATCCCTCTGTATACCTTCACGCCCCCCGCTGGTCTAGTCCACCGCAGGGAAAGTCCCGCCCAAGCTCGCGCCCCGGTGCTTCTTGCAAGTGGTCTACCTCGAATCGGGGAGATGTGCGGGCTATTTCCGCCACGTTCTTACTTAAAGGTTCCTGCATATGTAGCTCGTATAACGGCTGGTCAAAGGCATTCCCACCCCCTTGACACCTCGTTTGGTCTGAGCCAAGCTCCGCCTACTGGTCTACACCATTGGTCCAGCTCCCTGAGGAGGTTGGCGTGAAGCGCAAGCTGATAGCCGCGATCGGTATCGCGGGCATGATGGTCTCCATCGCGGCATGCGGGGACAGTGACGGCGGAAGCTCGGACAACACCGGCGCCGACGCCAAGGAGCTGACCGTCTGGCTGACCGTGGACGCGCAGAACAACTGGCCCGAGCTGGTCAAGGCCGCCGACGCCACGCTGACGAAGGCGCACCCCGGCATCAAGATCAACCACGAGTACTACGGCTGGCCCGACAAGAACGCCAAGCTCGACGCCGTCCTGGCCACCGACAAGGCCCCCGACGTGGTCGAGATGGGCAACACCGAGATGCTCGGCTACATGGTCAAGGGAGCCTTCGCACCCCTCGACCCGGCGAAGTTCGAGAACTCGGCCGCCTGGCTGGACGGCCTCAAGGCCTCCGTCACCTACGACGGCAAGACCTACGGCGTCCCCTACTACGCCGGTGGCCGCGTCGCCAACTGGCGCAAGGACGTGGCGGCTTCGGTCGGCATCAAGTCGGTGCCGAAGACGTACGCCGAACTCACCTCCGACCTGGACAAGATCCAGAAGAAGGAGGGCGGCAAGTACAACGCCTGGTACCAGCCCACCCGCGACTGGTACGCCGGGATGTCCTTCGTGTACGACGCCGGCGGCTCGATCGCCGAGGAGTCGGGCGGCCAGTGGAAGGCGAACCTCTCCTCCCCGGAGTCCGTCAAGGGCCTCACCGAGTTCAAGAACGTCATCGACAAGTACATGCACGGTGACAAGACCAAGGACGAGTCCGACCGCTACATCGTCTACGGCCAGGGCAGGACGAGCATGATCTTCGCCGCGGCCTGGGAGGGCGCGACCGCGGAGACGCCGGAGAACGACAAGACCGGCAAGCTCAAGGGCAACCTGGTGAACTTCGTGATGCCCGGCCCGTCCGGCAAGAACATGCCGGTGTTCCTGGGCGGTTCGGACCTCGCCGTCCCGGTGAAGTCGAAGGCGCAGACGGTCGCCGCAGAGTGGATCAACGCCTACACCGGCGCGAGCGGTCAGAAGGGCCTGATGGCCAAGGGCAACCTGCCCAACAACAAGACCGACCTCGCCACCCTGAAGAGCGACCCGGCGACGGCGGTCCCGGCCACGGCGGCGGAGTCCAACTGGTTCGTGCCGATGGCACCGGGCTGGGGCCAGGTCGAGAAGGCCCAGATCCTCCAGACGATGCTGCAGAACATCGGCACCGGCAAGAAGTCGGTCGAGGACGCGGCGAAGGAAGCGGACGCGGCGATCGACAAGGTCATCAACGTCAAGTAGCGACCCGACGCGGGGCCCTGTCACGGGGAGGGCCCCGCTCGCCCGCCACCTGAAGAACCTGTTCGACCGCAACGACCGTACGACCTGAGGGACCGCTGAGGAGCGCGCGGATGAGTGCCGCTGATACGACCACACCTGCCAAGCCGCCGTCGTCGACACGGCACGCGCCGCCATCGCCGCCGACCGGCCAGGACGCCCCGCCGAGAAGGCGGACCCCGAAGGCCACCGCCGCGATCCCGTGGGCCCTGCTCGCCCCCTGTCTGCTGATTCTCGCGCTGGTCCTCGGCTATCCCCTCGTACGTCTGGTCACCCTGTCGTTCCAGAAGTTCGGGCAGTCCCAGCTGTGGGGCTTCCAGCCGGCCGAGTCGGTGGGCTTCGACAACTTCAGCGCGGTACTCGGCGACAGCGAGTTCTGGGACGTCGTCGTCCGCACCGTCGTCTTCGCCGTCGGCTCAGTGGTCCTCACGATGGTCGCCGGCATGCTGATCGCGCTGCTCCTCCAGCGGGTCAGCGGCTGGATGAAGACGCTCATCAACATCGTCCTGGTGGCCAGCTGGGGCATGCCGATCATCGTGGCCACCACCGTCTTCAAATGGCTGTTCGACTCCGACTACGGGATCATCAACGCCCTGCTGAGCAAGCTGCCGGGCGTCGAGCTGATCGGCCACAACTGGTTCGCGAGCGGACCGCAGGGCCTCGCCGTGATCATGCTGCTCGTCGTCTGGGGCGCGGTGCCGTTCGTGGTCATCACGCTCGGCGCGGGGCTGACCCAGGTCCCGAAGGAACTGGAGGAGGCGGCCCGGCTCGACGGCGCGGGCGCCTGGGGCGTCTTCCGTTACGTCACCCTCCCCATCCTCAAACCGATCATCGTGATGCTCACGACCCTGTCGGTCATCTGGGACATGGGGGTGTTCCCCCAGGTGTTCGTCATGCGCGGCGGCCACCCGGAGGCCGAGTTCCAGCTCCTGACCACCTACTCCTACGACCGCGCCTTCGCCGTCAACGACTACGCCCAGGGGTCGGCGATCGCCCTGCTCACCGTGGTGCTGCTGCTCGGTGTCGTCGCCGTCTACATGCGCCAGATGCTGAAAATCGGAGATGTCGAATGAGCAGCATGAGCGGCATGACCAGCATGAGCACTGCCACCGCCACTGTCTCCGGTCCCCGGAAGTCCAAGGTCGGCTGGAACCTGCTGGGCCTGTTCGTCTTCCTGACGGCCGGCTTCCCCGTCTACTGGATGCTGAACACGGCGTTCAAACCGGCGAAGGACGCGATCGACCCCGACCCGAGCCTGTTCCCGACGGGCTTCACCCTCGCCAACTTCCGCCGCGCGCTGAACATCGCCGACTTCTGGGGCCCCGTCGGCCGCAGCCTCATCGTGTCCCTGACGGTCGTCGTGATCGGCATCGTGGTGGGCATGCTGGCGGCCCTCGCCATCTCACGCTTCGCCTTCCGCGGCCGGAAGATCGTCATCGTCGGCATTTTGGCCGTGCAGATGGTCCCCCTGGTCGCGATGATCATCCCCGTGTTCCTGCTTCTCAACGACCTCGACCAGTACGACCGGCTGTCCGGCCTGATCATCACCTACCTCACCTTCATCCTTCCGTTCACGGTGTGGACCCTGCGCGGCTTCATCGTCAACATCCCGAAGGAGCTGGAGGAGGCCGCGATGGTCGACGGCTGCTCCCGCACCACCGCCTTCCTCCGCGTGGTCTTCCCCCTCCTCGCCCCCGGCCTGGTCGCCACCTCGGTCTACGGCTTCATCCAGGCCTGGAACGAGTACCTGTACGCCCTGATGCTGATGAGCCAGAAGAACCAGACCGCCACCGTCTGGCTCGGCAACTTCACCACCAAGCACGGCACCGAGTACGCCCCGATGATGGCCGGTTCCACGATGATGGCCGTGCCGATCGTCGTCCTCTTCCTCCTCGTCCAGCGCAAGATGGCCGCGGGCCTGACCGCGGGCGCCGTGAAGGGATAACCCCACCCGATGACGACACTCGTCCGCCGCCCGGACACGCTGACCCGTGACGCGCTCACCGTCCTCCAGCCCGGCTTCACCGGCACCACCGCCCCCGACTGGCTGCTCCGCCGCCTCGGCGAGGGACTGGCGTCCGTGGGCTGTCGGCCGCAACATCGCATCCCCCACCCAACTGGCCGCCCTCACCGCCCAGTTGCGCGCCGAACGTGAAGACGTCCTGGTCGCGATCGACGAGGAGGGCGGCGACGTCACCCGGCTGGAGGTCCGCACCGGCTCCTCCTTCCCCGGCAACCACGCCCTGGGCGCCGTCGACGACCTCGAGCTGACGCGTGCGGTGGCCCACGAACTCGGCCACCGCCTCCGCGCCTGCGGGGTCAACCTCAACTGGGCCCCGTCGGCGGACGTCAACTCCAACCCCGCCAACCCCGTCATCGGCGTCCGTTCCTTCGGCGCCGACCCGGAGCTGGTCGCCCGCCACACCGCGGCCTACGTCACCGGCCTCCAGGCCGCGGGCGTCGCCGCCTGCACGAAGCACTTCCCGGGTCACGGCGACACCTCGGTCGACTCCCACCACGCCCTCCCGCGCATCGACGCGAGCCGCTCCGTGGTCCTCGGCCGCGAGCTGTCCCCGTTCCGCGCGGCGATCTCCGCCGGCACCAGGGCGGTGATGAGCGCCCACATCCTGATCCCGTCGCTGGACCCGGACCGCCCGGCCACCCTCTCCCACCCGGTCCTCACGGACCTCCTCCGGGGCGAACTCGGCTACACCGGTCTGATCGTCACCGACGGCATGGAGATGCAGGCCATCGCGGGCACGTACGGCATCGAACGAGGCAGCGTCCTCGCCATCGCCGCCGGCGCGGACGCCATCTGCGTGGGCGGCGGCCTCTCGGACGACGAGACGGTACGCCGTCTGCGCGACGCCCTGATCCAGGCCGTACGCACCGGTGAACTCCCGGAGGAACGCCTGGCGGACGCGGCCGAGCGAGTCAGGATCCTGGCCCGCTGGACGGCAGCGCCACGGGAGCCCGCCGCCACGGGGCCCACGGAGCCCACGGACATCGGCCTCCAGGCCGCCCGACGCGCCGTGGAGACGACGTATCCGGCGGACTCGGCTCCGTTCGAACCCCTCCGGGAACCCCCGTACGTGGCCGCCCTCACCCCGGTGGCGAACTTCGCCGTCGGCAACGAGACCCCCTGGGGTGTGGCGGCCGAGCTGGTACGCCTTCTGCCCGGCACCCGCACCGGCACCTTCACCGGCGAGGGGGCGGCCCGGGCGGCCCTGACCGAGGCGGGGCCGAGTCGCATCGTCGCCGTGGTCCGCGACGAACACCGCCACCCGTGGATGTCGGCGGCCCTCGACACCCTCCTCGCCGCCCGCCCCGACACGGTCGTCGTCGAGATGGGCGTCCCCCAGTCCCCCCGCCGAGGCGCCGCCCACCTGGCGACCCACGGCGCGGCCAGAGTCTGCGGACGCGCGGCGGCGGAGATCATCGCGGGGGAGTGACCCGCACGACGACGAAGGCGCC
>NZ_AEJB01000335.1 GCF_000331005.1 Streptomyces turgidiscabies Car8
ACGCACCTGGATACCTCGGCAACACAGGGCCCCGGAACCGGCGCAGGGGTTCCGGGGCCCGGTCAGGGGCGGGGTCGTCTCGCAGGACCCCGGCCTCCAGCCTCTCTCACAGGCGGCGGAGAACCGCCACCACCTTGCCGAGGATCGTCGCCTCGTCACCGGGGATCGGCTGGTACGCGGAGTTGTGCGGGAGGAGCCAGACATGGCCGTCCTCGCGCTTGAAGCGCTTGACGGTGGCTTCGCCGTCCAGCATCGCGGCGACGACATCGCCGTTCTCGGCGACCGGCTGGCGGCGCACCGTCACCCAGTCGCCGTCGCAGATCGCGGCCTCGATCATCGAGTCACCGACGACCTTCAGCACGAACAGCTCTCCGTCACCCACCAGTTGGCGGGGGAGGGGGAACACGTCCTCGACCGATTCCTCGGCGAGGATGGGACCGCCGGCGGCGATACGGCCCACAAGAGGGACGTACGACGCGGCGGGCTTGCCCGCGGTGTCCGTGGGCTGCACGGAAGCCCCTTGGTCGGAACCCCGTACTTCATAGGCGCGCGGGCGATGCGGATCGCGGCGCAGGAATCCCTTGCGCTCCAGAGCCATGAGCTGGTGTGCGACCGATGAGGTACTGGAGAGGCCGACTGCCTGCCCGATCTCGCGCATCGACGGCGGGTAACCGCGTCGTTGCACGGAGTCCCTGATGACCTCGATCACGCGCCGTTGCCGGTCGGTGAGGCCCGAGCTGTCCGCTCGGATTCCTGGAGGTCGTCCAGGGAGGGACCGCTTGGGCCCCTCAGGATTCGTGGCTTCGTTCATCGCATGCACCGGCTCGAGTCGGCTCTGGGAGCGGTCCTGGGCAGTGATGGTGGCACTGTCAGCGGTGGTGGTCACGTCGGCCCCTCTCGATGGTCTCCCGTGCAGTGCAACGGTAGTTGCTTTCGAAAGGTTGCGCCAAACACACGTTCGAGTGAAAAATTGCGGACGACCTGCCGCGATCAGATGTTTGGGTGTATGGCTCACGTCGTGCCGGGCGGACAAAAGGGTCCCCCGCTGCGCGCTGCTCGCTGTTGTACCCTTCCCCGCCGGGGCGCCGACCTCGTGGGCCGGTGCTCAAGTCTGCCACCTGGATCCCCGTCAGCCGGGAATCGCCCCCCCGCCGCGCGCGGTCCTCACCGTATCTCCGCATGTTCCGAGCGGTACGGCTGTGCCGGATCAGGCCCGCCGTGACGGTGTGGCCGTGCGGCACCCGCCAATACCGGTGCGACACGCGCGTACGCGGTGGATGTACGGGCCAATCCCCACATCTAGTGGTTGGATTGCAGCAGTGGCCCAGAAGTTGTGGTCCCCCGGGTCTTCAACCCCTCAGGCATCACCTATGCTGGGGGCTGCTTCGAGGGGCTCAAGGGCCTTTACGAGGCCATTGAGTCTGCTGTGAGGGAGGGTTGGAGAACATGCACTGCCCCTTCTGCAGGCACCCCGACAGCCGTGTCGTCGACAGTCGTACGACCGACGACGGCACGTCCATCCGCAGGCGCCGCCAATGCCCTGACTGCTCCCGCCGGTTCACGACCGTCGAGACGTGCTCGCTCATGGTGGTCAAGCGGTCCGGAGTCACCGAGCCGTTCAGCCGGACGAAGGTCATCAACGGCGTGCGCAAGGCATGCCAGGGACGGCCGGTCACCGAGGACGCGCTGGCCCAGCTCGGCCAGCGGGTCGAGGAAGCGGTGCGGGCCACCGGAAGTGCCGAACTGACCACCCACGACGTGGGGCTGGCCATGCTCGGCCCGTTGCAGGAACTCGACCTCGTCGCCTACCTGCGATTCGCGTCCGTCTACCGGGCGTTCGACTCGCTGGACGACTTCGAGGCCGCCATCGCGGAGCTCAGGGAAGCACCGCGCAGCCCCGCCGTGGACGACGAAGACCCGGACGTGGGGCGCCAGGAAGACCCTCGCGGGTCCGGGGGGACTGCTCAGGTCCCCGTGCCCGCCAACGCCGCCGACTGACCGGTGGGCCGGATCCGGACGACACGTCCGGACCTGGCCCCGGGGGCGGCGATCCGAAGACCTGTTGCGGACAGCATCGAGTGCTGTCCGCAGCGCAAGAAACACACCGTGTCATGGGAACAACGTGACACTTCTGGGCGTTTTGCCCGATACAGGGAGGCGGCATGACAGAGACGGCGAGCGGTCCGGCACGGAGTTCCCGCGCAAAGGGGACGAAGGTGGCCAAGGGCCTGCGCATCGAGCGGATCCACACCACCCCCGGCGTGCACCCGTACGACGAGGTCGAGTGGGCGAGCCGTGACGTCGTCATGACCAACTGGCGCGACGGCTCGATCAACTTCGAGCAGCGTGGCGTCGAGTTCCCCGACTTCTGGTCGGTGAACGCGGTCAACATCGTCACCAGCAAGTACTTCCGCGGCGCGGTCGGCACCCCGCAGCGCGAGGTGAGCCTCAAGCAGCTCATCGACCGCATCGTGAAGACGTACACGAAGGCCGGTGAGGACTACAAGTACTTCTCCTCCCCGGCCGACGCGGAGATCTTCGAGCACGAGCTGGCGTACGCCCTCCTGCACCAGATCTTCAGCTTCAACAGCCCCGTCTGGTTCAACGTCGGGACCCCGCAGCCCCAGCAGGTCTCGGCCTGCTTCATCCTGTCCGTCGACGACTCCATGGAGTCGATCCTCGACTGGTACAAGGAAGAGGGCATGATCTTCAAGGGCGGCTCCGGCGCCGGCCTGAACCTCTCCCGGATCCGCTCCTCCAAGGAGCTGCTCTCCTCCGGTGGCAACGCCTCCGGCCCGGTCTCCTTCATGCGCGGCGCGGACGCGTCGGCAGGAACGATCAAGTCGGGCGGCGCCACCCGCCGCGCGGCCAAGATGGTCATCCTCGACGTCGACCACCCCGACATCGAGGACTTCATCGAGACCAAGGTGAAGGAGGAGGAGAAGATCCGCGCGCTGCGCGACGCGGGCTTCGACATGGACCTGGGCGGCGACGACATCACGTCCGTCCAGTACCAGAACGCCAACAACTCGGTCCGTGTGAACGACACGTTCATGAAGGCGGTCGAGGCGGGCGGCAAGTTCGGGCTCACCTCCCGGATGACCGGCGAGGTCATCGAGGAGGTCGACGCCAAGGCGCTCTTCCGCAAGATGGCGGTGGCGGCCTGGGCCTGCGCCGACCCGGGCATCCAGTACGACGACACGATCAACCGCTGGCACACCTGCCCGGAGTCCGGCCGTATCAACGGCTCGAACCCGTGCAGCGAGTACATGCACCTGGACAACACGTCCTGCAACCTCGCCTCGCTGAACCTGATGAAGTTCCTCAAGGACGACGGCAAGGGCCGCCAGTCCTTCGAGATCGACCGCTTCGCGAAGGTCGTCGAGCTCGTCATCACCGCGATGGACATCTCCATCTGCTTCGCCGACTTCCCCACGCAGAAGATCGGCGAGAACACACGCGCGTTCCGTCAGCTCGGCATCGGCTACGCCAACCTCGGCGCCCTGCTGATGGCGACCGGACACGCGTACGACTCCGAGGGCGGCCGTGCCCTGGCCGGCTCCATCAGCTCCCTGATGACCGGCACCTCGTACCGCCGCTCCGCCGAACTCGCCGCGGTCGTCGGCCCGTACGACGGCTACGCCCGTAACGCGCAGCCGCATCTGCGGGTCATGAAGCAGCACGCCGACGAGAACGACAAGGCCGTCCGCATGGACGACCTGGACACCCCGATCTGGGCCGCCGCCACGGAGGCCTGGCAGGACGTCGTCCGCATCGGCGAGAAGAACGGCTTCCGCAACGCGCAGGCGTCCGTCATCGCCCCGACCGGCACCATCGGTCTCGCGATGTCCTGCGACACCACGGGTCTTGAGCCCGACCTCGCGCTGGTCAAGTTCAAGAAGCTCGTCGGCGGCGGCTCCATGCAGATCGTCAACGGCACGGTCCCGCAGGCCCTGCGCCGCCTGGGTTACCAGGAGGAGCAGATCGAGGCGATCGTCGCCCACATCGCCGAGCACGGCCACGTGATCGATGCCCCGGGCCTCAAGCACGAGCACTACGAGGTGTTCGACTGCGCCATGGGCGAGCGGACCATCTCCGCGATGGGCCACGTCCGGATGATGGCCGCGATCCAGCCCTGGATCTCCGGCGCCCTGTCCAAGACGGTCAACATGCCGGAGACGGCGACCGTCGAGGAGGTCGAGGAGATCTACTTCGAGGCCTGGAAGATGGGCGTGAAGGCGCTCGCCATCTACCGCGACAACTGCAAGGTCGGCCAGCCGCTCTCCGTCAAGAAGAAGGAGGACGAGAAGGCCGCGGTGACCGCGAAGACCGAGGCGACGATCCGTGAGGCCGTCGAGAAGGTCGTCGAGTACCGCCCGGTCCGCAAGCGCCTCCCGAAGGGCCGCCCCGGCATCACCACGTCCTTCACGGTCGGCGGCGCCGAGGGTTACATGACCGCCAACTCCTACCCGGACGACGGTCTCGGCGAGGTCTTCCTGAAGATGTCCAAGCAGGGTTCCACCCTCGCTGGCATGATGGACGCCTTCTCGATCGCCATCTCGGTGGGTCTGCAGTACGGCGTGCCGCTGGAGACGTACGTCTCGAAGTTCACCAACATGCGCTTCGAGCCGGCCGGGATGACGGACGACCCCGATGTCCGGATGGCCCAGTCGATCGTCGACTACATCTTCCGCCGCCTGGCGCTGGACTTCCTCCCCTTCGAGACGCGTTCCGCCCTCGGCATCCACTCCGCCGACGAGCGCCAGCGTCACCTGGAGACGGGCTCCTACGAGCCGACCGAGGAAGAGGTCGACATCGAGGGCCTGGCCCAGTCGGCGCCCCGCACCCAGGAACTGAAGGCCGTCGCGACGCCGAAGGCCGTCGTCGCGGAGGTGCCGGAGCCCGCGCTGCAGCAGGTCCACACCAGCGCCGAACTGGTCGAGATGCAGCTGGGCATCCAGGCGGACGCCCCGCTGTGCTTCTCCTGCGGTACGAAGATGCAGCGGGCCGGGTCCTGCTACATCTGCGAGGGATGCGGGTCGACCAGCGGTTGCAGCTGACCTCTACGGACGGTCCCTGACCGGTGAGTGAGGGAGGAGGGGTGTCCGCGAATCTCTGCTGTTCGGCGACGTGTGCTTCGAGCCGCGCGAGCATCACGTCGAAGGAGTCGGCCAGTTCACGGAACTCGTCCTTGCGGCCCGGCAGCCGGATGCGGTGGGAGAGCGATCCGTGCGTGGCCATGCGGGTGGCATCCGTGATGCGGGTCAGCGGGGCGAGCATGCGGCCTGCGAGGATCCACCCTCCCAGGAGACCGAGAACAAGCAGGAACGCCAGTACCGCGGCAGCCCGCGGAGCGAAGACGTTCAGAAGGGCGGAGCGGACGGGAAAGACACCGTTCGTGGGTCTGTCATCGGGGTTGATGAGCATCGCCCGGTCGGGAACGTAAC
>NZ_AEJB01000336.1 GCF_000331005.1 Streptomyces turgidiscabies Car8
CGGGTCGTTGCGGAGTGTTCGGGGTCCAGGACGTGTCGGCGTGGCCGGCCGATGACGGGCCGGACCAGGTTGGGGCCGGGCAGGGGGTAGAGGTACTCGCCCTTGTCGTTGGCCAGGACGCCGGTGATGATGCCGTCGCGGCGCCAGTGCTTGACGGTCTGAAGTGGACGCCGAGGTGGCGGGCGAGTTCGGAGACGGTCAGCATCCCGGCGTCGAGCAGGCGTTGGCGGTGGCTGCGTAGCTGGTAGGCGTTGCGCAGGTGGACGATCATGCCGCGGGTGAAGGGTCGGCCCATGCCGCTGGGCAGGCCGCGCTCGTTGAGGATGTCGGCGCTCTGGGCGTCGGTGTGCTCTTCGAGGAGTTCGTCGAGGGCTGTGACGACAGTGGGGTCGGTCTGGCGAAGTTCCCAGGCGGTCAGCGGGCGGGGCAGGGTGAGCTGGTGGCTCTGGCCGCCGCGCAGGACGACACCGACGGTGATGTGGTCGGTCTTGGTGAGGGTGACGTCGGTGACCAGGAGCCGGAGCATGCGCTTGCGTTCCCGCATCGGGGTGGCCGGGTCGTTCCAGAGCCGGGGGAAGTCGGCGGCCAGCGCGGTGATCTTTGCGCGGGTCTCGGGCGAGAGCGGGCCAATGGCGGTGTTCTTCGCGTGCTCGTACTCGTCGGTGGCATCGGCGAGTTCGCGTAAGGCGTCGTTCCAGTCGGCTTCGAGTGTGTCGGCGACCAGCCGGTTGGCGGGATCGACGGCCAGGTAGCGGCGCCTGGCGAGGTCGGCGCGGTAGCGGGCGCGTTCGACGCAGGATGCGCGGAGCCGGTCGGCTTCCTCGGCGCGGGCGGCCAGCTCATCACTCACCCGCAGGGCGACTTCGAGGGTGAGCGGGGTGAGGGTGGTCAGCAGCAGCTCGCCGACGGCGGCGTCGATCTGGTCGCCGACCATGGTCTGGCAGATCGGGGCCGCGTTGCGGATCCCTTCGAACTGGCAGAGGTAGATCGGTTTTCCGGTGCCTTTGTAGTGCTGGTAGCGCACGGTCATCCGGCGGCCGCACTTGCCGCAGGAGACCATGCCCTGCAGCAGCGCGGTGCCTTCCCGCGGTGGGGAGGCTTTGCGGTCGGTGCCGTGGGCGGCGGCGAGTTCCGCGAGCCGGGTCTGGTTGGCCTCGAACTCCGGCCAGGTCAGGTAGCCCGGATGGGCATCGGTGATCAGCACCGTCCACTCCTCGCGCGGCAGGACGTGGCTGATGGTCTTGCCGCCCGGACCGCGGCGTTGATGTCGGCGTCCGTAGAAGAACGCGCCGGCATAGCGCGGGTTGTGCAGGATCTGCAGGACCCGGTGGTGCTGCAGGATGCCCCAGGTCAGCTCGTCCTTGTTCGGGCCGGTGCGGATCCGGCGGGGGAACTTCAGGCCCTCGTCGGCGAACGTCTTGACGACGGCATAGGCGGAGCCGGTCGCGGCGAACGTGGCCAGCAGATGCCGGATGGCCTGCTGGATGGAGGCGTCCGGGTCCAGCACCACCCGCTCGGCGTGGTCATAGACGAGGCCAACGGGCAGCGGCTGGACCAGCTCTCCGCGCCTCGCTTTGGACAGTACTCCGCCTCGAAGGCGGGCCTTGAGCAGGTGCAACTCCGCTTCTGACATGGTCCCCTTGAGGCCGAGGAGCAACCTGTCGTTGAAGTTCCCGGGGTCATAGAGGCCGTCTCGTCCAGGATCAGCGTGCCGGCCAGCGCGCAGATCTCCAGCAACCGGTGCCAGTCGGTGTTGTTGCGGGCGAGGCGGGACACTTCCAGGCCGAGGACGATCCCGGCGTGTCCCATGCCGACCTCGGCGACCAGCCGCTGAAAGCCGTCCCGGCCCTCGGCGGAAGCGCCGGACTGTCCCTGGTCAGTGTCGATCACGACGATCTGGGAATGTTCCCAGCCCAGCGCGACGGCCCGGCCCCGCAGGGCGTACTGCCGCTGGGTGGACTCGGTGTTGTTGATTACCTGTTTGAGGGTGGACTGCCGGATATAGAGGTAGGCGTCACGCTGCAGATGTTCGCGGGTCACCTTGCCCGCCGCGGCCGTCGCGTCCATGGATGCCGTCCGCTCCTCGTGCTTCTCGTGTCGTTCGTTGCGTGCGTTCTTCGGGCGGGTGGAGATGTGCCAGGGCCATCGCGGCCAGGACCCGGACGAGTTCGTCGCCGTCGCGGGCCAAGCCGGCCGGCGCCTGCCTCTCGTGGCCGGGTCGGCCCCGAGGCTCGGGCAGGGACCGCCAGGCCGCGGCCCAGGCGGCCATGCCCTTGCCGACGAGCACGCCCCAGCCCAGCCGCCAGCCGCCGCCCGTGCCGTCGGCCGCCGCGGTCCGCAGTTCCTCATAACGGGCTGTGGCCGCTGCGGCGTCCGCGGGTCCCGTAGTCGCAGGGCTGTCAGCTGCAGCTTTTGGAGGACTCCTGAGTGCGTGCGGCCGCGCGTCGGGCCAGGGCCCGCTCGATGGAGCGCGGGTGGACACTCAGGCCGTACTCGCCGGCGACGGCGACGGCCAGGTCCCCCGAGCGCAGAGACGGCTCGGCGGCCAGCCGTGTTTCGACGTACTCCATCACTTCGTCGGTGAGTTTGCGCGGCCCCTTCGGGCCGGGCTTGCCCGGCACCAGCGCGGCCGGACCGCCCGCGTCGAGTGCGGCCACGGCGTCGTAGTAGACCTGCCGGGAGAACCCGAACTCCCGCACCGCCCGGGCCGCAGGCACCTTGTCCACCCGCACCCGGCGCACCATCTCGTACTTCACCTGCACCAGATCCCGCGGATCGCAGAACGGCGAGGCGGTGAACACCACATCGACCACGGCCTCCGGCCGCGGGTTCAGCGTCCGCGTCGCCCTCAGCGCGTCCTCTTTCGGATCGCTCGTCGCGTTGCCGGCCATGCCGCCTCCCTTGCTCGCCTGCTGCCTCAAGAATTGCGTCGCGGCCGACCACAGCCAAGAGCGCACAGAGGCACCGGATCACGTATCTGTGCAGGCCAGTTGGTATGGCGTGCGCTGTCTCGCTCACCGTGCGCCGGACACGCCCCCACCACTGCGGCGTGAATCCCAAGGCAGTCACGGCGTCATCTCCTGGGCACTCGCACCGCGGCCGTCGAGATGGTCGATCAGGTCGGACAGGGCAAGAAGATCCTCGGTGCGGAACGGGCTGCGGCCCGCCGCGAGGACGACGAAGGGGTCCTCGCCGCCCGCATCGGTCCACGCCGTCGGCGCGGACAGCACCTCTCCCGCCTCGTCGCGGAAGTACACGCGGTCCTCGCCCCAGTTCTTGCGCCCGCACGACGAACGCGTACGACCGGCCGTGCCACGGATGGAACGGGTGCGTGACCGTCACA
>NZ_AEJB01000337.1 GCF_000331005.1 Streptomyces turgidiscabies Car8
GCCGTTCTCTCACCTCTCCGCCGGCAGCCAGAACACCGGTTCGGACGACAATCGCCTGCGCATGGCCTTACGGTTTCGGCATGTTCGAGACAATCCGTTGGCGCTGTCACGTACACGCGAACGACCGCCACGCCGCCGAGCGGGTCGTCGGGCGCCTCGCGGCCCGGTTGGATCACCCCGTCGCGATGGAGACCTACGAGCGATACTGCAAGTTCCCCGAACTCGCCGTGCTGCGACTGGCCTCGCCGCTCGGGTGCCCCACCCCGGAGCAGGCGTTGATGGCCGCTCTGGAGAGCGCGTGGAAGATCGCCACACCATGGAGCCTCAGCAGCCAAGGAGCAGGCACCCACCACGAGTTCGAGGGCATCGCCGCTGCCAACACCGGCGCACACTTCAGCGTCCCGGGCATCGAATGGATGGAGTTTCACGTCACCGACCGACCGTGACGAACTCACCGGGATCGGCCATCCCGGTACAGCCCTTCCGCCCTCGGGCTGTGCAGCAACTGCCGCCAAAAGACCCAGGCTTCCTGGCTACGGACGCCCCTCACTGTCCACGAGCCGAGCGGAGAGCACTGCGCGACGACCGATCCGTCAGGGAGTCACACCGTGCCTGCGTGCCGGACAGTGCCTGGCACTCTCATCAGCGAAAGCGCAGAGCTGCCCCATGAACTCTCGGTAGATGTCAGGGTCGACGCGGTCCTTGCTGGGCGGGCCCTCGATCCACTGCTGCCAAAGTCCGTCCGGGGCGAGAAACTTGGCCGCGCGGTCGGTACCGGTCCTGGCGTCGAGCAACAGGAGCGCGCCGAGGGCGTCTGTCTGGTCGTAGTCGAGGTCAGAACGAGGCAGGTAGCGGTCGAGGTAGGCGACCAGGAGTTCGGTGTCGGCAGAAGTGCCGAAGGTGGCCAGGGCGACGCAGTACGCCTGCCCCGCCCACGGCCCCTCGCTGGCGAGCAGGAGTTCGCCGAGACGTCCCCGAAACTCGGTCCTGCCCGCAACGGCGACAAGCCAGGCTGCCGTCCCCCTCTCGCGCCATCCTCGGTCGAGCAGCATGCCCAGTTCACGAGGCCTGATGCGACTGGCATCCTTGCCCAGTTTCCGAATGAACTTGGCCCGTTCAGGCCCACTCATACCGAGAAGGGCATCGCCGAGTTTGAGATACCGGAGGTCGGTTGCAACGTAGCGGCGGGTCAACTTGAGCAGTTTGTACTCTTCAACGATGGGGCGCATGGGCGCATCCTCGTATGGCCGAAGCGGTCGGACCAGCAATCTGGCCCGTCCGGCGCCTCCGCTGTGCGCGTCCTTCCGTCATACCGGATGCCACGGTTGCACGCTGACACCGACGACCGCAGCCGCCGGCAGAGGCGCCCCACTCGCCCTGCGCCTCGGGCCGCCGAAACGGTCTACGCCGGGCTCCGCGATGGGGCCCGCTCACGAGCCGCTCTCCGCGTCGACGGTCAGTCGGACGACGTCGGCGTGACGTTCAGCGAGCGGCGAAGGGTCGTGACCGAAGGACGCCCAGCCGTCACCGTCGACGACCTCAAGCCAGTCTCGCCTCTCGTCCAGCCCGTTGCAGCAGCCTGGCAGCAGCGTGGTGCCGGTCACCGTGTCAGTGATCTGCAGTCCACCGGATGCGAAGAGGCCGTCCAGGGTGAGCAGTCCGTGCAGGAAACCCCCGAGTGGATCCGTGGGCTGTAGTGGGCGTCCGTCGTTCTCGGGATCGATGTTGTTGCAGGCAACGATGCCCATCACCGCAGTGCCGACTTCGGCCGGATCGAGCTTGCCGGAGAGTGCCAGGAAGCCGTACGGCGTGGTCTCAGTGACAGGCCAGAGCGTGAAGTCGTCGGGGCGTAGATCTCCAGGACAGGCTGCAGAACGATCACTCGGGAAGTGTGCGGCATGGCTGCTCGCGCCGCACCGGACTTACTGCGCGACACCCTGCTCTCTGGGATCTCTTCCGGCTGCTACACCACGAACAGGTAGCTGGCTGAGTCTGCATCGCTCATCCGGTCAGCCCTCCTTCGTCCAGGTGTCCGGGCGAGGTGCCAGCACCGCCGAGACCACCGCACCGGACGACGTCACGACGTCGGTCACGAATCGCAGGCGTCCGAGGCCGAGTCGACGCAGGGCACGGCCGTGGTCGGCGGCGACGACGAGGGTGACCGCGAGCAGGAGAAGTCGCCACAGGGTCATCACCGGGCGGCGCATCGCGCGGGGCAGCTCCGCAACGGAGGCGTGAAGTCGCTCGCAGTGGAACGGGACATGGCGTTCCTCGTCGGACAGGATCCGCCCCGCCACATCCGCGGTGAGCGGGTCCTCGGTGCCGTCGCGCAGGGCCCGGTAATAACGCAGCGCCACCACTTCCGCGATCATCAGCACCAGCAGTTCCATGCGCAGACCCATGAGACGCCGCAGCCGTACGAAGACCGTGTCGCTCCAGTGGCCGTCCAACGTCGGCATGCCGCCCGCAGCCAGCAGACGGGCCAGCAGACGGGCGTGGTTCTGTTCTTCGGCGACGAAGAGCCGGACCGCCCGCGCGTAGTCGGCATCGCCGGCCTCGTCCGCCTTGCCGATGAGGTTGGCCCCGTCACCGTCCTCACCGACCTGGAAACGCTGGATACCGGCCCACACCGCCGGATGCAGTGTCGCGCCCTGCCCCCAGTCAGGATCACCCTGGGCACGCCTGTGCTCGCGCTCGTCCTCGAACCGCCTTGTCCACGCGGCGAACTCGCTCGTACGCACCTGGTGCCCCCCTCCGGGACAGCCGGCGTGCCCCGGAGAGAAATGACGCAGGCGGCCGACTACCCGTTCCCACCGCTACCAGGCGCCCACTGCTGGGGTGGCTGTCATCATCAGGAGATGGCAGACGGCAAGCTACCGGCAGGTTGGACTCTGGAGGAGATCCGCAAGGTTTCCGGTGACCGTGAGGCCAGATCTCTCAACACCGATCGTGTCGTGGTGGGTTGGCCCGCACAAGGCGAGTGGCTCCAACCCGAAATCGTTCTGGGATTTCACGGCCTCTGTCTGGTGAAGGCCGTGAACGACGACGACTGGTACATGGGCAGCCTGAACGACGACGGCAGCATCACCTGTTGGAGTACCTACAGCGACTTCTACGAGGCACTTCGTGGCCTGTAGACCGACGACAGCTGTACCCAGGTCCGGCCGTCGTAGCCCGCCGGGCAGTCCCCAGCCCTGTTACTAACATCAATGTTACTAACATCAATGTTAGTAACCTCGATGTTAGTAAGATCGCCCCTTACTCAGGCACCCCCAGGTCAGCGACCTGGAGGTGCCCGGCATCGGTCGGACTGCGCAGTCCGACGGGAAGACAGGGAGCCAAGCCCTATCCCCCGAACGTCACCACCAGCCGCCCGTCCGTTGCGAACGACCAGTGCAGTGCGCCCGCGTACGAAGAGCAGCGTGCGCCGTTCGTGCCCGACCAGAACTGGTTCGACGTGTCGGAGTTGCCGATGATCCGGTCGTTCGAGCCGCTGCCGCTACGGCAGGACGTGTTCGTGCGGAACACCGACGTACCGCCGTCGAAGCTGAAGTTGCGCTCCGTGTTGTCGATGCTGACGTTGTCCGACACCGTCATCGTGCCGGGGTTGCTGTTCCAGGTGAAGCCGTGCTTGCCGTTGTTGTAGGCGATGCTGCGCCGGACGATGTGGTTGACGGCGATGTCGTCGCCGCCGAGCTTGTAGCCGTTGCGGTCGCCGTTGCCGGCCTGGGAGCCGTCGGTGAGGGTGCCGTTCTTGTAGGAGAGGGAGTCCTCGATCGTCACCGGGCCGATGGGGCCGGTGTCGGTCTTGGTGTAGAGGTCCCAGCCGTCGTCGATGTTGTTGTGGGACACGGCGTAGCGGAAGACGTTGCCCGCGCCCGTCGTCAGCTTCGCCGCGAAGCCGTCCGCGTCCTCGCCGTCCGAGTCGGCGTTGTCGTGCGACTCGGCGCTCAGGATCAGGTTGTTGGCGGGCCAGTCGGCGGCCGGGGTGGTGGAGGCGATGCGTCCGAGCTGAAGGCCCGTGTCACGGTTGAAGCGGGTCACCGTACGCTCGACGACGTTGTTGCTGCCGCCGACGTAGATGCCGTTGTCACCCGCCCGTTCGACGACGAGGCCCTTGATGTGCCAGTAGTTGGCGTTGAGCTGGAGGCCCCGGTTCGAGGAACTCTCGGTCTGCGCCGAGAAGTTGAGGACCGGCGTCTCACCCGGGTAGGCGGCCAGGACCGTACGGGCGGACGCGGTGCCGTTCTTGCCGACCGGGATCGTCACCGTCGAGGCGTAGTTGTACGTGCCCCCGCGTACGTAGATCGTGCCGCCCGCCGTGATGCGGCCGATCGCGGAGGTGAGAGTCGTCGGCGCCGACGACGTGCCCGCCGCGCTGTCCGTGCCGGACGGGGACACGTAGAGGGCGGAGGCCGTGGGGGGTGGGGTGGTGCCGCCGTCCGGGACGTTCGCGTCGAGGTAGTCGATGTTGGGGAGACCCGCGGCGGCCGTCGGGTTGAGCCGGATGGTGTTGTTGCCCGCGACCACCGGCACTGTCAGCGTCTTCGTCGTCCACGCCGTCCAGGTGCTCGTGCCCTCGAACGACGCCGTCGAGACCGTCGTGCCGTTCACGATGACGCCCACGGAACGGGCGGTGGTGGTGCCGTTGGCGAAGCGGACGCCCAGCGTCGCCGTGCCCGATGCGGGTGCGGATACGGTGAACTGGGCATACGAACCGGCCGAGTTGGTGCCATTGCAGAATCCGCTGCCGGAGTAACCGGTCCAGTCGGAGTCAATGGTGCCGGTGCAGACCGCCGGTGAGGCCTCGGCCTCGTAGCGCGTGGTCGCGGCCTGTGCCGTGGTGCCGGAGAGCGCGACGAGTGTGCCTGCCAGCAGGCTGACGCACGCGATGACGGGTCTCAGTTGCATCGTGGTTCTCCATCTCCAGACGAGTGGATGAGGCGGAGGATCTGCTGCCGGACCGGATTGGAAAGCGCTTTCTCTCGGAAGTTAGAGGGGTGGTCCTGGACACGTCAATAGTCGCGTACTTGATCGTTGTTCACATGGATGGACAGCGAAGAGGGTTTGACCACCTCGCGCGCGGGGGCGCCTGCCCGAACGCTTGGCCGTCCGCTTGGGAGAACGACCACAACCCAGGGCGCACCTCGGCCGTCTCACATGGCGTCACCGATTCCTGAACTCGGCTCAAGTGCCCACGTGGCCCTGGAGGTTACTCGCATGCCCTTTTCCCCCACACGCCGTCGTACGAACCGCACCGCGTCGGCATCGGCATCGGCATCGGCATCTGCACTGGCGTTGACGCTCGCCCTCGGTACCGGACTGGCGGCCGTCCCGCTCGCACTGGCCGCCGGTACCGCCGGTGCCGCGACACCGTCCGCCAAGGCTGAAGTCAGCTTCAACGACCGGGAGTTGACCTACACGGCTGCGGCCGGCCAGACCAACAAGCCGACCGTCACCGAGTCCTACGCCAATGCCACGGACATCACCTTCGTGATCGACGACGTCGTTCCGATCGGTGTAGGGCGCGGGTGTGCCTACCCCAGCGCCGCCGACCACACGAAGGTCCTGTGCACCGTTGTCACCGTGGACAGCCAGAGTCCGTACCAGATCATGCGGATGAACCTCGGCGACGGAAATGACGTGGTCGACTTCACCAACAAGAGCGACGAGACCTACCTCACCACCGCGTTCATCCTCGGCGCGGGCAAGGACAGGCTGACCGGCCGGGGCGACCTCGCCGGCAACTTCGTGGACGGTGGGGCAGGCGACGACACCATCGTCGTGGGTGACTCGTTGCTCGTGGGCGGCGGTGACGGCAACGACACCATCACCACCGCCGGTGACATCGTCCAGGGTGGCAAGGGCAACGACGTGATCCGCGGCGGCGCCGGGGGCCAGGACCTGAGCGGTGACGACGGCAACGACACGATCTACGGCGGCGCCGAGGGCGACCACATTTTCGGTGGCAAGGGCAACGACGTCCTGTACGGCAACGCAGGCAACGACCAGATCTGGGGCAACAGCGGCAACGACAAGCTGTACGGCGGCGCCGGCCAGGACGTCCTCTCGGGCGGCCCGGGCAGCAACGTCGTACGCCAGGACTGACGTTCGCAGGGCGTCGCACGGCACAGGGCCGCCCTGGCCGGACGTACGGGATCAGGCCGCCGCTTCGGCCAGCCGGTGGAAGGCCTGGGTGGTGTGCGGGTGGGCGATCTCGTCCAGGACGTGCCGCCAGTCCAGGTCCGTACCCTGACCCTGGTCCGTACCCAGGTCCACGGCAACGACAGTGACGGCCGACACGGATGAGGAAGCGGCAGCCGGGTGTGCCTGGTCCCAGGCCGTGAGCAGTGGGGTGAAGTCGCTCTCGGACAGCAGGGTGTCCGTCGTCAGGCTCGACTTCGAGATCGGCAGGGCGTTCATGGGAGGTCCTTCCGGCCGGGGCGGTGAACCGTCGGATCCACCGGGGTTCTCCGTGCTTCTCAGGGTTTCTCGGGACTTCTCGGAGCTTCTCGGGGCTTCGGTTCGTCGAGGTCAACGATGCCGTTGCCGAGGTCCCCGAACCATGGAGCGACCCACCGGAACAAGGGGGTAGCCCGCCGCACCCCCGAGGGGCTGTGCTCCCCCGGAGGTGCGGCACGCGGCCTGGGTGATTCGGCCGGTTACTTCCGATCCGGCCGGTTACTTCACGTCGATCAGGTCGTGCGGCGGTACCGTCACCGTCCGCGCGCCCTCCGTGCCGCCGAGGATCACCTTGCGCAGGGCGACGTTGTTGTTGAGGTTGGTCTCCTGGAGGCGCTTCTCCGGGTTGGCGATGACCTGGATGTAGTACGTGCCGTTCGGGAGGCCGGTGATGTCGAAGGACTGGCCCGGACGGTACTGGGTGTACGTGTCGCCGGAGCCCACGTCGAGCACCTCACGTACCGACAAGGAGTTCTTCTCGCCGCACGCGGTCGACAGGTCGGTGTTGTAGGGGTGCCAGTTGGCGTTCTTCACCGTGTAGTCGATCGCGTCGGTGTTGGCGAGGCAGAACGCCTCCTTGCCGCTGCGCACTTCCTTCGTCTGGTCGGCGCTCAGGAGGCGGTAGCTCGCGAAGTCGGTGAAGTGCCAGTGCTCGTGGCCGATCCGCGGGTCCCACTCCATGGTGCCGGTCGGCGTGTAGCCGACCTGCTTGCCGTTCGCGTCGTAGAAGTACTGGTAGGCGTCCATCAGGTCCTTGCCCGGCTTGCGGAAGCCGTCGACGACCAGCGGGGCCGGGCCGGCGTTCCAGACGTTCGCGCTGAACGCCAGGTAGTCCTTTCCGGCTACGTCCCCGTCCTCGCCGTCCGTGACCGCGATGTCCCACGCCGGCAGGGAACGCAGGTCCGGCTTGGGCACGTTGGCCGGTACGCCCGCCCTGCCCGTGGGCCGCTGGGCGGCGGCCTTCAGCGGAGGCGCGACACGCGAACCGTCGGTGTGGCCCGGCCCGTCACCCAGGTGATGCGCCGTACCCAGGTCGACCAGCGCGTTGGGGAAGGCCGGCAGGGTGGGCATGTCCGCGCCGCGCGGACCGTAGTGATGCGACGCGTGCGGGGCGGCGAGCTGGGCCGCTCCGTGGCTCCCACCACCTCCAGAAGCCCCATTGGCCCCGTGGCTCGCATGGCCTCCGTGGCCCCCGTGGCCCCCTGCGTGCTGGCCGGAGGATCGGGCGGTGAGCCCCACTCCGCCGCCTCCGCCGTCACCTTCGCCGTCATCGCTCCGCGGCACCACCGTCACCTTGATGGTCGGATGGTCATCGGGGATGCCGAAGAAGTCGCGGTACATCTTCCCGATCGACACCTTGGCGGTGTACTCCCCCGCCTGCAGATCCACCGGGTTGCCGTAGTCGACCGAGCTGACGTTGGTGGCCCAGCCCTTCTCCACGCCCCACACGCCGCCCAGCGTGAAGGGGTTGCCGGAGCAACTCTCCGGGAAGTGCGAGGTCGCCGGGGCATCCGGGCGGATGCGTCCGGAGGCGTTGTTCGGGCAGAACGTGCCCTTGCTCTTCGCGACCTCCTGACCGGCCGCGTTCTTGAACGACACCTCCAGGAAGCCCGGCAGACCCGCGAAGTCCTTCACCATCCCGGGAGGCAGTCTCTTCGCCTGCGCCTTGCCGCCCTTGCGGATGATCTGCTCGGCGATCACCGGGTCCTTGTACGACTTCCGGGTCACCTTGAACTCCAGCGGTACGTCGTCCACCGTGACGTACGTGCCGAGGTCGAGGTAGACGCCGGGTTCCCCCTCCCAGCGCTCGGCCGTCACGGAGTCCGTCGCGGCCACGAGCCTGAGCTTCGGCTTCGTGGGCGCGGCGCTCGGAGCGGCCCCGGCGCCCGGAGCCGCACCGGCCACCGACACGACGACGGCCAGCGCGGCCCCCGCCGCGAGTGCCGAGTGCTGTAAGCGCTTGGTGTTGCGTCGGCTGTCGTTCCGTTCACTGCTGCTGGTGCTGTGTTGCTGAGTGGTCATCGGTTCCTCGTCTGCCAGTGCCATGGTCAAGTGGCATCGGACTGGACACCGCCCACGACGGCCGCATACGTACGGACGCACCCCACGCGCCCAAGCCATGTCTGTGAGCAACCTGTGAGACAGGGGAAGCGGTGTCCAGGTTGCCCGGCGAGGAGAAATTCAACCGAAAGCGGTCCGAGCGACCTCTCGACCTCTGGCCTCTCGACCTCTCAACAACCCCCGGGGTCAGGATCGGTGACGACCGGCTCCGGAATCGGAGTCTCATCGACCGGGGTTTCGTCAACCGGCCCAGGATCCGGGGGAGTTGAAACAACCGGCTCCGGATCAGGCACCGGCACAGGCGCCGGTTCCGGCTCGGGAGCGGGCTCGGGAGCGGGAGTCGGCTCCGGAGCAGGAACCGGCTCCGGCACAGGCACCTCCGGAGTCACGGGAGGCTCGGAAACCGGCGGCGCGGGCGGCTCCGAAACCGGCGGCGTCTCCTCCACCGGCGGCACCGGAGGCACGTACGCCGGAACCTCCGGTTCAGGAGTCACAGGAGGCACAGGCGTCTCCGGAGGCACGGGCACCTCGCTCACCGGGGGCACCGCGGGCACGGGCTCCTCGACCGGCGGTTTCGGCACCGAAGGCGCGGGCTCGACCGGCTCACTGGGCGCGGGCGGAGGCGACACCTCCGTACCGGCACCCCCACCGGCCGTGCTGCCCCCACCAGCTCCGTCGTTCCCGCTCCCCCCGACCACCGTGACCACGGTCACCGCAGTCACCGCCGGGACAGCCGAGCCGGCGGAGACCCCCGAAGCGGCGCCCCGCAGCACCTCCACCGGCGCCCCCACCGGCACAGTCGCCGGACTCGCCTTCAGCGGCGCGGGCACAGGCGCCGTCGCCGGGACCTTCGCCACCGGCGCTGGTGCCAACGGGTTGTCCGCCAAGGGGACTCGGGGCTGTTCCCGCAGCTGGATCTGGGGAGAGGTGAGGGCGATGGTGATCGCGACGGCCGCTGCCGCCGCCCCCGAGCTCAGCGCGAGCGCCTTGGGTATCTTCGAGGCGCCGGTCACGCCGTGACGTACCGCGTGCAGCACCGCACCACCGTGGCCGGCCGCTGCGGAGGCCGCGGTCGAGGCGGTCGACGCACCGACGGATCCCGCTGCGGACCCCGCAGCTGATCCCGCAGCGAACGCCAGCAGATACTTCCCCGCACCGCCCACCAGAAGCACCAGCAGGGCCGGGCCGACGAGCGCGGGCAGGCGGTCGTTCGTGCGCATCAGCAGAGCGAGTCGGTGGCGGCAGTCGTCGCAGGTGTCCGTGTGGGCGAGGAGCTGGTCGGACTGGCGGCGGGTCGCGGTGCCGCGCACGTACGCGGGCATGCGAACCCAGTACGGCTGGCACGCCACGTCGGCCGGGACGCCGGGCTGCTCACGCAGGAACGCCTGGCGCATGCCCTCGCGGGCGCGGTGGAGGAGTACCGCGGTGGCACCCTCCTTGATGCCGGTGCCGATCTGCGGGCCGATGGCCGCCAGGGGCTGCCCCTCCGCCTCCGCCAGCCACAGCGCCTTGACCCAGCGGTCGGGGAGTTGGCCCAGTACCCGTACCAACAGGTCGACCGAGGACACCTGTTCGGCGGGGTCGTCGACGTGACGCCCCTGGGAGACGACGCGTTCCGCCCTCTCCAGCCGGTCCGGGCCGCCCTGCGGATCCTGCGGGGTCTCGCGCGCCGAGTTGCTGCCCGCGCTGGCGGCCAGGTGCCGGACCGTCGTCATCAGATACGCGGGCACGTTGTCGATCTCGTGCCCCGCCGCCAGCCGTCGCCACACACGGAAGTGCGCCTCGGCGACCAGGTCCTCCGCGGCCCAGCTGCTCTTGGTGAGCGAACGCGCGTACGCGACAAGACGCGGCTGCTGTTCCTCGTAGATGCGGGCGTACGCGGTGGTGGCGGCGGTCGCCGTGGTCGCGGCGGCGGTGTCGTCAATCATGGGCAGGAACGCTCCAGTTACCTGCGGGGGGATATTGCGGCTGATTTTGTAAGGCTAGATGACAAAAATCTCAACTAATTACAGGAAGTGATGCACGTCACATGGAGTAACTTCCGTAACGGCGTAATGCGGGGGCACTACCCGAGGTCATGAAGGCAGCTCGACCCGACTCGCACCACACCTCGGCACAACTGGCCCAACGCCTCACCCGAACGGGAAGTCGATCATGTACAGAACCCTGGAGCAGTCCGCCCGCGCCCGCCTGATCACCCCCGGTCACCAGGAGTTTCCGCTCGCCGTCACCCTGCGCTACGACTCCGCCGACCCGCTCGCCGTCCACATCGACTTCCCCGTCGACGTCTCGGTGGACGGAGAGGGAGTGACGTGGACCTTCTCCCGGACGCTCCTGGAAGAGGGACTGGACAACCCGGCGGGGATCGGCGAGGTCCACCTGTGGCCATGCGGTCCGACACGCACGGTCGTGGAACTCCACTCGCCGTACGGGCTGGCCGTGGTCCGGTTCCGTACGGCACAGCTCCAGCGTTTCCTCCATCGCTCGTACGGCGTGGTCGCGCCCGGCATGGAGGATCTGGGTCCGGCGGTCGAACGCGGGCTCGCGCTGCTGCTCGGCGGGGTCTGAACCCCGCGCAGACGCCCCTCGGTTCACCCACAGGAACCCCACAGCCTCCTCAGGAATGCTCGGCGTATGGCTGGCACGACCGACACCCCCGTCACCGTCACTCCTGGCACCCCCATCACCGTCACCCCCGACACCCCCGTGGCCGTCGCCCCCGTGGCCGGGCCCGCCGAAGGCGCCGTTCGTGTGCTGATCGTCGACGACGAGCCGGAGCTCACCGAGTTGTTGTCGGTGGCTGTGGCCGGAGCGGGCTGGCAGCCGTTCGTCGCGGCGGACGGGCACGGTGCGCTGCGGATCGCGCGCGGGTGCGCCCCGCACGCCGTCGTGCTGGACGGGATGCTGCCCGACGTGGACGGGCTCCAGGTGCTGCGCGCGCTGCGGCAGGAGCATGCCGGGCTGCCGGTGCTCATGCTCACCGCCCGGGACTCCCTCGAGCACCGTATCGACGGGCTGTCGGCGGGCGCCGACGACTACGTCACCAAGCCGTTCTCCCTGGAAGAGGTCATGCTGCGGCTGCGCGGACTACTGCGCCGGTGCGGCGCGGAGGAGGCGGCCGAGGACGAGTCCGTACGGGTGCTCGGCGATCTCGTCCTGGGCGAGAAGACGCGCGAGGTGCAGCGGGGCGGGGTGCGCGTACCGCTCACGGCGAAGGAGTTCGACCTGCTCAGGTTCCTGATGGAACATCCGCGTCAGGTACTCAGCAAGGCCCAGCTCCTCGATCACGTCTGGAACAGCTCGTTCGACGGCGAGGGCAATCTCGTCGAGGTCTACATCTACGGTCTGCGCGCGAAGTTGGACAAGGGCCGGGCCCCGATGATCCACACGGTACGCGGGGCCGGATACACCATCAGGGCTCCGGAGCAAGGCAGTTGACGAGCTTGACGAGCACCCGGGTGCCGCGGCGCCGGCAGCGATCGCTGCGGACCGGGCTCGTGCTGTTCATCTCCGGCACACTGGCCGTCGTCTGCACGGTGATGGCGCTCGCCACGGTTCTCGTCCAACGTGCCTATCTTCTGGGCGACTTGGACCAGCGTGTCACCGACGCGGCCAACCGCAGCCAGGGTGGTCTGCAACGCCGGACAGGCGGCGCGACCGACCTCGGCTTCCTCAACGAACGCGGCCAGCCCACCGGCACCCTCGCCGCCCGCCTCGCCACAACGGAGGCGACTTCGGATACGGACGCGAAGACGGCAGGGGAAACGGCCGAGGAGACGGACGGGGGGAGCGAGTCGGAGTCCGGTGAGCAGGTGATCGCCGCCGAGGTCGTCACC
The DNA here is from genome assembly GCF_000331005.1 of Streptomyces turgidiscabies Car8. Lineage (GTDB taxonomy): Bacteria > Actinomycetota > Actinomycetes > Streptomycetales > Streptomycetaceae > Streptomyces > Streptomyces turgidiscabies. The sequence continues at coordinate 12,360 of NZ_AEJB01000337.1, forward strand.
GCGGACGGGCGGCAGCGAGCCCTCACCGCCGCTCAGCGCGCCGCCCTCGACGGCATCACCGCGGACGGCACCCTGCACACCCGCACGATCCCGGGGCTGGGCACCTACCGCGTCACGGCCATCGGCGGCGACGGCACCCCCGTACTCGCCGGGCTGCCCATGGGCGACGTACAGCACATGATCAACCGGCTGGTGGCGGTCGAGGCGGCCATCGCCGTCGTCAGTCTCGGGGTGGCCGGGTGTGTCTCGGCGGTCGTCATACGGCGTCGGCTGCGGCCCCTGGACCGGGTCGCCGCGACCGCGGTCGAGGTCTCGCGGGTGCCCCTGGACCGGGGTGAGGTGGCCGGCCTGACGCGGGTGCCGGAGTACGACACCGACCCCGGCACCGAGCCCGGGCAGGTCGGCGCCGCCCTCAACCGCATGATCGACCACGTCGAGTCGTCGCTCGCGGAACGGCAGCGCGGCGAGGTGCGGATGCGGCGCTTCCTGGCCGACGCCAGTCATGAACTCCGTACCCCGCTCGCGTCGATCGCCGGGTACGCCGAGCTGATGAGCGGCGGCGAGGCGGTGCCGGGATTGGAGCCGGAGCAGGCGTGGCGGCGGGTGTCGGCGCAGTCGGCGCGGATGACCGGGCTGGTGGAGGACCTGCTGCTGCTCGCCCGGCTCGACGAGGGACGGCCGTTGCGGTCGGCGCCGGTGAACCTCGCGACGCTGGTCGCCGAGGCGGTGTGGGACGCGCGGGCAGCGGGCGCCGACCACGACTGGCAGCTCGCGCTGAGGATCGAGGACCCGGCGACGCCGACGACCGTCGTGGGAGACGCGGGCCGGCTCCATCAGGTGGTGGCCAACCTGCTGGCCAACGCGCGCGTGCACACGCCCGCCGGTACAAGGGTCACGGTCGTCGTGGAGGCCACCGCCACCCACCGCGTGATCCGGGTGCGCGACGACGGCCCCGGCATCCCGCCCGCCCTCCTCCCGACGGTCTTCGAACGCTTCACCCGGGCCGACGCGTCCCGCTCCCGAGGCGGCCTCGACCCCGACGGCGGCTCGGGCCTCGGGCTGGCCATCGCGACGGCGATCACCGAGGCCCACGGCGGCGGCATCGACGTACGGAGCGAGCCGGGCCGCACGGAGTTCACGGTGACGCTGCCGGCCGAGGGCAACACTCCGGGATGACCCCGATGCCCCCGGGACAGCTCCGGGACAAACGCTCCGCCCCCTCCCCTCCACCCCTCGTGGCCCTCAGGTTGCTCAAACGCTAAGGGTCTCCACAGAAACGCAGCTCACAGGCCGTGCGTACGACGTTCAACTGGCCCTTTCCGACCCCCGCGCGGGGTCCGTTTCAGCCCTGCCTCAGTTGGCTCGACCAGGGTGGTCGACGTGCGGCCGGCCGGTCACTGGGGACGCGGCCACGACGAAGGGAACCAGCGCGATGACCGAGCACGAGACCGGTGGGTCCGGGCAGACCGGGGAGTCCGTGGCGCCGGAGACCGGACGTCACGCACTCGCGAACCGGCGGAACTTCATGCGCAAGGTGTTCTTCGCCGGCGGCGCCACGGCCGTCGCGACGATGGGCGGCGCCGGCGCCTGGACGGCCCTCGCGGACGACACCACGGACCCGACAGCCACAGCGACGGCCGACGCGTCCGCCTCTCCGGCCCCCAGCGGGGCGCCGAGCGGCGGCCCCGGTGGAGGCACCGGTGGCGGCCCCGGCAACATGACGATCACCGAGGACTTCTTCGGCCTGACCACCGACGGCAAGCGGATCGACGACCTGTTCACGATCCACTCGCCGAAGGTCGCCACCGCCCCGGTCGTCACCGCCGCGAACGCCTTCCTGGCCGGACTGACCGACACACAGAAGGCGTCGACACAGTTCACCGTCCACTCCACGGAGTGGCGACTGTGGAGCAACATCGACTCCTACGAACGTCAGGGCGTCTCGCTGGCGGATCTGACGGATGATCAGAAGGCCCTGGGTGCAGCCTTGTTGAAGTCGGCCCTGAGCGCGGACGGCCTGGAGACCACGGAGAAGATCCGCAGGATCAACCAGGCGGCCGGCGAGGCGATCAACAACACCACCGCCTTCAACGAGGACGCCTACTACTGGACGGTGATGGGCACCCCGTCGGCCACCGAGCCGTGGGGCTTCCAGTTCGACGGCCACCACCTGGTCATCAACTACTTCGTGCTCGGCAACCAGGTCGTCATGAGCCCCTGCTTCTGGGGTTCGGAACCGACGTCCATGGAGATCGACGGCGAGACGGTGACGGTCTGCCACGAGGAGGTCGTGGCGAGCCTGGCCTTCATCAACTCCCTCACCGCAGCGCAGCAGTCGGTCGCCATCGAGTCGACGACCAAGTCCAACGAGTCGATGAAAGCGGGCGCGTTCGCCGACAACACGGTCCAGGCGTACACGGGTCTGCGCGGCAACGCCCTCAGCGCCGCCCAGAAGAAGAAGCTGCTCGGCATCGTCGACGCCTTCGTGGGCCGCGCGAAGGCCGACGCGGCGAAGGTGACGATGTCCGAGGTGAGCAGACACCTCTCCGACACGTACGTCACCTGGGCCGGCGGCACCGCCGACGACGCCGCCTTCTACGTCCGCGTCCACAGCCCCGTCATCTGGATCGAGGTCGACTGCCAGGCGCCGGGCCCGCTGGCGGGCGCGTACGGGGCGACGCAGGGAAGCGGCGCGACACAGAAGCACGTCCACTCGATCGTCCGCACCCCGAACGGCAACGACTACGGGAGGGAGCTTCTCAGGCAGCACTACCTGACGTCGTCTCACCACCACTGAGACGCACACCGCGACAAGCCTTCTCTGTCATGGCGGG
>NZ_AEJB01000338.1 GCF_000331005.1 Streptomyces turgidiscabies Car8
CGCCGCATTCGTCCCTGCAGGTCGCTGCCGTTCCGCCCCAGCGGGTGCCAGTGCGAGAAAGGGACCAGGACGCCCCGTGGCACACCGAGGCGGTGTGCCGGCGCGACGAGGCGGGTCTCTTCTTCGCACCGTCCAAGGAACCGACCGCGGCCCGGCTCTCCCGGGAACAGGCGGCCAAGCGGGTGTGCGGTGGCTGTCCGGTCATGGTCGAGTGCCGGGAACACGCGCTGCTGCAACCCGAGCCGTACGGCGTCTGGGGCGGCCTCACCGCCGCCGAACGCCGCGTGGTCCTGGCCAGGCGCCGCCGCCGCGAAATGGAACTCAACAAGGCCGCCCGCGGTCCGATAGCCGCAGCGGGCTGACCCGACTCGGCCACGCCGGCCGGCGAAACAGGGGGCGCCCCTCCGCACAGAGGGCACCCCCTGCTTCCGTATGGCCTTCGAGGCACGGGAATCAGGCGCGAGCCTGCTGGAGACCGTCCACGAGGGCGCCCCCGTAAGGGGTGCGGGGAACTGCGCGACCAGCCTCCACCGACCCGCGGTCGCCCGTGGTCCGCGCCTGAACGGACTCGCAGCCGACCGCGGGAACTACTTGGCCCGGTCGAAGTCGATCGCGCTGTAAGCCCGCAGCTTGCTGAGCCGGTGCTCGGACGAGATCTGCCGCACCGTCCCCGACTTCGACCGCATCACGATCGACTCCGTCGTCGCCGTCTCCGACCGATAACGAACCCCACGCAGCAACTCGCCGTCGGTGATCCCGGTCGCGACGAAGAACACGTTCTCGCCGGAGACCAGGTCGTCGGTCAGCAGCACGCGGTCGAGATCGTGCCCCGCGTCCACCGCCCGCTGCCGTTCCTGGTCGTCCTTCGGCCACAGCTTGCCCTGGATGGTGCCGCCGAGGCACTTCACGGCACAGGCCGAGATGATGCCCTCGGGCGTACCGCCGATGCCCAGCAGCAGATCGACGCCGGTGCCCTCGCGCAGGGCGAGGATCGAACCGGCGACATCGCCGTCGGAGATCAGCTTCATACGAGCGCCGGTCTCCCGGATCTCCTTGATGATGCCGACGTGGCGCGGCCGGTCGAGGATGACGACGGTGACGTCCTCGGGCGTGACCCGCTTGGCCTTGGCGACCCGGCGGATGTTCACGGACACGGGCGCGTTGATGTCGACGAAGTCGGCGGCGTCCGGCCCGGTGACCAGCTTGTCCATGTAGAACACGGCCGACGGGTCGAACATCGATCCGCGGTCGGCCGCCGCGAGGACCGCGATGGCGTTCGTCATGCCGTTTGCGGTCAGGGTCGTACCGTCGATCGGGTCGACGGCGATGTCGCACTCGGGCCCGGTCCCGTCGCCGACCTGCTCTCCGTTGAAGAGCATGGGCGCCTCGTCCTTCTCGCCCTCTCCGATGACGACGACGCCGTTCATCGAGACGGTCGAAACGAGGGTCCGCATGGCGCGCACCGCGGCACCATCGGCACCGTTCTTGTCACCGCGGCCGACCCAGCGGCCCGCCGCCATCGCGGCGGCCTCGGTCACCCGGACGAGTTCCAGGGCGAGGTTGCGGTCGGGAGCCTCGGAGGGGACTTCGAGTTCGGACGGCAGATGATGATGCTCGGTCATCGAGACGCACCTTTCTGATACGGCGACGGCCGGACGAGGGTGTGGGTCCCGACTCTATCTCCAGGCAGACAAAATGAGCAGGGGGCCCCACGGATGAGCGGGCGGGTGCACCTGCGACGATGGGGAGCGTGGCAGGTTCGAACGGCAAGACCGGCAAGCAGAAGTCGGCCCGGGACATGATTCTTTCCCTGGGCCTCATCAGTCTCGCGGCGGGAGTGATCTATCTCTTCATCCCGCACGACGACTCCGCTCCCGACCTCAAAAGGGTCGACTACCGCGTCGAGTTGCTGACGGCTCGCCGCGCGGCGAGCTATCCGGTGGCCGCGCCCCAGGGCCTGCCGGCCGACTGGAAGGCGACGTCGGTGCGTTTCTCCGGCGAGGACTTCGACGCGTGGCACCTGGGTTTCCACGACTCCGAGGGTGAGTACGTGGCGGTGGAGCAGTCCGCTCAGAAGCCGACCGTCTTCATCGACGAAGCCACCCAGAAGGCCAAGGAGACAAAGGTCACCCAGCGCATCGGTGACGCGACATGGACGCGGTACGAGGGCGAGAAGTACGACGCGCTGGTGCTGCGCGAGAAGGGTTCCACCACGGTGGTGGCGGGCACGGCGCCGTTCGACCGCCTGACGAAGATGGCCCAGGCCCTGAAGACCACGTAGCAGGGCAGGTGAGCATGACTGAGGCCCCCGGCTCGAGCCGGGGGCCTCAGTCGTGAACGCGTCGCTTGTGCCTCGTGCGTCAGCGTCAGACGGTGGTGATGACCTCGTCGTACGCCAGACGGGGGGAGCGCGGGTACCAGGCGTCGGCGCCCGGCTTGCCGATGTTGACGACCATCAGCGGGGTGTGGTCGCCGTCGAGGAACTCCTTCTGGACGCCCGCGAAGTCCAGACCGGTCATCGGGCCGGCGGCGAGGCCGGCGGCACGCACGCCGATGATGAAGTACGCGGCCTGCAGGGCGGCATTGAGACCGGCGGCACCCTCACGGGCGGAACGCTCGCTGAAGAAGAGGTCCTTGGCCTGGGGGAAGGCCGGGAGGAGGGTCGGCAGCTCCTCGTGGAACTCGTTGTCCGCGGAGAGGATCGCGACCAGCGGTGCCGTGCGGGTCTTCGCCTGGTTGCCCTCCGCCATGTGCTGCACGAGGCGCTCGCGGGCCTCGGCGGAGCGGACCAGGGTGATGCGCAGCGGGGTCTGGTTGAACGCGGTCGGGCCGTACTTGACCAGGTCGTAGATCGCCTGCATCTGCTCGTCCGACACCGGCTCGTCGGTGAACGTGTTCGCGGTACGGGCCTCGCGGAACAGGAGGTCCTGGGCGGCGGGGTCAAGAGCGAGAGACATGGCAGACCTTCTGTAGACGTGCGTCGGATCCGGTGGGATCGGCTGACGACATCGACAGTACAAAGAAGAAGTTCAAAGTTCAACAAAAGACCGGTGGATGGTGATCCTCTTCACAGAAGACGAGACGGGACCACCATCAGGTCACTCCGAGCCGCCGACTCCGGAGGCAGAGCCGTCCTCTTCGCCGTCCCCCGCCGACGATCCCTCGGCCAGGGCCGCGTCGAGCCGCTTGCGCGCCCCCTCCAGCCACTGACGGCACACCTTGGCCAGCTCCTCGCCGCGCTCCCAGAGGGCGAGGGACTCCTCCAGCGTCGTACCGCCCACCTCCAGCCGCCGTACGACGTCGATCAGCTCGTCCCGCGCCTGCTCGTAGCCGAGCGCCTCACTCACGTTGCTGGTCATGGGCACACCCTAAACATCGACAACATCGGCAACATCGACTCGAACAGTGAACTCGCCCTCGGCGACCCGGGCCCGCAACGTCTCGTCGGCCGTCACCTCACCCGGATCCCGGACCACGTGCCCGTCGGCCTGCTGCAGCACCGCGTACCCCCGCCGCAGGGTCGCGGCGGGGGAGAGGCCCACCACGCGCGCGTGGGTGTGCGACAGCTCGGAATCGGCGCGGTCCAGGAGATGACCGAGGGTGCGCCGCGCCCGCTCGGCGAGGGAGGCGACGTGGTCGGCCCGTTCGTCGATCATCCGGTGCGGATCCTCCATGGCGGGCCGGGCGAGGGCGTGCGCGAGCCCGCGCTCCTCCCGCTCGACGAACGCGTGGACGGACCGCCGGGCCCGATCGAGCAGCAACCGCACCCGCTCGTACTCCTCGCCCACGTCAGGTACGACCTTCTTGGCGGCGTCGGTGGGAGTGGACGCCCGCAGATCCGCCACGTAGTCGAGGAGAGGATGGTCGGGTTCGTGCCCGATGGCGGACACGACGGGCGTACGACAGGCGGCGACCGCCCGTACGAGCTGCTCGTCGGAGAAGGGCAGCAGATCCTCCACGCTCCCGCCACCGCGGGCCACCACGATCACGTCCACCTCGTCGAGATCGTCCAGCTCCTTCACGGCCTGGACGACCTGCGGGACGGCGTGCACACCCTGCACGGCGACGTTGCGCACCTCGAAACGGACGGCGGGCCAGCGTCGGCGGGCGTTCTCCAGGACGTCCCGCTCGGCGGCGGAGGCGCGCCCGCACACGAGCCCGACGAGGTGGGGCAGAAAGGGCAGCGCCTTCTTCCGGTCGGCGGCGAACAGCCCCTCGTTGCCCAGAGCCTTCTTCAACTGCTCCAGCCGGACGAGCAGTTCCCCTACCCCGACCGGCCGTATCTCGGTGGCCCGCAGCGACAACTGCCCCCGCGGCGCGTACCACTCGGGCTTGGCGAGTACGACGACACGGGCCCCTTCGCTCACCACGTCGGCGATGGTGTCGAACACCTGCCGGTAGCAGGTCACGGCGATGGAGATGTCGTGCGAGGGGTCACGCAACGTCAGAAACACCACGCCGGCGCCCGGCCGCCGCGACAACTGGGTGATCTGCCCCTCGACCCACACGGCGCCGAGCCGGTCGATCCACCTTCCGATGAGCCGCGACACCTCACCGACAGGCAGCGGAGCGTCAGCGGACGTATTGAGACCCATACCGCGAGACTAACGGCCGGGACTGACAACGACCGGCCCGCATCTCCGGCGGCGAAATCCACACAATCGTTGCCGCACCGAGTGCGGCCTTACGATGGTTCCCATGACCGCTTCGCCTGGCCGCCGTGTCCTGCTCGCCGCCCCCCGGGGCTACTGCGCGGGCGTGGACCGCGCCGTGATCGCCGTCGAGAAGGCCCTCGAACAGTACGGGGCCCCCATCTACGTCCGGCACGAGATCGTGCACAACAAATACGTCGTACAGACGCTCGAGAAGAAGGGTGCGATCTTCGTCGAGCGCACGGCGGAGGTCCCCGAGGGGTCCATCGTCATGTTCTCCGCGCACGGTGTCGCCCCCGTCGTCCACGACGAGGCCGCCGCCGGCAAGCTCGCGACCATCGACGCGACCTGCCCCCTCGTCACCAAGGTCCACAAGGAAGCCGTCCGCTTCGCGAGCGAGGACTACGACATCCTCCTGATCGGTCACGAGGGCCACGAGGAGGTCATCGGCACCTCCGGCGAGGCCCCCGACCACATCACCCTGGTCGACGGACCGAAGGACGTCGCCAAGGTCGAGGTCCGCGACGAGTCGAGGGTCGTCTGGCTGTCCCAGACCACCCTCTCCGTGGACGAGACGATGGAGACCGTCGACGCCCTCAAGGAGAAGTTCCCGCAGCTCATCTCCCCGCCCAGCGACGACATCTGCTACGCCACCCAGAACCGTCAGCTCGCGGTGAAGCAGATGGGCGAGGAGGCGGAGCTGGTGATCGTCGTCGGCTCCAAGAACTCCTCGAACTCGGTCCGGCTGGTCGAGGTCGCGAAGCTCGCCGGCTCCCGCGAGGCGTACCTCGTGGACTTCGCCGACGAGATCGACGAGGCCTGGCTGGACGGCGTGTCCACGGTCGGCGTCACCTCGGGCGCGTCGGTCCCCGAGATCCTGGTCGAGCAGGTCCTGGAGTGGCTGTCGCAGCGTGGCTTCGAGGACGTGGAGCTCGTCAAGGCGGCCGAGGAGTCCATCACGTTCTCGCTGCCGAAGGAGCTGCGCCGCGACCTGCGGGCGGAGGCGGCGGAGCTGGTGGCCCGGCGCACGGGCGTGACGTCCGCAAGCACCCCCTCGGGTGAGTGACTGTCAGTCGTACGCCGTAACGTAGAGCCATGCACATCTTCGGCGTGGACATCGGTGGGTCAGGGATCAAGGGCGCCCCTGTGGACCTGGACAAGGGCGACCTCGCGGAGGAGCGCTTCAAGGTGCTGACCCCGCACCCGGCCACCCCCGACGCGGTGGCGGACGGGGTGAAGGAGGTCGTCGACCACTTCGGGTGGACGGGCCCGGTCGGCATCACCTTCCCGGGCGTGGTCACGGGCGGCTCGACGATCCGTACGGCGGCGAACGTCGACAAGAACTGGATCGACACGGACGCGCGCGCGTTGCTGAGCGACCGCCTGGGCGGCCTCCCGGTGACGGTGCTGAACGACGCGGACGCGGCGGGCGTCGCCGAGATGCAGTTCGGCGCGGGCCGCGACCGCAGAGGCACGGTCGCCCTTCTCACCTTCGGTACGGGCATCGGCAGCGCCCTCTTCGTCGAGGGCGTCCTGGTCCCGAACACGGAACTGGGCCACCTGGAACTGCACGGCCACGACGCGGAGACCCGCGCGTCCACCAAGGCCAAGGAGGACCACGAGCTGACGTGGGAGCACTGGGCCCACCGTGTCCAGAAGTACCTGGCCCATGTGGAGATGCTGTTCTCCCCCGAGCTGTTCATCATCGGCGGCGGCGTCAGCCGCAAGTCGCAGAAGTTCCTGCCGCTGATCGAGGGCATCAGGGCGGAGATCGTCCCGGCGCAGCTCCAGAACAACGCGGGGATCGTGGGCGCGGCGATGCGGGCGGCCAAGGAGTCGTAGAAGGAGTCGTAAGCGGAGGACCGAGGGGGCGGGGGCGGATCACACCGGCGTACGGGTCCGTCCCGGCCGCCGGTTCATCAGCCGGATCTTCCGTACGGTCGCGATGACACCCGCGACGAGCGTCCCCCCGTACAGCCAGCCGGCCTCGGTGGCGAGCGCGGTGACGATGCCCATCAGGTGGGAGAAGAGCCCGCCGTCGCCGTCGGCCACGGGCAGCAGGCCCACGGTGAAGGCGATGGGTACGACAACGGGGGCGATCACCAGGTCGGCGCCCCGAATCCAGGCCGCCGTCAGCGCGCACACCGGCAGGAACAGCACTCCGTACACCGTCAGGGACGACCCGAACAGCAACTGGTCGAGACAGCCGAGCGCGAACATCACCGCGGCACAGAACAGCCCGCCGCCGAGCCCTGTGAGCCGGGGGTTCGGCATCCGGCGCAGGGCCTGCACGACCGGCGGGGAGGACCGCCGGACGCCGGCCGGGGGACGCCGGGATCCGGCCGCCGCCTGCCCGCCGGCACGGCCGCCGCGCGGGGCCGCCGAGGCGCCTCGGCCGGGCCGGGCGGGGCCGGAGTTCGGGGGACGGTGTCGGATCCTGTGTTGCTCCACTGGACCAACCTAGGTCGGCCCGTACACGGAACAGCCCCTCAGACACGCCGACAGGGAGACTCTCGGACAGACCTTGTCCAAGCGTTCGACAGGGCGCCGGGCGGCGGTTACGTCAGCCCGTAGACTGAGGGATCGTCTCCACCCTCCTCACCCTCCTCTCGTACGGGAAGTCGCAACGTGTCGCTCACGATCGGAATCGTCGGCCTGCCGAATGTCGGCAAGTCGACCATGTTCAACGCCCTGACCAAGAACGACGTGCTGGCGGCCAACTACCCGTTCGCCACGATCGAACCGAACGTCGGCGTGGTCGGCGTCCCGGACGCGCGCCTGACGAAACTGGCCGAGATCTTCTCCTCCCAGAAGATCCTTCCGGCGACCGTCGACTTCGTCGACATCGCGGGCATCGTGAAGGGGGCCTCGGAGGGCGAGGGTCTGGGCAACAAGTTCCTCGCGAACATCCGTGAGTCGGACGCGATCTGCCAGGTCATCCGCGCCTTCCAGGACGAGAACGTCGTACACGTCGACGGCAAGGTCTCGCCGAAGGACGACATCGAGACGATCAACACCGAGCTGATCCTCGCGGACCTCCAGACGATCGAGAAGGTCCTGCCGCGCCTCCAGCGGGAGTCGCGCATCAAGAAGGACATCGGTCCGAAGGTCGCCGCGGTCGAGGCGGCGAAGGAGATCCTGGAGAAGGGCGACACCCTGTTCTCCGCGGGCATCGTCCAGGGCTCCGGCAACGAGGAACTCCTCCACGACCTGCACCTCCTCACCACCAAGCCCTTCCTCTACGTCTTCAACGTCGACGAGGACGAACTGGTCGACGAGGCCTTCAAGGCCGAGCAGCGCGCCCTGGTCGCCCCCGCCGAGGCGATCTTCCTCAACGCCAAGCTGGAGGCGGACCTCGCCGAGCTCGACGAGGAGGAGGCGATGGAGCTCCTGGAGTCGGTCGGCGTCGAGGAGCCCGGCATGGCCACCCTGGCCCGAGTCGGCTTCGACACCCTGGGCCTGCAGACCTACCTGACGGCCGGCCCCAAGGAATCCCGCGCCTGGACCATCAAGAAGGGCGCCACCGCCCCCGAGGCCGCCGGAGTCATCCACACCGACTTCCAGAAAGGGCTTCATCAAGGCGGAGTCATCTCCTTCGAGGACCTGGTGGAGATGGGCTCGGTCGC
>NZ_AEJB01000339.1 GCF_000331005.1 Streptomyces turgidiscabies Car8
CTGCCGCCGACCGCACCGGCCGCCTCGACTCACCGCGCGACCGCCCCCGTCGCCCTGCTCACCGCGACCCCGTCCTTGTGACCGGTCCGGCGCGCGGTCACCTTCACGGTGATCTTCTTGCCCTTCTGGGCCGCCTTCAGTACGAGCGAGGACCTGGTCGCCCCCGCGATCGCCTGACCGCCCGAGAACCACTGGTACGCGTATGACGTCGCCGCCGGAGTCCAGGTGCCGGCCGACGCCTTGAGCGTCCTTCCGACCTTCGCCGTCCCGCTGATCACCGGCAGTTTCGTCGCCTTCGGCGCGTCCCCCCTGGCCGCAGCCACCGCGGCCGAGGTCGCCGACCCGCTCTTCCAGCCACTCCTGACCGCCGTGACGGTCACACTGAGTTTCCTGCCGAGCTGCCCGGCGGGAACGACGTACGTGGACGCGGTAGCCCCCACTGCCGTCTGGCCGTCGGTTTTCCACTGGAACGTGTACGAGGACGGAGTCGCCGACCAACTCCCGGGCGCCGCCGTCACCTTGGCGCCCACCTTGACGGTCCCGGTCACCTTGGGGGCGACCGTGTTCGTCAGCTGGGGCTCGGTGACGGTGAAGGTACCGCTCAGGAACTCGCAGCAGGAGGCGAGCACGCTGACGCCCCAGTCACCGACCGGCGCACCCGTCAGATCGAGGGTCGCGGTCAGCGTCCGGTTGTCCGCGGACACCGAGTCCGCCTTGGCGGTCAGGGTCTGGCCGTTGCGGGTCAGCCGCACCGTGGCGGTTGCCGGCAGCGCGGTGCCGGTCACCGTGAGCGTGACCTTGCCGCCGGCGGCACCGGTGACGGGGCTCACCCCGTCGACTCTCACCCGGTCCGGACCGCACAGCGTGGACGCGCACGTCAGTTTGGCGCTGTAGGCCGTGCGGGACGCCTTCTCCGGCAGGCCGAGGACGAACAGCGACGGCGACGACCCGGTGGTCGAGCCCCCCGCCGAACACTGGGGGCCCGAGGTCGACAACGAACAGCCGTTGCTCCAGGCGCTGTTGTAGAGCGCGGGCACCGCCGTGTCCGTAGCCCCCGTGGTGTCCGTGATCTCCGCGTCGAAACGGTCGTACCCAGCGGTGGGCAGGACCGCACACACCGCGGTGTGCGACTCGTCGAGCGTGCCGGTGACCGGCCCATAGCCGTAGGACACCGACGCGACCCTGGTGCACTCCGGCGCGGGGCCGTCGGCGGTCGCGATGCGCAGGGCGTCCAAGTGATACACGGGTGAGGCCCTCAGCGTGGCCGGCGTCTGCACGACGACCTGGTGGGTGACCGACCCGGTGGCCGCGCAGGAACGGTTGCGGAAGGAACACTCGGGGGTGCCGTCTCCGCCGAACACCACGAGATTGGCGGTGCCCAGCGTGTCCCGTACGTCGAGGTGCAGGACGTCGGTAGCCGTGCCGGTGGTGACCTGGTGGCAGTTCAGGGTGCCGGGGTCGCCATACGTACCGGCGACGGACGGACCACCGACCTTCGCCGCGCCAACCCTCGTACAGCCCGCCGAAGAGGCGGTCGCCGTCACATCACGCCGGGTCAGCGTGTACGTGGCAGCCAGGTCCCGGCCCGTGACCAGCACGGTGTGGGCCACGCCCGGGGTCAGCCGGCACAGCGACCAGCCGTTACCGGTGGCGGGGCGGTCGCAGATCTTCTTGCCGGTGGCGTCCAGCACGGAGAACTTCGCCGGTACACCCCCGGACGTGCCGATCAGCTGAAGGAGCTCCGCGTCCGTGTGCGCGTCGGCGGGAATGCTCAAGCACCGTGAGAAAACCCCGTCACCCGTACCGAACACGGCCTTCGCGCCGTCGGCGGCGAAGCTGCCGGCGGGCAGCACCGGGCAGTCGTCCGCGGCGTCGGTGCGGTGGAAGGCGATCGAGTACGGACCGGTGGCATCCTCACCTTCGTCCTCGGTGTGCACCAGCACCCGATAGGGCGCCGTACCGGTCAACGCGCAGTCACCGTCGGCAAGTTCCGCCGCGTCGCACTGCGCCACTCCCTCCCGGTCGTAGACCGCGAGCTCGGTGTCCACCCCGGTGGCGGAGAGCGGGGTGAGCGCGGCGATGTGGGCGCCCCGCGGGACATCCAACGCCAGACAGTCGTACTGCCCGACCGTGCTCAGCTCACCCCGGTACACACCGGTCCCGGTGGCCACACACCCGGCGTCCGAGGCGCGGTCGAGGACGACCAGATCGTCGGCGAAGGCATGGAAGGGATACGTGTCGTCGAGAATCGCGGTGTAGGTGCCCGCGGCGGGCAGCCGACAGGGGTCGGCCCACTCACAGGCGATCTTCCCGGCCGCGTCGTACACACGGACGGGGCTCGCGGAGAATTCGTCGACCTCGTGGACCAGATGGGTTCCGGCCCTGTCGACGGCGAAGGTGAAACAGGAGTCGGCCCGGAAATCCAGGCCCTTCAACGGCCCGAAGGGGCGCACGGACACCGTCCGGCAGCCCTGCGGGTCGGTCAGCGCCCGCACCTTGACCGCGTACTCGGCGGGAAAACCGTCCTGCGCGTGCGTCACCTGGGAGATCACCCGGTAGGGACCGTCGCCGGACAACAGGCAACTGCGGGTGTCCTCGTCGTCCTCCGTGATCCGAGGGCAGATCCGGGCACCGGTCGCGTCGGTGATCCACGCACTCGTCTCGCCGTAGATCTTCGTCCCGTGGACGAGCCGGACGCGCTCACCGGCCCTGCCCTCGAACGCCTGACAGTCGACCTCCAGGTCGCTCACCGACATCCGGCTCACGACGGGCAGGTCCCAGTCGGTACCAACGGCGTCGAAGCAGCCCGAGGTGGCCGAGCCGAGCGGGACAACCGTGACCTCGACCTGCTCGTCGTCGACCCAGCCATTGTTGACGACCTTGACGGTGTACGTCCCGGCCGCAGGCACCTGGCAGCGGCCGGCCGCCCAGATCTCCTCGTCGTAGCAGTCGACTTCGGCCCCGTCAGCGTCGTACATCTGCGTGTACGCGTCGTTGTGGCTGTCCTCCACAGACATCAGATACAGGCCCGCCGCCGCGGCCGTGACCGTGAAGCAGGCGCTGCTTTGGGCCGCCACGGTCACCTTGCCGACCGCGTCACCCGGATCACCGAACGACGCGAGCGCGAGCGGCGCACACTCTTCGTCGGCAACGCCGGCAGCGACAGCGGGACTCGCCCCGGTGAGGGTCAGCAACGAGGCGAACAACGAGAGAAGAGCGACGAACACGGCCGGGTACATGCCCACCCGCCCTCGTCTCCCGGACGGACAGCAGTCGTCGTCGGACAAAGGATCCCCCTGAACCATCGGTCGTTGAGGCGATGCTCGCACACAGGTGTGACAACGCACCCACGAGTATCCGGAGGGAAACAGGGCCCCTAATGGCGCCCGGCCACCCGATCCGCCACCCGCGCCAACCGCGACGACCGCTCCCCGCCCCCGGCCGACTCCCGCCGATCCGCCGCCCGATACGTCGCGTACATCCCCCGCACCCCCACCCACCGCAACGGCTCCGGCTCCCACTTCCGCACCCGGTGCCCCACCCACGGCAGACCCATCAGCTCCGTACGCCCGCCCTGCCCCGCATCCAGCAGCACCAGATCCCGCAACGTCCGCCCCGCGAGATTCGCCGTCGCAACCCCCGAACCGACATAACCCCCCGCCCAGCCAAGCCCCGACGACCGGTCCAGCGTCACCGTCGCGCACCAGTCCCGCGGCACCCCCAACACCCCCGACCAGGCATGCGCCACCCGCACCCCACCCAGCGAAGGAAAGAAACGCACAAGAATCTCCCGCAACGCCTCCACCGTCGCCGCCTGCGTACGCCCGTCGTTGTCCGTCCGCGACCCGAACCGGTACGGCACCCCACGCCCGCCCAACGCGATCCGCCCGTCCTCCGTCCGCTGCGCGTACATATAGGCGTGCGCCATGTCCCCCAGCGCCTCCCGCCCCGCCCAGCCCACCGACTCCCACTGGGCGTCCGTCAACGGCTCCGTCGCGATCATCGACGAGTTCATCGGGAGCCACGTCCGCCGCTGGCCCCTCAACGAGGCCGTGAAACCCTCCGTGCAGCGCAGCACATACGGCGCGCGAACCGTCCCGTACGGCGTGACCGCGTGCCCCGCCCGGATCTCCGTCACCGGCGTCCGTTCACGAACGACGACACCCAGCGCCTCGACAGCCGCCGCAAGCCCCCTGACCAGCTTCACCGGATGCAACCGCGCCCCATGAGGCGTCCACGACGACCCCAGAGCACCCGCCACCCGCACCCGCTCCGCCGTCGCCCCTGCGCCGTACAACTCGCGGTCGTCCTCCCCGTACGACATCTCCACCTCGTGGAAGTCCCTCAACCGCGCCAACTGGGCGGGGGTACAAGCGACTTCGAGCACACCCCCACGCCGGATATCGGCATCGACGCCCTCCTCCCCAGCGACCCGCACCACCTCCCCGACGGTGTCGTTCATCGCCCGCTGGAGCCGCACAGCGGCCTCATGCCCATGCACGCGCGCGTACCGGTCCCGCCCGGCGATCCCGTTGTACAACCAGCCCCCGTTCCGCCCGGAAGCCCCGTAACCGCAGAACTCCTTCTCCAGGACGACGATCCGCAGAGACGGCGCCGCCTTCTTCAGGTAGTACGCCGTCCACAACCCGGTATAGCCGCCCCCGACGACCACCACATCCGCCGTCGCGTCCCCGGCCAGAGGCCCCCGGGGAACGGGCAACCCGTCCTGCGCGTACCAGAACGAAACCCGACCGTTCACCGGCCCACCGACCCCACCCGAACCGCCATCCGCGCTGCTCATAGCGCCGGACGCTAACCCCTCACCGCCCCCGGTGTCTCCCTTGTCCGCTTCGCCTTCCACACCCGCGCATCCCGCCCACGCGTCAACGGCCAACAGGCGAACCCCACCAGCGCAGCGGTGAAATGCCCCAGATCAGTGAACGTCCGCGACACGACGAGCGGCACCCCGTACACGACGAGAACACCCACCACATACACGCACCGCCACCACGGCCGACCGATCCGGTACACCAGCACGGCCACCACTCCCGCCAGCCCGTAACTCACCCCGAAATCCATCGTGTCCGCCGCCGACGCCGGCGCCGAACCGTCCCGGATCGCCCGCCACACCGCACCCTGACTCACCAACGTCGCCAGCACATGCGCACTCACCCACACCACCAGCCACCGCACGGTCCCCAACCACCGCTCGACCCGCGCGTGAAACACCGAGTACAGAACGAGATACGGGGTCCACCACCCGTCGATCCACATCGCACTGGAGATCAACACCCGCACCGGATGGTCCGACAACTCGTTGATGTTCGTCGACCGCTGCCGCAGGAACTCCTCCTGGAACTCCGCCGACATGTGATGCACAGCCACCGTCGTGACGAACAGGACGAACAGCCACACGTACGTGCCCGGAGCACTGCGGACGTACGCCCACACCCGACGCGGGCCCACCGGAAATCGCATGCGCCAATTTACGCACGCACATACAGTCGCCCGGTGAACCGCATCCACATCCCCGACGAACTGGCCGCCACCCAGCTCAAACACAACGGGGACGCGGGACGCGCCTTCATCACCGCACTCCCCGCCCGCGCCGCCGACTTCCTCGACCGCTGGGACCTATGCCTCGACGGCCCCTCCATGCACGGCGTGACAGCCCTCGTCCTCCCGGTCCGCCGACCCGACGACACCCCCGCCGTCCTCAAACTCCAGCTCCTCGACGACGAGAGCGAAGGCGAACCGACCGCCCTGCGCCACTGGAACGGCGACCACGCCGTACGCCTCCTCGACCACGACGCCGCCACCGGAACCATGCTCCTGGAGCGCCTCGACCACACCCGCATGCTGTCCCACCACCCCGACGCCCACGAAGCCACCCTGGTCATCGCCGGCCTCCTCGCCCACCTCACCGCCGAACCGGCCCCACCCGGCATCCGCCGCCTCGACGACATCGCCCAGCGCATGCTCGACCAGGTCCCTTGGGCCCTCGCCCGGACTCCGTACGGCTCTACCCGAACCCTTGTCGCCGACTGCGCCGCAGCCCTCCGCGAAGTCGCCCCCGACCCCGGCGACCGCCTCCTCCACTGGGACCTCCACGACGAGAACGTCCTCACCGCCGACCGAGCCCCCTGGCTCGCCATCGACCCCAAACCCCTCGCCGGAGACCCCGCCTTCGACCTCTGGCCCGCCCTCAACAACCGCTTCGACCCGGACGACGTCGTCTGGCGCTTCGACGCCCTCACAGACGCCCTCTCCCTCGACCGCGAACGCGCCCGCGCCTGGACCCTCGCCCGAGTACTCCAGAACGCCCTGTGGACCATCAAGGACGGCGACCCCCTGGACGAACAGGACCTGGAGCTGGCCCACCGACTGCGCCAGGCCTGACCCAGAACACCCGGCACAGACACCGACACCCTAGGCACCCGCGCCCCCTCACACCGCGCGCTCCATACACACGAGCCGCTCCCGCCCGTCCCACGACTCGGTGACGACGAACCCGAACCGCTCGTAGAGCCCGATGGCCCCGGTCCGCCACTCCCACACGGACAACCGCACGCTGCTGACACCCCCGTCCGCAGCCCACGCAAGCGCCGCCCCGAGCAGACCGGACGCGACACCCCGCCCCCGGAACCCCGGATCCGTCCAGAGCCGCTTGATCTCCGCCCGTCCACCGACAGGGCCGGTCACCACGAGACACCCCACGGCAACGCCCCCGCTCACGGCCACCAGCACGACATCGTCGCGGAACGCGCTCCGAGGATCCGACACCTCCGCCAGATAACGCCCCGGCAACCCCTCCACACCACCGACGGCCACACCTTTCTCGGCCTCGGTCCGCAGGTGATAGTCCGCCAACAACCGGGCCGGCCCGCCCTCGCCAGAGTCCTGCCCCGGCCAACGGACGATCACAACCTCACCCTGCTCAGTCATCGGGCCAGCATCACACAGCCCCGAACACAAAGAAGCCCAGGCCAGCGAGGGGCTGACCTGGGCGGTTGAGCCCCCTATCGGATTCGAACCGATGACCTACGCATTACAAGTGCGTTGCTCTGGCCAACTGAGCTAAGGAGGCGCGCCCGCGCGCGTGCACAGACTGTGCAGGCATGCGTGCCCGAGCAGTGTACCCAGGCCCTGGCCGGTCCCTTCTCGAAAATTTCCGCGAAGTTCACAGTCCTCCACCTACTGACAGACGGCGAAACGCCGGGTACCGTCCAGATTCAGTCCACGTCTGTGGACTACACCACCTTCCACTACGGATCGTCCGGCACGTTCCTGCCGGTGAAGGGGGCCTAGTACCCATGGCCACTGTTTCGTTCGACAAGGCGACCCGCATCTACCCGGGCACCGAGAAGCCCGCCGTCGATGGTCTGGAGATCGAGGTCGGGGACGGCG
Organism: Streptomyces turgidiscabies Car8; assembly: GCF_000331005.1. Taxonomy (GTDB): domain Bacteria; phylum Actinomycetota; class Actinomycetes; order Streptomycetales; family Streptomycetaceae; genus Streptomyces; species Streptomyces turgidiscabies. Next base: position 7,408 of record NZ_AEJB01000339.1, read on the forward strand.
AGTTCCTCGTCCTCGTCGGTCCGTCCGGTTGCGGTAAGTCCACCTCGCTCCGCATGCTCGCGGGGCTCGAGGACGTGAACGCCGGCGCCATCCGCATCGGTGACCGCGACGTCACGCACCTGCCGCCGAAGGACCGGGACATCGCGATGGTGTTCCAGAACTACGCGCTGTACCCGCACATGACGGTCGCCGACAACATGGGCTTCGCGCTCAAGATCGCCGGCGTCAACAAGGCCGAGATCCGCCAGAAGGTCGAGGACGCGGCGAAGATCCTGGACCTCACGGACTACCTCAGCCGTAAGCCGAAGGCTCTCTCGGGTGGTCAGCGTCAGCGTGTCGCCATGGGTCGCGCCATCGTGCGTGAGCCCCAGGTGTTCCTCATGGACGAGCCGCTTTCGAACCTCGACGCCAAGCTCCGTGTGTCGACGCGTACGCAGATCGCGTCGCTGCAGCGCCGTCTCGGCATCACCACGGTGTACGTCACCCACGACCAGGTCGAGGCCATGACCATGGGTGACCGGGTGGCCGTGCTGAAGGACGGTCTGCTCCAGCAGGTCGACTCCCCGCGCAACATGTACGACCGTCCGAAGAACCTGTTCGTGGCCGGCTTCATCGGTTCCCCGGCGATGAACCTCATCGAGGTTCCGATCACCGACGGCGGCGTCAAGTTCGGCAACTCGGTCGTCCCGGTCAACCGTGAGGCTCTCAAGGCCGCCTCCGACAAGGGTGACACCACTGTCACGGTCGGTGTCCGTCCGGAGCACTTCGACGTCGTCGAGCACAACGGTGCCGCCGCCAGCGCGCTGACCAAGGACTCCGCGGACGCCCCGGCCGGTCTCGCCGTCACGGTGAACGTCGTCGAGGAGCTGGGCGCAGACGGTTACGTCTACGGCAGCGCCAAGGTCGGCCAGGACACCAAGGACCTGGTCGTCCGCGTCAGCGGCCGTGCCGTCCCGGACAAGGGCGCCACGCTGCACGTCGTGCCTCGTCCGGGCGAGATCCACGTGTTCTCGACCTCCACGGGCGAGCGCCTCACCGACTGAGACGCGACCTGAACACCGAGGG
>NZ_AEJB01000340.1 GCF_000331005.1 Streptomyces turgidiscabies Car8
CATCGGATGTGCTTCGCAGGCTTGGTGGCGGCGTTGAGGAGGTATTCCAGGGGGCCTCGGCGGAAGAAGCGGGACCAGATCGCGGCGAACACGGTCGCCCCGAGGACGAACATGATCAGCGGCACCCATGATTGCTGGGTGCCGGTCCCGGCGGGCACGGACAGCGCGGACTGGGCGAGGAAGTGGCCGACGTAGGCGGTCAGGGACATGGTGCCCACGGCGATGACCGGCTTGGCCAGGCGGCGCAGTCGCGGCAGTCGGTCCATCGCCACGGTCGCGCCCACGATCACGAGGATCGCGATTCCTACGCTGCCGATGATGTCGAACGTGGTGCCGCTGTGCGGCCCGGCCGACAGGAGCGACGACGCCGGCATACCGGGGAACGACCCTGCATCAGCGGGCATCGACCCGCTGCCAGTGGGCATCGACCCGGAGCCGCCGGACGACGACCCGTCTTCCGCGAGGCTCCGCAACGCGCCCTTGCCGGCGAGCAGCAGGGACATGCCGTACGCGGCCGCGGTGAGGGTGGCGCCGAGCGCGGCCAGGCGCTTCTGAACGGTGCCGGAGGACAGGTCGAGGCGGCCCAGCGCCATGCCCGCGATCACGAACGACATCCAGGTGAGCGCCGGATAGAAGCCGGTGAGCAGCAGGTCGAGGACGCCGACCTCGCCGAGGTGGCGGAGCGGGTCGTAGGCGTTGACGCTCTGCTGGACCGACGGGGTCAGCGCCGAGGTGAGGACGAACGCCAGCTGCGGTGTGACGAGGGCGAACGCGGCCGCGGTGATCGCGAGGGTCCTGGCCGACAGGCGTACCAGGGGCAGGGCCAGGAGGAAGTAGACCCCGTAGAAGCCGAGGATGATCACGCCCCCGTACTCCATCGCCATCACGGTGCCCAGCGCCAGCAGGATCACGGCACGGATCGCGATGCGGGCCCTCGCCTGGCGGCCCGCCTGGCCGGTCTTGGGCTCGCGGCGGCCGGCGAGCAGCATCAGCGAGAACCCTGCGAGGGTGGCGAACAGGACCGACGAGTGGCCATCCGCCATGTATCGGATCCAGCTCGCCACGCCAGTCGTGGCGGACAGCGGGGGGCCGATGTGCACGACGTACATGCCGAACACCGCCAAGGCGCGGGCCAGGTCCACCCCGACGAGGCGTCCCGTCGAGGGACCGGGCGAGGCCGGGGACTCGGGGGAGGTCCGGGGCGGCGGAGGCGAGTTCTCCTGCGGAGCTGACGTCTCCTGCGGCGGCTGTGTCTGTGTCATACGGAGAACCTCGCGTGGGCGTCCGGGGGCGGACCATCCGGCAGTCTTCGGGCTCTCCCCCGCCGATCGGCGGGTACCACCTGCCGACTGGCGGAGTCTTGTCCTGACCTGTCGGTCCGGTGCGACCGGACGGGCGGTGTTGTTCAGCCACTTGGCGGGGGTGGACCCGACGGTTGCCGGGTGGGCGCGTGGCGGCCGGGACTGAAGGTTGGAGGCATGACAGACCGCGCCGGCACAAGGAGCGCGAGGACTGCCCCGGCACTTCGGCCCGCGTAGCGGGTGGTGGCGCCGCGACACCGCGGAGGAAAGGAACTTCGTGAACACCGCATCCGCTCCGACGACGGATGAGCCGTCCCTGTCCGCCCGGGAGACGATCAGGGCACTGGGCGCGTATGTGCGGCCGCACCGGTGGGCGGTCGCCCTCGGTCTGTTGTGCGCCCTGGTCGGGGCCGCCGCGGGGCTGCTGCAGCCGCTGGCCACGAAGGCGCTGGTGGACCGGCTGGCCTCCGGCGAGACCATCGCCGGGATCCTGATCGCGTTCACCGTGCTGGTGGTGCTGGGCACGGCGGTCGAGGCGTTCGGCGCGTACGTGCTGGAGCGGACGGCGGAGTCGGTGGTCCTGGCCGCGCGACGCACTCTTGTAGGGCGGCTGTTGCGGTTGCGGATCGCGGAGTGGGAGCGGATCCCGCCGGGCGATCTGATGTCGAGGGTCACCTCGGACACCACGCTGCTGCGGGCGGTCAGTACCCAGGCGGTCGTCTCCGCGGCCACCGGCGCGGTGGCCTTCGTCGCGGCGGTCGTGGTGATGGCGTTCCTGGACGTCGTGCTGCTGGGTGTGACGCTCGGTGTGATCGTGTCGGTCGGTGGGGCCGCCGCGCTGGTGATGCCACAGATCGCGCGGGCCACCGAGCGGTCGCAGGAGGCGGTCGGGGAGATCTCCGTCGGATTGGAGCGGTCTCTCGGGGCGTTTCGCACGGTGAAGGCGTCCGGTGCCGAGGAGCGGGAGACCGCCCGGGTGGAGGCGGCGGCACGGCGGGCCTGGCGACACGGTGTGGAGAGCGCGAAGTGGGAGGCCATGGCCGCCTCGGCCGACGAACTCGCCCTACAGCTGGCATTTCTCGCGGTGCTCGCCGTCGGCGGGGCGCGCGTGGCGTCCGGGGAGATCCCCGTGTCCACCCTCGTCGCCTTCCTGCTGTACCTCTTCTATCTGATCGAGCCGGTGTCCAGGCTGGTCGACGCCGTGACCTCCTATCAGGAGGGGGCGGCCGCGATCTCCCGCATCGCGGCCGTGGAACGCCTCTCGACGGAATCGCCCGCTCGGCGGACAGGCCCCCCTGCCCCGCCAGGGGACAGCCGCGCCGGGTCCGGCGTCTGTCCGTTTCGAGGACGTGTCCTTCCGCTACCGTCCGGGCCTGCCGTACACCCACCAGCAGGTGAGTTTCGAGGTACCCGGTGCCGGGATGACCGCCTTCGTCGGTCCTTCCGGCGCGGGCAAGTCGACGGTCTTCGCGCTCATCGAGCGGTTCTACGAAGCCACCGGCGGCCGGGTCCTGGTCGATGGCAAGGACGTACGGGACTGGTCCCTGGGCGAGCTGCGGTCCGCCATCGGGTACGTGGAGCAGGACGCTCCGGTGCTGGCCGGCACCCTACGGGAGAACCTGGTCTTCGCGGCGCCGGGTGCGACGGACGACGCCCTCCGCGACGTCCTGACCCGCACGAAGCTCGACACCCTCGTGGAGCGTCTGCCCGACGGCCTGGATACCCCGGTCGGCCATCGCGGCTCGAAGCTGTCGGGCGGTGAGCGGCAGCGAGTCGCCATCGCCCGCGCCGTCCTGCGCAAGCCCCGGCTGCTGCTGTTGGACGAGGCGACCTCGCAACTCGACGCCGTCAACGAGCTGGCGCTGCGGGACGTCATCGCGGACGTGGCCCGGGAGACCACTGTGCTGGTGGTGGCCCACCGTCTGTCGACGGTGACAGGCGCCGACCGGATCGTCGTCATGGACGCCGGCCGGGTCCGGGCCGTGGGCACCCATGACGAACTGGTGGACCAGGACCGGTTGTACGCACGGCTGGCGGCCACCCAGCTCCTGGCCCCCGCGCGATGACCCACCACTCGCAGGGCTGTCCGGTCGTCCACTGCCCCGGTCCCGGCCGGACAACCCATGCACCGACCCCCACGGAAACCAAGACCCCGAAAGGCCGCCTGTGCGCACCGAGTCCGCCATCCGTCGCAGACGTGGCCTATGGGACTGGCTGGCCCAGCCGACTGCGCTGTTCGGCGGCGTGTACGGGCTCCTGGTGTCGAGTTCGGCCGTTGCCGCGCTCACGCAGTTCGGCGAGGTGACTCGAGCGGCGCGCATGGACGACGCCATGTGGGTCCTGTTCACCGCCCTTGCCTCGGCCCTGGCTCATGGGTACGCCCACCAGATCGCCCACCGCGACGCGCAGGGCCGTCCCGGCGTACTAGGTGTGGTGCGTGCCGTGCGCTCCGAATGGCCGCTGGTAGTGGCGGCGCTGCCCACCACGCTGCTGCTGTGCGGGGCGGGCCTCGGCTGGTGGCGCTCCGCAGGCATCGAGTACGTCGCCTTCGGAGTCAACACCGTCCTGCTGCTGGGCTGGGGCATGCTCGCCTCCCGGGCCGCAGGCCGTACGTGGGGACGAGCCGTCAGGATCGGCGGTACTGACATGCTCTTGGGAGTGGCCGTCACCCTGGTCAGCACCCTGCTGAAGTGAGGCGGCGGTCAGGACTGTCAGCCTGGTGCCGGGATCTCACCCGGGCTGACGCGGCACAGGACACGGTCAGGACGGGGAGCTGGCGAGCCGGCGGAGCCACGGTCCAGGGGCGCCGGCGTCCGTTGTCAGGCTGCGGCTCACGTGGGTCTTGTGAGCCGCAAGCCGACGGAACAGCATGTCAGTCCGCGCTGAGGGGAACCCTCAGCCGCACTCGGTAGCCGCCCTGCGCGGTCGGGCCCGCGTCCAGGGTGCCGTGCAGGATCTCGGCCCGTTCGCGCAGGCCGACCAAGCCCTGTTGCGATCCGGGCAGGGAGAGGGAGGGGCGCGTGGGAGGGGTGTTGGTGACGGTCACTCCGATACCGTCCCCGTCCTGCCACAGCTCGACGCGAGCGTTGGCGCCGGGGGCGTGCTTGCGGACGTTGGTCAGCGCCTCCTGAACCGTGCGGTAAAGGGCGCGTTGGGCGGGTGTGCCCACGGTGGGCGGCAGCTCCCCCGTCAGCTCCGTGAGAGTGCCGCTGGATTCGACCAGTTTGCGCAGGTCGGCCAAGGTGGGCTGCGGCGTCAGCTCGGTGGATCTGCCGCCGGAGGCGCGCAGCAGCGTGACCATGGTGCGCAGCTCGTCGAGGGTGGTGACGCTCAGCGAACGGATCGTGCGGGCGGCCTCCTTGGCGTCCGCGTCCTTGGCGGCGACCTGCAACGCCCCGGCCCGTACGGCGATCAGGCTGACCTGGTGGGAGACCACGTCGTGCATCTCACGGGCCAGCTGGGCGCGTTCACGGGCGAGCACGGCCTGGGCGTGCAGGGTCCGCTCGTGCTCCCTGGCCTCCTCGACCTCGGCCAGCCGCCGCGCCAGGTCCCGTCGTGCCTGGAGAAGCTGGCCGAACAGGACCGGGGCGACGCTGGTTGCCAGGCCGTACACGAAGAAGACCAGCGTCATGGTCCGGTCCGCCTCGGCCAGGGGCCACGGCGTACTGCTCGCGACGGCGGCCAGGACGACGCACACCGCGAGGAGACGGCGGTTGCGGGAGCGTTCGGCCAGCGTGAACAGCGCCGCGAGCACAGCGACGGCGACATCCTGCATCAGCGCGACGGGCAGGGTGAGCAGGAAGACGCCGAGCGGGAACCTGCGCCGGAACGCCAACGCCGCGCAGCCGACCGCGGCCAGCGTGACCTCGGGGCGCGTGTGCTCCCACATGTCCACCACCAGCACATCCACGGCTGCCACCGCCACCAGGACGATGTCGACGACCGGCGCGGGAACCCGCTGCCACACGGCACTGGCACGGCTCATCGGCCGCCGGCCTCCGACCGCGTGCGCTCGTCGAGCAGCCCGGCCCGCTGCGCCAGCAGCGCGGCCTGCACCCGGCTCGTCACCCGCAGCTTCGTGAGGATCGCGCTGACGTGGTCCTTCACCGTGCCCGCCCCCAGGTGGATGCGCGCCCCGATGTCGGCGTTCGACAGCCCCTCCGCCACCAGGACGAGGACGTCGCGCTCCCGCGCGGTGAGCAGCCGGACCCGCGCGGCCTCCTGGTCGACGGCCGCCTCGGTGCCGGGGTGGCTGTGCAGCAGCGTCCGCGACGCCTTGGGCGACAGCACCACACCACCCGCGACCAGGGTCCGCACCAGGTGGGCCAGCTGTTCCGGCTCCGTGTCCTTGAGCAGGAAACCGGCCGCACCGGAGTGCAGCGCGGTCAGGATGTACTCGTCGGCGTCGAACGTCGTCAGCATCGCCACCACCGGCGGATCCGGCCTCGTCCGCAACTCGCGCAGGACGGTGAGCCCGTCGACATCCGGCATCCGGATGTCGAGCAGCACCACGTCCGGCCGCTCCCGCCGGACGGTCTCCACCGCGTCGCCGCCGCTCGCGGTCGCGACGACCTCGATGTCCTCGGACGCGCCCAGAATGAGTTCGAAGCCCGAGCGGACCAGCGCCTCGTCGTCGACCACCACTACCCGGATCACGCGCTCCGCCTCACCCTCGTTCATGCCTACGGCCCATGCCGACTCGACCCTAAAGCCACGTAGAGCCCTCGCGACCCGGCGAGCGGCAGCTCCAGCCGCACGGCGGGGTAACACCCACCACTCGGCAGGGACACGGCAGCCTTCTGCCGGATAGTCCATGCTCGGCCCGAGTTTCCACCCTGAGGGCCATGACCCATCACCCAAACTCCCGGCCCCTTACGGCCGACGCGCCGTCCCCCGAACGCGAGCGCGGTGAGCCCTCGACCGGCGCGCCCGGCGTGGGCCGGCTGATCGGGCTGGACCTGGCCCGCGGCCTGGCCGTCTTCGGCATGTACGCGGTTCATGTGGGCCCCGCTCCCAGCCAGGGCGGGGTCATCGGCTTCCTCATGGAGCTGGCGCAGGGCCGCTCTTCCGCCCTGTTCGCCGTCCTGGCCGGCTTCGCGGTCGCCCTCATCACCGGTCGCAGCACACCGAAGACCGGCCTGGCCGGCCGCCAGGCCGTCGCCAAGGTGATCATCAGGGCCGTGATCCTGATGGCCCTGGGCACCGCCCTGACCCTGACCGGAACCCCGGTGGTGCCGATCCTCGCCTTCTACGGACTGTTCTTCCTGCTCGTGCTGCCGCTGTACCGGCTGGAGGCCAAGCCACTGGCGTTGATCGCCGCAGGATGGACCCTGGTAGGTCCGCAGTTGCTGTACGCGCTGAAGCCGGTGGTCGGCGGCCGCGTGTTCCTCTCCTACGGCCAGGCCGACGGCCCCGTCTCACTGTTCTTCACCGGCGGCTATCCGGCCCTGACCTGGGTCCCGTTCGTGGTCGCCGGTATGGCCCTGGCCCGCTGCGACCTGGCTGCCGCGTCCGTCCGGATGCGCCTGGCCCTCACCGGCGTCACTCTCGCCGTCACCGGCTACGGCGGCTCCTGGCTGGCGGTGCGTCTCGTACCCGGTGCCGCCGAAGCCGTTCGGAGAGCCGAAGAGGGGCCGGGGATGTCGTCGGTGTCGTCCGTATCACCTGACAGCATCGGCATCTTCGGCGACACTCCCGCCGGGATGCTGGCCTCAGCCCCGCACAGCGAGGCGACCCTGTCCATCATGGCCGCCACGGGTGTGGCGATCCTGGTGATCACCGCGTGCCTGGCCGCCACGGATGCCTTCCCCCGGCTGCGCCGCCTGGCCAAGCCCGTCATCGCGGTCGGCTCGATGTCACTGACGGCGTACGTCTACCACATCGTCGCCATCTGGCTCCTGGACACCGAGACATCGGCCGTCCCACCGCTGCACATCCTGCTCGGCCTCATCGCGTCCGTCACCGTCATCGCCACCCTCTGGTCCCGCTTCTTCCGGCGAGGGCCGCTCGAATGGCTGATGGGCAGGGCGACCGAACTGGCCCGCCGCATCCGATAAGACGCATCGGGGTGGGTCACGTCCCACGGATGCCGTTCCGACGCGAGTTCGGACGTCACCCCGTCGCTCGCCTCCGTGATCAATATCGATGAGAAGTGACGCCGCTCGGCCTTCAGGCGGAGCGGAAGAACCGCCGGCTCGCGGTGAGCCTGCCGACCCGCGGCATTCCTGCGGCCAGCTTGACCACCACAGGCGTTCTTGTACGACCGACACCGGTCCCCCGCCGATCAGAGGGGGCTACGCCGGCCGACCGGCGGGGGGCCTCCTGAAGCCCGGCGGACGGTCGACCGTCACCGCATCGACAAGGTTGTCCCGGTGACCGAGATCGAAAGTGCCAAGAAAGCGCCCACCCAGCCCTTCGTCGACCGCACGGTTGGTCGAAGTGGTCCTCGCCCGTGCCGAGGCCGTGTTCGGAATGTTCGCTGTGTACGTCGGCCCCTTCAATCCCTTCCCCACCTCCGGCGACGGCGCCGGCACCTGGTTCGTCTGGCTGGCGGGCGGCCGGGCCTCGGCGCTGTTCGCCACCCTCGCCGGATTCTCGCTGGTGCTGATCGCCGGCCGCCTGGAGCCGAAGACCGGGCTGGCCGGCCGCCAGGCGAAGGCCAGGATCGTGATCCGGGCCGTGATCCTGCTCATGGTGGGCATCGCGCTGGCGATGACCGACTTCGGCGGCGGCGTCATCATCAACTTCTACGCGGTGTACTTCTACTGGCCCTGCCCCTGCTGTGGCTGCGGCTGCGGGCCAGGACCCTCGCGACCATAGCGGTCGCGCTCGCGGTCGTCGCGCCGCAGGTGGCGTACTACCGGCGGGCACTGCTCAGCGAGTCGATCGTGGACACCATCGACCCCTACGACCCGATCGCGCGCCTCTCCGGCGTGGGCGTGCTCGACTTCCTGCTCACCGGCTTCTACCCGGCGATCACCTGGATGAGTTCGTCGTCACCGGCATGGCGCTGGGCCGGCTTGATCTGTCCTCGGGCGCCGTGCGGCGGCGCTGGCCGCGGTCGGGCCCGCGCTGATCGCGTTCGGATACGGCGTCTCGTGGCTGGCGCTCCGGCTGAACGGCGGCGCCAAGGAGATGGCGGCCGGGATGCCTGGCATGAAGGAGTTCGACGTCCTCGAGGACCGCGGTGCCATGCAGGATCCCTGCATGGCAGAGGGATCCTTCGACCTGCCGGTCGGCAGTGGGCTGTGGGGCCCCGACGGCTGGGGCCTGCTGGCGGCCGAGCCGCATGGCGGTTCCACGTTCGACCTCGTCGGCTGCCTGGGTGTCGCGATCACCGTGATCCTGTGCCTGACGGTGGCCGTGGACCGGCTGCCGGTGCTGCGCCGGCTGGTAGCGCCAGTCATCGCCGTCAAAACCATGGCCCTGACCCTCTACCGGGTTCGCCCGGGGAAGGAGGCCACACCGACTCGCGAAGTCGCGAGCAGCGGATTTGGTCCATTGAGCGATAGTTGACGACCCGACACCCCAAAAACGAACGTTTCCGCAGGTCAGAAGCCTGCGCAGATGGGGCGGGTGGGACTCGAACCCACGGCCGACGGATTATGCGTCCGCTGCTCCACTCAACGGCGGGGTGCGCTTCCTCAACGCCCGTGGGCCGCCGACGACGTCCGGAGGCCCGCTACTGGACCGAAGGATGTCTTTGCTACGCCCCGTCGAAGTCTGGCGACCAGTGGACCACGTTCTCACCTGCCCACCAGCACCACATCGTCACTGCAGGTCAGCGGGGGTGCTGACCGTGTACCACCAAGAGACGAAGTACCTGCTGGCGTCGTACTCGCCGAAGAAGCTGGGCTTCCCGCAGCCCAGCGCGAGCCGACGCCCTCTGGCAGCCGCTGTGCCGGAACGCGCGGTCAGGCGTCGTGGGCGGAGTCCTGCCGGTGTCGGTCAACTGACGGTGACGGTGGCGTGAGGGGATTCGTCGACGTGGAGGGTGAAGACGTCGGGGCGGGCGTAGTGGCCGGTGGTGTCGAGGTCGAAGCGGGCCCGGGTCAGGTCGTCGAGGTCGAGTTCGGCGGTGAGGATGCCCTCGCCGTCGCGCAACGGACCGGCCAGGACCTCGCCGAGCGGGGAGACGATGACGGAGCCGCCGCCGATCAGTACCGTGTCCGGTTCGTCGCCCTGGACGGGGCGGAGGTCGGCCGGCAAAGCGTCGCGGCGCAGGTACTGACTGGCACTGAGAACGAAGGTTCGGCCTTCCAGAGCGATGTGCCGCATGGTGGCCTGCCAGGCATCACGGTCGTCGACGGTCGGCGCACACCACAGGTCCACGCCCTTGGCGTACATCGCCGTACGGAAGAGCGGCATGTAGTTCTCCCAGCAGATGGCGGCGCCGATGCGGGCGGTGCCGGTGTCGACGACGGGGAGGGTGGAGCCGTCACCCTGGCCCCACAGGTAGCGCTCGGCGGCAGTGGGCATCAGCTTGCGATGCAGGCCGCTGTAGCCGTCGGGGCCGAAGAACAGCGCGACGCAGTACAGCGTCCCGCCCCGGCGTTCGACCGCGCCTACCACCGCATGACAGTTCAGCTCCCGGGTAACGGCGGCCAGGTGCTCGGCCTCCGGGCCGGGTATCTCGATGGCCGAAGCGTGGTAGCGGCGGAAGAGGTCCCGGCCCGCAGGGGTGCGGCTGCCGACCGTGATGCCGAAGTCCAACCCCTTCGGGTAGCCGCCGAGGAACGCCTCGGGGAGAACGACGACCTCGGCACCCTGGCCGGCGGCCTCGCGGATGAGTTCCTCAGCCCGGGCCAGTGCGGCCGGGGTGTCGAACAACGGTGCGGCCGCCTGGGCGACGGCGACGGTCATGGTGCGGCGAGACTCAGCAAGGGTCATGCGGTCGACCGTAGAAACCCCCGCACGCATCCGGCAAACTAATCATCGAAATGATCGACATCTATGAAACCGAATTCCGGAAGGCTGACCTCAATCTGCTGGTCGTCTTCGCGGCACTGCTGCGCGAGCGCAGTGTCACCCGGGCCGCCGCCGCCCTGCATCTGAGCCAGGGAGCGACCAGCGCCGCCCTCGGCCGGCTGCGCGGACTCTTCGGCGACGAGCTGTTCACCCGCACCCGCAGCGGGGTCGAACCCACACCGCGTGCCGTCGAACTCGCCCGCCTCATCGAACCGGCCCTCGGACTCATCCACGGCGCCGTGACCGAGCGGGACCACTTCGACGCGGCCACAGCCCGGCGCACCTTCACCCTGGGCATGTCAGACGACATCGAAGCAGCCCTGTTGCCCCGCCTGCTGGCCGCCACCGCCCAACTGCCGGGTATCCGGCTCACCGTACGGCAGGCCAGCCGCAACACCGTCGCCGACATGATCGACCGCGGCGAGGTCGACCTCGGCCTGGCCGCCGCCCCCGCGCACGGCACCGACCACCGCATCCACGACCTGTTCACCTCCGGCTACACCTGCGTTTTCAACCCCCGCCTCCTGCCACTGCGGACCCCGATCACGCTGGAGGACTATCTGGCCCACCCCCATCTCCTGATCTCCTACGACGGCCGCCGCGGGATCGTCGACGACCTCCTGGAAGCTCGCGGACTCGAACGCCGAGTGATCGCCGCCACCACCCACTTCGCCGGAGCAGCCATCCACCTCGCCACACTGCCCGCCCTCGTCACGCTTCCCACCCACGCAGCCACCGTCTACGCCGACACCTTGGGCCTGACAGCCACGGCGCCGCCCCTGCCGATGCCCCGGTACACCATCAGCGCGATCTGGCACGGCACCACCACCGATGATCCCGCCCACGCCTGGCTCCGTCGCCTCGTCGGCGAGGCGCGTTGAGAGTGGGACGCCGAGAAGAGCAGTCGTCGACATCGATCAGCACCACGCTCTCGACGTCCTCTCGCCGCACCCGACGTGCCGCCTTCACAGGTGTCCACCCAACTCGACGGCTACCTGATCGGCCCTGGGCGGTCCCGGCGACAGGTGGAACCTGCAGCGCTCGGTGAAAGGGGCACACAGCCGTGCGTCATGGACTCACGACGACGGTCCATCCGGGGCGGTAGGTGTCCGGCACCGGAAAGACTTGCCAGTCGCGTGCGTAGTGCGGCGGCTTTCCCTCGCGAAGGACTACCGCGTTCGGGCGCGCCGGGGGATCCGTCTCCGAGACAGTGCAGCCCGCGGTGTTGGCGATGGGAATCGTCGAAGTGTTTCCCGCGAGGACACACGGCGGGTGCACCCCGTGCTCGCGCAGCACGGAGGTGATCCGGTCCCAGTCTTCGCGGGCCCGGTACTGGAGACTCGCATGACTGTGTACGAGGTCGACCTGGATGCCCCAGTGCCCGAGGAGTGCCAGGGTGAGCACTGCGGCCGTCGGCAGCGAACGGCGGTTGCGGGCCCGGTGGACGACGGCGAGGAGCCCGACAGCGGCAGGAACTGCCAGCAGAGCGTAGGCCGGCAGCAGGAACCGCGGCGCGGCGTAGGGGACGAGGAAGAGATACGGCGCCGCCGTGGCTCCCGCCACGGCCACCGCCAGCCACAGCGGTGCAGCGGACCGGCGGGCCCGGCGCTCCGCCCACAGTCCCAGGCCGACCAGCAGCGGCAGCAGTACCCACCACTCCGTGACGGGCAGTCGTACGCTGTCGCCCGTACAGGGACGGCACAGCAGCGGGCCGTCCAGCGCGGTGAAATGGGCACCCAGGGAGAAGACGGCCCGCAGGCCGCCCTGGACCTCGTCGGCCTCCGCGAGCCGGTTGCGCACACCACCGAACCGCACCTCGGCCTCGACGACCCAGGGCAGCGCACCCGCCACGAGTCCGGCCGCCACGGCCGACAGACGTCCCCGGAGGCGACCATGACCGCGCAGTGCGGGCATCAGTACGGCGGCCAGGAGCAGCGGCACGGCGACGGCCACGCCGTCGTTGGGCCGCATCAGGGTCACCACCGCCAGGCCTGCCGCGACACCCGCGTACCGGGGACGTGGCGCGAGGAGACAGCCCACCGCAGCGGTGGCACCCATCGCGGTGTAGTGGTTCGGCATCGCGGAACCGGCGTAGAACACAGTGATTTAGAGGCTGCCGTACAGCCCGGCTGCCACCCACACCGCCGCCGGGCGGTGCACGATCCGCAGCCAGGGTCGGAATCCCAGCCAGAGCGCACCGCCGGCCAGCAGGAGCAGCCACACCCTGAGCAGCACCGTCGAGTCGCTCCAGGAGGCGATCGGAGCAAGCAGCAGGGGGACCCCGCGGGTACGAGGGGCACTGAACGGGGTCGCGGGACCGTACGATCCGAAGCGGCTGGCATACACGATCTCGTCCCAGCCGAGCGGCAGTGTGAGCGGTACGAGGACGGCCGACAGCAGACAGAACCCGGCGACCACGACCCACAGCATCCGCTGTGCCGAGGCCGCTGTGCGGTCCGCGTTCATCCGACCCACCCCAGCTTGCGCCGCGCGCGACGCACCGCTCCGCGGGCGAGAATGCCTGCCGTGGCGGCGAACACGGTGCCCCGGTCGCGCCAGTCGGCCAGGCCGGGTGGTGGAGCAGCGGACCGCGCGGCCCGCTCCTGCACCAGTGTGCTGAAAAGGCGTTCGTAGCGGTCGGCGATGCCATCCGGGGTGAATCGTTTCGCCGCACCGGCTCGGGCGGCCCTGCCCATCTCCGCACGTCGCCCGTCGTCCCGCATCAGTGCCAGCAGCGCGTCGGCTACGCCCCGGGTGCTGTCGCGCGGGACGAGCCAGCCGTCCACACCGTGGCGGATGATCTCGCCGGGCCCGTGGGGGCAGTCGGTGCTCACCACGGGCAGGCCGCAGCGCATGGCCTCCACGATCGTCATTCCGAACGACTCGTGCGCGGAGGTCACCGCGGCGATGGAGCCCTTGACCCACTCGGCCTCGATGGGAGTGGCGGAACCCATCAGGAAGACCCGGTCACCGAGGCCGTGATGGGCTATCCGGTCGGCTATCCGGACACGCTCCGCGCCGTCCCCGTAGATGCGCAGGGACCAGTCGGGGCAGGCCGCACCGGCCAGGGCGAACGCGTCGACCAGCATCTCGTACCGCTTGACCCGGGCCAACCGTCCCGCCGCGACGACGACCTTGGCCGCCGGGTCGGCCGGCGGCAGCGGCGGTTCGGGGACGCTGTTGGGGATGGCGAGCACCCGGGTGCGTGGCAGCCGCAGGCCGCGCAGGTGGTCGCGCGCGTCAGCCTCGGTCATGGTGACCAGGGCGTCGAGGCCTCCGTACCAGCGCTGGAGTTCGGTCCGCAGTCGGTGCGGGTGGTTGTCGTGGGTGAGGTGCTCCTGGCCGACGCGTACGGCGTGTCGTGGCCCGAACCGGGCCAGCAGCGCGTTGAGTCCGGCTCTGGTGCCCACGACGACGTCGGCGTCCGTCTCCCTCAGCCAGTCGATGACCCGCTGCTCGGCGAGCTGGTGGTACTGGTAGGAGCGGCTGTCCCCCTTCGGGAAGACCTCTCCGGCCCGCCGTGCGGAAGGGGCCGCCACGTCTGCGGACCCCTCGCGCCGGTCCACCAGGGCCCGCAGGGGCACCTCCGCCGACCGCCCCAGTTGTGGTCTCTCCCGATGCCGGAAGACCGACACGAGTTCCACCTGGTGTCGCTCGGCGAGCGTGTCGGCGAGCGTCACGGTGGTCCTTACAGTGCCGCCCATCGCGTAGGCGTTGTGCAGCAGGAAGGCGATGCGCACGTGCGGTGTCCCCCGGTTTCCCTGTCATATGGCTGGTCAGTGACACTGTGTTCACCTACCGCAAGGCGGACCGAATCAACGCGTTCCAGTACATTCCTGGACACACTCACCGTCGCCCGACTGTTGAGGCGCTTGCGCTCCGGAATCGTCATCGCTCGGGTGACTCTGCGTGCCGGGACCCGGCCTTGCTGCACTGACACTGACAACCGGAAAGTTGTTTGGCACCCCCCTTTTGCCAGGCCAGACAACCCCGTGGGCGGTGTTCGGTTCTCGGCTCCAGGACTCGACCCCGATGATGACGGACACTCAGAGTGAGCACACGGCTGCCCGGGGGCCGCGACCCACCTCGAGCGCCTCGCGATCATCCGCGAGACCCTCACACACCTCGCCGGCGAACGGTCGTCGGCACCGCAGCCGGAGCCGCTGGTTGTTGCCGCCTTCACTTCGCGAGCCCGCTGGCGAACATCACAGCTGGAAAGGGTTCTCGCCCGAGGAGCGCGAAAAGTACCTTGGAGCGCTGATCAGCATGTTCTTCTTATGCGTGAAAGAGGCTTTGCGATGGGACGTCCCGAACTGCCGGTCGACCCGGCGGCCGGTCCCGTGGAGCGACTCGCGCACGATCTTCGGGAGCTGCGCCGTTCGGCGGGTGGCGTGTCGTACCGGACCATGGCGAAGAAGGCCGGCTTCTCGGTGACCACCCTGGCGAAAGCGGCGAGCGGCGAGCGGCTGCCGTCGCTGGCCGTGTTCCTGGCGTACGTCCAGGCATGCGGCGCCGACCCTGTTCCGTGGGAGGCGCGGTGGGCGGAGGCCGAGGCGCTGGCCGGGGAGGAGAGGCAGGAAGCTGCCGACGCCGTATCGCCCTACTGTGGCCTCGCGCGTTTCGAGCCCGACGACCGCGAGCTGTTCTTCGGCCGGGACCGGCTGATCGACGATCTGAGCAAGCTGGGGTGCGCGGCCTCGTTCGCCGTGGTGTTCGGGGCGTCCGGCAGCGGCAAGTCCTCCCTGCTGCGGGCAGGTCTCATTCCCCTTCTGCAGGAGAGGATCGCCCAGCAGGGGCACAAGGCGGTGCTACGGATCCTCACTCCGGGAGCCCGGCCCGCCGCCACCTACGGACATCTGCTGACACCGAAGGCCGACGATCCGGAGAGCTGGGTGGTGGTGGATCAGTTCGAGGAGGTCTACACCCTCTGCCGCGAGCGTGCCGAGCGGGACCGCTTCCTCGACCTTCTGCTGGCCGCGCGCGACCCGGGAAGCCGACTGCGCGTGCTCATCGCCGTACGATCCGACTTCTACGCGCGGTGCGCCGAGCACCCGCGACTGGCCGAGGCGCTGCACGGGAGCGGGCTCCTGGTCAGGCCCATGACCGCCGACGAACTGCGCGAAGCGGTGATCGGTCCCGCGCAGGCGGCCGGGCTCATCGTGGAGCGGACACTGACCGCACGGATCGTCGAGGACGTTCTCGACGAGCCCGGCGGACTGCCGATGCTTTCCCACGCCCTGTTGGAGACCTGGCGGCGCCGCAACGGACGGATGCTGACCCTGGCCGCGTACGAAGCGGCCGGCGGGGTACGCGGCGCGATCGCGGCCACCGCCGAGGAAGCGTACGGGGAACTCTCACCGGCGCAGGCGCACGCCGCCCGGCACCTGCTCCTGCGGATGGTCGAGCCCGGCCAGGGCAACGCCGACACCCGCCGCCCGATCACCTGGGAGGAAATGGCCGGGTGGGAGGACCCCGAAGTGCGAGCCGTCACCGGGCGACTGACCCAGGCGCGGCTGCTGACCACGGACGACGACGGCGTGCAGCTCGCCCACGAGGCGCTCATCACGTGCTGGCCGCGGCTGCGCGAGTGGGTCGAAGCGGACCGGGAGCGGCTGCGCCACCACCGGCAGCTGACCGACGCCGCCCGCACCTGGCTGGAGCATGACCGCGACGCGGGCACGCTCTACCGGGGCACCCGCCTGGCGCGGGCCGAGGAACTGTTCGCGGGTGACGACCGCGGTTACGACGGTCTGACGTCCGAGGAGAGGGCCTTCCTCGTCACCGCGGCGGAGCAGCGGGCGACGGAGGAGCGGGCCGCCACCCGGGCCCGGCGCCGGAGCCGCACGCTCACGGCCTCGCTCTGCGCCGTGCTGGCGGTGGCCCTGGTCGTCGGCCTGACCGCCGTACGACTGCGTCAGGACAGCGAGAAGCAGACCACCGACACGGCGGCCCGCCGGGTGGCCGCGGTCGCCGACGCGCTGCGTACCACCGACCCGCGCACCGCGATGCTGCTCGGCGTCGCCGCATGGCGCCTCTCTCCCCTGCCGGAGTCCCGTCGAGCCCTGCTGGGCGCGCTGGCCCAGCCCGAACTGGACAGCTTCACCGACCCGGCGCCCGGTGACGAACCGGCCCGGTTCCTCGACAGCTCCGGGCGCACTCTGCTCAGCACCAGCGACAACACCACCTGGCGGAGGTGGGATGTGGACACCCACCGCCGTATCGCCTCGGGGCCGGTACCTCGCGGGGCGGTACTCGACGCGGGTCCGGGCGGCCGGGTGCTCCTCATCTCGGCCTCTGACACGACCCAGCAGCTGTGGGACACCAGAGCGGGGCGCTGGATCGGGGGTCCGCTGCCGCTCAGGTACACCGTGCGCTTCGGGGCGGGCGGCCGCAACTACCTGGTGACAAGCCTGCACGACGACCGGGCCGGCCTTTACTCCCTCACCGACGGCCACCTGGTCTTCCGGACCCCGCCGGCCGGCGGGGGGGGAGCTCGCCGCCGCGGCGGCCGACGACGACCGGCTGCTGGCCGTCTGCCCGCCCGGCCGGTCTCCGCAGGTCTGGGACACGTCCGCGCGCAGCGTCCGGTCCGGTGCCTGGACGAGCGCTCGCGGCGTCTGTGGCGACGGCACCCGCCTCGGCCTCACCGGCGGCCGGCTCCTCGCTCTCACCGGGGGCCGGGTGCGTGCATGGGACACCACGTCGGGACGAGAGCTCGCCGACGTCGCCCACCCGGGTGCCCTTTGGGCCGTCGTGAGCGCGGACGGCTCGTTTCTGGCGACCGGCGGCGGCCAGGAGATCAGAGTGTGGCGTCTGCCGAGCGGCGGCGCCCCCGTTTTCCGGCACTCCCTGGACAACGAGTCGCTATCCGGTCTCGCCTGGGACTCCTCGCGGCCCCTGCTGCGATACCTGGAAGGAGGCACGGTCCACACCCTCGACCTCACCACGACACTCACCCGCGCCTGGCGCAAGGCTCCGCTCGCCGGGGTCCGGCTCAGCCCCGACGGCAGGACGCTCGCCACCGCCGAACTCATCGGTGACCGCTACGTCTTCCAACTGCGGAAAACACGCGACGGCCGTTTGTTGCGATCCCTGCCGCCCCCGTCACTTCCTGTCTTCCGCACCGGCATACCGACGGTCCCCGGGGAAGCCACCGAACCTCTGCTGTCCTTCAGCCCCGATGGAGGCACGTTCGCGTACGGAGTCTCCGTCGCTGCCGGGGACACGGCACCTCAGCGTCTGACGGTGTGGGACGTGGCCGCCGGACACGCGAAGACCACTGTGGACCTGGCGACGGCGTCCACGACGCCTACGGACGCGATCGCCCTGGGACCGGGCGGCCGTAGGCTCCTCACCGCACGTTTGACCGAAGACGGCTACGACAACGAGACATGGGACATCACTCGGCATCGGAGGACCGCGCTCCTCCCTGGACCGGGCGGCCGTGACCTGGCCGTCAGCCAGGACGGCCGGCTTCTCGTGACCGACAACCGCGTCGTCCGAGCGGGCCGGTCCCACGTCTATGACCTCGTCCAGCACGACGACATCACAGAGATCGCCTTCGCTCCCGACGGCTCCGGCCTGGCGGCCGGCGACGGGACCGGGCGGGTGGCTGTCTGGGACGGCGACCTCCGCCACCGCGCGGGCATACTGCGGAACGTCTTTCTGGCGCCCGCCGATCCGTCCACCGACTCAGCCGAGTCGATCGCGGCTCTCGCCTTCAGTCCGGACGGCCGCACGCTCGCCGTGGGCGGCAACGCGGGCACCGTCCAACTCTGGGACATCGCGACCCAGCAACCTCTCGGTCCGTCTCTGCCCACCCCCGGTGAGAGCATCGACACGCTCGCCTTCAGCCCGGACAGCACCATGTTGTACGCAGGCGGCGAGCACGTCGCGCTCCAGCGGTACGTCGTGGACCCTGACCGAGCCGTGTCCCTTGTCTGCTCGCGTGCCGGGAATACGGAGCTGGCCCGGGCGCAATGGCGCACCTACGTTCCGGACCGGCCGTACCAGCAGGTCTGCCCCTGACCGTCCGGCCCCGGATGTCGTCCGGGATCTGGGCATTCCCAAGGACACACCCGTTCGCCGTGCGGTCGTTGCGTCGAAGGCGACGCGCATCACCGACCGCACCGTGCTGGCGCTGTCACGTTCCTGCTCCCATGAGGCCGACGAACTGGCCACGCTGGACAGGACCCCTGGTCACCACGGGCGCGGCGGCCGCCTTCGGGGTGTCTCTGGCCGGTCTGGCCCCTCGGTGCGCGGACGGGCCGCTGTGCCACGGCCGCCGCCCGTACGGCGGAACGCATCGCCCACGGCGACCTGAGCGCCCGCATCCGCCCGCACGGGCAGGACGAGATCGCGCGGCTCGCCGCATCCGTGAACGCCATGACCGACGTACTCGGCGCCCGGCTGGAGACCGAGCGCCGGGTGACCGCGCTGTCGCGCACGACTTGCGCGCCCCAGTCGCCGCCATGGTGACCGCGACCGGCCCGCTGCCGCCCGGCGCGGCCACCGACCTGGTCGCGGGTGGGGTTCGCAAACTGCGCGGGCTGGTCGAGGACGTTCTCGAAGCCGCCCGTCTCGAAGCCCGGGCGGCGTGTGTGGAGACCGACCCGCGGCGCGTGGAGCGGATCCTGGCCAACCTGGTCACCAACGCACTACGTCATGGCACCCCGCCGGTGACAGTGGAAGCGGACCGGTACGCCGACGGCCCGCTCGTTCGGGTTCGCGACCACGGCCCCGGATTCCCGACCGACCTTCTGGCTGTCGTCACCGCCTCCGGTCCGGAGGGGTTCCGCACCGGCGAGGCCTCCACAGGCAAGCGACTGGGCCTCACCATCGCCTTCGGCCAGGCCCAGTCGCTCGGCGCACGCCTCATCCTGCCGACCATCCCGACGGAGGAGCGGATGCCGCCTTGCGGCTCCTCGCGGCCGACTTCGCGGACGGTGATGCCCGGTGATACACGGACTGCTCCCAGTGGGAGTAAGCCCCCGGCGGGACAGGGGGATTGTCCCGCCGGGGGCGGCCTGTGCTTGATCAGGCCGCTGCCGCTCGCACAGCTCTTGAGAGTGACCGCGAGCAGGTCCGTGGCGATGCGGACGTCGCGGTGGCGACACTGGTGCTGGCGAAGCGGTCAGTGCGGCCGATGAAAACACGGCTGACGCCGGTCTAGTCACGCATCAGGCCGACCTGTTGTGCGGTGACGAACACGCTGGACCCGTTGTCCATGCCGTTCGCGATGTGGCTGGCGATGGGGCGGAACCGGGAGGCCTCGGTGATGGCGATGATGAAGCGCAACATGCCACGTGCCTGCGCGGTGCGGTCGGTGCCGAGGATGCCGAGGTCCCTGAGGCTCTCCTCAAGGCCGGATTCGCCCAGGTCGACGGCGGTCAGCGACTGTTTCGCGACGCGGGCGAGAGCGTCGTAGCCCCGCTTGCCGAGGAACCAGTTGTCGTCGGTGGCGTCCCTTTCGCTGGGGATGCCCGAGGCGAGGTTCAGAACGAAGTTGTGCGGGGTGCCGATGGAGCAGAACCGCACGATAGAGAAATCACTAAGCCGTACGATCGCATGCACTACGGGGGCGTGATTGCCGCCGCCGATCACAATGTCGGCGAAACTGCGGGTCTCCTTGTTGTTGGTAACAACAACATTCACCTCGGTATCGGCGAGCATCCGCAACCGGTCAAGCATTTCCCGATAGGCGCCCGAGCCGCGGTTTATGTCCCAGCGGACCTGCGGGAATTCGACGTTGCCGCTATCACCTGACCTCAGGAACATCACCAGGAATCCGAGAAAGACGGACAAGGTGACTGCGATGAGGACGCTGGCGGGCATGGTGCGCTCCGGTTGTTCGACGTGCAGCGATGTCACGACCGACGCTCACAGCCCGAGGGTTGTTTGGCAGGCCCCCTCTGCCGCCGCTTACAACTCCAAGGGGCGGAGTTATATACTATTTACCCATCTGTAAGGCTTTTGTCGCTTTACGCCTCAACCTTACTCTTCACTCCCCACGGCACGACGGTGAATGTCGCCCCCTTCGGCAACCACGGCTCCAACTCCGCTCACTGCTCGCCCGAAAGATCTCTCCGATGAGATCGCGCTCAGCAATGGCAGATTCAGCCGATGATCCGGTTGGCGGTTTGAAGCCAATTGAAGGGCCGGGCGGAATCGTTCCAGATCTTGGCCTATTCGCCGAGTGCAGCCTTGAGACCGTCGAGTGAGCAGACGACCGCGCGTTGCCGACGGTGCCGTCACAGTCGGCGATCCATCGCTCGACCTGATTGATGTCCGTTCACCTGGACGGAGATGTTGTCCTGATCACGGGCTCGGCCGGCCGCAATTCACAGGACGCGCCTTTCCGTGTCAGGAGTCACCAAGCCAGGCTGCCCTTACTGGGACGCCTGGAGGGGGGCGGGGCACACCGAGGCACATGGGGCAGCAGCGGCGCCCGCTCCCCCAACGCGACGGGGGTGGGCGGAAGTTTGACGCTCGGCGCGGGGACCGGCTCGTCGGGGACGGGTGCGTGCCGGGCGATCACCTCGCGGAAGGCGTGGTACTTCGGTCCGGGGTCACCGTTCTCGGAGAGGGCGGCGTCGTAGTCGTAGGACGTGACCATGGGCTGGTAGGCGTGGTCGTGGTTGGCGCCGTTGGTGAAGGCGAAGTTGGTGCCGCCGTGGAACATGTAGATGTTGACGGACGCGCCCGCCGAGAGCAGCCGGTCGAGGTCGGCGGCGGCGTCGGCCGCGTCCCGGGTGTGGTGCTCCTCGCCCCAGTGGTCGAACCAGCCGATCCAGAACTCCGCGCACATCAGCGGCCCTTCGGGCTGATGCGCCCTCAACTGCTCCAGGGAGGCGGCGACTTTGCTGCCGAAGGTGCCCGTGGTGAGCACCCCGGGGAGACTGCCGGCCGCGAGGTGCTCGGGGTTCGCCTGGTCGCAGGTGAAGAGCAACTCCCCGATCCCGCGCGAGCGCAGGGCCTCCGCGAGGTGTTCGAGATACGCGGCGT
>NZ_AEJB01000341.1 GCF_000331005.1 Streptomyces turgidiscabies Car8
TCCGCCAACAGATTAATCAAGACATGGGCCTGTGCGGCAGGGTGGATGGCCCTGAGTCAGCCCTGATCTTGCTCGGGGTCGCCCGCGGACCGCTCCTCGGCGAGCGCCCGCAGGGTGCGCGCGTCCTCGATGGCGCGCTGCTTGGCGATGCCGGGCTGGATGCCGAGCGCGGGCAGACTCGTACCGTCGCTGAGGTCGAGGAAGACCCAGGGGTCGCCCGGACGGAGGTTCACCCGGAGGATCTCCGCCCAGTCCAGCCGCCTCTTGCTCGCGATGTTGACGACGGTGACTCCGGCCTCGTCGGCGACCACCTTGGGCCGGGACAGGAGCAGGAGTACGCAGGACAGCAGCGCGGCGGTGAAGACGAAGCTGAGTCGCTCGCCGGGGCTGAGGTTCTCCAGGAGCAGTGCGATCGTCGTGATCACGACGAAGATCGCGAGGCTCGCGGTGACCAGCACGGCCCGGGTCCGGCCCGGCCGGAAAGTGACGGGCAGCGCGGGCTGCGCGGGCGGAACGGGTGCGGTGGGCGGATCCTGCATCGGCGTACGGTCCCTGTCGCTCACGGTGTCGGTCGTCTTCCGTGTCTCAGAGACGGCAGGCGTGGATGGCCGTGGTCAGGATGGCGCGCGCACCGAGGTCGTACAGATCGTCCATGATCCGCTGGGCCTCCTTGGAGGGGACCATCGCGCGGACGGCGACCCAGCCCTCGTTGTGCAGCGGGGAGACGGTCGGCGACTCCAGACCGGGCGTCAGGGCGACGGCCTTCTCCAGCTGCTCGACGCGGCAGTCGTAGTCCATCATCACGTACGTCCGGGCCACCAGGACGCCCTGGAGGCGGCGCAGGAACTGCTGGACCTTGGGCTCGTCGGCCTCGGCGCCGACCCGGCGGACGACGATCGCCTCGGACTTCATGATGGGCTCGCCGAACACCTCCAGGCCCGCGTTGCGCAGGGAGGTGCCGGTCTCGACGACGTCCGCGATGACCCCGGCGACGCCGAGTTCGATCGCCGTCTCGACGGCGCCGTCGAGGTGCACGACGGAGGCGTCGACGCCGTGGTCGGCGAGGTGCTTGGCGACGATCCCCTCGTACGAGGTGGCGACGGTCAGGCCGGCCAGGTCCTCGATGCCGGTCGCGGCGCCGGGCTTGCCGGCGAAGCGGAAGGTGGAGCGGGCGAAGCCGAGCGGGAGGATCTCCTCGGCGTTGGCCCCGGAGTCGATGAGCAGGTCGCGGCCGGTGATGCCGATGTCGAGGCGGCCGGAGGAGACGTAGATCGCGATGTCACGGGGGCGGAGGTAGAAGAACTCGACCTCGTTCTCCGGGTCGACGATCCGCAGCTCCTTGGACTCGCGGCGCTGCTGGTAGCCGGCCTCATGCAGCATCGCCGACGCGGGGCCTGACAGGGAACCCTTGTTGGGGACGGCGATGCGCAGCATGAGGTCGGCTTCCTTTGCGTGAGTTGCGTGGAACGGGGGAGGTGACGGCGGCGCGTCACCGGTCGGGCGAGGTTTACAGGTGGGCGTACACGTCGTCCAGCGAGATTCCGCGGGCGACCATCATCACCTGGACGTGGTAGAGCAGCTGCGAGATCTCCTCGGCGGCTGCTTCCTTCCCCTCGTACTCGGCGGCCATCCATACCTCGGCGGCCTCTTCTACGACCTTCTTGCCGATGGCATGGACGCCCTTGCCGACCAGTTCCGCGGTGCGGGAGGTGGCGGGGTCGCCCGTGGCGGCCTTGTGCTGGAGCTCGGTGAACAGCTCCTCGAACGTCTTATTGGACATGGTGACGTTCACTTTACGCGGTGTGCCGCCCGGCCTAGCGCCATGGTTCAGATACTGAGCGGAGGGTGGCCGCCGTCGCCACGGCCGCCGTCACCGCCTCGTGCCCCTTGTCCTCGTTGGAGCCCTCGATGCCCGCGCGGTCGAGGGCCTGTTCCTCGGTGTCGCAGGTCAGCACACCCATGCCGATGGGGACGCCGGTGTCGACCGAGACCTGGGTGAGGCCCTGGGTGACGCCCTGGCACACGTACTCGAAGTGGGGAGTGCCGCCGCGGATGACGACGCCGAGCGCGACGATCGCGTCGTAGCCCCGCCCGGCCAGCACCTTGGCGACGACCGGGAGTTCCCAGCTGCCGGGGACCCTCAGCAGGGTCGGCTCGTCGATGCCCAGGTCGCGCAGGGCGCGCAGGGCGCCGTCCACCAGACCGTCCATCACCTTCTCGTGCCACTGCGCCGCGATGACGGCGACGCGCAGGTCACCGCAGTTGCGTACGGACAGTTCGGGTGCACCCTTGCCGCTCACGTCTTCGTCTCTCCTAGGTGATCTCTACTGGTTGCCGCAGGGGGACACGGGGGCCGTGTCCAGCCAGGGCAGGTCGTGGCCCATCCGGTCCCGCTTGGTGCGCAGGTAGCGGAGGTTGTGCTCGCCCGCCTGTACGGGCATCGGCTCGCGGCCGCTGACCTTGAGGCCGTGGCGGACGAGCGCGTCGGTCTTGTCGGGGTTGTTCGTCATCAGGCGCACGCTGTGGACGCCGAGGTCCTGGAGTATCTGCGCGCCGGCGCCGTAGTCCCGGGCGTCGGCGGGCAGGCCGAGCTCCAGGTTGGCGTCGAGGGTGTCGCGGCCCTGTTCCTGGAGCTCGTAGGCCCGGAGCTTGGACAGCAGTCCGATGCCGCGCCCCTCGTGGCCGCGCAGGTAGACGACGATTCCCCGGCCCTCGTCCCGGATGCGTTCGAGCGAGGTCTCCAGCTGGGGGCCGCAGTCGCAGCGCAGGGAGTGGAAGACGTCACCGGTGAGGCATTCGGAGTGGACGCGGACCAGGACGTCCGCTCCGTCGCCGATCTCGCCGTGGACGAGGGCGACGTGCTCGACGCCGTCGACGGTGGAGCGGTAGCCGTACGCCGTGAACGTGCCGAAGGCGGTGGGGAGCCGGGTCTCGGCCTCGCGGCGGACGGTGGGTTCGGCGCTCTGGCGGTAGGCGACCAGGTCCTCGATGGAGATGATCGTCAGGCCGTGCTTGCGGGCGAAGGGGATCAGCTCGGGCAGGCGCAGCATCCGGCCGTCCTCGCCGGCGATCTCCACGATGGCGCCGGCCGGGCGCAGCCCCGCGAGACGGGCGAGGTCGACGGCGGCCTCGGTGTGGCCGTTGCGGGCCAGGACGCCGCCGGGCCTGGCGCGCAGCGGGAAGATGTGGCCGGGGCGCATGAAGTCGTCCGCCCCGGCCGTGCCGCTCGCCAGCAGTCGCAGGGTGGTGGCCCGGTCGGAGGCGGAGATGCCGGTGGTGACCCCGTGTACGGGCGAGGCGTCGACGGTGACCGTGAACGCGGTGCGCATCGACTCGGTGTTGTTCTGGACCATCTGCGGGAGTTCGAGCCGGTCCAGCTCGTCGCCCTCCATGGGAGCGCAGATCATGCCCCGGCACTCGCTCATCATGAAGGCGATGATCTCGGGGGTGGCCTTCTCGGCGGCGATGACGAGGTCGCCCTCGTTCTCCCGGTCCTCGTCGTCGACGACCACGACCGGGCGGCCGGCCGCGATGTCCGCGATGGCCCGCTCGATCGGGTCGAGGGACCAGTCCTCGATGTTGTCGGTGCTGTACAGGATCGGGGCCGTGGTCGCCGTAGTTGTGGTCATGCGGGCGCTCCTTCCAGGACGGGCCGCGTCCCCTTGCGGGAGCGCAGCCACCAGTCGCGCATGCCCCACAGGACGAGCGCGCCGTAGATGACGTAGACGAAGCCGGAGAAGGCGTAGCCGTTGGCGAAGTTGAGGGGGACGCCGACGAGGTCGACGAGGAGCCAGGCGAACCAGAACTCGACCATGCCGCGCGCCTGGGCGTACATGGCGACGACGGTGCCGACGAAGATGTAGGCGTCCGGCCAGGGGTCCCACGACAGGGTCGGGTAGGCCTTGAAGAGCAGGGCCACGGCGACCGTGCCGACGGCGGCGGCGCCGACCATGACCGCGCGCTCGCGCCAGGTGGCGAACCGCGGGGTGATGTGGCCGTCCCCGGAGTCCCCCTTGTGCCGGTTCCACTGCCACCAGCCCCAGCCGGCGACGGCCATGACGACGACCTGCTTGCCGGCGCTGCCGGTGAGGTGCCCGAAGAAGGCGCCGAAGAGGATGAGGCCGGACAGGAACTGCACGGGCCAGCTCCAGATGGAGCGCCGCCAGCCGAGGGCGAGGGCGATCAGGCCGAAGATGTTGCCGATCATGTCCGACCAGAGGATGTGCTGGTCGAGGAGTGTGAACGCCTCGGTGTTCAGCCGGTTCACTTCGCCGCCCCCCAGGTCTCCTGTGTCCCCTGTGCTCCCTGCGTCCCGTGCGCGCCGAGCAGCCGCTCGACGTACTTGGCGATGACGTCGACTTCGAGGTTGACCGGGTCGCCTGGCTGCTTGCGGCCGAGCGTGGTCAGGTCGAGGGTGGTGGGGATGAGGCTGACGGTGAAGTAGTCGGGCCCGGCGTCGACAACGGTGAGGCTGATGCCGTCGACGGTGATGGAACCCTTCTCGACGACATAGCGGGTGAGGTCGGCGGGAAGCGAGATCTTGACGATCTCCCAGTTCTCGGACGGCTTGCGTTCGAGGACCGTGCCCGTGCCGTCGACGTGACCCTGCACGATGTGACCGCCGAGACGGGCGCCCAGGGCCATGGGGCGTTCGAGGTTGACGCGGGAGCCGACGGCGAGGACGCCCAGACTGGAGCGGTCGAGGGTCTCCGCCATGACGTCGGCGGTGAACTCGTCACCCTCGTGTTCGACGACCGTGAGACACACGCCGTTGACCGCGATGGAGTCGCCGTGGCGGGCGCCTTCGGTGACGACGGGGCCACGGAGCCTGAAGCGGGAGGCGTCGCCGAGGTTTTCGACGGCCGTTACATGGCCCAGCTCTTCGACGATTCCGGTGAACACTTCCCGGGTCCTCCCTGCCTCTTCGGGCACGGACTCCGGGGCCTGTCGATGACGACAGGTGTGAGCGGACAGGGACATCGGAGGCGACGCCGGACGGAGCTCGACCCATGGCCGAGCGGTACGGCGGCGCGCACGAATGCCCGCCCGCCGCGCACTGCCTCCCATCCGGACTTTAACCGTCGGTCCAGGAATTCCACCTGGTCAACCGGCCGCAGAAAAAAATACGGACGGGTCGCGGACTGTAACCGCCGGTTCGGACTTTCACCGACCCCGGAGTGCGCTGCTTCTGTTACAGGCCAGTGTGCCACGCCGAGAGGTAGTCCATGCGGGTGAGTTGTGTGGACTGGCTCACAAGGAGTGACGGGAATAGGCCAATGATTGGTCCATACCTATTGACCAGCATGGTCCAGACCTCCTAGCGTCGGTGCCGGACCGGCGGCGGTGACGACGGCCCTTGCCCGCCGCCGGGCCATCAACCTCCCGCCCAGTTCCCCCGTTGTCCGACCGATCCCCCGAACAACTCCTCCTGAGCGCGGTCCCGAGCCGTCAGCAGCGCCCCGCGCAGGACCGCTCCGCCGCCCAGCGCGCTCGCCCGCACCTGGGCCGGGAGGGGGGACATACGGGAGAGCCGCTCCTCGACCCGGGCGGCGAGTACGTCACCGCCCGCCCGGCCGACCTCACCGCCCAGCACCACGCACCCCGGGTCGAGGACGGCGACGACGGAAGCGGCACCGATGGCGACGCGCTCGGCGAGGGCGTCCAGAAAGCGGACGTGGGCAGGGGTACCGGGACTCGCCACGGCCGCTCGGACCAGGGTCGCCGCGTAGGGCTCATGGACGTCGATGTCGGCCACCAGGCCCTGTGCACCGGCCAGTTGGACGATCGCCGCTCCACCGGCGAGCGAGTGGAAGCCGCCCTCGCAGTCCGTCGCCGAGGGCAGCCGCCCCGTCCCCGCCACCGGCAGGAAGCCGATCTCACCGGTGCCGCCGGAGGCCCCCCGGCGCAGGGTGCCGTCGAGGACCACGGCAGCGCCGGTGCCGTGGCCGAGCCACAGCAGCACGAAGGTGTCCCGGTCGCGGGCGGCGCCGTCGCGCTGTTCGGCGAGGGCGGCGAGGTTGGTCTCGTTCTCGACGATCACCCGGGTCTCGGGAAGCCGCTCCTGGAGGGCCGTAACCAGCCTGCGGTGCCACACGGGCAGCCCGCCGGTGTCCCGGAGTTCACCGGTCGCCGGATCGATCAGACCAGGGGCGCCGATACCGACCGTGTGCAACCTCCCCCACGCTCGAACGCCCTCGCGTGGGGGTACCCCCACGGCTCCGGCCTCCTTGGCGGCCCGCTCGACGAGAGCGACCGCCTGTTCCACGGCGGGACCGGTACCGGTGTCGTCCCCGATGGGCACGGACGCCTCGGCGAGCACCCCGCCGACCAGGTCGGTGACGACGACGGAGACGCCTTCGGTACGGACGTCGAGGGCGGCCAGGTGGGCGAGGTCGGCGACGATCCCGTACACCTTCGCGTTGGGACCCCGGCGCTGCTCCCCCGACTCCCCCACGACGGCGATCAGACCGGCGACGGTGAGGCGTTCGACGAGGTCGGCGACCGTCGGGCGGGAGAGGCCGGTGAGCTGCTTCAACTGCCAGGCCGCCAACGGGCCTTCCTGCTGGAGCAGACGCAGGGCGAGCCGGTCGTTGATGGCCCGGGCGGTGCTCGGTGATGCGGGCATGCCGAGATCCTTCCAGATCGGCGCGGCGGTTCCCGCTGCGGAACGGGCTGCGGACGGCCGGTATCCCGCTATCTATCAGGCAGGGTTCCTGATAGTTTACGGCAGCGCGCGTCCAGGGGGCCGCGGCGCCGCGGGAGCCGACCCGGGAAAGGGCCGCAGAATGAGTGACGTGCTGTACGACCGACACGAGGTGAAGCGCGCCCGGTACGCCGTGGCCGCGGTCTTCGCCGTGCACGGAGCCGTCACCGGCTCGTTCGCGACCCGGGTGCCGTGGATCCAGGACCACGCCTCCGTCAGCGCGGGCCAGCTGGGGCTGGCACTTGCCTTCCCCGCGCTCGGCGCGTCCCTGGCGATGCCCGTCGCGGGCCGCGTCAGCCACCGATTCGGCGCCCGAACGGCGCTGCGCGGACTGATCGTGTCCTGGACCCTGGCCCTGGTCCTGCCGGCGCTGGCCCCGAACCTCCCCACGCTCTGCCTCGCCCTGTTCGTCTACGGCGCCACGGCCGGTATGGCGGACGTGGCGATGAACGCGCTGGGCGTCGAGATCGAGAACCGGCTCGGCAAGTCGATCATGTCCGGACTGCACGGGATGTGGAGTGCGGGCGCCCTGGTCGGAGCGGCGGGCGGAACCCTCGCCGCGCATCTGGGCTCGGACGCACGTGTGCATCATGTGCTCGCGGCGGCGACCCTCACGGTCCTGGGTGTGGCCGCCTGCCGCTGGGTGCTCGATCTGCGCCCCACCGAGGACGAGGAACCGCCCCCGCGGTTCGCGCTGCCGCCCAGGTCCGCGCTGCTGATCGGCGCGATCGGCTTCTTCGCGGTGTTCGCGGAGGGCGCGAGCCTGGACTGGTCGGCGGTGTATCTGCGGGACGAGCTGGGCACCTCGGACGGCCTGGCGGCGGCTTCCACGACGGGCTTCATGCTGACGATGGCGGTCGCCCGGCTCGCCGGGGACGCGGTCGTCAACCGCTTCGGGGCGGTACGAACGGTCCGTGCGAGCGGCGCGCTCGCCGTGCTCGGCGGTGTGCTCATCGTCGTCGCGGAACAGCCCACCGTGGCGATGGCCGGCTTCGCGCTGCTGGGTCTCGGCATCGCCGTGGTCGTCCCGCTGTGCTTCGCGGCGGCGGGCCACAGCGGCCCCAACCCCAGTCAGGCCATCGCGGGCGTCGCCACCATCACGTACACCTCGGGGCTGGTCGCGCCGAGCGCGATCGGAACGCTGGCCCAGGCGACCAGCCTGGTGGTGTCGTTCGGGCTGGTGACGGTGCTGGCGGGCGGCATCACCGGGTTCGCGGGGGTCCTGCGGGCCGGGGAGAAGGACCGCCCGAAGGTCACTCCGCCGGGCGCAGCAGTTCCTGACCGCAGGCCCTGAACCAGTCGCTCCAGGGTGTGGGCCGCAGGGTTCCCGCGTCGAGCCGGACCAGCACCCGGGTGCCCCGGGCGTATGTCACCTCGCCGTCGGCCGAGCAGAGCCGGAAGCCGTAGGTGAGGCCGGTGGTGCCGAGGCGTTCCAGCCAGAGGTGCACGGCGTAGGCGCCGGGCCGGCCGACCGGGGCCTCGTAGCTGATGCGCAGCTCCCTGACCACGTTGCAGAAGTCGCCGGCCGCCGCCCAGTCCCCGTCGAAGGTGAGGCCGTATCCCTGCCACAGCTCGTTCCAGGCCCGCTCCACCAGCAGGGGATAGCGGGCGTTGTGGAGCATGCCGAGGGAGTCGAGGTCGTCGAAGTGGACGGCGACGGGCATCAACCGCCCGTAGGAGCCGTCCGGATCGACGGCGGGTATGGGCGCTGGGACTTCGGCTTCGGCTTCGGTGGTCACGGGCGGGGCTCCTGGGCGTACGGGGTGGATGGCGGATGCAGTTATCCGCTCCTCCCCATCCTAAGCGGACGCTCAGATGGCTCTCAGTGGTCCCTTCCCGGACCCTTCGCTCGCAGCTCAGCGCGCCAGATCGTAGGCGTACGAGGCGGTGAACGTGCCGGGGGTGCCCATGCAGCCGTCCGACTCCCCCGGCAGCTTGACCCACAGATAGGCGTCGATCCGCGCCTCGCCGGTGTTCGTTGTCGGCGCCCGGCCCAGTTTCCGTCCCGCCGGGTCGCACCACTCGCCGTCGGCCGGGGCGCCGTTGCCGTTGCGGCTGGTGTCGATCACCGCGCCGAGACCGGCGGGGCCGCCGAGGGCGTCGAGGACCCGTCGGTCGTACGCGATCTCGTCGTCCGTGCGGTGGAAGTTGGAGACGTTGCTGAAGACACCGTCGGAGGAGGCGGCCGAGGCCGCGCCCGCCTGGCGGAGCAGGGCCGCCTGCTTGGCCGGGGAGTTCCAGCCGGAGTGGCCGGCGTCGTAGTAGACGCGGGCGTTGGGGTCGGCGGCCTTGAGGACCCGGCCGGCGCGGGCCAGCGAGGCGAAGCGGGCGGCGCGCCGCTCCGGGGAGAGACAGTCGGTCTGGGCGACCGCGTCGGGCTCCAGGATCACGATGACCTCGTCGGAGCCGAGGCCCGTCGCGAACGCGTCGATCCAGCCGTCGTACGCGCCGAGGTCGGGTGCCCCGCCCTGTGAGGCGCCGCCGCAGTCGCGGTCCGGGACGGCGTACGGCACAAGCACCGGGACCCGGCCGGCGGCCGCCGCGCCCGCCGTGACCGCGCGGACCCGGGCGGTGATCGTCGACGGCGAGAAGTCGGCGAACCAGACCGCCGCCGGACGGTCGGCGATCTCCGCCTCGATGACGGAGCGGCGCGGATCGTCGCGGTGGGCGCCGACCCAGTCGAGGACCTGGGAGTCGGGGTAGCGGTACAGGCGGGCGGACACCGGGCCGGGCGCCTGCCTCGCCGCCGGCTCGAACTCCGTCGTCGAGGAGGAGGGCGAGGGCGTACGGCTCGGTTTCCTCGCCTCCGTCGTACGGGCGGACGGGGAGGGCGACTTCGAGGCGCCCGTCGAGGGCGGGGCGGACGACACGGCCGGCAGCGGGGCGAGCAGGGGCGAGCTGGTCACTTCGGGCCTGGCCTCGTCGGCGGCGCCACCGCCGGAGTCGAGCGCGGAGAGCAGCCCGGTCGCGGTGCCCACGGCGACGACGACCGAGGCGGCGGCGACCATGACGGAACGCCGGGCGGCGCGCCTGCGTTCGGCCCGGCGCGCGGCCAGGCGCTGGGCGCGCAAGCCTGACACGTACAGCTCCCCCTCCTCTGCCCCGGCGGGCGCGTTCCCCCGTTCTGGGGAAGCGTCCGGCCCGGCGGCACGTGCGCCAGCCTAGGACTGGGACCCTGCCCTCATGGTGCAATTGGAACAGTTCACCACTTCTGTCGACCACGTCATCTTCCGTATGCGCGCGCTGGAGGCACAGTTGCCGCCGCGCGACGGGCTGGCGGTCTTCAACCGCGTCTACCTCGCCGTCACGGAGGCCTTCGACCGGCGTCTGGACGCCGGCGCGTTCCCCGACGCCGAGGCCGCGATCACCCTGGACGTGCGGTTCGCCGAGCGGTATCTGCGGGTGGCCGAGGACGAGCACGCGCCCGCCTGCTGGCGCCCGTTGCTCCAGTTCCGCCACCATCCCGGCGTACGGCCCCTGCAGTTCGCGCTCGCGGGCATCAATGCGCACATCGGGCACGATCTCGCGCTCGCCGTCGTGGACGCCTGTCGTACGCTCGACTGCGAACCGGCCGATCTGGAGGACGAGTTCGAACGCGTGGGTGATCTACTCGTCTCGCTGGAGGAGCGCCTGCGCGAAGAGCTGATGCCGGGTCCCGACCTGCTCCAGATCGCCGATCCGCTCACCCACCTGCTCGGCGCGTGGAGCATGGAGCGGGCCCGGGCCGCGACCTGGTCGGCGGCCCGCGCGCTGTGGGCTCTGCGCCGACTGCCCGATCTGGCCGAGGAGTTCACCGACCGGCTCGACGCGGCGGTCGGCTTCGCGAGCCGCATGCTCCTCACACCGCTGCCGGACTGATCCGGCCACTCCCGCGCAGGACCTCCGCCATCACTAGGTGAACGTTGTACGTTCGAAAGCCAGAGCATCTCTTGCGAAGCAGAGCATCTCTCGCGAAGGAGAACGCGCATGACCGTCCGCCTGGGTCTGGGTCTTCCGCAGTCACACCAGTACGACATCGGGCGGGACGTGCCGGACGTGGCACGCACGGCCGAAGAACTCGGCTACGAAAGCCTGTGGGTGTTCGAACGCGCCCTGTTCCCGGAGCCCGCGACCCAGGGCCTGTACGGCATGGAGGGCGTCCCCTGGCCCGACGCGTACCGCGGTCTCGCCGAACCGCTGGTGACCCTGACGCTGGCCGCCGCGGCCACCGAGCGCGCCCGGCTGGGTACCAGCGTGCTGGTCGCCCCGCTGCACGGTCCCTTCCAACTGGCCCGCACCCTGGGCACGTTGGACGCAGCGAGCGGCGGCCGGGTGGTGGCGGGGCTCGGCACCGGCTGGTCCCTCGACGAGTACGCCGCCGCCGGGGTGGCCCCGTTCGCCGAGCGCGGCCGGGTGCTGGACGAGATCCTCGACGTATGCCGGGCGGTCTGGGGCCCGGACCCGGTCCAGTACGACGGCGGGCTGACGAAGATCGCGTCGGCCGTGGTCGGACCCAAGCCCGCCCGGCCGATCCCGATCTTCCTGCCCGCGTTCAGCAAGAAGTCCCTGACCCGCCTCGTCGAACGCGGTGACGGCTGGAACCCGATAGCCATGGGCGTCGAGCAACTCGCCGCGCAGTGGCAGCAGGTGAAGGACTTCGCCGCCGAGAAGGGCCGCACGAGGCCGATCGAGACGGCGGTGCGGGTGAACCCGTCCTACACGGCGAAGGCGTACGACGGCGCCGACCGCCGGCCGTTCCAGGGCAACATGGACCAGATCGTGACGGACCTCGCCGCCCACGCCGAGATCGGCCTCGACGAGTTCTTCTTCGACTTCGGCGACACCCCGCGCGACGCTGCCGAACTCAAGGACCTGGCAGCCGAGTTGTACGAGGCGGCACGGGCGGCCGGAGTCTGAACAACCTGGACGCCTCCTAGTCCTCGGGGAGTTCGACGGGCGCGATCTCGTCGTAAAGGTCACCGGGGCCCGGGTTGGTCGGGTCGGTGGTCCCGCCGAAGTGGTGCATGACGCCCCAGACCGCGTTGAGCGCGGTCTGGACGGCCCCCTCCGCCCAGCCCGCCGTCCAGGAGATGTCGTCACCGGCGAGGAAGACGCCCCGCTTGTCGGCGGGCAGCCGGTCCTGCATGAAGTGGGTGAACAGGCGGCGCTGGTAACGGTAGTGGCCGGGCAGGTTGGCCTTGAACGCGCCCATGAAGTAGGGCTCGTTCTCCCAGGACACGGTGACCGGACTGCCGATCACGTGCTTCCTGATGTCGACCTTCGGATAGATCTCGCCGAGCGACTTCAGCATGACCTCCATCCGCTCGTTCGCCGACAACGGCAGCCACTTGAGGCTGTCGTCGCACCAGGTGTACGAGAGACAGATGACGGCGGGCTTGTCCGGGCCGTCGTCGAGGAGGTAGGTCCCGCGCGTCATCCGGTCGGTGAGGGTCATCGACATGACGTCCCGGCCGGTCGGGACTCCGTGGTCGTCGACGGCCTTGTCGAGCCAGAAGGGCCGGTCGACGGGCACGAAGAGCTTGCTGGACTCCATGTAGTGGGTGCGCTCGATGGCGGTCCAGTGGTCGATCGGGAAGAGCGAGTCGTCGCAGGCGATCTTCGAGAGCAGCATCCAGGACTGGGCGGTGAAGACGGCCGCCGGGTACGTACGGATGTCGCCGTCCGCGTCGGTGACGGTGATCCGGTTGCCGGCCGTGCGGTGCAGGCGGGTCACGGCCGGGCGCGGTACGCCGTTCACGTGCAGGGACGCGAGGGAGGTCCCGTACGGCCAGTGGACGATCTTCCCGGGCTCGCGTTCCCAGAGCCGCAGCGGCAGTTGCTGGCTGCCGCCCACGATGCCCCGGTGGTGGTCGTCGGCCTCGGTGTAGACGACCCGGAGGATCTCCAGGATCGAGTTGGGGAAGTCGGTGTCCCAGCCGCCCGTGCCGAAGCCGACCTGGCCGAAGATCTCGCGGTGCCGGAACGACTTGAAGGACTCGGAGTCGCAGAGGAACCCGTAGAACGTCTGGTTGTCGAGCTTCTCGACGAGCCTGGCCCAGATCTCGCGGATGCGCGGCACGTCCCGCTCGCGCAGGGCCCGGTTCATGTCGGAGAAGTCGGCGCCCTCTTCGAGGCAGGTGTTCCAGGCCTCGGCGACGTCACGGTAGACCTGCGGCAGCTCGTCGACCGTCTCCGCGTAGTGCGACTCGCCCTTGAGGTCGACGACGGTCGAAGGGGTGCACTCCGCGAGGGGGTTGGGGAACGGCCGGGTCTCCAGGTCCACCAGGTCGATGTAGTGCTGGAGGGCGGTGGAGGAGGGCGGGAAGCGCATCGCGCCCATCTCGGCGGTCAGGGAGGGGTCGCAGCCGTCGAACCCGACGGTCCGCAGCCGCCCGCCGATCTGATCGGCCTCGTACACGACCGGCTTGAGGCCCATCTTCATCAGCTCGTACGCGGCGATGATCCCCGACAGCCCGCCGCCGATGACGGCGACCTCGGTGCCGTGCTCGGTCGCGGGAACCTGCCCGAGGCCGGCCGGGTGGGCGAGGAAGTCGTCGTAGGCGTAGGGGAAGTCCGGCCCGAACATGGTGATCGGCGGCTGCTGCGCGTCGGCGTGCTGGACGGCGGTGGGCACCGTGGACGTCATGGGGTACGGACTCCTTGCGGGCGGAACAGGTGAGCGGAAGGGGAGTTGAGGGAGGAGAGGCTCAGACGAGGGAGCCGTACAGGCCGGGACGCCGGTCCTGGAGATACGGGTTCGCCTCGCGGGAGGCGGCGAGGAGAACGGGGTCGACGTCGGCGAGGAGGAGTTCCTCGCCGCGGCCGGCCCGGGTGCGGGCGACTCCGTCGGGACCGGCGAGCGTGGAGAGCCCGACGAAGTCGAACTCCCCTTCCTGGCCTGTCCGGTTGACGTAGGCGACGTACAGCTGGTTCTCGAAGGCCCGCACCGGTACGACGGACTCGGCGACGAACTGGAAGGGGTGCATCTGCGCCGTCGGGACCAGGAGGAGGTCGGTGCCGGCGAGGGCGTGGGCGCGGACGTTCTCCGGGAACTCGACGTCGTAACAGATCATCAGGCCGACCCGGAGACCGTCCAGTTCGGCCTGTACGACGGGCTGCTCGCCCGGGGTGAAGTGGTCGCGTTCGAAGCAGCCGAAGAGGTGGGTCTTGCGGTAGTTGGCGAGCCGGTCGCCGGCCGCGGAGATGAGCTGCGCGGAGTTGAAGACCTGGTCGCCGGCTCGCTCGGGGTAGCCGTAGGCGATGGCGAGGCCGTGTCGCGTGGCGATCTCGGCGACCGCGTCGGCGGAGTCGCCGTCGGCGGGCTCGGCGAGGTGGGCGATGGCGTCGCCGATCGCGTACCCGGTGAGGAACATCTCCGGTGCGGCCAGCAGCGCGGCACCCGCGGCGGCGGCACGGCCCGCGGCCTCGTCGAGCACCTTGAGGTTCCCGGCGAGGGAGCCGGGGCGGCCGGAGCTCTGGAGGAGGGCGGTGCGCATGCGGGGTCCTTGCAGGGGCTTAAGGGGGGTGGGTGAGCCAGATAGACGGTACGGGGGGTGGGCTCGGCGGTACAAGGAGCAGCCGTTGCGCGCCAACAGGCGAATCGTTGCGTGAAGCGGGGGCGAGGCGACGATTCGTTGTTTCGCCCCCGCCGCGAGAGCGGAGGCCAGTATGACGGTCCACACCTTGCGACGGCCCAGCATGGCCAGGTGGACAAGGGGCTGGGCGATGCGCTTCTGGGAGACCACGAACAGGGCGATGGCGGCGAGGCCGCCGATGACACAGCCGAGCGTGCCGGCGGAGGTCCAGCCCCAGTCCGTCCCCTGGCCGATGCCGTAGGTGAGCGCGGTCAGTCCGCCGCCGAGCAGCAGGCCGCCGATCCAGTCCATCCGGGCGGAGGGGTCCCGGTAGTGGGTCTTCGGCACGGCGAACAGGATCAGCAGCAGGCCGATGGCGGTGGCCGCGACGATGGACCACAGGACCCCGCGGAAGCCGTAGTCGTCGAGGACCCAGCCGGTCAGGAACGGGCCGCCGATGGCGACGAAGGCGACACCGCTGCCGACGATGCTGCTGGCCGTGGCGGCCTGCTTCGGCGGGAGGACCTCGCGGATGGTGGCGTAGGTGAGGGCGCCGATCGGCCCGTAGAAGCCGGCGATGCTGCGGCCGATCAGCATCATGGAGTAGTTGCCCGCGGAGG
>NZ_AEJB01000342.1 GCF_000331005.1 Streptomyces turgidiscabies Car8
CGGGGCCTGCGCCGGGGGCATGATCGCGTGCTGGAGCTGGAGGGTGAGCCGGTTGCGTTCGCTCGACTGCTGTTCGGAGTGGGCGAGTTGGTCGCGGGTGGCGGCGAGGGCGACCTCCGTCCAGTGGTGGGCGGAGATGTCCTGGTAGGCGCCCCGGACGACGAACAGCCGGCCGTCGGAGTCGAGGACCGGCTCGGCCACCACACGGATGTGCCGGGTCACGCCGTCGGGCCGCTGGAGGCGGACCCGCCCTGAGGCCACGGGGCCGAGCGACTAGCTCTCCGTGACCATCAGCGACGCCATCATGCCCTCGTCCTCGTGCTGCAGGAGATGGCAGTGGAGCATGTACATGTAGGTGTCGTCGGCGAAGTCGGTGAACTCCATGGCTATCTTGATCGAGCCGCCGCCGACCACTTCGTACGTGTCGTACCAGCCGAGTTCGACCCCTGTGGGAGTCGCCCCGTTGATCGCGACGAGCTGGTAGGGCACGTCGTGCAGGTGGAAGGAGTGCTCCAGCTGGGACGCGTTGGTTATCGTCCAGATCTCCTTGGCGCCCAGCGTGGTGCTGATCATCGCCATGCTTGACATGGTGAGACCGGCCGAACCGTTGATCTTCATCGTCGCGCCCGTGTTGCTGAGCGTGATGGTGCGGGCCGTGAAGTCGGTGGTGTCGTACCGCTCGATGGTGTTGAGGCTGCTCGGCAGGTCGGCCGGGGTGTCGGTGCCGCCCGCGGCGACGGTGAGGAAGTCGTAGGTGCCGGAGCCGCCGCGGATCCAGCCGGTCGTGATGGTGACCTGGAGCGTGACGTCCTCGGTGACGTCCATGGTGAACTCGGCGCGGGCGCCGGCCACCAGCCGGATGCTGTCCACCGTGGTCGCGGTGGTCAGATAGCCCTGGTCGGTGGCTATCTGGGTCAGCTTGCCGCCGTCGCTGCGCGTCAGGGTGATGATGTCCGACGGCGAGGCGTTGAGCGCCCGGAACCGGTTGCGGGTCTTGGTGGCGCTGAAGGTGAGCGTGGTGTCGTCGACGTTGGTGCCGTTCACCAGCACCGGGTACTGGAGGCCGGAGGTGAGGTACCCGGCCTGGTCGTACTTGATGTCGCCCGCGGCGGAGACCGCCAGGCACTGGAAGACGAGCGGGATGTCGTCGACGCCGTAGTCGCTGGGCAGGGCGGCGGAAGCGGTGGAGTCGTCCTCCACGATGATCATCCCGGCCAGTCCGTGTACGGCCTGCTTGGCCGTGGTGCCCAGGGCGTGCGGGTGGTACCAGAGGGTCTTGGCCTCGTCCAGGACGGTGAAGGTCGGGGCCCAGGTGCCTCCGGCGGCGAAGGCGTTCTGCGGGCCGCCGTCCATCGTGGGCGGGACATGGGCGCCGTGGAAGTGGACGGTGGTTTCCTCGGTGAGGCTGTTGGTGATGTTCAGCAGGACCTTGTCGCCGGTGGTCCACTTCATGGTCGGGCCGAGGAACGACTGGTTGTAGCCGGCGGTGGTGCTGGTGACACCGCTGATGACTTCGCTGGTGCCGCTCTTCGCCTCCAGGGTGAAGGTGGTGGTGCCGTCGGTGGTGCTGCCTTCCAGAAGATCCGGGATGGTCAGCGTGGCCGTGTTCGTCGCCGCGCTGGCCTTGTTCCCCGAGTCGGTGAGCAGTCCGAAGGTCGTGCCGGCCGCCGCCACGGCGCCCAGGCCGACGCCGGCCATCCCGCCGAGGAACTTCCGTCGGTGGAGGCCCTTGCCGGTCCGGTTCCTCGCCCGCTGGTCACTGCTGTCCCGCCCGCCCGACGCGGGGTCGTTGTCGAGCTGCGGTGCCGCGCCCGAGCCGGCATCTGTGTTGGGGTTCATGGTCATGGCTGTGGATCTTTGGGCTAAGCCCTATGTAAAGACTGAGGCCAAATTAGGAGCGAACCCAGGAGGCTGTGCGACCGCCGTGCACGCCAACTGCCCTGCAAAGAGGCGGCGTTGGGGATCCGCAGGTCATCTTCGGCGCGTGGGACACATCGGGCGGCCGACACACCCGAATTGCTCACGGTATTGCCAACATGTGACTTGCGTCACAGGGTTTCGCGGGGGACGGGCTCAGGGAGTGGCGGCGGCCGCCGCTTCCACCAGCCGCAGGTACTTCTTCCAGTCCCATCCCGGCCCCGGATCGGTGTGGTCCGTGCCCGGTACCTCCACATGCCCGATGATGTGCTCCCGGTCGACCGGTATGCCGTACCGCGCGCAGACCCTGGCCGTCAGCCGCGCCGAGGCCGCGTACATCGCGTCCGTGAAGTCCTCCGGCTTCTCCACGAAACCGGCGTGCTCGATGCCGACGCTCCGCTCGTTGTACTCCCGGTTGCCCGCGTGGAACGCCACGTCCAGCTCGCGGATCATCTGCGTGATCCGCCCGTCCTCGCGGACGACGTAGTGCGCCGCCGCTCCGTGTGCCGGGTCCTGGAAGACCTTCACCGCGCTGGCGAAGCTGCCCTGCGTGACATGGATGATCACCCGGTCCACGTCGTAGTCGTCGGGCCGGTCCGCCATCCGCCAGTTCGCCGAGGAGGCCGCCACCCAGCGCGCACCCG
The DNA here is from genome assembly GCF_000331005.1 of Streptomyces turgidiscabies Car8. Classification (GTDB taxonomy): domain Bacteria; phylum Actinomycetota; class Actinomycetes; order Streptomycetales; family Streptomycetaceae; genus Streptomyces; species Streptomyces turgidiscabies. Next base: position 2,562 of record NZ_AEJB01000342.1, read on the forward strand.
CGTAGTCGACCTCGCCCTCCTTGCGCGGCTTCGACACCCCGGGCACCCGCCACCACAGGTGCCGCAGCTCGTCCCGGGCGAGCACGCCCGTGGCGGCGGCGGCCACCGCCCCGCCGATGAGCAGGGCGCGCCGCCCGATCCGCCGGTCGCCGTCGCGCGGGGCCCGCCCGTGGCCCTCGCTCCGCGACTGCCGGGGGACGTCCTGCGAGAGACCGCGGCCGCTGTCCTGCCGGGCCTGTGTTTCCTCCATGTCAGCGAGAACGGATACTCGCGCGCCCCGGTTCCCGGCGCCCCGTACCCTTGAAGGGTTATGACTCACACCTCGCAGCAGCCCCTCCGCGTACTGGCCGCCATGTCCGGCGGCGTGGACTCCGCCGTAGCCGCCGCCCGCGCGGCCGAAGCCGGCCACGACGTGACAGGCGTCCACCTCGCCCTGTCCGCGAACCCGCAGTCCTTCCGCACGGGTGCGCGCGGCTGTTGCACCATCGAGGACTCCCGCGACGCCCGTCGCGCGGCCGACGTCATCGGCATCCCCTTCTACGTCTGGGATCTCGCCGAGCGCTTCCGCGAGGACGTGGTGGACGACTTCGTCGCCGAGTACGAGGCGGGGCGCACCCCCAACCCGTGTCTGCGCTGCAACGAGAAGATCAAGTTCGCCGCGCTCCTCGACAAGGCCCTCGCGCTCGGCTTCGACGCGGTCTGTACGGGCCACTACGCGCAGGTGATCGTCCATGAGGACGGCACCCGCGAACTGCACCGCGCCTCCGACATGGCCAAGGACCAGTCGTACGTCCTCGGCGTGCTCGACGACCGGCAGCTCGCCCACGCGATGTTCCCCCTCGGCGACACCCTCACCACGAAGGACGAGATCCGCGCGGAGGCCGAGCGGCGCGGCCTCGCGGTCGCCAAGAAGCCCGACTCGCACGACATCTGCTTCATCGCCGACGGCGACACCCAGGGCTTCCTGGCGAACCGGCTGGGCCGCGCCGAGGGCGACATTGTCGACGAGTCCGGCGCGAAGATCGGCTCGCACGAGGGCGCGTACGGCTTCACCATCGGCCAGCGCAAGGGCCTGCGCATCGGCACCCCGGCCGCCGACGGCAAGCCGCGCTACGTCCTCGACATCTCCCCGGTGAACAACACGGTGACGGTCGGTCCGGCCACCGCCCTCGACGTCGACGCCCTCACCGCGATCCGACCCCGCTGGTGCGGCGCGGCCCCCACCGGCCCCGGCACTTACACCGCCCAGCTGCGCGCCCACGGTGGCGAGACCGAGGTGACCGCCGAGCTGGTCGACGGCACGCTGGAGGTCACGTTCACCGAGCCCGTGCGCGGGGTGGCGCCGGGCCAGGCGATCGTCCTGTACGACGGCACACGCGTCGTCGGCTCGGCGACGATCGCCACGACGAACCGGGCCGCGGCGGGCGTGAGCTGAACCGGCGCGGGCGTACGACGGCCGCCCGCCGGACTCACCCCCAGTGCAGGGGGTGGGACATCCTCACCCCGTGAGTGGCGAAGTCGATCGTCACGCGGTCGCGGTCGGCCGTCGTGAAACCGTGGTGGAAGCTGCTGCGGTCCGCGCCGAGGTAGACGTAGTGCACACGGCCGGGGTGCAGCAGCGACGCGTTCGCGAAGAGCCCGGCCGTGATGTCCCGCAGCCCGTAGTGCAGCGCCTTCACCCCGGTGGTGAAGGTCCCCTGCCAGGCCTGTTCCCCGTCCCGCTCGACCGTGACCTGCCCGGTGACCAGCTGCGGCGGGGTGCCCAGGAAGAGATACGGGGCCACGCCCGCGTCGCACAGCTTCGCGTACGACAGATGTCCCGCGTGCCGCTTGAACCGGCCGATGTCGGTGAGGTCGTTGCCGAAGGTGTACCCGGCGTACCTCGGAACGCCGTCCGCGTCGCCGACGTACACGAGGACGACCTCCGCCTCCTCGGTCACCGCGAGCGCGTCCTGCGGCACGCGCAGCGGCTCCCCGGAGACCTTCAGGACCTCGCCCAGGCCCTTGAAGAACCAGTTGGGCTGGGTGGGCGCCCCCGAGTCCGCCTTCACGTTGTGGGTGGCCATGAACCCGCTGACCAGCGCGTCCCCGACCGAGTCGGGCAGCAGCGGCGGCCGGAAGCGTACGTCTGTCACGGCCGCGGTCACCGGCTCGCGGCCCTCGGTCAGCGCGGCGAGCAGGGCCGGGGTGTCGCCGTCGGCGGCCAGGACCGCGGCGCCCGGGTCGGTGCCGGCGAGGGGGTAGAGGGTGAGGACGGTGTCCTCGGGGGCGCCGTGCCCGATGTACCGCTCACCTTTGTGCACGCATTCGAACAGGACGGTCATGGGCTGCTCTCCTCTCGGCGGAACTGATGACATGGGGCGCGGGGAACTGCGCGATCAGCCCCCACCGGAGCCGCGGCCGACAAACTGTTTTAGGTCGGCGGCAACACGCAGCCACGACGTGCTGTCCGTCCAGGTCAGAGCAGTCCAGCGCGCTGCCCGCCCGGTCAGTCGCAGGCCGAAACCGGCCCCCTCGACGGGGCCGATCGAGTTGGTACGGCGGTCGACAACCGGCCACGGAGCCACGATCGCGTCCGCTTCCGCGAAGAAACGGTCGGACTGGCCGCCCTCAACCGCAAACGCATCCGCGCTGCGCAGCGCCAGCGCCCGGCTCGCGTTGATCAGCGGACCCGTCTCGGCGACCTGGACGCCGATCTGGAAACCCAGGCCCTCGGCACGGGCGTACTCGATCAGCCGGGCCGAGGCGAGCAGTCCGCCGTTCTTGGACACCCGGACGTTCACCGCGTCGCACGCCTCGGCGGCCACCGCCTCCCGGGCGTCCGCCGCCGTGCACACCGACTCGTCGAGCAGGACGCGGACGCCCGTCGCCCGGCGCAGGGCGCGCAGATCGGCCCAGGAACGGCGGGGGAGCGGTTCCTCGACGAGGTCCACCCCTGCCTCGCGCAGTCGACGCGCGTAGGGCGCCGCGGTCTCCGGCGTCCAGCTCATGTTGGCGTCCACCATCACCGGTACGTCCGCGCCGAGCCGTCGCCTGATCGCGCCGACCGTGCGGACGTCCCGCTCGATGTCGTCGGAGGCCTTCACCTTGACGAAGTGGAAGGGCCCGCGCGTGTCGAGGAACTCCTCGACGCCGATGCTCAGGTCCAGCACCTGGGAGACGGGGACGGACAGTGCTTCGGAGACCCCGGGAAGCAGCAACTCGCCTACAGACACTGTCAACTGACGGCACAACAGGTCCAGTACGGCCGTCTCCAGCAGGCACACCAGGTTGGTGCCGGGAGCTGTCCCCAGGGTGTGGGCGAACAGCTCGGGGAACGTCGACTCGAAGCCGACGGCACGGAGTCGGTCCGCGAGGTCACCCGGTGGTGTCGTCCGCAGGCGTCCGAACAGGGCGTGCAGCGGGACGCGCCCGAGTGCCTCCGTGACGCTGTCGGTCGTCTCGCCGGTGACGTACGAGCGGGGCGCGCACTCCCCGATGCCGGACACGTCGTCGACGGTCAGGCGCAGGACCAGGCTGTCGCTGGTGCGGCGGCGGGCCGCCGGGTGGTCGAAGCCGATGCGCATCGGCAGCGCCACCCGGTACAGCCGTGCCTCAGACGCCACGGTCCAGTCCCTGGAGCAGGGTGTGCGTCGACGTCCAGTCGACCAGCGCGCGGCCGGCGTCCGTGTAGAAGAGGTAGTGGCGGTCGGTGGGGAACTGGACGGCGAGCCCGCCGTCGGAGAACAGCCGCTGGAAGACCTCGCGGGTCGCGTCGAGGTCGATGATGGGGTCGGTGAGCCCGGACACGAACGCGGCCGGTACGTCGGGGAGTTGAGGGCGGCCGGGGTCCAGGTAGAGGCGTTCGAGGGCGAGCAGGACCGCGCGTGAGCGGCGGGTGAGGGTGCGGGCGGCCAGGTCGTCGTTGTCGATGAACTCCTGGTAGCGGGGATCGTCCGTGAAGTCCGCCGACCGCAGCCCCGCGTCCCAGGGCTCCGTACCGGTCTCGGCGGCCAGCGCCGCCCGTTCCCCGTCGTCGAGCACCGCGTGCAGCCGGCCCAGCCAGGTCGAGCAGAAGACGGTGGCGTCGTAGCGGACGGTGAAGTCGGGGTGGTGCAGGAGAGCCGCCAGGAAGGAGCCGCCGAGGCAGTGCCCGAACAGGGTCAACGGGACGTCGTCGCCGATCAGTTCACGTGTGTGGGTGATCGCGGTGACATAGTCCGCGACGATCGTCTCGACGTCCGGCACGTCGCGCCGTTCGCCGCCGCTGATGCCGCTGCCGCGCCGGTCCAGCACGAAGAAGGCGATGTCGTTGTCGGCGAACTGCGGCCCCACCTCCCAGAGCCAGCCCGCGTGGGACTGCAGCCCGTGGAAGTAGAACACCGCGCCCTTGGTCTCCCCGCGTGGCCGCCACAGATGCAGCGCGAGGTCGACGCCGTCGACGGAGAGGGTGATGATCTCGCGCCGCACGTCCTGCGGCGGCCTCTTGGTCTCGATCACCGGGGTACTCCCGCCCCGCCGACCAGGTCGGCGACGAAATCGGTGTCCTTCTGGAAGGGGCTGTACTTGTACTGGGTGGCGTTGCCGAGCTGGCGCCGGGACTCGGTGTACCCGGCGATGGTGTCGGGGCCGACGGTGTGGAACCGCAGCGGGCCGAGGCGTCCGCTGGTGCGCTTGCTCGCGTACTCGATGTTGACGGTGGCGAGCGCACGGTCCACGGCGTCGGACAGCCGGTGGTCCAACTCGGGGCCGGGGCGCGGCACTTCGCCGACCACGATGTAGTGCGGCGGCTCGGCCCAGCGGGGCCCGCAGAGATAGAGGCCGCCCTCCAGGCCGTACGAGGCCAGTGCCAGCTCTATCGCCTCGGTGACCTGGGCCTCGGTGATCTTCTCCCCGGTGAAGGAGTGGAAGACGCCGTCGCGGTGCACGAAACGGATCCACGGGACGCCGTCCCGGACCGCTTCGACGCGGTAGATGTCGCCGCTCCAGAGCCGGTAGAGACCGTTGCCCTGCGTCATGATCAGGTGGTAGTCGCGGCCCGCCTCGACCTCGTCGAACAGCAGCGTGTCGATGTGCTCGCCCGCGTCCAGCAGCCTGCCCAGCTCCACCTCCGCCGGCACGAACTCGAAGAACGCCTGGTTGACCGCGAGCGGCTGGCTGTCCAGGGAGTGGTCGACGGGGAGCGTCGTGACGCCCTCCGTGCCGCAGCTCATGAACGGCATCGCGCGCGCGCCGGGCATCACCGCGTCCAGCTTCGACCGGTAGAGCCCGGCGGAGGACGACAGCCAGCAGCTGTACGCGCCGAGCGAGGGCCACACGTCGCTGAGGGTGAACTCGGCCTGGTCCAGCACCGATTGCAGGTGCCGGGCGGCCGACGGATCGGGCTCCGCGTACGGTCGGCCCGCCAGCGTGCCGGCGTCCAGGTCACGGACCAGGTCGGGGCCGTGCTCGGCGATCAGGTCGCGCAGCGAGATCAGGGTGCTCGGGTTGATCGCCGACACGAACTCCAGTTGGTGGCCCACGAGATGGCGGATCCGGTGGTACATCCGTCCCGCGTGCGAGGAGGGCGCCTCCAGGCCGAACCAGGGGGCCGCCGCCCAAGGCGGGTTCCAGTCCCGGCTGTTGATCCGCGGGTGCCGGTTGCTGATCGCCTGGTACTGGACCCCGTAGAGGAAGTCGTCGACGTTCTCGTGGACGGTCTGGGTGTCCAGGGTGGCGTGCGGATGGTCGAGGATCGCGGGGTGCAGGTCCAGGTAGGTTCCCCACATCGCCTGCATGGCCGGAATCCGGTACGTCAGCAGCCAGTGCAGGGTGTACGGGACCCGCTTGGGCGCCCCGGTCGTGCCGCTCGTCTTCAGCCAGCGCAGGACCGGGCTGCACGACAGGACGCCGCCCTTGGTCCTGGTCTCGCGGTCGATCTCTGGTGCGAAGTCGTCGTAGCGCCGGACCGGGAGGACGTCCCGGAAACTCTTGGCGTCGGGTTCGACGGTGTCGTAGCCGCGCTCCTTCCAGTGGAGGGAGTCACGGCACACCTCGACGATGTCCGTGAGGACCCGTCTCTGGGCCGCCGCCGGGTCCCCGAGGTCGGCGATGAGCGCCGCGCGGGCCCGCCGGCACTCCTCCTGGAAGGGGACTCGACGTGTGTTCCAGTGCTCTTCCCAGTGCTGCGAACCGCCCACGGCTTCAGCAACTCCCTCAGCTTGTCAGCTTGTTGGCTAGTTTCGACCTGTTGTGCCACCGGGATCGCCGGTGAGGAACGGGGGGCGCAGCCCCCTAAGGGGCGCGGGGAGCTGCCCGACCAGCCACGACGTCGCCGCAGCGAACTGACGACACCTCGCGCACGGTTACGCCGCCAGCCCGCGGAAGCGGCCGGCGTGGAAGACCAGCGGCGCTGCCGCGCCCGACAGCGCCCCTTCCGTGGCGGAGGCGACGACCAGTTCGTGGTCGCCCGCCGGATGGATCACGGAGATCTCGCAGTCGAGCCAGCCGAGCACACCGGCCGGGACAGGATGACCGGCCGGGGTGTACGCCCACTCCCGGCCGGAGAAACGATCCGCCCCGCGTTCGCTGAACAGCCTGCACAGCTCCGCGTGACCCTCGCCGAGGATGCTGACCGCGAACCGCCCGGCCGCCCGGACCCCCGGCCAGGTGGTCGAGGACCGGCCCGCGCACAGGGCGACGAGCGGCGGCTCCAGCGAGACGGAGGTGAACGAGTTGACCGCCATGCCCACCGGGCCGTGTGCCGCGTTCGCGGTGACGAGCACGACGCCGGTGGGGAAGCGGCCGAGAATGTCGCGGAACGAGCGCTGGTCCAGGGGTGCGGATACCGGCGCGGTCTGTTCCAGCATGCGATGCCTTCCCCTCGGTCAGGACCTGGGTGACCTCGAACGGCGCCCGCGACAAACGGAGTTGCTCCCCACGGGCGCCGGCCGGACTACTGGCTCCGGCGCGAGATCGCCCAGTCGACGGCCTCCTGCGGGCGGGCGGCGGCACCGTTGATCCGCGGGGCCACCTGCCGGGCGAGCAGTTCCAGACTGCGGTTGGTGTTCTCGTACGAGGTCCAGTCGGCGACGTACACCAGCAGCGAGCCGAAGCCACCGGTCGCCTCCTGGATGCGGCGGACGCCCTCCACGACGTCGTCGACCGAGCCGACCAGCGCGCCGCCCGCCTCCACCCGGGCCTCCAGCGCGGTTTCCCGGGAGGCGCCGGGCGCCAGGACGGCACGGCCGGCCGCCTTGCCGAAGTACTCGAACAGCCAGCGGTCGTAACCCTCGCGGACCTCCGCGAAGGCCTGCTCACGCGTCTCCGCGACATGCACCGGCAGAGCCACGCGCCAGTCCTCGCGGCGCAGCGTCTGCCCGTACTCGTCGGCCGCCTCCTCGGCGTGCTTCCACTGCTGGGCCAGGCCCATGTGCTCCGGGGCGCCCGGTGTCAGCAGGGCGAAGGGCAGCGCGAAGGAGGTCATGCTCAGCCCGTACCGGCCGATCAGCCGGGGACTGGTCACCGAGGTGCCCGAGGTGGCCACCGCGACCTCGATCGGACCGGGGCCGAAGCGCGGCAACTGGAGCTTGGCGTCGACCAGTTCGTACCAGTCGGTCTTCTGCGTCACCCGTTCCTCGCCGTTGACGAGTTCGAGCAGGGTCGGCAGAGCCTCGTCGAGCCGCTTGCGCTGCTCCTTGCCGTCCAGGCCGAACATCGTGGCGTCGAACGGCACTCCCGGCCCGACGCCCAGGATGTAGCGGCCCCGGGTGAGGTGGTGCAGATGGACGGCACGGCTGGCCACGTGGAAGGGGTGGTGGCCGGAGAGCGGGACCACCCCGTGGGCCAGTCTGATCTGCCGGGTGCGCTGGCTCGCGGCGGCGATCAGGGTCTCCGGGGCGCCGACCAGGCCCCAGCCGAGCGTATGGTGCTCGCCGAACCAGGCCTCGTCGAAGTTGAGCCGGTCGGCCAGCTCGACGAGGTCGAGGTTGCGGTGGATGGCCAGATGGGGGTCCTGGCCCGTCTCGTGAACGGGCGAGAGGAAGAGACCGATACGGCTGTGCACTGCTTTCCTCCAGAGAGGGTGGGGGGACGCGGTGGTCAGGTTGCCGTCAACTCACCTGATAGACGCCGTCCTTGAGGGCGCGGGCGCGCTCGTAGTCGGCGGTGAGCAGGGTGTCGTCGGGAGAGGTCAGATAGATCCGCAGGGCGGCCGTCATCAGGTCGTTCGTGGGGCGGATGCGGGACCCGGGCTTGTACTTGACCGCGGTGACGACCGTGCTCGGCAGCGCGTCGATCGCCGCCACGGTCTCCCGGTCCACGGCCGACACGACACCGTCCAGAGCGGTGGGCGCGTTGTAGGTGTAGGCGGACTGGAGCTTGCGGTAGACCCCGCCGCCGTAGGTCCGGACGAACTCCGCCGGGCGGATGTACGCCAGTGCGGCCAGCCCCGCCTGGTTGTGGCCCAGGCACAGGTCCTGGAAGGCCGGGTTCAGATTGCCGTTGAGGCGGGTGGCGATCTCCACCAGCACCGGGCCCTCGTCCGTGACGATGACCTCAGCGTGCGTCGGTCCCCAGCGGACGTCGAGCGCCGCGAGGACGTCGGTGACATAGGCGATCAGGGCCGGCACCGGGTCGGCGTCCGGGGCGACGAGGATGTCCCGGTTGTAGATGTTGCGGCCGGTCGGCAGCAGCGTCTTCTCGTACTCCCAGACCCCGCAAACGTACTGGTGGCCGTCGGCGCTGACGGTGTCGACGATGTACTCGGTGCCCTTGAGGTACGACTGGACCAGCGCCTCCGCGTTGGCGTTGCCGAAGATGGTCCGGCCGGCCAGCACGCTCTCGGCGGCGGTACGCGTCTCCCCGGCGTCCTGGCACACGAACACCGCGTCGGAGCCGGCGGAGTCCAGCGGCTTCACGACCACCGGCCAACGCCCCTGGTCCTCGGCCCACTTGACGATCAGCGAGGCGTCGTCGCTCTTGAACTGGTCCGCGCAGCGCACCCCGGCCCGGCGCAGCGCCTCGATCATCTCGTACTTGTCCCGGCGGGCCGGGGAGAGCGCGGTGCCGTTGGACTTCACCCCGAGCGCCTCACTGAGCCGGTCTGCGGCCCGCACCGACGACTCCTGGCCGGGCACCACGGCGGCCGGCGCGTGGGCGCGCAGCAGCTCGGTGAGTTCGGCCTCGTCGGTGCTCACGAGGTTGCTCTCGTACGCCGTCAGATCGGGCGCGAGCATCGTCGGGATCAGCTCGGCCGTGGTCTGCGCGTGGATCACCCGCGCGCCGAGGGCGGCGAACGCGCCGGGGTAGAAGTTGCCGGCCGAGTAGCCGTCGACGACCACGGCGACGGCCCCGGCCGCCTCGGTGCCGTCAACTGAGCTTGCGGGTACGGAGGTTGCTGTCGGGGAAGCGGGGGTCTCGGAGACGCTCATGCCTGTCCTTCGGGTGTTTCGGGTATCTCGCGGGGAGTTGACGCGACAAAGCGTGCCAGCCTGGCGATGCCTTCCCGAATCGCGTCTGGAGCGAGGTTGCTGAAGCCGAGCCGGATCTCGCGGTCGCCGCCGCCTTCGAGGTAGAACATGCGCATCGGCGCCCAACTCACCCCGAAATCACGGGCGGAGCGCTCCATGGCCGGCAGGTCGGCGGTGAACGGCACCTTCAGGGTCAGGAAGAAGCCACCGCGCGGGGTGTTCCAGCTGACGCCGTGGTCGCCGCCCGCGGGGAACTCCTCGGCCAGCGCGGCCAGTACCGCGTCCAGCCGCTCCAGATAGACGGCCGCCAACTCCCGTGTCGCGGACCGGAGATCGTAGCCCTGTTCGACCAGGAAACCGCCGATCACGGCCTGCGAGAGGGTCGAGGAGCCGACGCTGTACATCGCCTTCGCCTTGGACAGGGTCTGGGCCAGCGTCCGCGTGGTGCCATCGGCGTCCGTGACCTCCTGGTCGGCGACCAGATAGCCGAGCCGGGCGCCGGGGAACGCCGACTTCGCGAACGAGCCGAGGTACAGCACCCGGCCACGCGCGTCCAGGGACTTCAGGGTGGGCATCGACTCGCCGTCCCGCGCGAACAGCCCGTAGGGGTTGTCCTCCAGGATCAGGAAGTCCTCCTCGGCGGCGACCTCCAGCAGCCTCTCCCGTGCCGCGAGCGGCAGTACCGTCCCCGACGGGTTGGAGAAGTCCGGCACCAGATAGAGGGCGGCCGGCCGCCTGCCCTCGGCACGCACGGCACGGGCGGCGGCACGCACCGTCTCCGGGTCGAGACCCTCGGGGCCCTCCAGGATGCCCCGTACGGGGATGTCCAGCATCCTGGCTGCGCCGAGGATGCCGACGTACGCCGGGGAGACCGACAGCAGGACGTCGTCGGGGGAGGCGAACAGGCCGCGCAGGGCGACCAGGGCGGCCTCCTGGAAGCCATGGGTGATCATGATCGCCTCGGCCGGGACGTCGATGCCCTCGTCCTGCTTCAGCATCAGGGCGACCTCGTCCTGGATCAGGCCGTTGACGGGCCCGTACTGGAACAGCAGCCGGGTGATGCGCTCTTCCGGAACGCCCTTGTCGCGCAGGTGCTTGATATAGCGCTCGGTGTAGAAGGTGAGATTGGCCAGATCATGGTTTCCGTCGTAGGGCGCTCCCGAGGAGAATGAGAGCGCGTCCGGGAAACGCAGTGCCGTCTCACTGAGGATGCGCATGGAGTCCATGGCCGGATCGACGATTCCCGCGTGCAGGGAGTCGAGGGTGAACGACACCGGCACGCCGGGCCCCGCGCTTTCCCTTACAGCGGTGTCTGTGAATTCTGTGGATTCCGTGTTTTCGGTCGTGAGGGTCATGTCAGTGGACTCCCTCAATGGCCGGAACTTCCTCTGACCGGTTTTCCGACGTGTTCAACGCGGCGATCCAACTCCCCTTTCCGGGCGCCCATTCCTGAATTCGTGTCCGGGCCACCAGGCCACCCTTGACATAGGGTTCATCGTCGAGGACGCGCTGCAGTTCCTCGCGGGACTCCACCTCGTACACGAGCAGTCCGGAGTTCTCGCCGACAAGGGGTCCGCCGAGCAGCAGGACACCGTTGTCGGCCAGCCGGTAGAGGTTCTCGGCGTGCGCCGGATGCAGGCCCTGGCGGCCGGCCCGGTCGACGTTGTACTCGAATTCGACGACAAACTTCGCCACACCCAGCTCCTTGCAGTGAGAATCAGGCCGACGCGCGTAGCGCGATGCGCGGGGGAGGTCACGGACCCGCCCGCGAGCGGGTCACATGTAGAGGCCGCCGTTGATGTCGATCACGGATCCGGTCGAGTAGCCGGCGCTCTCGGAACACAGGTGCAGCACGCTGCCGACGGCCTCGGCCACCGTGCCGTAGCGCCCCATGGGAAGCCGTCCGAGGACGTCCTTCTTCGACTCCTCGGTACGGCGTTCGAAGGCGCCGGCGACCCGGTCCGTGGCGATCGGCCCGTGGGCGACCACGTTCGCGACCACACCGGTACCGGCCAGTTCGTACGCCAGCTGTTTGGTCATACCGATCACGGCGGCCTTCGCGCCGACGTACGCGGCGTTGTTGAAATGGCTGTATGTCCGCCCGCCTGCCGAGGCGAAGTTGACGATGCGGCCGTAACCGTCCTCGGCCATCCGGGGCGCGCAGACCTTGATCGCGATCCAGGTGCTGATCACGTTCTCCAGATGGGTCTGTTCGAAATGGCTGCGGTCGAGATCCGCGTAACCGATGACCCGGGTGTCGCCGCCGACGCCGTTCACCAGGACCGAGGGCGCGTGCCGGGCGACGATCTCCGTCAGCTGCCGCTCGGCGGCCGGGATGTCGGTGATGTCACCGACGACCGCCTCGGTCTTCGTCACATGGGCGAGTTCATCGGCGAGGCGGGTGACGGTCTCCTCGTTCCTGTCGAAGAGGACGAGTGAGTGGCCTTCCTTCGCGAGACCTCTGGCCACCTCGGAGAGAATTCCCCCGGCGGCACCGATCAGGAGCGCGGTACGAGCAGTCACGTTGCTTTTCACCCAAACTTTACTTAAGTCGGCGGCCCTGAACGAGCAGGGCCCTGGTGAGGGAAGCCCGGTAGAACGCCACGCCAATCGGCCCGAATCGTCATCGGGCTGCAAGTGGCGATGGTGTGTGCTGTGTGGCAGACGTGGTGTGCGGTGTCGCAAGTACGGGTCGCGGTAACGCTCCGACGTACGCAACAAACTGGCACAGAAGGGTGGCCGCCCCCTCGGCACCTCCCAGAGGCTCACATCTGACTTCGGTCGTTGTCAACGATTTTCAGAAATTCCGTTGCCCGCTTGCCGTGACACGCGGAAACCGGAGACCCTTGCGCTCGGGCCGCACCCACCGGGTAGTGTCCTTTGGTCGTCCGGGCACTTCGGAAGTATGGTGCACCGCTCGGCCAACTACTGTGAACAGTCGATGAAATGGTGTCGGGAACCTGGGAAGCGAACCGGTTCAGACGCCATCCTCAAGGGGTGGTCTTCGGCCACCTCGAAGAGGAAGAAGCGGAACGGGGGCAAGAGTGAGCAATCTTCTGGCGGGTGTATTCCGGCCAAGACGGCATGGAATTGCGCCTTTCTGTAGGGGTGCGGCAGATCCGCCGGCCGACTCCGCCGATCCAGCTGTACGACGGCCGGCGCACAGGCCGAACCCGCCGCGCCCGTAGGTCCCCGGGAGCCCCCCCACCTGCTCCCGCGCCGCCGTGCGCCCTCCTTCCGCTTTCACCGACCCCACCGGACGAACGGATCATGCGACCCGACTCCCCTTGGCGGACAGCCGACTTCCGCACGCTGTTCACCGCATCCGCGCTCAGTCAGCTGGGCAGCAACGTCAGTTACGTCGCCGTACCCCTGGTCGCCGTGGCCGCGCTGGACGCCGGGCCGGGCCAGGTCGGCGCCCTCGCCACCCTCAGCACGATCGCCTTCCTGGTCATCGGCCTGCCGGCCGGGGCCTGGGTGGACCGGCTCAGTCATCGCCGGGTCCTGATCGCCGCCGACCTGTGCCGCGCCCTGCTCTACGCCTCCGTGCCGCTGGCCTGGTGGCTGGACGCGCTCACCCTGGGCCAGCTCTACGCGGTCGTCCTGCTCAGCGGCTGCGCGACGGTGTTCTTCGACGTGGGTTCACAGAGCGTGCTGCCCCAACTGGTCGGCAAAGAAGCGCTGGTTCAGGCCAACGCGGACATCAACACGCTGATCGCCGCGGGCAACGTACTGGGCCGCAGCGCGGGCGGCGGACTCGTCTCGCTGCTCAGCGCACCCGCGGCCGTACTGGTCTCGGCCGGCACCTATCTGGCCTCCGGGCTCGGACTCATCGGGATCCGGCGCACTCCGCCGTCCAGCAGGGCCCAAAACGGGGCGGGCAACCGGCTCCGCACCCAGATCGCCGAGGGCGTACGGCATGTCTTCGGCAACCCGGAACTTCGGGCACTGGTGCTCACCGCGGCCCTCGCCAATCTCGGCTCCGCCGTCATCAACACCATGCTGCCGATCTGGTTCGTCCGCGAACTCGGCCTGCCGGGCGCCGCGTTGGGCCTGTTCTGGGGAGCCGGCGGGATCGGACTGCTGATCGGCGCCCGCAGCGCGCGGCCCATCAGCGCGCGGCTGGGATTCGGCCGTACGCTCGGTCTGGCCGGGGTGTGTCTGGCCCCGGCAGGGCTGCTCGTACCGCTGGTCGACCGGGGGCCGTGGTTGTTCCTCGCGGGCGCCGGCTGGTGTTTGGCCATGTTCAAGGTGGGCATGGACAACGTGCTCGGAGTCAGCCTGCGGCAGCGGATGACCCCCGGCTCGCTGCTCGGCCGGATGAACGCGACGTTCCGGTTCCTGCTGACGGGCGCCCTGGCGGTCGGTGCCGCGATCTCCGGTCTGCTCGGCGAACTCGTCGGAGTCCAGGCCACGTTGTGGGTGGGCGGCGTGTTCGTGTCGACGGCCTTCCTGCCCGTCTTCCTCTCCCCGGTGCGGGTCCGCAGGGTCCTGCCCGACCCCGTTCCCGAGCCGGAACCGCCCCGCACCCAGGATGCGCCCGCTTAGCTCGCGTGAATTCGCGCGCGGTCGCGCATTCCAGCGGTTTCCGCGCCCTGAATTCGAGCGAATATCAACCCGCCGATCGATCAATAATCGGTCGTGTTTCTGCCCAGTTTACCTGTAAAAGGTTGACCCTGTAGGTGACCGCCTGTCAGGATCAACACGCACCCAGTCACAGACCTTTCGTGTGCCGATATTCCGAGGGCCCGACCGGGCTATCGAATGTCAGGCACCTCAGATCCCTGACCTAGAGGAGTGCGATGGCAGCCATCGACAGTGGCTACCGGACCCAAGGCATTGCGGATTGTTCGGATCCTCGCGAAACCATGCGCGCCCTGCCCCGGTTCACCCAGTACCCACTCACCCTTTTCACCGGAAAGGCCCTGACCGGCCAGCGTCCCATATCCTGGTGGACGCCAGGATTCCACCTTCTGACGGCGTATCTCTCCATGGCTCTCGGCGTCGCCGCCGGCTGCGCCGGACTCGTCCTGGGCGGCGCCTGGCTGCTGCTGGTGCCCGCGGGCTGGGCAGTCACCCTGCACGGCATGCGCAACCTGCGCATGATGGTCTACCACCAGTGCTCCCACCGGAACATGTACCGAAGACGACGCCTGGACACCGCGATAGGCCGGCTCACCTCCAGCGTGCTGGTCATCCAGAACTTCGTCCGCTACAGCCGCGAGCACGTCAGTGACCACCACGCCGCCCACCACATGACCCTGCGCGACCCCACCGTCCAGGCCTTCCTGGTCAGCCTGAACCTGCACCCCGGGATGACCCGGCGGCAGATGTGGCGGCGTGTCCTCGGCAGGCTGGTGTCACCCTGGTTCCATCTGAACTTCCTGGTGGCACGCGCCCGTTCGTTCTGGCACGGCTCGGCGCGGGCCGAGAAGGCGACCTTCCTCGCCCTCTACCCGACCGTGATCGCGGCCACCGTCCTGACCGGGACCTGGCCGGTCCTGCTGATCGTATGGTTCGTTCCGCTGATCCCGCTCTTCCAGATCAGCAACACCCTGCGGCTGTGCGTCAAGCACACCTTCCCGGCCAGGGACCTCACTGTCCGGCGCGGCAAGGAGTACTTCGGCGGCCTCACCAACGCCATCTTCATCGGCGAGGCGGCGCCCGCTCCCGACCTGCCGCCGCTGCGCCGGGCCGCAGCCTGGGGGCGATGGTCCCTGCGCATGCTGTTCGTGCACGCGCCGGCCCGCTATCTCGTCCTCACCGGCGACACGGTGGTCCACGACTTCCACCACCGGTATCCGTCCACCCACCAGTGGGCGAACTACATCTTCGAACGCCAGGCGGACCTGGAAAAGGGCAGCCCCGGCTGGTCGCCCTACACGCATGCCTGGGGTCTCGTACCCGCGATCAACCTCGTATTCGACTCGCTCTCCGTCGCCGATCCGGAGGAATTCAATGTCGCGAGACTGCGTGCGGTCAGCAAACGGGAACTGTTCGCCGCATTCGACGACTGAATGCACGCGATGACCGTGACCGATCCGGTCGACATTCATCCCAAGATTCCGTTCGTAGATCCCGGGGGCTCGCCATGCGGCAGAACGCAGAAAAAGAAAAAGAAGAAGAAACGTCACAGCAGAAAGTGACACGTACCGTAATTCTCGGGGTGGCGGCCAGCGACAGCCATGTCGTGGCCAATCACCTCATCGCCCACGCACTGCGCGCCGAAGGATTCCGGGTCGTCAATCTCGGCGCCTGTACCTCGGTCGCCGAATTCGCCGAAGCACACGCCGAACACCCCGAGGCCGAGGCGGTGATCATCGGCAGCCTCAACGGTCACGCCCATGCCGACCTCCAGGAACTGCCCGCCGCCCGCGCCGCCGGCCGCCTGGACTGCCCGGTGATCCTCGGCGGGAACCTCTCCGTCGGCAGCTACAAGGGTGCCGCCGACCACGAGCGGCTGTACGGACTGGGCGTCGACGTCGTCCTGTCCGACCTGGACGAACTGCCCAGCGCCCTGGCCGAGTTGCGGACGCGCGCCACCACGGTGTCCCCGGTCGCCGCCTCATGAGCGACACCGCCCCGCCGCTCCCCGAACTCGCCGAGTCCGTGGCCTACGTACGACAGCTGGGAAAACCCACCGTCGCCGAGGTGCTGCGGGACGCACGGGCGGCGGGGCGGCTCGCACTGCAACCCCGTTGCGGGGTCGGCAGCCACGTCCAGATGACAACGCTGCTCCAGGACCTGGAGCGGCACGCCCGGCCCGACATCCTCACGCTCACCATCGACTCGTACACCCGGCTGAAGCAGTTCGACAGGGCCCGCGACGTCCTGGCACGCAACCCCGCCGACCTGAACGGGTATCCGCTGGTCGCCCACGGCTGGGTGAAGGGGCGCGAGCTCAACGAGGCGGTGGCCGCGCCGCTGGAGATCCGGCACGGGACGCCCGACGCACGGCTGCTGTTCGAGGTGACGGTGGCGTCCGGCATCACCTCGTTCGAGGGCGGCGGCATCTCGTACAACCTGCCGTACTGCAAGGACATCCCGCTCGCCGAGTCCCTCGCGGCCTGGCGCGACGTCGACGCCCGGTGCGGTGAACTGGCCCGGCACGGACTGGTGGTGGACCGCGAGACGTTCGGCACCCTGACCGCCGTACTCGTGCCGCCGTCCATCTCCCTCGCGATCAGCGTGCTGGAGGCGGTGGCGGCGGCGCGCGAAGGGGTGCGGTGCATCTCGGTGGCGTATCCGCAGGGCGGGCACTTCGAACAGGACGTGGCAGCCCTGCGGGCCGTCCCCGAACTCGCGGCCCGCTATCTGCCCGACGGGCTCGAAGTCCACGCCGTGCTCCACGAGTTCATGGGCGTCTTCCCCAAGCAGCGGCCCCACGCCGAGGACCTCATCCTCTACGGCGCCCTCGTCGCCCGGCTCGGTGGCGCGAGCAAGCTGATCAGCAAGACGTACCAGGAGGCGCACGGCATTCCCGACACCCGCGCCAACATCGACGGACTGCTGCTCGCCTCGCGCGCCAACTCCCCGCTCCTGGACTTCATCACGCTCGACGAGGACCGCATCGGCACCGAACTGGACTGGATCCTGCGGGAGGTGGCCGAGATCGTCGAACCGATCCTCTCGACGTCCGACCTCCACAAGGAGATTCCGGCGGCGTTCGAGGAGGGGCGGCTCGACATCCCGTTCAGCGCGAGCCGTTCGGCGCGCTCGGAGATCATTCCGCGCCGGGCGTCCGACGGTGCCATACGCTACTTCGCCACGGGATCACTGCCGTTCTCCGCCCGCACCCGCAAGCACCACCAGCAGAGCCTCGCCGCGGGCGGGGAGTCCCGGCTCGGCGACATGGTGAAGGGGCTGACGTCGGACATCAACTATTTCCTCGGCATCTTCGGCGAGAGCACGAGCGGCAGCGCGGCGGGGCGGCACCTGGCCGAGAACTCCGTGACGGAGGCCCCCGCGGCCCCGAAATGACCTGCCCCTGACCCGACTTGAGCTGACCCGACCCCATCGAACCGCACGGCACGACCCAGGAGTGGGAAGAGAACCATGCAGTCCATCCGCGTCACCCGGCCCGGCGACCCGTCCGAACTCCGCCTGGAGCAGACCGAGTTGCCGGTCGCCGGCCCCGGTCAGGCACTGGTCCGCAACACCGCCGTCGGCGTCAACTACATCGACGTCTACTACCGCGACGGCACCTACCCCGCCGAGCCCCCCTTCACCCCGGGCCAGGAGGCCGCCGGTGTGGTGGAGGCCGTCGGTGCGGGCGTCAGCGGATTCGCGCCGGGCGCGCGGGTCGCGTACGCCTCCCAACTGGGCGCCTACGCCGAGTACACGGTGGTCCCCGAGGACAAGCTGATCCCGGTACCCGACGGCGTGGACCTGACCGACGCCGCCGCCGTGACCCTCCAGGGCCTCGCCGCGTACTACCTCACCCACGAGACACACCCCGTCGCCAAGGGCGAGACGGTGGTCGTCCTGGCGGCGGCCGGCGGCCTCGGCCGGCTCCTGGTCCAGCTGGCCGCTGCCCGTGGGGCCACCGTCGTCGCGGTCGCCTCCACCCCCGAGAAGCAGGAGGTCGCCCGCCAGTCAGGCGCCCACCACACCTTCGGCTACGAGCAGTTCGACGCACGGGTAAGGGAAGTGACGGACGGTCAGGGCGCGCAGGTCGTCTACGACTCGGTCGGCGCCACGACCCACCTCACCAGCCTGCGCAGCCTCGGCCGCCGGGGCACGCTCGCCCTCTGTGGTCTGTCCAGCGGTCCCGTGCCGCCGCTGGACATCGAACTCCTGCGTGACGGGGGCTCGTTGTTCCTGACCAGGCCCACGATGAGGGACTACGTGTACGACGCCCGGACGCTGCGCGCGGCCGGCGGCGCCGTCTTCGAACACCTGGCGTCCGGAGTGCTGAAGCCGCTGCTCCACGCGGCACTCCCGCTCGCGGACGCGGCCGAGGCACACCGACTGCTGGAAGGCCGCGCCACGACGGGCAAGCTCCTGCTGACGCCCTGACCCGCACGGCGCCCGTACACCCCCACATGCCCGAACACCCCACCACCGCCCGCAACTTCACCACCCAGGAGCACACATGGCCGAGGCGAGCAGCCCTCACCTCCTCTTCGTCGGCGGCGCGGGAGACGCCACGCTCGCCGTGGACGTCGTCTCGGCGGCACTGCGGCAGGCCCGCACGCGCGGCCTGAACATCCACCTCACCAACCAGGAAGCCACCCTGGCCGCCACCCCGACCGTCAACGCCCTCGCCGACACGGCCTCGGCGGTCGACTTCTCGGTACGTGGCGCCAGCGCCGAGTGGGTACGCGAGCGCGTCTCGTCAGGGGAGCGCTACGACGTCGTCTTCGGCGTACGGGAGATGGCACAGGAGGCGGTGGCCGAGGTCGCCGACGCGCTCGGCCTGCCGGGCAACGCGCCGGAGGCCGTACACCGGGTCCGTACGAAGGACGAGGCGCGCGCCCATCTCACCGCCGCCGGATTCCGCCAGCCCCGCTTCCAGGTCTGCGCGACGGAGCCGGAGGCGCGCGAGTTCCTGGCCGGCTCCACGGGCCCCTGGGTGGTCAAGCCGCGTGACGCCATGGGCAGCGAGGGCGTGACCCGCATCGACACCGCCGAGGAGCTGTCGGCGGCTCTGGACTTCCTGCCGGGCGGACCCGGCGGGGGCGGCGAGCCGGGCGAAGTGTCCTTCATCGTCGAGGAGTTCGTGGAAGGGCCCGAGTACAGCGCGGAGGGGGTGTTTCTCGGCGGGGTTCCCCACATCCTCGCGCTGACCTCCAAGGAGCTGCTGCCGCCGCCCAACTTCTTCGAGGTCGAGTACGTCATCCCGGCGATCCTGCCCGACCCGACCGCCGCCGAGATCGAACTGCAGGTCGTCGCCGCCCTGCGGGCTCTCGGCCTGAGCTTCGGCCAGTTCCACGTCGAGCTGTGGTGGACCGAGCACGGCGTGGTCCTGGGCGAGGTCCACGTCCGCAACGCCGGCGGCTGGATCCACCGCATGCTGCCCCACGTGATCCCGGGCCTGGAGTGGTTCGGCCTGGTCTACGACGACGTCCTGGGCAACCCGGTCGACACGGCCGCGCTGAAGCCCGTACGCGGCTCGGCGATCCGCTTCCTGACGCCGCCGCCGGGCCGCCTGCTGGCGATCGAGGGCTGGGACGAGGTGCTGGCCCACCCCGCCGTCCTCCACGCGGAACTGGCCATCGCCCCCGGCACCGTCGTCGAGGCGCACCGGTCGGTCGGGAACCGCGTCGGCCACATCGCGGTCGGCGCGGACACCCCGGAGGAGGCGCAGGCGGTGGCCAGGAAGCTGGAGCAGCGCGTGCGGTTCGTGACGGAACCGGTGGAGTAGGACCAGAGCGGTCTACAGGGTCTCCACCTCGTAGAAGCAGAGGTGGTCCTTTATCCGGGCCACCTCCGCCTTCGGCTCGGGGTACGCCCAGACGAGGTCGGCGGCGTCGGGGAGGGACCAGTAGGACGCCGTGCCCTTGAAGGGGCAGTACGAGTGGGTATCGGAGGGCGTCAGCAGATCGAGGCGGACGTCCTCGGCGGGGAGGTAGTAGCGCGGGGGACAGCCGGTCTCGCGCAGCACGAGCGCGCGCCCGCTCTCGGCGAGCACCTGGTCGCCGTGGACGACGCGTACGCGGTCGTCGGTCTGCTCGATGGTGATCGTGTGTCCTTGGGCCATACCTGGAAAGCGTTCGGGCGGCCGGGGTTGTTCCCGCCGGGAGCGAGTGTGCGCTCCGGTGATGCGAGCATGGCGGGTATGGCTACTCATGTGATCACCGGGGCGGGTTCGGGTATCGGTGCGGCGGTCGCGCGGCGGCTTCACGCGCGCGGGGACGACATCGTGCTGCACGCGCGTGACGCGGGGCGGGCGAAGGAACTGGCGGCGGAGTTCCCGGGCGCGAGGACGCTGGTGGGGGACCTGGCCGACCCGGACCGTCTCTCCTGGGCGTTCTCCCACCAGTCGCTGCCGGACCGGGTGGACTCCCTGATGCACATCGCGGGCGTGGTCGACCTCGGCCCGGTCGGCGACCTGACCCCAAAGGCCTGGCGCCATCAGCTCAACGTCAACCTGCTCGCCCCCGCCGAACTGACCCGTCACCTGCTGCCCCAACTCCGCGTCTCCCAGGGCCAGGTGATCTTCGTCAACTCCGGCGCGGGCCTGAGCGCGGGTGCCAACTGGTCGGCGTACGCGGCGTCCAAGCACGGCCTCAAGGCCCTCGCGGACTCGTTGCGCCAGGAGGAACACGGGGCCGGGGTGCGGGTGACGACGGTGTACCCGGGGCGTACGGCGAGCCCGATGCAGGCGAAGGTGCACCAGCACGAGGGCAAGGAGTACGACCCGTCGAAGTGGATCGACCCCGAGTCGGTGGCGACGACGATCCTGCTGGCCCTGGACCTCCCCCGGGACGCGGAGATCAACGACGTGACGGTACGCCCGGGGTTCGTTTAGCCTGTCCGGCGTTTGAGGACAAGGCCCCTTCAGGGCCGGCTGCGGGGGTCTGGGGGCGTGGCCCCCAGGTGCGGGATGGGACGGGTAGGGGCGGCGGGGGCGAGGAAACATAGGCTTCCCCCGTGAACGCGACCCCCACCTTCGGCCCCGCCACCGGCATCGGCTCCCTCCCCGGCGGCGACGCCCGGGAAGCAGTCAAGACGGCCACCGGCTCCTTCGAGGACTTCCCCTTCCTGCCCGAACTGCCCGCCCGCGGCCCCGGCGCCGACATGATCGGCCGCACCGCCGGACTGCTCGTCGAGATGTACGCGCGCGTGGAGCCCAGCGGCTGGCGCCTCGGCGACCGCCCGGGCCGGGACACCAAGCGGGCCCGCTCCTGGCTCGGCGAGGACCTCGACGCACTGGAGGAGTTCACCCAGGGGTACGAGGGCCAGGTGAAGGTGCAGGTCGTGGGCCCCTGGACGCTGGCCGCCGCCCTCGAACTCAGGAACGGCGAGCTCGCCCTCTCCGACCCCGGCGCCTGCCGCGACCTCGCCGGTTCCCTCACCGAGGGCATCCGCCTCCACCTCGACGAGCTGCGCCGCCGTATCCCTGGCGCCCAACTCGTCCTGCAACTCGACGAACCGTCCCTCATGCCCGTACTGCGCGGCCATGTGAGGAGCGCCAGCGGCTACCGCACCCACCGCGCCGCCGACCGCCAGGTCGTCGAAGGGACCCTCCGGAACGTCATCGGCGTGCACGGCGACGGGCCCGTCATCGTCCACTCCTGCGCGCCGGACGTCCCGTTCGGCCTGCTCCACCGGGCCGGTGCCGCCGCCGTCTCCTTCGACTTCTCGCTCCTCACCGAGCGTGATGACGACGCGATCGGCGAGGCGGTGGAAGGCGGCCTGCGGCTGTTCGCCGGTGTCGTGCCGGGCACGGACGGCCCATTGTCAGACCCTGCCGGTAGCGTCAGTGGTGTCAGAACGCTGTGGCGCAGGTTGGGGCTGCATCCGGGACTTCTCGCGGAGGCGGTCACGGTCACTCCGTCGTGCGGACTCGCGGGCGCTTCCCCGCGGTACGCACGGGCGGCGCTCGCCCACTGCGTCGAGGCGGCGAGATCACTCGCGGACAACCCAGAGTAACGGGAGGACAACACGGTGGCCGGCGAACAGCACGCACAGACCACATCGGTGCCCGCCGAGGCGCGCGACAGGCACGCCCAGATCGCCGAGCGCGTCGAGGAGCACCGCTTCCGGTACTACGTGAACGACGCGCCTGTCGTCAGCGACGCGGACTTCGACAAGCTGCTGCGCTCCCTGGAGGCGCTGGAGGAGGAGTATCCGGAGCTGCGCACGCCCGACTCCCCGACCCAGAAGGTCTCGGGGGCGTACGAGACGGAGTTCACCTCCGTGCAGCACCGCTCGCGGATGCTCTCCCTCGACAACGCCTTCGACGACCTGGAACTCGCGGCGTGGGCGGAGCGCGTCCACAAGGACGTCGGCGCCTCCGAGCACCACTTCCTGTGCGAGCTGAAGGTCGACGGCCTCGCCGTCAACCTGACGTACGAGCACGGGCGGCTCACCCGCGCGGCGACCCGCGGCGACGGCCGCACCGGCGAGGACATCACGCCGAACGTGCGGACCATCGCAGAGATCCCGGACCGGCTGACGGGCGAGCGTGTCCCGGACCTGGTGGAGATCCGCGGCGAGGTCTACTTCCCGATGGAGAAGTTCGAGGAGCTGAACGCCCGTCTGGTGGAGGGCGGCGACAAGCCGTTCGCCAACCCGCGCAACGCGGCGGCCGGTTCGCTCCGCCAGAAGGACCCGCGCGTCACCGCGACGCGGCCCCTGCACATGGTGGTCCACGGCATCGGTGCCCTGGAGGGTTACGACCCGCTCACCCGCCTCTCCGAGGCGTACACCCTGCTGCACGAGTGGGGCCTGCCGACCACGCGGTACGCGAAGGAGGTCGACGACCTCGACGGCGTACGGGAGTTCATCGCGTACTACGGCGAGAACCGGCACTCCGTGGAACACGAGATCGACGGGGTCGTCGTCAAGCTCGACGAGATCCCGTTGCAGGGCCGCCTCGGCTCGACCTCCCGTGCCCCGCGCTGGGCGATCGCGTGGAAGTACGCGCCCGAGGAGGTCAACACCAAGCTCATCAACATCCGCGTGGGCGTGGGGCGTACGGGCAGGGTCACCCCGTACGCGCAGGTCGAGCCGGTGACGGTGGCCGGCTCGGAGGTCGAGTTCGCCACGCTGCACAACCAGGACGTCGTCAAGGCCAAGGGCGTGCTCATCGGCGACACCGTGGTGCTGCGCAAGGCCGGTGACGTCATCCCGGAGATCCTCGGCCCGGTCGCCGACCTGCGCGACGGCACGGAGAAGCCGTTCGTGATGCCGGCCGAGTGCCCCGAGTGCGGTACGGCGCTACGGCCCATGAAGGAGGCCGACGTCGACCTCCGCTGCCCCAACGGGCAGAGCTGCCCGGCCCAGTTGAGGGAGCGGCTGTTCTATCTCGGCGGCCGCAAGTGCCTGGACATCGAGAACTTCGGCTATGTGGCCGCCGCCGCGCTCACCAAGCCGCTGGAGCCCTCCGAGCCGCCGCTCGTCGACGAGGGCGACCTCTTCGACCTCACCATCGAGCGGCTGCTGCCCATCAAGGCGTACGTCCTGGACCAGGACAGCGGGCTGCCCAAGCGGGACCCGAAGACCGGCGAGGAGAAGATCGTCACGGTCTTCGCCAACCAGGAGGGCGAGCCCCGGAAGAACGCGGTGTCGATGCTCGCCAACATCGCCGCCGCCAAGGACCGGCCGCTCGCCCGGATCATCACCGGTCTGTCGATCCGGCACGTCGGCCCGGTCGCCGCCGAGGCGCTGGCCCGTGAATTCCGCTCGATCGAGCGCATTGAGCAGGCCTCCGAGGAGGAGCTGGCCACCACGGACGGGGTGGGCCCGATCATCGCGGCCTCGCTCAAGGAGTGGTTCGCGGTCGACTGGCACCAGGAGATCCTGCGCAAGTGGCGGGCCGCCGGGGTCCGTATGGAGGAGGAGAGCTCCGGTGAGGACGAGGGGCCGCGCCCGCTCGAAGGGCTCACCGTCGTCGTGACCGGCACCCTCGAACACCACACCAGGGACGGCGCGAAAGAGGCGCTGCAGAGCCGTGGAGCAAAAGTGACCGGTTCTGTTTCGAAGAAGACGTCATTCGTGGTTGTGGGTGACAATCCTGGTTCGAAGTTCGACAAGGCCATGCAGTTGAAGGTGCCTGTGCTGAATGAGGACGGCTTTGCCGTACTGCTCGAACAGGGGCCCGACGCAGCGGCCGAAGCGGCGCTCCCGAACGAGGAGTAGGGGTTGAAGACCACCCGATCGGCGCATACCAGATGCATACGGGTGCCCGTGTCGCATTCGGGCAACCGTCGACGACCGCTGCCCGTGGAAGCCTTCCGCGGCCTACTGTTGACGCATGCGCCTGCCGTGCCCGGATGCGGTTTCGGACGCGGTGCCGTTGACGGGTGACGGACATCGGACCGCGTGGCGTGGGCACCGCCGGCTGTGAGAGGGACGGGAATGGAACCGACCGATAGCGCCGCCCCTCCCTCACGGCTGCGCGGAGGCCGGATATCCGGCGCCTGGCGCTGGGGCTCCGCCCTCCTCACCGGCCGCTCCGAGACCGACCGGGAACCGCGCCAGGCCCGCCGGACGGCACGCTTCCTGGAACGGGCGGGCGTCGGCGTACGGACGAGCGGACCGGCGAGCAGGACCGGCGGCGCAAGCGGCATCGGCACGGGCACCGGCACCGGACAGCGCATCGTCGCCGACAGCAGGGTGTCGACCCCCCTGTCGGCCCATCTCACCGCCGAGGAACGCGTCGCCCACCTGCACGCGCACGACCCCGCACGCCAGCTCTCCTGGCCCGCACTGCCCGCGGCGGTCGTCGCGGCGGCCGGGTTCGTCCTCGGCGCCGGCTTCTACCGCGGCTTCACCGGCCACAGCGCGCTCTTCCCCGCCGGCACCGCCGGCTGGGCCCTCGCTGTCCTCACCGGCGTCATCGTCGGCCACCTCGTCGCCCTCGGCCGCGCCCGCTGGTGGGGCGGCACCGGCTCCGGCGCCGCCCTCACCCTCGCCGTACTCCTGCTGTACGGCTGGGTCCCGGCCGGCATGGTCAGCCTCACCGTCGTCGTCCTGGTCGGTGCCGCCCGCCGCCACCGCTGGCGCCAGGGCCTCCTGCACGGCGCGGTGGACATCCTCGGCATCGGTGCCGGCGCGCTGGTGCTCGCCGCGTTCGGCCGGGTCCCGTCGGTCGAGACACCGTGGGACCCCCAGACCTGGAGCCTCTACACGGCACCCGAGGTGATGCTGGTCGCGGTCACCTACCTCGCGGTCACTCGCACCCTGCTCTGGTATCTGCACACCCCGCGCGGCGGACTGCCCACCGCCGCCCGCTCCGCCCTGGTCAGACAGGGTCTGGTCGCGATCGCGCTGCTCGCCATCGCGCCGCTCATCTGCGTCATCGCCGTCGCCCTGCCGATCCTGCTGCCGCTGTTCGCCATCCCCCTCATCGCCCTCGACTCCACCCTGTGGATAGCCAGGGCGCGGGCCGAGGAACAGCTCCGCGACCCGCTGACCGGACTGCCCAACAGACAGTGGCTCCTGGAACGGACCTGGACGGCCCTCGACGATGCCGAACGCATCGACGCACGGGCCGCGTTGATGCTCATAGACCTCGACCGCTTCCGGTCGGTGAACGACACACTGGGACACCTCGCCGGTGACCGCCTCCTCCTCCAGATAGCCGACAGGCTGCGCCTCGCACTGCCGCGCGGCGCGGAGGCCGCACGGCTCGGCGGCGACGAGTTCGCCGTGTTACTGCCGGTCGTCGACTCCACGACGTCGGCCACCCGCGTCGCCCGCAACCTGGTCACCGTGCTGGGCTCCCCGCTCGACCTCGACGGACTCACCCTCGTCCTGGAGGCCAGTGCCGGCCTCGCCGTCTTCCCCGACCACGCCCTCGACGCGGAGGGGCTGCTGCGGCGCGCCGACGTCGCGATGTACCAGGCGAAACGGGACCGCACGGGCGTCGAGGTGTACGAGATCAAGCGGGACTCGAACACCCCGGACCGACTGGGCCTGCTGGGCGACCTGCGGCGCGCGCTCGACGCGCACGAGGTCGAACTGCACTATCAGCCCAAGGTGCGCTTCGACGGGCAGGTAGCCGGCCTTGAGGCACTGGTGCGGTGGGTGCACCCGGAGCGCGGGAAGGTACCGCCGGACGAGTTCATAGCCATCGCCGAGTCGTCCGGGCTGATGCCCCACCTCACGGAGTACGTGCTGGAGACAGCGCTCGAACAGGTCGCCAAGTGGCGCTCCCAGGGGCTGTTCGTCCCGGTCGCCGTCAACGTGTCCCCACGCGACGTCCACACCCCCGGCTTCGCGGGATCCGTCGCCGCGCGGCTGGCCCGGCACGGGGTCCCGCCGGGGGCGCTCCAGCTGGAGATAACGGAACACGTGCTCCTGGAGGACCCGCAGAAGGCCGCGGACACCCTCGCCGCGCTGACCGCGCACGGCGTGAAGATGTCGCTCGACGACTTCGGGACGGGCTACTCGTCGCTGGTGCATCTGCGGCGGCTGCCGGTGAGCGAGCTGAAGATCGACCGGTCGTTCGTGGCGCGGCTGGCGGTGGACACGGAGGACTCGGAGATCGTGCGGTGCACCGTGGACCTCGCGCATTCCCTGGGGCTGCTCGTGGTAGCCGAGGGTGTGGAGGACGACGAGACGTGGGAGCGGTTGCGGGACATGGGGTGTGACGCGGTGCAGGGGTGGCTGGTCGCCGCCGCGATGCCTCCGGAGGAGGCCACGGCGTGGTTGCTGGCGCGGGGGACCCGTGGGTGGCAGCGGCCGCGGGCGGCTCTGCCGGCCGCGGAGTCATAGGGGAGATCTCCCACCCGCGCACCGCCCGTTCAGCGCCCGTTAGAGGCTGACGTCGCCTGTGGGGGGTGCCCACCATCGGCGGCCTCGCGTGCGCTGAAACAAACCCGTGCGCCGGGTGTCTTCCCTGCCCCCTAGGATTGGGGCCAAAACCCACACCGCACTCACCCAGAGGATCGCTGCATGCCTGGCATCACGCGCGAGGAGGTCGCCCACCTCGCACGGCTGGCGCGTCTGGAGCTGAAGGGCGAAGAGCTCGACCACTTCGCAGGCCAGCTCGACGACATCATCGGCGCGGTCGCCCGCGTCAGCGAGGTCGCCGACCAAGACGTACCGCCGACCTCGCACCCGCTGCCGCTGACGAACGTCATGCGCGCGGACGAGGTCCGTCCGTCGCTCACCCCCGCGCAGGCGCTCTCCGGCGCCCCCGCCCAGGAGCAGCAGCGTTTCAAGGTGCCGCAGATCCTGGGGGAGGACTAATCACCATGACGGACATCAACGTCAACATCATCCGGCTCACCGCCGCCGAGACCGCCGCGAAGATCGCTTCCGGCGAGCTCACCGCCGTCCAGGTCACCGAGGCCCACCTGGCCCGGATCGAGGCCGTCGACGAGAAGGTGCACGCCTTCCTGCACGTCGACCGGGAGGGCGCCCTCGCCCAGGCCCGTGCCGTCGACGCCAAGCGCGAGCGCGGGGAGACGCTGGGCCCGCTGGCCGGCGTACCCCTGGCGCTCAAGGACATCTTCACCACCGAGGGGATTCCGACCACCGTCGGGTCCAAGATGCTCGAGGGGTGGATCCCGCCGTACGACGCGACCGTCACCAAGCGGCTGAAGGCCGCCGACGTCGTCATCCTCGGCAAGACCAACATGGACGAGTTCGCCATGGGGTCCAGCACCGAGAACAGCGCGTACGGGCCGACCGGCAACCCGTGGGACCTCACCCGCATCCCCGGCGGCTCCGGCGGCGGTTCGTCCGCCGCGCTCGCCTCCTTCCAGGCGCCGCTGGCCATCGGTACGGACACCGGCGGTTCCATCCGCCAGCCCGCCTCCGTCACCGGCACGGTCGGCGTCAAGCCGACGTACGGGGCCGTCTCGCGGTACGGCATGGTCGCGTTCTCGTCCTCCCTCGACCAGGGCGGGCCCTGCGCCCGTACGGTCCTGGACGCCGCGCTCCTCCACGAGGTCATCGCCGGGCACGACCCGCTCGACTCGACGTCGATCGACGCGCCGGTCCCGCCGGTCGTCGAGGCAGCCCGCAACGGCAGCGTCGACGGCATGCGCGTCGGCGTCGTCAAGCAGTTCCGCGGCGAGGGCTACCAGGCCGGCGTCATTCAGCGCTTCGACGAGTCCGTCGCCCTGCTGAAGGAACTGGGCGCCGAGATCGTCGAGCTGGACTGTCCGTCCTTCGATCTGGCGCTGTCCGCGTACTACCTGATCGCGCCGAGCGAGTGCTCGTCCAACCTCGCCCGCTTCGACGGGCTCCGCTACGGCCTGCGCAGCGGTGACGACGGCACGCACTCCGCCGAGGAGGTCACCTCGCTGACCCGCGCGGAGGGCTTCGGCCCCGAGGTCAAGCGCCGCATCATGCTCGGCACGTACGCGCTCAGCTCCGGCTACTACGACGCGTACTACGGCAGCGCCCAGAAGGTCCGTACGCTCATCACCCGCGACTTCGAGAAGGCGTTCGAGTCGGTGGACGTGATCGTCTCCCCGACGACGCCCACCACCGCCTTCCCGATCGGCGAGCGCGCCGACGACCCGATGGCGATGTACCTCGCGGACCTCTGCACCATCCCGACCAACCTGGCCGGCAACTCGGCCATGTCCCTGCCCTGCGGTCTCGCGCCGGAGGACGGGCTGCCGGTCGGGCTCCAGATCATCGCCCCGGCGCTGAAGGACGACCGTCTTTACAGGGTCGGCGCCGCCGTCGAGGCCGCCTTCGTGGAAAAGTGGGGGCACCCGCTGCTAGAGGAGGCTCCGTCGCTGTGAGCAAGGCTCTTTCGAAGGCCAAGGGCTTCAAGAAGTCCAAGTCCGGCACGTACCTGTCCATCGCGACCACCGCGTTCGGTGCCGTCAGCGTCGCCAAGCAGGCCAAGAAGGCCCGCTCGGAGAGCGACACGCTGCGCCTCATCGACGCGGCCGTGTCCGCCGCCGCCATCGTCACCGGCCTCGCCATCCTCTACCGCGAGCTGAAGCGGCTGGGCGACGACGACGTCCTGCTGGGCTGAGAGGGAAGTTTTCACCGTGACCACCACGACCGACGAGTTGGTTTCGTACGAGGACGCCCTGGCGACGTACGACCCCGTCATGGGCCTTGAGGTCCATGTCGAACTCGGCACCAAGACCAAGATGTTCTGCGGCTGTTCGACCGAGCTGGGCGCCGAGCCCAACTCGCAGACCTGCCCCACCTGCCTCGGCATGCCCGGCGCGCTTCCGGTCGTCAACGCGATCGGCATCGAGTCCGCCATCAGGATCGGTCTCGCGCTGCACTGCGAGATCGCCGAGTGGTGTCGCTTCGCCCGGAAGA
Organism: Streptomyces turgidiscabies Car8; assembly: GCF_000331005.1. GTDB lineage: Bacteria > Actinomycetota > Actinomycetes > Streptomycetales > Streptomycetaceae > Streptomyces > Streptomyces turgidiscabies. Next base: position 31,904 of record NZ_AEJB01000342.1, read on the forward strand.
ACTACTTCTATCCGGACATGCCGAAGAACTTCCAGACCTCCCAGTACGACGAGCCGATCGCCTTCAACGGCTACCTCGACGTCCAGCTGGAGGACGGCGAGACCTTCCGGGTGGAGATCGAACGCGCCCACATGGAGGAGGACACCGGCAAGTCGCTGCACGTCGGTGGCGCGACGGGCCGTATCCACGGTGCCTCGCACTCGCTCCTCGACTACAACCGCGCCGGCATCCCCCTCATCGAGATCGTCACCAAGCCGATCGAGGGCGCCGGTGAGCGTGCCCCCGAGGTCGCCAAGGCGTACGTCGCCGAGCTGCGCGAACTCATCAAGGCGCTCGGTGTCTCGGAAGCCCGCATGGAGCAGGGGCAGATGCGCTGCGACGTGAACCTGTCGCTGCGCCCGCACGGCCGGGAGAAGTTCGGCACCCGGAGCGAGACGAAGAACGTCAACTCGCTGCGCTCCGTGGAGCGTGCGGCCCGTTTCGAGATCCAGCGGCACGCCGCCGTACTGAACGCGGGCGGGACGATCATCCAGGAGACCCGGCACTTCCACGAGGACACCGGGTCGACGACCTCGGGCCGTGTGAAGGAGGAGGCCGAGGACTACCGGTACTTCCCCGAGCCGGACCTGGTGCCGGTGGCCCCCTCCCGCGAGTGGGTCGAGGAGATCCGCGCCGGGCTGCCCGAACTGCCGCTGGCCCGCCGCAACCGGCTTCTCGCCGAGTGGGGTGTCACGGCGACCGACATGCAGTCGATGCTCAACGCCGGTGCCATCGACCTGATCGTCGCCACCATCGACGCCGGTGCCGACGCGGCCTCCGCCCGCAAGTGGTGGATGGGCGAACTCGCGCGCAGCGCCAACGAGTCGGGCACCCCGCTCGACGCGCTGGCCATCACGCCCGAGCAGGTCGCCCGGGTCACCGAGCTGGTCACCGCCGGCGACCTGAACGACAAGCTGGCCCGTCAGGTCATCGAGGGTGTCCTCGCGGGCGAGGGCACTCCGGACGAGGTCGTCGAGAAGCGCGGTCTGAAGGTCGTCTCCGACGACGGTGCGCTGGGCACGGCCGTCCAGGACGCCATCGCCGGCAACCCGGGCATCGCCGACAAGATCCGCGGCGGCAAGGTGGCCGCGGTCGGCGCCCTGGTCGGCGCCGTCATGAAGGCGACCCGGGGTCAGGCCGACGCGGCCCGCGTCAAGGAACTGATCCTGGAGCAGTTGGGCGTCAGCGAGGGCTGAGGCAGGCAGTGGCAGTGACTGAGGGTTCCTGACCGTGTCCGGGGTGCTGAAACGGACGGCGGTGAAGCTGTCCAAGGTGTGCAGCGACCTGCGGCTGCTGGCCAGCGGACCGCGCGCGGGCTT
>NZ_AEJB01000343.1 GCF_000331005.1 Streptomyces turgidiscabies Car8
GCCCTTCACGTACCTCGCCCAGGCGTTGCCCCTCGGCGATCAGTCCGAAGATCTCCTGGGACCAACGGTGGATGGCCTCGGACAGCTCTTGTGACGCCTGTGGATCGTGCTTGATCGAGTACATCAGGTCGAGGAGCTCGGCGTTGGCCGTGGCGAAGTCCACGTAGGCGTGGAGCGCGGAGTGCATCCCTCGGTGCCAGTCGTCAGACGGTGCTGCGCTGGAACTGCTGGTTGGTGCCGGTCCCGCAGGTCCACTGGATGAGCCGGGCGCCGTTGGCGGTGGAGGCGTCCTTCACGTCCAGGCACTTGCCGCTGTGCCGGGCCACCACCCGGTAGTAGCCGTTGCCCTGGTCCTGGAACTGCCACTGCTGGTTGGTGCCGGTGCCGCAGCGGTACTGGTTCACGAAGGCACCGTCGGCAGTTGAGGCACCCGCGACGTCCAGGCACTTGCCGCTGTGCTGGGCGAGGACGCGGACGTAGCCGCCACCTGCGTCCTGGAGCCGCCACTGCTGGTTGAGGCCTCCACCGCAGGTGTACTGGAGGGCGATCGCGCTGTCGGAGGCCGAGTTGTCGGAGACGTCGAGGCACTTGCCGCTGTGCCTGGCGACCAGGTTGTCGTACGGGCCGCCGCCCACACCGGTGACCGTGCCGGCGTCGGTGTCGATGGCGACCTGCGGGTACCAGGGCAGGTCCAGGGTGGTGCTGGTGGGGAAGGTCAGGGGGAGCCAGACGTACTGGGAGTCGTTGACCGTGCCACCCATGGAGTTGCCCCAGCGGTCGCCCATGTACAGGTACGAGGTGCCCGAAGTGCCCTGGACGGGCAGGACGAACGTGGTCTGGGAGCCGTAGCCGGTGTCGTCACCGACGTCGGTCATCGCCGTCCACGGGCCGGTGATGCTGCTCGCGGTCGCGTACCTCTGCTGGTTGGGCTTCCAGCCGCTGTTGCCGGAGGTGAGCATGAAGTAGACGCCGTTCCGCTTGAACAGCGCCGGCGCCTCACGGAAGGTGCCGGCCCACGGGTTGGCGGTCAGGCTGTCGTACGCCGTGTAGTCGGCGGTGAGCTTCCAGATCTGCAGGTCGGCGTTGCCGGCCGCGGAGGTGATCTGGTAGGCGGTGCCGTCGTCGTTCTTGAACAGCGTCATGTCGCGGGACGTGGTGCCGGACGGCGGGCGGAAGCTGCCCCGCCAGGTGTAGTCGCCGTCGACGGTGTCGGAGACGGCGACCGCGGCGCGGGCCTGGTTGTAGTCGCTGCCGTTCTCCTTGTGCATCCACATCACGAACTTGCCGGTGGTGCTGTTGAAGATCACCTTCGGTCGTTCGATGTTGGCGACGGCGAGTTCGGGACTGCTGGCCCGGGTCAGGACGTTGCGCCGGAACTCCCAGGTCTTGAGGTCGGTGGACCGGTAGGCGGAGACGGCCTTGAAGGTGTTGTCGGCGTTGCGGTTCTCACCGAACCAGTAGTAGAAGGAGCCGACCTTGACCACTCCACCGCCATGGGCCTGCACTACGGCGCCGGCGGTGTCGGTGAACTGGGTCGCGTTGGACACCGTGACCGGAGCGGCCTGAGCGGGCGATCCGGTCACCAGCAAGGCGAACACGCTCACCGTGGTGGCCAGCATGAGCGTGAGGGTGCGTCTGAGCATGGGTTACCTCAACAACGGTTTCGGAATTGTTGATGTGTGTGCGACTCCGTTGTCGGACGGTAGAGGGGGCGTATGGGTGCGTCAAGGGCCTTAACATCCGATGTTTATAGGGTCAGGCCCTCGCCCGGCTCGACTGTCGACGTGTTGGGCGTTCATTTTTGTCCGCCCTCTGGACAGGGTCGACCTCATGCTTGTTAATACATCCAGTGTCATCCCGGTGCGATGTACGCCTTCGTGCGGCTCCCCACATCCCGCCGATTCTGGGTGACCCATCCGACCTGTTCGTACTCGGGTACCGAGTCACAGCACGGTCCATGCTGTCCTGTGGACAGTCAGGAGAGATCTCCCTTGTCAGAACCGCCCACTCGACGAAGAGTACTGATGGGTATGGCGGCCATGACGGTCGCCGCCGTCGTCACTCCCGCCCTGGCGAGCCCCGCGCACGCCGCCTCCACCCAACCCCTGCCACTCCCGCCGCTGCGCATCCCCAAGCTGGACATGGAGGTCGAGCAGCAGTCGGACGAGAAGGTCCAGTGGCTGCAGGACGCCAAGATCGGCATGTTCATCCACTGGGGTCCCTACTCCGGCCCGGCCAAGGGCGAGTGGTACATGCAGAACGCCGCCATCACGCCGGAGAACTACAAGAAGTACGTCACCGACGCCACCAGCGAGCAGTTCACCGGCAGCGCCTACGACCCGGCCGCCTGGGCCCAGTTGGCGAAGGACATGGGCGCCAAGTACACCGTGCTCACCACCCGCCACCACGACGGCTTCGCACTGTGGCCGTCCACCCACCCGAACGCCTGGCACTCAGGTCAGGCGCCGCTGCAGAAGGACTTCGTCGGCCAGTACGTCACCGCCGTACGCAACGCCGGACTGAAGGTGGGCCTCTACTTCTCGCCGCTGAACTGGCGTTACCCCGGCTACTACGACGTCCGCGGCACCAACTGCCTACCCAACGCCTGGAATTACACCACCGATCCCGCGCACAAGGAGAACGCGCGGATCATGAAGAACGAGGTGTACCAACAGGTCAAGGAGCTGGTCACCCAGTACGGAAAGATCGACGACATCTGGTGGGACGGCGGCTGGCTGGGCCAGCAGGGCTCCGACGCGGACGCCGCCTTCTTCTGGGAGCCCGGCAAGTTCCGCGACCCCGCGAACGAGTGGCCGGTGGATGCCGCCTACGGCGACACCGACCCCGCCACCGGCAAGCCCCTGGGCCTGACCGGCCTGGTCCGCAAGCACCAGCCCGACGCCGTCACCACTCTGCGCGCCGGCTGGATCGGCGACTTCGACAGCGAGGAGGGCCCCTCCGTCCCGAGCGGTGCCATCCGCAACGGCAAGTTGTCGGAGAAGGCCTTCACCATCGGCGGCGCCTGGGGCTACCGGGCCGGCTCGGGCGTGATGAGCTTCGGCAACGCGATGAACATCCTGGTCAACGCCTGGGTGCGCAACATGACTTGCCTGGTCAACATCGGCCCGGACCGCACCGGTGCGGTCCCCAGTGCCCAGCAGACACTCGTTCGGCAGATCGGTTCCTTCCTGACCACGTGCGGGGAGGCCGTGTACGGCACCCGCGGCGGCCCGTGGAACCCGGTCGACGGCAAGTACGGCTTCACGTACAAGGACAAGACCTTCTACGTCCATCTGCTGCCCGGCTACAGCGGCACCTCCTTCACCACCCCGCAGATCGGCGACGCGACAGTCACCCGCGTCTTCGACGTGGCGTCGGGCGCCGACCTGTCGTTCAGCGTGGACGGCGACGGCAAGGTGACCGTCACCGGCATCAACCGCACCCGCATCCCCGAGGACAGCGTCGTCGGTGTCACCCTGGACCGGACGGTGCAGCCGGCCGACGTCGCCATCGGCAGGACCGCCACAGCGAGCAGCGAGGAAAGCTCCAACGGCAACACGGCAGCCAAGGCGGTCGACGGCTCCACCGCGACCCGCTGGTGCGCGGCCAACGGCAACACCGGTCACTGGCTGAAGGTGGACCTGGGGGCGGCCAAGCCGGTCACCGGTGCCCGGATCGCCTGGGAGCTGGACGCCACCAACTACCGGTACAGGATCGAGGGCTCCACCGACAACACCAACTGGACCACCCTGGCCGACCGCACCGCCACCACCAGCACCAGCCAGGTCCAGGTCGCCATGTTCAGCGCCTCGGCCAGGTACGTGCGGGTGACGGTCACTGGCCTGCCCTCCGGGGCCTGGGCGTCCATCCGCAGCCTGGAGATCTACGACCGGCCCTTCACCGCCGACCTGGGCACGTACAGGGTGGTCAACCGCAAGAGCGGCAAGGTGCTGGACGTCAACGCAGCCTCCAGCGCCGACGGCGCGGCCATCATCCAGTGGCCATGGACCGGCGGCACCAACCAGCAATGGAAGCTGCTGGCCAACACGGACGGTTCCTACCGGCTGTCCAACGTCCGCAGCGGCAAGGTCCTGGACAGTCCCGGGGGCTCCGCCGAGGGCGCGGCCCTGGACCAGTGGACCGACACCGGCGCCGGCAACCAACGGTGGCAGCTGGTCCCCGCGACCAGCGGCTACTACCGGCTCGTCAACGTCGGCAACGGCTGGTGTGCTGACGTCAAGGACGCCTCGACCGCGGACGGCGCCGCGGTCATCCAGTGGCACGGCACCGGCGGCACCAACCAGGAATGGCAGGTCATCGCCCTGTAGCCGGACCAGCTGCGCGAGGGCCGGTGCCGCACGGCACCGGCCCTTGGTCCATCCGGCCTTCCGACCATGGCCCTTCACTCGTGGAATCAAGAGCATGACCTCGTCAGCGATAGCGCAGAGGCTGCACCGGATGCTCGGCCACGACGAAGTACGGACCGACAGGCTGTCGCATGGAGCTCCGACGGCGGCGGCTCCATCCGCGTCCCGTCCTCGCTGTGCGGCGCGGTGGGCATCAAACCGTCCGTCGGTCGCGTCCCCACCGCCTCCGACACCGACGGCGACTCCACCGACGGCCCCCTCGCCCGCACCGTTCTGGACGCGGCCATGGCGCTCGAAGCGACCGCCGGCCACCCCGGGAGACCTGACGGGCGTACGCGTCGCCGCCTGCCACGACCTGGGCCAGAAGGTCCTCGACCCCGATGTGCGCAGGCTCTTCGACGAGGGACCCGACGACCTGCGCACCGCGGGCGCCACCGTCGAAAGAACGTCACCGGGCGGCAGGTCTGCGCCGCCTTCCGGCGAGGAAAGACCGACATCCAAAACGCCTTCCGCGCGGCCATGACGGGCGCCGACGTCCTGGTGACCCCGGCCACCCCCGTCCTCGCGCTCCCACACGGCGGCAGTGCTTTCGGGACGATCGGTCCTCGTCGTCCAGGGTGTGCCGGGCGTGGGCGATGTCCTCCGGGTGCGTCCCTGACTGCCCACCCTCACAGCTTGACTGGCTCCCTGCGCACTCGACAGCCTCAGCGGGCAGCTACGAGCGTCCGCAGCGCTGGCGGCTCCCGCGTCGCAGCGGATGGAACCGGGCCGTTCACGCGGGGAAGATCACCGTGCACCGGCTCGACCCGGCCACTCACTTCGGCCCGCAGAGCTATATCAGCCCTACGGCTCAACTGCCCGACGGCCGCAGCCACCTTGCCCGCACCGCCGACACGGTGATCGCGGTCGTCCGCGCCCATCACGGCTCCACCCTCAGGCAAGGCGACCCGCTGCCATGAGGGTCTGTGCGGCGCGCTGCCGACCGGCCACCGTCATCGGGACGTCCGGCAGTATGTTCCTGTGCCCCTCGTCCCCGGAGTCAGTGACCGTGCCGTGGAACCGACGCGGATGCGTCTGGTGGCGGCCGGGGCCGCGGTGGTGACCGTCGGCGCGGGGCTGGGGCTCCGCGCGGTGGCTGCGGGAAGCCTCGCCAAGTACGGCGGAGACGCGCTGTACACCGTCCTGCTTCTCACCCTTGTCGTTGTGGTGGCACCCCGGGTGACTCCCCCGACGGCGGCCGGAAGCGCGCTGGCGATCAGTTGGGGGGTGGAGTTCCTGCAGCTCAGCGAGGTGACGACGGAGCTCTCCCGGCGCAGCGTAGTCAGCCGCCTCGTGCTCGGTTCCACCTTCAACCCACCCGACCTGTTCTGGTACGCGGTCGGTGCGGCAGCGGGGTGGCTGATCCATACCGCGGTGGACTCCGGAGTCCACCGCCGGCCGAACAGGCGGCGCTGGAACTCGCGCCGGTAGTCCTCCAGGGTCCGGTCCGATTGCACGGCGGTGACCTCGGCCGCGTCGTCGTTGTCGTCGTCGAACATCGCGCCCTTCCCGGGGAGTTGCGCGTGACGGCCATGGCGTCGGTGACTGACGTCCGTGAACTGTCGCTGGTGGGGAACGCGGTTCAGTCCTCGCAAGGGAAGCTGCTCACCCCGGGTCCCGCTGTGTTCGTGTGCGGGCGGGCATCGGGGCCGCCGATCCGCAGCCGCCAGGGGTGCGGGCTGTCGGTCTCCACATGGAGCCGGGCACCCTCGCGGCGCAGCCGGAAGCGGGCCGTCTCGCCGGGCCCGTCCGGGCTCGGGACGACGACTGTGCGCTCGGCGCCGTCGGCGAAGGCGTGCACGCGCAGTTCGACGCCCTCGGCCCAGGCGGAGACCGGGCGCTGGTCGTCGGCCGCCAGGGGGATCACGGAGTCCGGGCGGGCCAGCAGCGGCAGGGTGTGGAAGTCGTGCCGTTCCCGCACCCAGCGCGGGCCGGTGACGACGGCGCCGGTGAGGATGTTGGTCCAGGTGCCCTCGGGCACGTAGTACTCGACCGTACCGTCGTCACTGAAGACGGGGGCGACGAGCAGATCGTCGCCCAGCATGTACTGCCGGTCGAGCAGGGCGGCGGTGGGATCGTCGGGGAACTCCAGCAGCATGGCGCGCATCACCGGGACGCCGGTGGTGTGCGCCTGCTGGGCCGCGCGCTGGAGGTAGGGGGCGAGGCGGTGCTTGAGGAGGGTGAACTCGCGGGTGACCTCGACGGCTTCCTCGCCGTAGTCCCACGGCACACGGTAGGACCTGCTGCCGTGCAGACGGCTGTGCGAGGAGAGCAGGCCGAACTGCACCCAGCGCTTGAAGACCGCCGGAGTGGGCGTGCCCTCGAAGCCGCCGATGTCATGGCTCCAGAAGCCGAAGCCGGACAGGCCGAGGGAGAGGCCGCCGCGCAGCGACTCGGCCATGGCGCCGAAGGTGGAGTCGCAGTCGCCGCCCCAGTGCACGGGGTACTGCTGGCCTCCGGCCGTGGCCGAACGGGCGAAGAGCAGCGCCTCCCCCTCGCCGCGTTCGGCGCGCAGCAGCTCGAAGACGGCCTGGTTGTAGAGGTGTACGTAGTAGTTGTGCATCCGCTCCGGGTCGGAGCCGTCGTGCCAGACGACGTCGGTGGGGACGCGCTCGCCGAAGTCGGTCTTGAAGCAGTCCACGCCCTGGTCGAGCAGCGTGCGCAGCTTGCCGGTGTACCAGTCACGGGCGGCCGGGTGGGTGAAGTCCACCAGGGCCATGCCGGCCTGCCACAGGTCCCACTGCCACACACTGCCGTCGGGACGGCGTACGAGGTACCCCTCGCGCATGCCCTCCTCGAACAGCGGGGACTTCTGCGCGATGTACGGGTTGATCCACGCGGAGATCCGCAGTCCCCGCTCCTTCAGCCGGGCCAGCATGCCCTCCGGGTCGGGGAAGGTCTCGGGGTCCCAGTCGAAGTCGCACCACTGGTAGGCACGCATCCAGAAGCAGTCGAAGTGGAAGACACTCAGCGGGATACCGCGCTCCGCCATGCCGTCGATGAAGCCGCTGACGGTGGCCTCGTCGTAGTCGGTGGTGAAGGACGTCGTCAGCCACAGGCCCAGCGCCCAGGCCGGCGGCAGGGCCGGGCGCCCGGTGAGCGCGGTGTAGCGCTCCAGGATCTCCTTCGGGGTGGGGCCGTGGACGACGAAGTACTCCAGCGACTGGTCCTCGACGCTGAACTGGACCTGGCCGACCGACTCCGAACCGACCTCGTAGCTGACCTTGCCGGGGTGGTTGACGAAGACGCCGTAGCCCCGGTCGGTGAGATGGAACGGGATGTTCTTGTAGGCCTGTTCGCTGCTCGTGCCGCCGTCGGCCTGCCAGATGTCCACCGTCTGGCCGTTCTTGACGAACGGTGTGAACCGCTCCCCCAATCCGTACACCGACTCGCCTACGCCGAGCGCAAGTTGCCCGACCATGTGGTGGCGTCCGTCGGCGTCGGTGACGAATCCGCTGCCCCGCTCGCCCGCCGAGGTCAGCACCCTGCCGCCGGCCGTGAACTCCAGTCGCCATGGTCCGGAGGTGTTCACGCGCAGGGTCAGCTCGCCGGAGGTGAGTTCGAGCAGGGAGCCGTCCCGGTGGACCTTCCCCGCGCCCTCCTCGGTACCGGGAAGTGCGAACTCCGGTGCCGGGCGCCCGGATCCGGCGTGGTGGGTGGTGCGCACCCCGATCACGCCTTCGGCCGGGGACCAGCACTCCACGGTCAGCAGGGGGCTGTTGAGGGTGCCCCCGCGGCGGGTGACGTGCTTGACGGGGGCGAAGAGGGTCATCCGGTGCTCGTCGGCACGGACGTCCGTGACCTCGGTGGCGAAGCGCGCGGTGACACCCGGGCGCATCAGCCAGTAGCCGTCCGTGAACTTCATCTCGCGTCCTTCGTGCGGGCGCGGTGCCCGGTGATCAGGTCCCGGAACCAGCGGTAGCTGTCCTTGGGAGTGCGGGTCTGGGTGTCGTAGTCGACGCGGACCAGGCCGAACCGCTGGTCGTAGCCGCGCGCCCACTCGAAGTTGTCCAGCAGCGACCAGACGTAGTGGCCGCGTACGTCCACGCCGGCGGCGATCGCGTCGGCGACCGCCTGGAGGTGGTCGGCGAGGTAGCGGGTCCGGTCGTCGTCGTGGACCTGGCCGTCGGGTGTCAAGGTGTCGGCCTCGGCGGATCCGTTCTCGGTGATCCAGATCGGGGGCAACCGTGGGTAGCGGTCGTGGAGTCGGCGGAGCAGTTCGGTGAACGCCGAAGGTACGACCGGCCAGCCCATGGTGGTGTGCCGGGTGCCGTACGGGTCCGTCTCGGCCACGCCGATGTCGACCGCGGTGCGCTGTTCGGGATCGGCAGCCCGGTGGGGTGCGGCGGTCACGCAGATCGGCCGGTAGTAGTTCAGGCCGACGAAGTCGAGCGGCGTGCCGATCACGGTCAGGTCGTCGGGCCTGCGCCAGGGGCCGTCGGCGAGCCCGGCCCAGGTCTCGGCCTCGTGCTCGGGATAGCGCCCGGCGAACAGCGGTTCGGCCCAGATGTCGTTGTGCAGGGTCTCCGCGCGGCGGAGGGCCGCCAGGTCGTCGGGGTGGTCCGAGGCCGCGTGGACACGGTCCAGGTTGAGGGTGATGCCGACCTCCTCGGCACCTGCCGCGCGCAGGGCGCGTACGGCGAGTCCATGGGCGACGAGCAGGTGATGGGCGGCGGCCAGGGCGCCGCGGCCCTCCCGGGTGCCGGGTGCGTGCCGGCCCTCGGCGTGCCCGACGAAGGCCGTGCAGTAAGGCTCGTTGAGGGTGATCCAGCGCCGCACCCGGTCGCCGTAACGCTCGGCGGCGAGCGCCGCGTAGTCCGCGAAGGCCGCCGCGGTGTCCCGGACCCGCCAGCCGCCATGGTCCTCCAACGCCTGGGGCAGGTCCCAGTGGTAGAGGGTGACGGCGGGGGCGATGCCGGCGGCGAGTAGTTCGTCGATCAGACGGTCGTAGAAGTCCAGGCCCTTGGCGTTGGCCCGGCCGGTGCCCTCGGGCAGTACGCGCGGCCAGGAGATCGAGAAGCGGTAGCTGTCGACACCGAGGTCGCGCAGCAGTGCGATGTCCTCGCGGTAGCGGTGGTAGTGGTCGGCGGCCGTGTCGCCGGTGGCGCCGCCGAGGGTGCGGCCAGGGGTGTGGCTGAAGGTGTCCCAGATGGAGGGGCCGCGGCCGTCCTCGGCGTGGGCGCCCTCGATCTGGTAGGCGGCGGTGGCGGCACCGAAGCGGAACCCCGGGGGCAGCAGCGGGAAGTCGGGGCGGCTCATGCGGTTGCCTCCTCGCCGCGTGAGTCGAACCGGTAGGAGGCGAGGCGGAAGGCTCCGTGCAGGGTCAGCCTCAGGTCGTGGACGGCGTCTTCGACGGGTCCCACGTCGGCGCTCACGCCGGTCCACGTGTAGCGGCTGCCCGTGACCGGTACGGCGATCTCCGCCAGGAGCCGGTCACCGGCCCGGACCTCGAGGCGTGCCTCGCCCGGCCCGGTGTCCTCGCGCGCGACCTCCGCCTCGAAGCGGACGGCGCCGGACAGGTCGACCGAGCGGAACAGCACGGTGGCGGGGCGGGCGGGGTCGGCGGGGGTGACCGCGTCTCCGGCACTACGGGTGGCGTCGACAAGGGTGACGTCCGTGTAGTCGTCGAAGTCGGCGGCCTCCGTGCGCCGGTCGACGACCCGGCGGGGTTCGGGCGCCGGCCCGGTCACCGTCAACGGCGCGGCAAGGACGACGTGTCGGGCGGAGCGGGCGACGAGGACCTCGTGGGCGCCGGGGTCCACGGTGAAGGCTCCGGTGGCCACGTCCCAGTGGGCGAGCTGCTCGGCCTGGAGCCGGAAGGCCACCTCCCGGCGCTCCCCCGCCTCCAGGCGCACCTTGCGGAAACCGGCGAGCTTCAGCCGGGGCGCCTCGTAACGGGCGTCCACGGCACGGACGTAGAGCTGGACCACCTCGCTGCCGGACCGTGTCCCGGTGTTGGACAGCGTCACCGTGACGTCCAGTTCGCCGTCCTGTCCCGTCGTGGGCGTGGACAGCCGCAGGTCGCCGTAGGTGAAGTCGGTGTAGGAGAGACCGTGGCCGAAGGCGTACAGGGGTGCTTCGCGGTGGTACTGGTAGGTCCAGCCGGCCTTGATGACGTCGTAGTCGAGCCGGGGCGGGAGTTCGTCGTCGCCGCGGTACCAGGTCTGGGGCAGCCGCCCCGCCGGGTCGGCCTCGCCGAGCAGTACGGCGGCCAGTGCCCGCCCTGTCTCCTGCCCGCCGTGGGAGGTCCACACCACGGCGGGCAGGTGCTTCTCCGCCCAGTCGAGGGCGTACGGGTAGCTGCTCATGACCACCAGCGCGGTCTCCGGCCGGACCGCGGCGACCTCGCGCAGCAGTGCCTCCTGGGTGGCGGGCAGGGCGATGCCCGTACGGTCCTCGGTCTCGCGGCCGTTGATGAGCGGGTGGTTGCCGAGGACGACGACGGCGACATCCGCCGCCGCGGCGGCGCTGCGGGCCTCGGCGTGGCCGTCCCGCAGCAGTTCACGCTGCCAGCGTTCGGCTTCCTGCGGGGTGTCGGCGATGACGGTGGCCCTGCCGTCGGCGGGGTCGACGACCGCGTAGCGGCCGGTGCGGACGTTGCGCAGGAGCACGGTGTCGGCGTCACCGAGGGGATCGGGCTCCAGCAGGAAACTCTCGTCGATGAACCAGGTCTTGATCACCTCGTGGTCGGCGGCGAGCGAGTCGTCGTCCCTGCGGGTGAGGTAGCGGCCGGTGGCGGCGTCGCGAAGGGTCAGCACCCCGTCGCCCCACTCCGACACGTCGTACGCGGTCCCGCCGAGCGGTTCGCCCGTGGTGCGCGAGCGCAGGGCGATCCGGTCGAGGCCCTCCACGGTGACGACGTCGGGAGCCATCGCGCGCAGCCCGGACGCGATGCCGACCCGGTAGGGCAGGGTGCCGCTGTACCAGTCCTCGTACACGGCGTCGGCGAGCGGGCCGATGACAGCGACGCGCGGTGCGCGGTCCGCCCGGAGCGGCAGCAGGCCGTCGTTCTTGAGCAGCACCACCGACTCGGTCGCGGCGCGCAGGGCCAGCGCGCGGTGTTCGGGGCTGTCGATCACCTCCGGGCCGATACCGGCGTACGGGTCGAGGCCGGCGTCGAACTCGCCGAGCCGGAAGCGGAGTCGCAGCTGGCGTCGTACCGCGCGGTCGATGTCCGCCTCGTCGATCAGGCCGCGCTCCAGGGCTTCACACAACCGCCCTACCGTGATCCCGCTGTCCTCGTTCTGGTCGGTGAAGCTGTCGATCCCGGCTTTCAGCGCCGCGCCGTGCCCCTGGGCGTGGTCGTCGAAGTAGTGCTCCTGTTCGACAAGGTTGGAGGGTGCCTCGGCGTCACTGACGACGAACAGCTCGTGCCCGGTCGGCACGGCCCAGCCGCGCAGTTCCTCCAGGAGCGGACTGACGTGACAGGGGCGGCCGTTGACCAGGTTGTACGCGGCCATCGCGCCCGTCGCCGCACCCGAGGCGATCACCGGGCGGAAGGCGGCCAGGTCGTACTCGCGCAGGACGCGGGGGCGCAGCCCGGAGGAGGTGACGCAGCGGTCGTCCTCGTTGTTGTAGGCGAGGAAGTGCTTGAGCACGCCGGCCGCGCGCAGATACGTCGGATGGTCGCCGGCCAGCCCCTGGCAGTAGGCCGTGCCGAGCCGTGCGGTGTGGACCGGGTCCTCGGAGTAGCCCTCCTCGTTGCGGCCCCAGCGCGGGTCACGCAGCAGGTTCACCACCGGTGCCCACGCCTGCAGGCTGTTGACGCCGATGCCGTTCGCCGTGGGACGGTGGCGGTGGAAGGCACGCAGCTCGACCGAGACCGCCTCGGCCACCTCGCGCACCAGGTCCTCGTCCCAGGTCGCGCCCAACCCGACCGCCTGCGGAAACACCGTCGCCTCGCCGAGCCAGGACACCCCGTGCAGCGCCTCCGTACCCGTACGGAACGCGTCGACGCCCACACGGTCGACGGCCGGCGCGTACTGGTGCAGCAGCGCGATCCGCTCGTCGAGTGTGAGCCGCCCGAGCAGGTCGTCGACCCGCTTGTCGACCGGCAGCTCCGGGTCACGGAACGGCAGGCGGTGGGCGGTGGACAGGTGCGGAGAATCCACGAGGTGAACCCCTAAGCAGGCGGAATGTTGAAGCGCTTCGACGCTGCCATCCCTCCCCGCAGGCTGTCAATGATGGGAGGACGAGGAAGTTTCTCGGCTTGAGCCCTCTTGTTTCGTGAGAAACATGTCATTAACGTCGCCGCCAGGTGAAGCGCTTCGACACCTCTGGGGAGAAGGGCAGCCATGACCGACGAGTCAGAAGGACAACCATGACCGGTGCACCGCGGCTCCTCCGGTGGGGCCACCAGGCTCTGGAGGTCGAGATCGGCGTAGCCCGTCTCACCCGGGCCGGCGTCCCCGGCGAGGCGCCGCCCGAAAAGCGCTCGTGGCCTCCGCTGCCGTTGGTGGAGGTCATGGCCGCCGGTCACGGTCGCGCCTGGTCGGGCGGGCGGCTCATCGACACGTCTCTCGGCGGACGGCTGCGGTACCGCACGCACCAGGAGACCCGCGACGGCGACTGGCACGTACTCGCCGTCGAACTCCACGACCCCGAGACCGGACTCCTCGCGGAGGTGACCTACCGCTCGCCGGACGGCGTGCCCGTACTGCGCGCCGAGGTACTCCTGCGCAACGGCGGTGACACCACCCTGCACCTGGAGTCGGTCTCCTCCCTCGTGGTGGGCTGCCTGGCGGACGGCCCGCGGGCCATCGACGCCGCGGACCTGTTGTGGGCCGAGAACGACTGGGTCGCCGAGTGCCGTTGGCAGCGCGGCCCGATGCGGGTGACCTCGCCGGTCCTCGCCGACCGCGTGGTCTACGACAACGGCAAGGGGGAGTTCACACAGACCGGCCGTGGCGTGTGGTCCAGCTGCGGCAGGCTGCCCATGGGCGGGCTGACCGACCGTCACTCGGGCCGCACCTGGCTGTGGCAGATCGAGCACAACGGCGGCGGCTGGCACTGGGAGTGCGGAGAACGCGACACGCTGGCCTACCTGGCACTGTTCGGCCCGAACGACACGCACCACGGCTGGCGGCATCCCCTGGAGCCGGGCGCGGAGTTCCGCACCGTGCCCGTCGCCCTCGCCTTCACCGACGCGGGCGGTCCCGATGAAGCGTTCGCCGCCCTCACCCGCTACCGCCGCGCCCTGCGCCGCCCGCACCCCGACCATCAGCGGCTGCCCGTGATCTTCAACGACTACATGAACTGTCTGATGGGCGACCCCTCCACGGAGAAACTGCTGCCGCTGGTCGACGCGGCGGCCGAGGCGGGCGCGGAGTACTTCGTCATCGACGCAGGCTGGTACGACGGCGAGGACGGCGGCTGGTGGGACAGCGTCGGCGCCTGGGAACCGGCCGCCTCCCGCTTCCCCGGCGAACGCGGCATCCACGAGGTGCTGGACCGTATCCGCGAGCGCGGCATGGTGCCCGGCCTGTGGCTGGAGCCGGAGGTGATCGGCGTCCGCAGCCCCATGGCCAGGTCCCTGCCGGACGAGGCGTTCTTCCGCCGCGACGGCATCCGCGTCACCGAGACCGGCCGCCACCACCTCGACCTGCGCCACCCCGCCGCCCGCGCCCACCTGGACCAGGTCGTGGACCGTCTGGTCGGCGAGTGGGGCGTCGGCTACCTCAAACTCGACCACAACATCGACCCCGGCTCCGGCACCAGCGCCCACCCCGGAGAGACCCCGGGCGCCGGACTGCTCGGGCACAACCGCGCCCAACTGGACTGGCTCGACAGCGTCCTGGACCGCTACCCGCATCTGGTGATCGAGAACTGCTCCTCCGGGGGCATGCGCTGGGACTACGCGCTGTTGTCCCGGCTGCAACTGCAGTCCACCAGCGACCAGCAGAACCTCCAGCTCTACGCCCCCATCGCGGCCTCCGCACCGACCGCCGTCACCCCCGAACAGGGCGCCGTCTGGGCCTACCCGCTCCCTGAGCACTCGCAGGACGAGGTGGCCTTCACCATGGCCAACGCCCTCCTCGGCCGCATCCACCTGTCCGGCCTGCTCCCGGATCTGCCGCCCGAGTCCCGCGCCCTGGTGCACGAGGCCGTCACCGCGTACAAGGCCGTCCGCGCCGACCTGGCCCAGGCCGTCCCCGTGTGGCCGCTGGGCCTGCCGGCCTGGGACGACCCCTGGCTCGCCCTGGCCCTCCACACCCCGGACACCACCTACCTCACCGTCTGGCGGCGCCCCGGCACGGAGGCCACCGCGACTCTCCCCCTGCCCCATGTCCAAGGCTCGGCGGCCTGCCTCGACGTGCTCTACCCCGCGGCGAGCCAGGCCGTCACCTCCTGGAACCCGGACACCGCCGACCTCACCGTCACACTGCCCTCGGCGCCGTCCGCAGTACTGCTCCGCCTCACCCACCCGGCGCCGTTCACCCCCTGAACCCACCGACTCACCATTTCGCGAAGGGACTTGACCGAGTGTCAGACAAGCAGCAGGCGGCCGGCACCTTCCCCAATCCCGTGATCCCCGGCTTCCACCCCGACCCCAGCATCTGCCGCGTGGGCGACGACTACTACCTCGTGTGCTCCAGCTTCGAGTACTTCCCCGGCATCCCCGTCTTCCACAGCCGCGACCTGTTCCACTGGACGCGGATCGGCAACGCCCTCGACCGCCCGAGCCAGCTCCGGCTCACCACCGACACCCCGTCCTCCGGGGGCATCTACGCCCCCACCCTGCGCCATCACGACGGCCGCTTCTGGCTGATCGTCACCAACGTGACCCAGGGCGGCGGCAACATGCTGTTCACCGCCACCGACCCCGCCGGACCCTGGTCCGACCCGGTCCGCCTGCCCGACGTCCCCGGCATCGACCCGGACCTCGCCTGGGACCGGGACGGCACCTGCTGGTGCACCATCGCCGGAGTCTCACAGGTGCGCATCGACCCGCACACCGGAGAGACCTTCGGTCCACCGCGGAAAGTCTGGTCCGGCGCCCCCGGCGCGAAGGCCCCCGAAGCACCGCACCTCTACCGCATCGGCGACTACTGGTACCTGCTCATCGCCGAAGGCGGCACCGAACGCGGTCACAGCGTGTCCATCGCCCGCAGCCACACACCCACAGGCCCCTTCGAGCCATGCCCGCACAACCCGATCCTCACCCACCGCAGCACCGACCACCCCATCCAGAACACCGGTCACGCAGACCTCGTCCAGGGACCCGACGACTCCTGGTGGATGGTGGTCCTCGGCGTCCGCCCACGCGGCGGAACCCCCGGCTGGCACGCACTGGGCCGCGAAACCTACCTGACCCCCGTCGAATGGGTGGACGACTGGCCCGTCATCGGCGAGGTCCCGTCCGAACTGCCCGCCCCCGCCTGGCCACTCGCCCCCGGACCCACCGACGAGGTCCGCGACGACTTCGAACTCAGCGAACTCCACCCGCGGTGGATCTCCGTCCGCGACCGACCCGCAGAACACTGCACCACCAAGGAACGGCCCAACTGGCTCACCCTGCACGCCCGGGGCGACTCCCTGGACGAGACCGACGTCGTGTTCGTCGGCCGCCGCCAGCAACACCTCACCTGCCAGGCCCGCACCCGCGTCGACCCGGCCGAAGGACGCGGCGGGCTCGCCGTCCGCCTGGACGAAGAGCACCACTACGAGATCGAGGTGTCCGAAGGCGAAGTACGCCTCCTCATCCGTGTCGGACCCCTGCGCACCACCGTGGCATCCCGCTCCGTACCCGCCGGGCCGGTGATCCTCCGCCTCGACGTCTCCGACACCCCTCCCAGCGGCCCCCGCACCGGCCCCGACCTCCTCACCTTCGGCATCGAGGAACCGGACGACACCTTCACCGCACTCGCCACCCTCGACGGCCGCTACCTGACCACCGAAGTCGCCGGCGGCTTCACCGGACGAGTCATCGGCATGTACGCCGCAGCCGGCACCGTCCACTTCGACTGGTTCGACTACCAGCCACTCGCCCCCTGAACGATGTCCGGGTCCTCTTCCGCGGACGCCCCGTTCTGGCCTGCCCCCGGCCCGCTCAGCTCTTGGGTGGGGCCGTGCTCTCCCGGACGGTGAGGGTGGTGGCGATCTCCAGCCCCACCTGGGGCACGTCCTCACCGCGGCCCAGCGCGAGCGCCAGTTCGGTGGCGGCCACCGCCATCTCCAACAGGGGCTGGTGGACCGTGGTCAGCGGCGGGTCCGCCCAGGCCACGGCCGGTACGTCGTCGAAGCCGACCACGCTCAGGTCGTCGGGGATCCTCAGCCCGAGCTTGCGCGCGGCCTGGTAGACGCCGAGCGCCTGCATGTCGTTGGCGGTGAAGACAGCGGTGGGACGGTCGGGCCGGGAGAGCAGATCGTGTGCCGCCGTACAGCCGTCCTCTCGGGTGAGGAGGGTCTTGACCACCAGGTCCGGATCCACCGGCAGCCCGGCCTCGCCGAGAGCGGAGGAGTAGCCGGCGTGGCGAGCGAGGCAGAAGGGATGGTCGGGGCCGGTGATCATGGCGATGCGCCGGTGTCCCAGGCCGATCAGGTGCCGGGTCGCGGCCTGGCCGCCCCTCCAGTTGGTGGCGCCGACGAACGGTACGCCGTCGGGGAGTTCCTCGTTCGGGTCGAAGACGACGAACGGGATGCCCTTGGCCTTCAGTTGCTCGCGCTCCGGCTCCGACAGCTGCGCCACCGACAGCACGCACTGCGGACGCCGCCCCAGCGTGTCGTCGATGGTCCTGGTCGGGTTGTCCTGGAGGCCGAACTCCGACACCAGCACACCGACCTTGTTCCTGCGCGCCGCACGTTCCACACCGCGGATGATCTCCACGGCCCACATGTTCTCCAGCTCGCGGAACACCAACTCCACCAGGTTGCTGCGGTTCTTCGGCGGCTTGCGGTAGCCGTACCGGTGGATCAGTTCCTCGATACGGGCCCGGGTCTCGTCGGACACACCGGTGCGGCCGTTGAGCACCTTCGACACCGTGGGCACCGAGACGCCCGCGGTCTCGGCGATGTAGGCGATGGTCACCGCCGCCGGTCCGTCACCGCGACCGCTCCGCCCGTCCCGGTCCGGCGTCGGAGGTGTTTCTGATCGCTTGTCCGGCACGGTCGCCTTTCCCCAGCCCCTCGCCCAGTGGAGCCGTCATTCTGACACCACCTCGTCGGACGGACCGTGGCGCTCACCCCGCCGGCGGTTTTCTCTCCTGACCGGAGCCTGGACCGTTCGCCCGGCGCTGCCCCGCGGGTTCCTCCATGGCCAGTCGCAGTGCGGCACCCGTCTTGGCGCGGACCTCTTCCTCGGTGACGCCCGGTGCGAGTGCCCTCAACCACAGGCCGTGTCGCGTCACGTCGATGGTGGCGAGGTCCGTGATGACGCGGTCGACCACCCCGGCGGCGGTCAGCGGCAACGTGCAGTCGTCGACGATCTTCGGGCTTCCGTCCTTGGCCACGTGGTCGGTGAGCACCACGATGCGTCGGGCGCCGACCACGAGGTCCATGGCTCCGCCCATGCCCTTCACCAGGGCACCCGGGATGGTCCAGTTGGCGAGGTCGCCCCTCGCACTCACCTGCAGGGCACCCAGGATCGCGATGTCGATGTGGCCGCCGCGGATCATGCCGAAGGACGTCGCGGAGTCGAAGTAGCTCGCACCGGGGAGGACGGTGACGGTCTGCTTGCCCGCGTTGATGACGTCCGCGTCCTCCTCCCCCTCCCAGGGGAACGGGCCGAGGCCGAGGATGCCGTTCTCACTCTGCAAGGTCACCTGGACGCCCTCGGGGACGTGGTTGGCCACGAGGGTCGGGATGCCGATGCCGAGATTCACATAGTCGCCGTCACTGAGTTCGGCGGCCGCGAGCGCGGCCATCTCGTCGCGTGTCCTGGGCACGTCTCGTCCACTCCTACACTTCGACGGTCACGCGGGGGCGGACCGTACGCTGCTCGATTTCCTTGGACCGTTCGCGTGCGACCACCAGACGGCTCACGTGGATGCCAGGGGTGGTGACGCGTTCGGGATCGGTGAACTCCTCGGCCAGGTACTCGGCCTCGGCCACGGTCACCCGGCCGCACGTCGCCGCGAGCGGGTTGAAGTTGCGTGCGGCGGCCCGGTAGGTCAGATTGCCCGCCCGGTCGGCGGTGTGGGCGTGGACGAGTGCGAGGTCGGCGACGATCGCACGCTCCTGGATGTGCGTGTGCCCGTCGAACTCGGCGTGCGGCTTGCCTTCGGCGACGGGCGTGCCCACCCCGGCCCTCGTGTAGAACGCAGGGATGCCGGCTCCGCCGGCGCGCATGCGTTCGGCGAGCGTGCCCTGGGGGGCGAACTCCACGTCGAGAGTCCCGTCCAGGTACTGGCGGGCGAACAGCTTGTTCTCGCCCACGTAGGACGCGATCACCTTGGCCACCTGCTGGTTCTCCAGCAGCAGGCCGAGACCCTTGCCGTCGACCCCCATGTTGTTCGACACGACCGTCAGCCCCGTGACTCCGCTGTTCCGTACGACCTCGATGAGGTCGTACGGAACACCACACAGACCGAATCCGCCGACGGCGATCGTCATCCCGTCGGCCAGTACGTCGGCCAAGGCATCGTCCGCGGTCGCGCGCAGCTTGATCAACTCGTCCACTTCCCCGTCAGGGCGTTCACTGTCCGAGCACCGGAGTCAACTTCACTGCACCGCCAACAGGCAAGAGAACAGGCCTCTTCCCTGAGCAACCGGTTGACGGGTGAGCGAGAGCGGAACCATGCGTCCACTGAGTGAACGTAAGATGAGGGCATGGACGCGACCCCGGCAGCTCATCTCGTCGGCAGGATGGGCACCCTCCTGCGCGCACTGTCCGCCGTCAACGAGACGGGTGCGACCACCGCCGACCTGGCGAGAGCGACAGGCCTGCCGAGACCGACCGTCCACCGGCTGCTCGTCTCCCTGGCCGATGAGGGGTTCGTCGACCGCGACCGCCGCAGCGGGCGTTGGTTCCTGGGCCCCGAGCTGTATCTGCTCGGCGGAGTGGCCGGCATTCGCTACGACATCACCCGCCAGGCACGTGAAAGCGTGCACCGGCTCGCGGCATCGACGGGCGAGAGCGCGTTCTTCTCAGCGAGGCGAGGGGAAGAGACGGTGTGCCTGCTGCGTGAGGACGGCGACTTCCCGATCCGCTCATTCGTGCTGTACGAGGGTGCGCGCTTCCCCCTCGGTGTCGTGTCGGCGGGCCTGGCGGTGCTGTCGTTCCTCGACGACGGCGAGATCGACGCCTATCTGGCACGCGAGGACCTGGTGGGCCGGTGGGGTCCGGCACACGCGCCGCACGTGCTGCGTGAGCGGATCGCCCAGACCCGCGTCGACGGCTACGCGGTGAACCCCGGACTCGTCGTGGAAGGCAGTTGGGGGATGGCGGCGGCCGTGTTCGACCAGGCGGGTCAGCCCTCGGGGGCGCTGACCGTGACGGGGGTGGAGAACAGGTTCCGCGCCGAGCGCAGACCTGAACTCGGCGCGCTCCTCCTGCGCGAGGCCCACTCGCTGGGCCGCACACTGAACACCGGCGCGGGCACCCGGCGCTGACCCGCTGCCCGGGTGGAGGCCTGCCAGGTGTGTCCGCCGGGCGTGACGACGGCGATCTGCCGGGCGAAGGCGACGTACGCGGTGTCGGCATGATCGACCGTGATGTTCTCGGGCTGCCGCGAGGCGGAGAGAGCGAAGTGCGACGCGATACGGGGCGCGGAGACGGGGAGGCGTCGGCCCTGGGGGCGGTCGCCGCCGGAACCAGCAGGCCGACGGTGGCCGGCTCGCGCCCGGCCACGTCGCCACCGTCCGCACCCACGGTTTCCGACCGCCTCACACCGGAACAGACCCGGGCCTTCACGGAGGTCTGCGAACTCATCCGCGCAGGCTTCTCCGGGCCCGACCGACCGGATCTCCCCGCTGACCTCGCCACAGACCGGAGTCGACCACACAGGCGGACAACCGTACGACGGACGCGGGGGCCGGAAAGCCGCCGCTTCCCGGCCCCACCTGGCCAGTCCGGTCCCCCGACCCCGGAGTCACACTGCGAGCAGACCTGGCGGATCAGAGCGCCGTGAAGGTCCACAGCAGGTTGTTGCTGCCGTCGTACGTCCACTGCTTGGTGACGGAGCCGGAGGCGACGTTGCCGCCTCCGTCGAGGACCAGGCCGCTGGTGCGGTTTGCTATCGAGTAGTGGCCGGCGCCCCGGTGGGTGATCGTCCACTGCTGGTTGTTTCCGCCGTTCCACGCCGCCTGCTGGGCGACGGAGCCGTCGGCCGTGGCGCCCCAGCCGTCAGCGACCATGCCGTTGGCGCGGTTGACCAGCCTGTAGTAGCCGTTGCCGACGTCCACCGCCTGCCACTGCAGGTTGGAACTGCCGTCCCACGTCCACTGCTTGAGGTTGGACCCGGAGGCGACACCGCCGCCGCTGTCCAGCGCGAGGCCGTCGGTGACATTGGTGATCCGGAAGTACGTCGACGGGTTGAACTGGACTCTCAGTGAGGTGACTTGGTCGTTGTTTCCGGTGACCCTGAGGTCGGGGTTGTCCGCGGTGAAGGTCCACGAGGTGCCGGTGAAGTTGTCGCCGGAGTAGCCGACGAGCCTGTAGCCGGGGGCCAGCCACAGCGAGGAGAGGCTGAGCGTGCCCAGTCCGGCCTGCTGCAGCTGGGCCGCGGTGTAGTCGCCGACAGCGAGGACGGTACCGGGATCGGTGTAGTTGACGTCCTTGAAGGCGACGGCTCCGGTCAGCGGCCGCAGGCTGGGGATCCCGCCGGAGAAGCTGAGCTTCAGGACGTAGGCGTTGGCGCTGTACGGCGCCGAGGACGGCAGGGAAACCGTCAGCCCGGAGGAGGTCTGTACAGGCGCCGGCAGACTGATGTAGCTGCCGGCCGTCGAGTCGAGCAGTTTCACCGACGTCAGCGACGAGAGGTTGATCTGGCCCGAGCCGAGCGTCTTGATCGTCAGTGAACTGCCGGGCCAGCCAAGGACGGTGGCGTACAGGACGGTGTTCGCCTTGTTGCGGGTGAACCGGATGTCCTGTGCCGTGCCGGCGGTCGGGTTGGTGAAGGCCCCGCCGCCCATCTTCGTCGGGCCTTCGCCGTACACGCTCCAGGCGCGGGTCGAGTACACGGACTCCCCGAAGCGCTTCAGGTAGTCGCCGATGCCGAGCAGGATGTCCCTCTGCGCCTGGGGGATGGTGCCGTCGGCCATCGGCGCGATGTTCAGCAGCACGTTGCCGTTCTTGCTGACCCGGTCGAGGAAGGAGTGCAGCATCTGCTTGGTGCTGTAGTAGCCGATGCCCTGTGTGTAGCACCAACTGGAGCTGGAGATGCTGTCGTCGGTCAGCCAGTAGGGGGTCGTGAGGTCGCCCGGCCCGCCCCGCTCGTAGTCGAAGACCTCGCCCTTGCCGTTCATGCCGTCCTTGTACGTGGCGACGACCTCACGGCCCCAGCTGTTGGCCTGGTTGTAGTAGTACGACAGGAAGTTCAGCCGCTGCGTCTCGTCGACGGCGTCCAGCTTGAAGTCCTGCCAGAGGATGTCGGGCTTGGCCCGGTCGATGACCTCCTTGAGCTTGTCGTACCAGAGCTTGTTCTCCGCCGCCGCGCCGAGCTGCCCGTAGAGCTTCTTCAGGCTGGGGTCGGTCTGCGCGGGCGCGAACTCGTAGAAGCCGTTGTAGTGGTACGCGTGGTGCATGGCGACCAGCAGCTTGAGCCCCTTGGCCCGGATGGCCGTGGTGAACAGGCTGAGCAGGTCCAGCTTCGGCCCCTTGGCGACCGAGTTCCACTCGTTGACCTGGCTGTCCCACATCGAGAAGCCGTCGTGGTGCTCGGCGACCGGCCCGGCGAACTTCGCGCCCGCGTCGACGAACAGCTGCACCCACTCGTCGGGGTCGAAGTTGCCGCCCGCCGACTTCAGCTTCGGTGCGAACTGCACGGTGTTGCCGGCCAGGTCCTTCGCGCCGTTGATGAAGTTGTGGTACGGCCAGGTGGAGGGCTGGCCGTAGGTCGCGATGTGGTGCTTGTTGGCGTTGCTGCCGCCCGAGTACATGTTGCGCGGGTACCACTCGTTGTCGTACGCGGGAACGCTGAAGACACCCCAGTGGAAGTAGATGCCGAACTTGGCGTCCTGGAACCACTCCGGGGCGGGCGGGTGCTGGTCGACCGAGTTCCAGTCCGGTGTGTACGTGCTGGGTGCCGCCTGCGCGCCGCCGGCACCGAAGATGCCTCCGGCGACGGCCGTCGCGGCCACGAAGGTGGCACTGGCCAGGAACTGGCGCCTGTTGATCGAACTCGACATGAAGACATCCTCGATGCGGAAGGTGACAGAGGAGGGCGAAAGGGCACGGGAGGCCGCCGCCACTCACGGTGTCCGGGTCGCCACTTGTTACGCATGAAGATCGAGCATGTGTCCCCGGGATGTCAACGGGCGTGCAGGGATGAGTAGGAGCTCTTGACCAGGCGTTATATGCCTTTCATTCCCTTTTGTGTTGGTTTCCTGTCGATCAGACATGGCATGTCTTCCAACTACAGCCGAGCGGAGTCGAGCACCTGACGACCAGCGAAGCAATCGATTGATGGGATGAAACTTGCCACCGCAACGCTCACTGCGGCCCCTTATCCCACAATCAACCTGCATGTTTCGGGAAAATCACGTCAAGGACTAGACAGGACCTCGCCGCGCATCCTATAAACATCCCATCTCTCCGAGACGGCGACACCCAGCTGTCGCCTATGTGGAAAATCTCCCGCTTCGGGACCAGCGCGAGGAAGTACCGATGAGACTCAGAAACGCTCTCTGCTCCACCGCCGCCGCCCTGTCCGCCCTGACGCTTCTCAGCGCCTGTGGCAGCGGCTCCGGCACTTCGGCGTCGTCGAGCGGCACACCGCTGGTCGGCGTGGACTACCCGCGTTCCGACACCGACTTCTGGAACTCGTACATCAAGTACACGCCGGAGTACGCGAAGGAGCTCGGCCTCTCACTCAAGACCACCAACTCGCAGAACGATGTCGCCAAGCTGACGGCCAACGCGCAGACGTTCATCAGCCAGGGCGTCAAGGGTGTCGCGATGGCCCCCCAGGACACCGCGGCCATCGCGCCGACGCTGGCTCAGCTGGAGGCGAAGAAGATCCCCGTCGTCACCGTCGACACCCGCCCCGACAGCGGCAAGGTCTTCATGGTGGTGCGCGCCGACAACCGGGCGTACGGCGAGAAGGCGTGCCAGTACCTGGGCACCAAGCTCGGCGGCAAGGGCAAGGTCGTCATGCTCCAGGGCGGTCTGGACTCCATCAACGGCCGTGACCGCACCGAGGCGTTCAACGACTGCATGAAGAAGAGCTTCCCCGCCATCAAGGTGTTCGGCGAGGCCACCAACTGGGACGGCGCCGTCGCGGCACAGAAGCTGCAGACCGACCTGACCGCCAACCCGGACATCAAGGGCGTCTACATGCAGTCCAGTTTCGCCCTGGCCGGCACCCTCCAGGTTCTCAAGCAGAAGGGCCTGCTGGTCGAGCCGTCGGACAAGAAGCACGTGTTCGTGGTCTCCAACGACGGCATCCCCGAGGAGCTCAGGTCCATCGCCGAGGGCAAGATCGACGCCACCGTCTCCCAGCCGGCCGACCTGTACGCCAAGTACGCCCTGTACTACCTGAAGGCCGCGATCGACGGGAAGACCTTCAAGCCGGGCAGGACGGACCACGACAGCAACATCATCCAGGTCCGTGAAGGTCTCCTGGAGGACCAGCTCTCCGCCCCGCTCGTCACCGCCGACGGAGGCACCTACGGCGGTGTCCCCAGCATCAGGAGCGACGACAAGTCCCTCTGGGGCAACAACCTCGGCTGACGGACCGCCAGGACTCTTGGACCAACGAACACAAGGCGGTTGAGATGAACGACGGGGAGCGAGCAGTCACCCCCGCGCCCGCCCCGGCGGACGACGGACGGGCCCCGGCCGGCCCGGCCGTCGTCGAGGCGACGGGCATAGTCAAACGATTCGGTCCGACGGTGGCGCTCAACGGCGCCCGGATCACCATCAGGCCCGGCGAGACCCACGCGCTGGTCGGCCGCAACGGAGCCGGCAAGTCGACGCTGGTGTCCGTGCTCACCGGGCTTCAGACCCCCGACGAGGGCACGGTCACCTTCGGCGGCGCCCCGGCCCCCCGGCCATCGGCCCGCGACGCGTGGCGCAGCCGGGTGGCCTGCGTCTACCAGAAGTCGACGATCATCCCCACGCTGACCGTCGCCGAGAACCTCTTCCTGAACCGGCACGAGCACGGCCGCGGCCGGCTCATCACCTGGCAGGGTGTGCGGCGCCGGGCCCAGGAACTGCTGTCGACCTGGTCGGTGGACGTGGATCCGCAGACCCCGGCCGGTGAACTGGACGTGGAACAGCGGCAGTTCGTCGAGATCGCCCGCGCACTGTCGTTCGGCGCCCGGTTCATCGTCCTCGACGAGCCGACCGCCCAGCTCGACGGCGCGGCGATCAACCGGCTCTTCGACCGGATCCGTGACCTGCAAAGCCAGGGCGTGACCTTCCTGTTCATCAGTCACCACCTCCAGGAGGTCTACGAGATCTGCGACATGGTGACGGTGTTCCGGGACGCCCGGCACATCCTGACCGCCCCGGTCACCGAGCTTCCCCGCACCGAACTCGTCGCCGCCATGACCGGCGAGGCGGCGGGCGACCGGCGCGAGGACCGGCCGAGCAGCCTGAGCTCCGGCACGACGGCGGCACTGAGCGTCAGCGAACTGAGCGGCGACACCTACACGGACGTCACCTTCCGAGTCGGCGCCGGCGAGATCGTCGGACTCGCGGGAGCCGCCGGCAGCGGTCGCACGGAGATCGCCGAGACCGTCGTGGGCCTCAGGGCCCCGGACGGGGGCCGGGTCGCGATCGCCGGGCAGCGGCCCCGGCCGGGGAGTGTCCCCGCCGCGCTCGCCGCGGGCGCCGGTTTCGTCCCGCAGGACCGCCACCACCAGGGCTTCGTCCCCGACATGTCGATCGCGGACAACGCCACCCTGTCCGTGCCCCACCGGCTCGGCAGGAACGGGTTCGTGAGCAGCCGCACCCGGGACCGGCTCGCCGAGGGGATGATCGAGAACCTGGCGATCAAGACTCCGGGTCCCGAGCTGCCCGTGTCGGCGCTCTCCGGTGGCAATCAGCAGAAGGTCGTCATGGCCCGCGCCCTGGCCGACGCCCCCCGACTGCTGGTGCTGATCAACCCGACCGCGGGCGTCGACGTGCGCTCCAAGGAGTTCCTCCTCGGCAAGGTCGAGGAGACCGCGGAGACCGGGACCGGAGTGCTCATCGCCTCCGACGAACTCGACGACCTGCGGATGTGCGACCGGGTCCTGGTGATGTTCCAGGGCCGAGTGACCTCAGAGATCACCCGCGGCTGGCACGACCACGACCTCGTGGCCGCGATGGAAGGAGTGGACCTTCATGCCTGAAACCGTTCTCGCCGAGACGCCCGCGCCGAAGGCCGCCGCGCCGGGGGCCCGACGGACCGCGCTGTTCGGCGGCCGGATACCGCTGGCCAGACTGCGCGACCTCGCTCTGGTCCCCGCGATCGTGGTGATCGCGATCGTCGGACAGATCGTCAGCCCGGTCTTCCTGCAGACCGACAACCTGATCAACGTTCTGCAGACGATGTCCGAGATCGCGCTGCTGGTCCTCGCCCAGACGATGATCCTGATCGTCAAGAAAATGGACCTCTCCCTGGAGTCGACCATGGGCCTCGCGCCCGGCGTCGCGGCCTGGCTGACCATCGGCGGCGCAGGACACGGAATCGGCCTGCTGCCCGGCGCCTGGGCGATCCCGATCACCCTCGCCGTGGGCGCGCTGATCGGCGTGGTCAACTCCCTGCTGATCATCCGCTTCGGCCTCAACGGCTTCATCGTCACCCTCGGCATGCTGATCGTCCTGCGCGGCATCCTGACGGGCATCTCGGGCGGCCAGACCTTCTTCCAGCTACCCGAGTCGATGCTCTACCTGGGCACGACGCAGTGGTTCGGGATGCCGGCCTCCATCTGGCTCTGCCTCACACTGTTCGCCATCGCCGTCGTGGTTCTCGGCTGGACCAGCTTCGGCCGCTCCCTGTACGCCATCGGCGGCAACGTCGACGCCGCGAAGGCGGCCGGTATCCGTACCGACCGGGTGCTGTGGATCGTCCTGGTCACCGGCAGCGTCCTCGCCGCCCTCGCCGGACTGCTGCTCTCCGGGCGGCTGGCCTCGGTGGCCTCCGCACAGGGCAACGGCTACATCTTCACCGTCTTCGCAGCCGCCGTCATCGGCGGGATCAGCCTCAACGGCGGCAAGGGCACCATGTTCGGGGCCTTCAGCGGCATCCTGCTGCTCTTCATGATCCAGAACGTGCTCACCCTGGGCGGCGTCCCCGCGCAGTGGATCGGCGCCCTCAACGGCCTGATCATCCTGGTCGCGCTGATGATCTCGCGCATCACGGGCGGCAAGGTCCAGGACTGAACAGGCGGCCGTCGCGGGGCTCCACAGGAACCAGCGGCCTGCCGCTCGTGTCCGCCCGGCCGCCGAACCCCCCGCTGTCCTCCCCTCTCTCGTCGCAGGGTCCACCTCCCCTGCCCCCTAGGAGTTGCCATGTCCTCCGCTGAGTCCCCCGAATCGGCATCCGCCCGCATCATCGCCCTGGACGTCCTCGACGTACGCTTCCCGACGTCGGAGCATCTGGACGGTTCGGACGCGATGAACCCCGAGCCCGACTACTCGGCCGCCTACGTGGTCCTGCGCACCGACGCCGGCGACGGGCTGGAGGGCCACGCCCTGGCCTTCACCACGGGCCGCGGCAACGACGTCCAGGCCGCCGCCATCGCGGCCCTCGCCCCGCACGTCGTCGGCCTGTCGGTGCAGGAGGTGTGCGCCGACCTCGGCGCGTTCTCCCGCTCCCTGGTCCACGATCCCCAACTGCGCTGGCTCGGACCGGAGAAGGGCGCCATCCACATGGCGACCGGCGCCGTCGTCAACGCCGCCTGGGACCTCGCGGCCAAGCGCGCCGGAAAGCCCGTCTGGCGCTTCCTCGGCGAGATGTCGCCCGAGGAACTGGTCGCCCAGGTCGACTTCCGCTGGCTCAGCGACGCCCTCACCCCCGAAGAGGCGCTGGAGATCCTGAAGCGTGCCGAACCCGGCCGCGCGGAACGCATCGCCCGCCTCCTGGACCGCGGTTACCCCGCCTACACCACCACCCCCGGCTGGCTCGGCTACTCCGACGAGAAGCTCGCCCGCCTGGCCCGCGAAGCGGTCGCGGACGGCTTCACCCAGATCAAGCTGAAGGTCGGCGCGTCCCTGGAGGACGACATACGGCGCATGCGCGCCGCCCGTGAGGCCGTCGGGCCCGGTATCCGCATCGCCGTGGACGCCAACCAGAGATGGGACGTCCAGCCCGCGATCGACTGGATGCGCGAACTGGCCCCCTACGACCCGTACTGGATCGAGGAGCCCACCTCCCCCGACGACATCCTCGGCCACGCCGCCGTCCGCGAGGCCCTCACCCCCATCAAGGTCGCCACCGGCGAACACATCGCCAACCGGGTCGTCTTCAAGCAGCTCCTCCAGGCCGGCTCCGTGGACATCGTCCAGATCGACTCCGCCCGGGTCGGCGGCGTCAACGAGAACCTCGCCATCCTGCTGCTCGCCGCGAAGTTCGGGGTGCCCGTCTGCCCGCACGCCGGCGGAGTCGGCCTGTGCGAGATGGTCCAGCACCTGTCCATGTTCGACTACATCGCCGTCTCCGGCACGACCGAGGACCGCGTCATCGAGTACGTCGACCACCTGCACGAACACTTCGTCGACCCGGTGCGCATCGCCGACGGCCACTACCTCGCGCCCACCCTCCCCGGACTCAGCGCCCAGATGCACCCCGAGTCCCTCAAGGAGTACACGTACCCCGACGGCCCGGTCTGGGCCGCGCGTCTCTGACACCCGGCGGCTGGTGGACAGCGCCGCTGTCGTCCGGCGCGTCACGTCCGCGCCGGAGAGGAGCGAGGCCACTGGTGGTCGGAGTTGATGATGTTCGCCTCCGACCGGCCGGTCCGCGCCCTCGCGGGCGGCTGTTGCCGCTGGGCCGCCACCGTGGAGGAACTGGCTCGGGTGACTGCGCCACCGCCGAGACCGACGCGATGCTCTCCGTCACCGCGGCCGGCTTCTGCCGTCTCGCCTCCCCCGAGCACCAATGCCGTAGACGCCGTCGGGCCCGTCGGGAGACTCCCATTCACCCCAACCCCAACCTCCCGAACTCCCCGACACGTCGCAAGATCCGTCCAGAAGGCGAGAACACCGTGCTCCTGACCGAGCTGCTGCACCCCGGAATCCTCGAAGCGCTGGCCGGAGCCGGCCATGGCGCCCGGGTGCTGCTCGCCGACGGCCACTACCCCGCGAGCACGGCCACCGGCGAACGCGCCCGCACCGTCCATCTGAACCTGGCACCGGGCCTGCTGGACGTCACCAGCGTGCTCGACGTCCTGTTGACCGCCCTGCCTGTCGAGTCGGCCCACGTGATGGTGCCACCCGAGGGCGAGCCGGAGCCGCCGGCCATCGCCGAGTACCGCGCCCGACTGGCACCCGTCCCGGTCGGGACACTCGGCCGCTTCGAGTTCTACGACGCCGCCCGCTCCCCAGACCTGGCACTGGCGATCGTCACCGCCGACATCCGTACCTACGCGAACCTGCTGCTGACCATCGGCGTCCGCGCAGAAGGGACCCTGAGCACACGATGACCCTCGCCGTCCGCTACACCGCCGCCCGCACCCTGGACACCGCTCCCACCGGGACTCCCGTCCCCGGTCCGGGCGAGGTGGAACTGGCCCCCGCCTACGTCGGGATCTGCGGCACCGACCTGCACATCTTCCACGGTGACATGGACGCACGCGTCCACGCGCCCGCCGTCATCGGACACGAGATGTCCGGCCGCGTCGTGCGCGTCGGAGCAGAGGTGGAGGGCTGGGCGCCCGGTGACGCGGTCACCGTGATGCCCCTGCGCTGGGACAACACCTGCCCCGCCTGCCGTGCCGGCCACCAACACATCTGCCAGCACCTCGACTTCATCGGCATCGACTCCCCCGGCGCCATGCAACAACGCTGGACCGTCCCCGCCACCACCCTCATCCGTCTCCCCGACACCCTCCCCCTCGACCGGGCGGCCCTCGTAGAACCCACCGCCGTCGCCGTCCACGACGTCGGCCGCGCCCAGGTCACCGACGGCGACAAGGTTGTCGTGGTCGGCGGCGGACCCGTCGGCATCCTCATCGCCCTCGTCGCACGCAATGCTGGAGCCGACGTGCGGGTGGTGGAACTCAGCCCCCACCGGCGCGCCGTCGCCGAGGAGTTGGGGCTGACCACCTGGGACCCCGCCGCCGTCGACGTGCCCGAGCTGGTAGGTGAGTGGACCGGGGACGCGGGCGCGGACGTCGCCTTCGAGGTGTCCGGTGCGGCAGGCGGAGTGGACACCGCCGTCGATGTGCTGGGCGTGCGCGGCCGGCTGTGCCTCGTCGCCATTCACCCCCGGCCCCGCGAGATCAACCTCCACCGCTTCTTCTGGCGCGAACTCACCCTTATCGGCGCCCGGTTGTACGACCGCACCGACTTCGAGAAGGCCGTGACGCTCGTCGCCGACGGCACCATCCCCGCCGAGCGGCTGATCAGCAAGGTCGTCCCGCTCACCGAGGCACCCGCCGCCTTCGAAGCTCTCGAAGCGGGCGGCGACGTCATGAAGATCCTCGTCGACTGCACCGAGCACACCAACGGAGCCACCGCATGAACGCCTTCGACCTCACCGGGAAACTCGCCGTCGTCACCGGCGCCCGACGCGGCATCGGCCACGCCATGGCCCGCGCCCTCGCCCAGGCCGGCGCGGACATCATCGGCGTCAGCGCCAACCTGGAACACTCCGGCAGTGACGTGGAGAAAGACGTCACCGCAGCGGGCCGTACGTTCGAGGCGATCCGCACCGACTTCGCCGACCCCGACGCCGTACGAACTCTCGGCGCCGACCTCGCCGCACGCACGCGCCCCGTCGACATCCTCGTCAACAACGCCGGCACCATCCGCCGCACCCCGGCAGCCGAACACACCGACACAGACTGGGAGTTGGTTCTTCAGGTCAACCTCACCGCCCAGTTCACCCTCACCCGGGCCGTCGGCGCGGCCATGGTGACCCGGGGTCACGGAAAAATCATTTTCACCGCGTCGCTGCTCAGCTTCCAGGGCGGCGTCACCGTCCCCGGCTACACCGCCGCCAAGCACGGCATCACCGGACTCACCAAAGCCTTGGCCAACGAGTGGGCTCCGCACGGCGTCAACGTCAACGCCATCGCCCCCGGCTACATCGCCACCGACAACACCCAAGCCCTGCAAGACGATCCGGCACGCAGTCAGGCGATCCTGGAGCGCATCCCGGCCGGCCGCTGGGGCAACGCCGACGACCTGGCGGGCGCGACCGTCTTCCTCGCCTCCGACGCCGCCTCCTACATCCACGGCACCACCCTCCCCGTCGACGGGGGATGGCTCGGCCGATGAACGACACCAGCAGACTGGCCTCCACCCTCGGGGGCGCCCGGCTGATACCCGTACTGTCTGTGCCGGACACCGCCAGCGCCGCCCCACTGGCCGAGGCGCTCGCAGCAGGCGGCGCCACCTGCGCCGAGGTCACCTTCCGCACCCCCGGCGCCGAGCAGGTACTCAAGACGATGGCCGCCCATGGCGGACTCGCCGTCGGCGCCGGCACCGTCCTCACCGCCGAACAGGTAGAACGGGCCGTGGCAGCAGGAGCCCGCTTCATCGTCTCTCCCGGCTACGACGACGAAGTCGTCGCCAAATGCCGGGAGTTGGGGATTCCGGTAGTCCCTGGTATCGCCACCGCGACCGAGCTGATGCGGGCGTTGGCAGCCGGCCTGGAGACCGTGAAACTCTTCCCGGCCGAGCCGCTCGGCGGCCTGCGGACACTGCGCGCACTCGCCGCGCCCTTCCCCCACATGCGCTTCGTACCGACCGGTGGGATCAACGCCTCCCGCCTGACCGCCTACCTCGCCGAGCCCTCGGTCCTCGCCGTCGGCGGCAGCTGGATGGCCACCCCCACCCACCTGGAAGAAGGCGACTACGAGGAGATCCGCCGGCTCACCGCCGAAGCCACGGAAAGGAGCACGCTGTGACCGCGACGACCGATGTGATCGCCCTCGGCGAGGTCATGCTCCGCTTCGACCCCGGTGAAGGACGCATCCGCACCACCCGCACCTTCCACGTCTGGGAAGGTGGCGGCGAATACAACGTCATCCGCGGCCTACGCCGCTGCTTCGGCCTGCGCACCGCCATCGTCACCGCTCTCACGGACAACCCCGTCGGCCACCTCGTCGAAGACCTCATCCTCCAAGGCGGCGTCGACACCACCCACATCCGCTGGACACCCCCCAACCACGACGGCCACACCACCCGCAACGGACTCAACTTCGTCGAACGCGGCTACGGCATCCGTGGTGCCCTCGGCGTCAGCGACCGCACCCACACGGCCACCTCCCGACTCCGCAAGGGCGACATCGACTGGGACACCCTCTTCACCAGCGGCGTCCGCTGGTTCCACACCGGCGGCATCTTCGCCGCCCTCTCGGAGACCACCTTCGACGTCGCCGACGAAGCCATGACAGCCGCACGCCGCCACGGCATCACCGTCTCCTACGACCCCAACTACCGCCCCAGCCTCTGGACCGACCGAGGCGGCCCCGACGCCGCCCGCGAAGTCGACCTGCGCCTGGCCCGCCACGCCGACGTGGTGGTCGGCGCCCTGGGCCTTGCCGGGACAAGCCCAGGGGCACAGCGCATCAGCACCGACGAAGTCCCGGACGCGTTCGCCGACATCGCGAGCAGACTGCCCGCCGCCAAGGTACTGGCCACAACACTGCGCGAAGTCCCTTCGGCCGGAGTCAACGACTGGTCCTCCGCCGCCTGGTCGGCGGAGACCGGCTGCATCACCGGCCCGCGCATGACCGGCCTGCACGTTCTGGACCGCATCGGCTCCGGCGACAGCTTCGCCGCCGGACTCATCCACGGCCTGCTCACGAACGTGGGACTGGAACGCGCCCTCGCCTACGGCACCGCCCACGGCGCCCTCGCCATGACCACCCCCGGCGACACCAGCATGGCCACACTCACCGAAGTCGAAGCACTCATGGCAGGTGGCACCGCAGCCGTCAGCCGCTGACCCGTCTCACCATCCGTACTCGCACGCAGTCGCAGTCGCAGTCGCAGTCGCAGTCGCAGTCGCAGTCGCAGTCGCAAGGAGCACAGTTGAGACATCGGAGCATTGTGCGTCGGAACATCACGGACACCTCTGTCGAACTCACCGAGATCGGCTTCGGGGCCTCCGTCATCGGCAACCTCTACCGGACCACCTCGGCCGAGGACGCGGCCGCCGCGATCGAGGCAGCCTGGGACGCCGGCATCCGTTACTTCGACACGGCCCCCCACTACGGCCTGGGCCTGTCCGAACGCAGGCTGGGCGCGGCGCTACGGCACCGACCCCGTACCGAGTACGTCGTCTCCTCCAAGGTCGGCCGCCTCCTCGTCCCCAACGAGCACCCGCAGGGCGTCGACAGTGAGGGCTTCGTCGTACGGGACGACCTGCGCCGCCAGTGGGACTTCAGCAGGGACGGGGTCCTGCGTTCCATCGAGGCCACGTTGGAGCGGACGGGCCTGGACCGCCTCGACGTCGTCTACCTCCACGACCCCGACGACCACTGGCAACAAGCCGCAGACGAAGCCATGCCCACCCTCGCCGAACTCCGCGACCAAGGTGTCATCGGTGCCATCGGCGCAGGCATGAACCAAACACCCATGCTCACCCGCTTCCTCCACGAAACCGCCGCCGACATCGTCATGCTCGCCGGCCGCTACACCCTCCTCGACCAATCCGCACTCGACGACGTACTGCCCACCGCCCGACAACACGGCAAAAGCGTCGTCGCCGTCGGCGTCTTCAACTCGGGACTCCTCTCCCGCGACCAGCCCACCGACGGCATGAAGTACGACTACCGGGAAGCCCCGCCCGCTCTCGTCACCCGGGCCCGGGCGATCGCCGACGTCTGCTCGGCCTTCGGGACAACGCTGCCCGCCGCCGCCATCGCCTTTCCCCGCACCCATCCCAGTATCATCAATGTCACTCTCGGAATGCGGACTCAGGAACAGGTCGGACGAAACATGGAACTCCACGGGCGGCCCGTCCCCGGAGGCCTCTGGGACGAACTCCGCGCCCAGGGGCTGATCCGATCGGACGTACCCGGTGCCGACGGCCGGGGAAGGAGCACGCAGTGTCCCTGACGGACAAAGCCATCGAACAGATCCGCGAGCTGATCCGGACCGGCGCACTGCCACCGGGATCCAAACTCCCCCCGGAGCCGGATCTGGCCGCCCAGCTGGGCCTGTCCCGCAATCTCGCGCGCGAGGCGGTCAAGGCACTGGCGGTCGCCCGAATCCTGGAGGTCCGCCGGGGCGACGGCACCTACGTCACCAGTCTCCAGCCCAGCCTGCTCCTGGAGGGACTGGGTGGGGCGGTGGAACTGCTGCAGGGCGACTCCGCCGTGCTGCAGGACCTCATGGAGGTACGGCGGCTCCTCGAACCGGCCGCCACCGCACTGGCCGCCACACGCATCTCCGACGACCAGCTGGTCGAGGTCAAAAGCCACTTGGACGCCATGCGTGAGGCCCGCGACGATGTCGAACTGCTCAACGCGCACGACGCGGCCTTCCACCGCGCGGTCGTCGCCGCGACAGGCAACGAAACCCTGCTCACCCTGCTGGAGGGCGTCTCCGGCCGGACTCTGCGCGCACGGATCTGGCGTGGCCTGGTCGACGACCAGGCGGCGGCCCGCACTCTCGCCGAGCACGAGGCGATCTACGCGGCACTCACCACACGCGACGCCGCCCTCAGCCAGGCCGCCGCGCTGCTGCACGTCAGCAACACCGCGCAGGCGCTGAAGGAGCACCTGCGCGTCAACCAGCCCCTCCCCCACGAAGTGGCCACACAGAAGTAGGCGACCACTCCTCGTCTGTGCGGAACTCGGGCGAGGATGAACGCAGGAGATATTGACGATCCCTGTGAGGCTCCTATGTCGCTCGTCGGCTCACGGTGGTTCGGGAGTTTCGAAGCCCAGCCCGGGGCGGGCCGGGGGCCGGGCTTCGGTCACCGGCCCGTCCAGCCGGTCCACCGCACAGACGCGTCGGTCGGGCAGCGCGTCGCCTGGCGGGACGGTGCGGTGGTGGCCCGTCCCACCCGCAGCACCGCCAGTAGCGCGTGGTCCGGGTTCGTGCCGCCTCCGGCCCGGAGCGCGACCGGTCCGCCGGATTCGTGGCCCAGCGGCTGCGCGGCGTATCCGGCCTCGGTCAACTCGAGCCACACGCGCATCAGCGCCACACCCGCGTCGAGCCTGTCGGTGACCGTGCGCCGGGGGCCCCGCAGGACCAGTACGGCTCCGCAGTTGCGCAAACCGCGAGCCCTGAGCCGGGCCGTCGCCGTGACCGGTGGTGTCGCCCGCCGGGGTGGCACCATCCGGCTTCCCAGGACACGGCCGACGACACGGGCCGTTCCCGAGGCGGCGAGCAGCTCGCTCGGATCACCGAACGAGCGTCGGCCGTCCTCGGTCCGCGCCCGTTCTCTCAGCCATTCCCAGAGCGCACCGTCATCCGCGCGGACGTCCTCCGCGCGGCCGTCCTTCCCGGCGTCGAGCTCGGTGCGGGCCAGCCGGCCCAGGGCCGTGGCTCCGGTGACCGTTTCCAGGGTGAGGTTCCGCTCGGCACAGGTCAGTTCGATCCGCTTCAGGGTGGTCCCGTCGAGCGGTGTCCGCAGCAGATCGCCCCGGTGGGTGCCGCGCAGGCCGAGGACTCCCTGCCGGGCGAGCACGTCGTCACGCAGTCGGTCGCAGTGGAACCGGCCCGCGGACCAGCCAGCCTCACCCGGATCGGCGGCACTGCCCTCCCACTCCCCGTGGGCGAGGTAGGACATCGCCCCCAGCGCACAGCCGAGGCTCTCCGCCCAGCCCAGCGCGTCAGGTGCGGCGGAGGGCCACCGCCCGGCGTCCGGCGCGAGCCGCACCGTACGCCCGTCGACAGGCTCGAAGCGCCAGGGCTGAGCGTTGTAGGGCGACGGTGCGAGGCGGGCTCCCCGCAGCACGATGGCGAGACGTTCGGGGAGCTGTCGTACGGGCGGGGCCGCGGACTCGGGCGGGCGGAGGCGGGCCGATGCCGCAGCCGACGGTGAAGCCGATGCCCGGGCCGTCGCCCGGACCGCTCTCAGGGTCCGCGCGAGTTCCAGCGGCATCCGGAGCCGGTGGGCGAGCGCCGCCGCGCGGGGCATGGCCGCCGCGTGCAGGTCCACGGTGACGACGTGCCTCGTCCTGCGGTTCATCAACAGGTCCAGTACCACCCTGCTGCCCAACGCGCCCATGCCGAGCACACAGTAGGAGATCTGCGGCCAGGTGCCGCCGTTGGACAGCCGGTCGGTCATGACCGGGAGGTAGTCACTGGGGAAGTGGGTCCTGCCGAACCAGCGCACGGAGTCCCAGACGCGGTTCTCCCGGTGGGCCTCGGCGGTGGCGGTGCCGTAGAAGGGCACGGGACGGCGACGGTAGTCGAAGACGTACACGGCCGGCTTCCCGCCGAAGTCCGCACCCGCGACAACGGGGATGCCACGCTGCGCGGCCCGCTCGTGCAGCTGGTACTTGACCCAGGCCGACATCTGCGGGTCGATGGCGTCGAAGGCGACATGGACACCGTCCAGTGCCTCGTCCAGGTTCTCCAGCGTCAGCCCCTCCGGGCAGACGGTCACCTCGGCGGACGGGTTGATGGCACGCACCCGCTCGGCCAGCACCTCGGGCTTCGGCCGGCCGGCGTCGGCCAGCACACAGGCCTGCCGGTTGAGGTTCGTGATGTCGAAGTGGTCGGGGTCGGCGAGGCGGAAGCGCATCACGCCGAGCCGTGCGAGAGGTTCCACCACCGCGCCGCCGACACTGCCGCAGCCTGCCACGAGCACGGTCGCCGCGCGCAACGCCGCCTGCTCACGCTCGTCGACGATGCCGAGGTTGCGGGTCACCGCCTCGGCCCCGGCCTCCGCCATGGCGACGTCCGACAGATCCGTGGCATGAACGTCCGTTTCATGAGCGTCCGTGTCACGCGTCATGGCGGAGGCCTCCCTCGCGGCGGAGGACGTCCGGACCTTGTTCCGTACGGTGGCGGAGTCGGCGAGGGTGACGCCGGCGAGTTCGGATCATGAGGGTTCCTGTTCTGGTCGGGGGCGAGTTCCGTGGGCGGCGGACGCTCACGGCGTGCGTTCGTCGATCAGCCGGAGCAGCTTTCCCGTCCGGGAGTTGACGACGAGCCCGGCGGCCGGAACACACTCCACCGTCAGCGGGCTGATCAGTCCGGCGTCGACGTGATCCGCGAACATCGGGCGGATCTCGTCGAGTCGGCTCGCGACGGCTTTGCCCACGGCGTCCGGATCACCGAGGTCGCCCGCGATCCGCACCACCAGCTCGTCCCGGCCGTCCTTACGACGCTGCACCACCTGCATGCCGACGAGGGGCCGGCCGTCGGCCACCTGCTGCACCACGGCGCGCAGATCCTCCAGATACACGGTGATCGGCCCGACCCGGGCGCCCTCGTCGGAGCGGCCCAGCAGCCGGAACAGCCCTTCCTCGCGGTCAACCCAGGCGCCCCGGTCCCCGGTGGGATACCGGATCACGGGCATCAGCCGACGGGCCAGATCGGTCACGACCAGCCGTCCGGGGCGGCCCGGTTCCCTGATGGGCTCGCCGGTGTCGTCGTCGACGATCTCCATCACGGTCTGGGGTCGGTGGGTGCGGTGGACCCGGGGATCGGGGTGGTCCGCCACGGGAGCTCCGAGCATGCCGCCGTCCACGCTGCCGTAACCCATCGAGCGGATACGGGCGTTGGGGAACGCCGCTTCGAGGAGCGGGCGTTGGTCCTCGTAGAACGACTCGCCGCCGAACATCACGAGGTGGACGTCGGGCGCCGGCCGGTCCGACTCGGTGAGCTGTGCGGCGAGTTGGCAGATTGTGGTCGGCGGGCCCAGCAGCGCGGTGGCGGCGAACTCGTGGATGACGTGGGCCGTGTACTCCAGCGGGGCGGACGCGACAGGCAGGTGCACGTTCGGGACCGAGGACTCCTGCAGGCACAGCACGTTGAACAGGAAGCTGGCGTACAGCTCTCCGGCGTAGAAGAGGTTGGCGATCCGGTCGCCGGGACGCAGTCCGGCGTGCTCGAAGCCGTTGCCCTGGAGCCGGCTCATGCCCAGCAGTTCCTGCCGGGTGTAGACGGACAGTTTGGGCTCGGTGGTGGTGCCGCCGGACTTGAAGACGATGCCGTCGGTGAGCGGGCCGGTGAGCACCCGGCTGTCGTGGGCGGTGTTGGCGCCCCAGAAGGACGAGTGGTCGAGGACGGGGAGGTCCTCCAGAACCACGGGGCCGGGCGGTACCTGGGCGTACAGGTCTCGGTAGTAGGGCGAGTGCTGACGGACGAAGTCGACGAGTTCGGTGAGGTCGTCGGCGTAGTACGGGGCCACGGTGGAACCTCCTTGGTTCGCGGGGAAGGGGTTCGCGGGGATGGGAAGGGTGGAGAAAGGTGAGCAGGAGGGGCGGGAGGAGCGGCGGGGCACCGGATCGAGGATGTCCCCTGCTCAGCCGTCGTTCTCGGTGAGTCCGATGCCCAGGTCCGTCACGTGGTAGATGCGGGTGCCGTCGGCCCACAGCCAGGCGTCGGCGACGGCGTAGGGGCCGCTTTCGGTCTCACCGGTCTCGGTCACCTCGAGTTCCACGGTGATCGTCCTGTTGCGCGGGGTCACCTGGCCCCGGTACTTCCAGGTGACCGGGCGCCCGGGGAGTACCGGTTCGAAACGCGGGCGGCGCAGACCGTCACCCAGTCCGCTTTCCATGGCGTAGAACTGGAGGAGCTGGTACATGGCCTGCACGCCCAGGGATCCCGGCTGGACCGGGTCCTGGAAGAAGTGGGCCTTGAAGAACCATTCGTCGGCGTCCACGTCCTTCTCCGCCCGCAGCCTCCCGAGTCCGGCGCGTCCGCCGTCCGGCCACCAGCCGGTCACCCGGTCGAGCATCAGCAGCATCGGGCCGGGCAGGTGGAGCGGTCCGTCGAAGTACTTCGCGGGCCGGAGACCGAGATCGACCCGGACGTCGCACGGCCGTTCAAGGGCCCGCCGTTCGTCGTCGGTCGGCGGCAGTCCGACCTGGTTCTCGAACGCCGCCGGCGGGAAGAAGCCGAACACGGTGGTGAGCGAGAACACCGGCTCGTCGTCGGCGAAGCACTCCACCCCGAACGTCTCGATGATCATGTCGCCGCTGTGCGCGATGTCGAGCAGTCGGGTCCGGGTGCGCAGCACCTTTGTGCCGGGCCGGATCTCCCGCAGGACTGTTCCCGTGCCGTCGAGGTTGCGGAACAGCAGGTCCTCGTCGTGGCCGAGGGCGCTGCCGACATACGAGGCCAGCCAGCCGCTGGCCTGCAGGACGACCTCCATGAGCACCCCGAGCGGCATGACGGGAAAGCCGTTCTGCTCGAAGTACCAGACCTCGTCCGGGACGTCGTACTCCACCTCCACCGCACTGCCCGCTTCCGGCACCCAGGCGGGACCCTCCACGGCGACGGCCCGGCTCATGAAGTGGAACGGCGGCCCCGGCAGCCGCGCCAGTCTGCGGGCGCTGTCGAACGGGGCGTAGGCGGCGCCGAAGGCCTCGCTCGGTTTGCCCCACGCGCAGGCGAGCATCGAGGCGTAGTCGTAGCGGAAGCCCTGGGCCTCGGCGACCGCCGTCGTCTCGTGGTGGCCCGCCAGACCGGCGAGCGCACGGTGCGGGACGGCCGCGCCGGTCGGCTGGACCGCAGCGGGCCCGAGATGCCGCCAGTGGGTCAGCGGCCAGTCCGGGACGAGCCGCAGCCGGACGCCCCGCGCATGGAATGCCTTGACCCCGTCGACGGTGCACAGCACGTCCGCCACGAGTTCGGGTTCGGGTCCGGTGGACAGCCCCGACACGAACACCTCGTACGTCAACTGCTCGCTGCCGGGCGTCACTTGCCCCCGGCAGAGCATCGGCACGGGGTTGCCCGGGGCCGGTTCGAAGCGCCAGCCGTCGCGGTCGACGGTGCAGCCGAGGGCGGCGAGATGGAACGCCATGGCCTGCAGACAGCCTTCGAACATGAGGGTGCCCGGCATGCACGGATCCTCGGGGAAGTGACCCTCGAAGAACCAGTCGTCGGGTGAGATCGGCGTGACCGCCCGCAGACAGCCCCGACCCCAGGGGCCGCCGACAGGGTCGAACTCCGTTATCTCGTGGAGGAGTTGCATCCGCCCGTCGCCCGTCCGGGGCGAACGGATGTGGCTACGGGTGAGTTCCCAGCCGGTGCCGAAGCAGTCGAAGGGCCGGCCTTCGGTGAACGCCCGCACCGCGTCGGGCCCGAAGGCGCGTGGCGGGGAGCTGACGGGTGGCGGGTCGAGGGGCAGCGCGGGGTCGGGGGTCTCGGTCGCCGGATCCCACAGCACGCCGCCGGTACGGGCGAGTTCCTCGTCGGTGAAGAAGCCCGCCTGGCCGCCCCGCATGGTCAGCCGGAGTTCGTCCCCGACGTAGCAGTCGTAGTGGAAGAAGAACAGCCGGATGCCACCGTGCTCGCCGTGGCCGTCGATATGGATCTCGTAGCGGAGCGTCTCGCCCGGGAGCGGCGGGCTGCCGTGGTAGGTGAGTTCGCAGCCGAGGAGACGGTAGACGCGTTCACCACGGTTGAGCAGATCCACCCCGAGCCAGCTGATCAGCAGCAGGTCGGCCTGGCCGGCCTCGACCATGATCCCGGCGGGCATGCGTCCGCTCGCGTCGAGATACCAGCTGTCGAGCCGGACATCGGTCTCGGTGCGGATGGTCCCGATGCCCATGGACGCCGGCTCCGCGTCGATCCCCGTGACGCGGTCCGCGAGCAGCATCGGCGGTGCGGGCATCCGGGTCTGCCGCCGGTACTGGTCCTGCGCGGCGAACAGGGGGCCGAACAGGGCGGACACCGGGCCGGTGGCGAGACGTTCCAGGTCGGCGCGGGTGAAGACGGGGCCACGGGGTACGTCGGCTGCGGCAGGGGTTTGCGGGGCCGCGGGTACGGCCACTGCGACAGGAGCCGGCGGCGGGAGCGGGGACGGGGGCGAACCGATGGTGTTCGGCGGCGGACCGGCGGCGTTCAGACGAGCGGCCAGGAGGTGTGCCGCTGCCCTCTGGCGTGTCGCCAGGAACTCCTCGTGCACCCGGGCCTGGACGGCGAGGAAGTGACGGTGGGCGGAGACGGCGAGTTGCCGTGTCTCCATGACCGCGGTCGTCGCGGGGTGGTGCGTGAGGGTGCCGAGTGCCTGCGTGACGCCGACCGGCGCGGCGGGACCTTCGGCCAGGACGGGCAGCGGAACGGCGGTCGGCGCGGGGAGCAGAACCCGATCCGGTTCCCCACCCTCCTTGGGCCCGACGTGAGTTGCCGCGTCACGCGCCGGGACAGTGACCCTGACCGGGACCTGAACCCGGGCCGCGTGGTACTCCGGTGCGCTCGGCAGCCGGGGTGCCCTCGGCATCACCTCGGGGGGCGGTGGTGTGCCGGGGTCGGGCAGCCGGATCGCCGGTGGGTGCGCGGGCAGGGTGAGTCGGCGGCTCGCGGATCGGGGCTCGGGCCGGGCCGCGGCCAGCCTGTCGCACAGCGCGTCGGTGTCCGCCTCCACCCCCGCGGCGACCAACTCCAGTGTGGAGCGCAGTAGTTGGCCGATGCCACGGCCCACGGGAGCGTCCAGGGACACCGCGACGTGCTCGCGGTCCCCCAGGACCCGCCTGATCCATCCCGCGCAGTGGCTGCGGGGACCGTGTTCGACGAAGACCCGGACGCCGTCCTCCCAGGCCTGTTCGACGGTACGGCCGAAGTCGATCGGGCCCAGGGCCTGTTCCGTCAGCGCGTCGGCCGCCGCGTCGGCGCTCGCGCGGTACCAGCGGCTGGTGGAGCAGGTGTAGAAACGCACCCCGACATCCGTGGTGGGCAGATGGTGCATCCGCCACCAGGTGTCCCGGATCTCCGCCAACTCCGGTACGTGCGCGGCGACCTGGTAGGGAATGTGCAGCGCCTGGGTGGTGCCCAGCCGGTCCAGGACCCGCAGACACCCACTCGCCTCGCCTCCGAACACACATGAGTCGGGGGTGTTGACGACCATCAGGTGAACCCCGGGTTCGTCACCGATGGCGGCCCGCACGCGTTCGACGGGTTCCTCCACCTGGTAGCTCGCCCATACGGTGCCCTCGACACCCAGTTTCCGCCAGGCTCGGCGCGGCACTTTCAGCTCGCCGACCACACCGTCCGCGAACAGCTGGGCCCGCCGGGCCTGCGCGGACAGGCCCGTGACGTCCGTCCAGGCGCCCAGCGACGCCAGCGCGCTGGACTCGCCCGAGGAGTAACCGAGCGATGCCTGTGGTTCGATCCGCAGCAGCGTTCGGGTGATCCGGGCGTGCAGCTGGCCGAGTACGGACGCGCCCCAGATCTGGTCGAGCGCGTGCCGAGGCCGTGGCCGCTCGCTCTCGTGGGCCCAGCCCACCAGCCCGTGCAGCGGACCGCTGCGCTCCTCGACGGCGGCGAGCAGGTCGGGGAAGGCCAGCATGACGTCGGCGCCCATGCCCGCATACGCCATGGACCCTCCGGAGAAGACGAAGGCCACCTCGCCGCCCACCGGGCGGTCACGGAACGCCGTGAAGTCCGGCCGGGCGCCGCTCTCCCCGGCGAGCCACCTCCGCGCCGCCTCGGTTCGGTCCGCGAGATCCTCGCGGCCGGCGGCGGCCAGCACCAGCCGGGCCGGACCTTCGTGCGACTCACGTCCTTCGGCGAGAGCCCGCACGACGCCCGCGCGGCTGCTCCCCGAGAACACATGGACTCGGCGCGGGAGTTCGGTGAGGTAGGGGGCCCGGTCGGCGGCGCGCAGCCGTATCTGCCGGGTGGGCCCGCCCAGCGGTTCCACCCCGGCCACGGCGGTCCGTGCACGCAGCGCGGGCCGGGCCGGGGCGCCGACCCGTGGAACGGCCCGGTGGTGCAGGGCCAGCGCCGAGGACACCACGGCGAGCAGTCCGCTCGCGGCGTGGGCACGGCCGAACAGATCGGCGGGATCGAAGTGATCCGGTGTCACCTCGGCCTGCGTGGGATCCCCGACGGTCCAACGCCGCCCGACGGCTTCCGCGTTGTGGTCCTCGTGTTCCTCGGGCGGTGGCGGGTCCGTCAACTCCGTGTCCAGCAGGGCGAGAACGGTGTCGCCGTCGGCGCGGGCGTCGGCGAGTCGCTTGAGCACCAGTACGACAGCCGCGTCTCCCGGCCGATCGTCCCGGCCGAATTCGGCCAGGGCCGCGCGGTGGACGGGCTCGTGCGAGAGGTCCACCGCGCCGACCAGCACGGCGTCGGCGTCGCCCGCCCGCAGCGCCCGGGCGCCGACCTCCAGCGCCACGACGCCGGAGGCCTCCTCCGCGCTGATCGTGAACCCGGGCCCGGTCAGGTCGAGTTGGGCACTGATCCGGTTCGCGACCAGATTGGGCATCGTCCCCACCACGGCGGACGCGGACTGGGCCGACTGAACGGCGTCCCGCAACTCCCGTACACGATCGTGGTCAGTGGCCCCGGCTCCGTTTCCGGACCCCGTTCCGTTCTCGTCCAGGAGCTCCGGGATCCGCCAACGCGTGATGTAGCGGGCCACTTCGGGATCGCAGCCCATGCCGATGAGCACCATGGTCCGGTCCCCGGGCAGCGCCGTGCGGTCCGCTGCCTCGCGGGCCGCCTCAAGGACCAGGAGTTGCTGGGCGTGGGTGCGTTCCAGATCCAGCGGCGGGAACCGCAGCCCGTCCAGGGCCACTTCCACGGTGTCCCGGGCGTCGTCCCGGCGCTGCCCGGCGAACAGCGCGTCCCTCAGGTCGTGCAGATCCCGTCCGTCACCGACCCGGGCGCCGACGGCGACGACGGCGATCGGCTCGGACGTCCGAGGGGTGCGGGGCGGCGGGGGAAGCGCCGGGGTTCCGGAGTCGTCGCCGGTCCAGGCGTCGACGATCAGGTGGGCGTTGTTACCGCCGAAGCCGAACGCGCTGACCGCCGCACGGCGCGGCCCCGTCCACTCCTCGGGTTCGTGC
Organism: Streptomyces turgidiscabies Car8; assembly: GCF_000331005.1. Classification (GTDB taxonomy): domain Bacteria; phylum Actinomycetota; class Actinomycetes; order Streptomycetales; family Streptomycetaceae; genus Streptomyces; species Streptomyces turgidiscabies. The sequence continues at coordinate 43,587 of NZ_AEJB01000343.1, forward strand.
AGCAGCCGCAGCGGGGTCCCGGCGAGCGCCGCGAGGGGTTCCTCCGCGCCGACCGTCGGCGGGCGGATCCCGGCGCGCAGCGCGCCCAGCGCCTTCAGCAGCCCGGCGGCACCGGCCGCGGTGATCAGATGGCCCACATTGGACTTGGCCGAACCCACAGGCAGGTCCGCCGAGTCGGTGAACACCCTTGCCGCGCTGCGTACTTCGACCGCGTCACCGACGGGCGTGCCGGTGGCGTGGCATTCGAGCAGGCCGACACTCTCCGGGTCGACGCCCGCGGCTTCGTAGGCCTGCCGCATCGCACGTTCCTGGCCGTCCTCCGACGGGACGAGCAGTCCGCTGCCCCGGCCGTCGTTGGACAGGCCGACCCCGCGGATCACCCCGAAGACGGGCGCGCCTGCGGCGAGCGCGTCGTGGAGGCGCATCAGGGCGACGAAGGCAGCCCCCTCACCGGGGACGAGACCGTCGGCGTCCCGGTGGAAGGGCCGGCTCGACCCGCTGCGGCTCATCGCCGCCAGACTGCAGAAGCTGACCTGGAGAAAGAGGTCGTCCGCGCTGTTCACTCCGCCCGCCACCATCAGGTCGGCCCGGCGCTCCTGCAGCTCTCGGCAGGCGAGCCCGATCGCGTAGAGCGAGGAGGCACAGGCCGCGTCGAGGGCGAACCCACCGAGTCCCAGGCCGAGTTCGCGGGCGGCGAGATGGGCGGGCAGACCGGACATGAAGCGGTTGCGGGGATCCGGGGGCGGCCCGCTGGACGTCAGGTACTGGTCGCGCAGCCAGATGTGTTCGGCGTAGGACGCCATGCCGGCGGTGGGGAACGACAGGTTTCCCAGCACCAGTCCCGCCCGGTGCAACAGCCGTTCCTGGGCGGCCTCCCGCAGTGCGGCGGCGGCTCCGTGCCACGTCCAGTGGAAGACGGGATCCAGGGACGGGTCCAGCGGACCTGAGGCGGCGAAGTCCGTGACGTAGCCGGCGGTCCGGTTCCAGGTCCGGTCCGTGCAGTCGGCCGGATCGCCGAGTGCCCAGGCGTCGGACAGGCGTCGGCGGTCCTGCGGGGTGTCCCGCAGACTGACCCGGCCCGTGAGGACGTTGTCCCAGAAGGTGTCGGGGTCGGGGGCGTCGGGCATGACGCAGCCGCGTCCTACGACAGCGATCGGTTCGAAGCGCATGGCCCCGGTCACCTCCGGCCCGGTGTCCCGGCGGGGGCCGGGAGAGTGTGTACGGAACGGTCGCCGCCGGAGGCGGAGGCGGCGCGGGAAGCGGCGGCGACCTGCTGGGCGTCCGACGCCGAATCCGGCGCGGACGCCCGGCCCGGAGAGACTTTGCCGGTGTCCGGACGGCGCACGAGAGTCACTCCGAGCAGCTCCGTGTGCACCGATCCGTCCGGTTCCAGCAGGGCTACGTCGCAGGAGACATCGAGGTCCCGAGCCGCGCCCCGGGCGAGCACGACACACCGGGCGCCCTCCCCCACCGGCCCCCGGCCCGTTGTCCTGACCTCGACCGCGCCCATCGGGAGGAACGCGCCGTCGTGCGCGTACTCGGCCCATTTCAGAGCGAGTTGGAGCCCCCCGTCGATCGCGGCGGGATCGGTGTGCCAGCCCGCTCCGGGCCAGTCCAGTTCGCGCACTCCGCGTACGAGCGCGGCGGCGCCTGTCCCGGAGACTCCCTCCAGGGCGGTGATGGCGTGGAAGGCGGGGCCGTGGAACAGCACGTGGCCGTCGTAGATCTCCTGGTCCGGGGGACTGCCGAGATCGCGCGCGTCGTACCGGACCGACCCGGTGAGTGGGCGGTCCGCTTCCGTCAGGACCTCGACCGCCGCCCGGTAGTGCGGCGACGAAGCACCGCTGGTGAGTTCCAGGACGAGCCGCGATGTCGCGGGGTCGTCGGCGGGAGCGGCCAGACTACGGACCCTCAGCCGTCGCCCCTGTTCCGGAGCCGTGCCCGGTCCGTCGAGGCCGATCCGGCTGAGTACTTCCAGGTCGCGCAGGACGAAGCCCGGGGCGTCGGGACGCCAGGCCCGGGCGGCACCCAGGAACCACTCCATGACCAGCGCCATCGGCACCACCGGGGTCGCGGCGACGCTGTGGTCCGCCAGATACGGGTGGGAGCCGAGCCCGATTTCGATGTCCCCGCCCACCGCCTGTGCCGGGGGCGCGCCCAGGGACGCGGAAGCGTCCGCGTCGCCGGCGGTCAGGGTGACCCGTACCCGCGCGGGATCGGGTACGTCGCTCAGTTCCCGGAGCAGAGCACGGGCGCCCGCGTCCGTCGGGATCAGGGGCACGCCCTGCTCACGGAAGTGCTCCCGCAGCTCCGGTCCCACCATGCCGCCGTCCCAGGGGCCCCAGGCGATGGACTTCACCAGGCAGTTCGGACGGTTCACGGCGACGGTGGACGCGACCTGCGCCAGGATCTCGTTCGCCATGGCGTAGTCGGCCTGGCCGGTGTTGCCGAAGCGACCCGCCACGGAGGAGAACACGCACACCAGGTCGAGCGGATCATCGGCCGTCGCCGCGAGCAGCGCCCGCAGCCCCTCCACCTTGGTGTCGAAGACGTCCGTGAACTGCGCGTCGGTCTTGTCGGCGAGCCGGCTGTCCGCGAGGACGCCCGCTCCGTGGACGATGCCGCTGATCGGCCCGAACTCCTCGCGCGCCGTGTCGAGGGCCCTGTGCAGCGCCCGTGCGTCGCGGGTGTCCACGGACAGATAGCGCACCCGGGAGCCGCTCGCCTCGATGGCGTCGAGGGTCGCGCGGATCTCCCGGACCGCCAGCACACGGGCGGCCTCGGCGGTCAGCTCCGCCGGGGACGGTATCGTGCCGCCCTGTCGGCGGGCCTGGCCGGCGAGCAGTCCCTTGAGCTGCCTCTCGTCCGTGGCGTCGGCCAACCCGGCCGGCTCCTCGGTCAGTTCGGTGCGGCCCAGCAGGACGATGGACGGCAGATGGGCCTCGGCCAGGGCGCGCAGGGTCACGGCCGTCACGCCTCGGGCACCGCCGGTCGCGACGATCACGGCGTCCGGGCCCAGTGGTCCGGTGTGTTCCCCCGCCGCCTCGGCCGGCCCGGCGGGCTCGATCCTGTCCCGTAGTGCCCAGCGGGTGCCGTCGGCTCGCAGTCCGATGTCGCCGGCCGAACCGCCGCGCAGCAGTTCGGTGGCGAGCACCTCGGCGAGGGCGTCGGCGTCGCGGTCACCGCGCTCGCAGTCGACGGCCTTGACCCCGGCGTCGGGCCACTCCTTCGCGGCGGTCCTGGCGAGCCCGGCCGGTCCGCCGAGCCAGGCCCGCTCCCCCTGTCCGCCGCCGAGCCCGAAGTCACCTCCGGTGTCCTGGACGGTGACGAACACCCTTCCGCGCGCGACCAGTTGCCGGGCCACGGAACGCGCCGCGCCGAATGCGTCCCGGTTGACGGAGGTCGCCGCCTCGGCGGAGCTGACGGGGCGCAGACCGGAGAGCAGCACGACACCACCGCCCTCCGCGTCGGCCACATCGGCGGCGTCGGCCAGCACGGCCTCCGTCACGACAGCCGCCCGCACACCGTGCTCCCCCAGCCGGTCCACCAACCGACGGGCCACACCGGTCCCCTCGTCGGTGACAAGGACCGGCCCGTCCCGCAGTCCCGCCAGCTCCATCCCCGGGAGGGGCGCAGCCACCATCACGCTGACGGCGCGTGCCAACTGGGTTGGCAGCGGGGTCTCTTCGTCAATCGGACGGACCGGTGGCGGCGGTGACGCGGGCAGGGCGACGGGCGCCGCCCCGGACTCGGCTTCACGAAGCTTGTCGGTGATCTGCTGGAGCGTGCGCAGCGGCGCGAGCTCATGGGCATCGACCCGGGCGAGCGCCGGCACACGGTCACGCAGGACAGAAAGAATCTGCACCCGCTTGATCGAATCAATCCCCAGATCCGTCTCCAACTCCATATGAAGTTCGAGAATGTCGACCGGGAAACCCGTCTTCTCCGCGACCACTTCCAGCAGCAGTGCACCCACGTCGGGTCCGGGGGCGGCGGGAGTGGTCTCCGGCTTCGTGGTGGGTGTCGGCGCTGCCGCCGCTTCGGTCTGTGGGGACGTCGGTGATGTGAACGTCTCTGTGGGTAGCGGCAGTTGGGGTGCCGGTGGGACCAGAGGGGTCGGGTTCGGAAGGGGGGTGCCGACGGGCGCGCCGAGCGACGGTGTCTCCAGCGTCCGTAGGAAATGCATGTGGCTCTCCGCCATGGTCCGCTGGAACTCCGCGTGCGCTTCGGCGGCCTGCCTCTGTGTCTCCTGGAAGGCCGCCAGCCAGGGATCGGCCGCCGCCGCTCCGACGGACGGCGTCGGTGTGATCCCGGCCTCCGGGGCCGCCTCGACCCGCGCTGCCGCTGTCGTTGCGGCGGGGACCGGCCGGGGCAGGGCCTGCGCTCCCCCCGGCGGCGGGTAGAGCGCACCGTGGTTGGCGCCGGAGATCGGCACCGCCATCCGGGGTCGGGGAAGGGGGGCCAACTGGGCGGGGGCTTGGGGATGCGCACCCCGGCCTTCCTCCTCGCGGGCGTCCGTCGCGTCGCCCACCGACCACAGCGCGTCCAGGTCCACGGCGACACCGGACACCGCCAGGGTGCCCAGGGCCTGCTGGAGCGCCGTGACGCCGTGGACGCCCCGGCGGTCCAGGCTGAGGGCCAGATGTTCGCGGCCGTCGAGTATCTCCCCGGTCAGTCCGGTCAGCGTCGACCCCGCCCCGACCTCGACGAACGTGCGTACCCCCGACTCGTACATCGCCTCGACACCGGCGACGAACCGTACCGGTGACAGCAGATGCCCGGCGATCCGCTCCCGGATCAGCGCGGGGTCCTCCGGATACGGCCGCGCGTCGGCGTTGCCGTACACGTCGAACTTCGGCGCCCGCAGGTCCAGGTCGTCCAGGAACTCGGTGAACGGCCCGACCGCGTCGGCCATCAGCGGAGTATGGAAGGCACCCGATGCCCGCAACCGCCGTACGGCGACGCCCCGTGCCCCGAGCCGGCGCTCCAACCGGTCCACGGCGTCGGCCCGTCCGGACAGGACGACCTGTCCCGGAGCGTTCTCGTTGGCGGCCCACACCGCGTCCTCGAAGCCGTCGGTCAGCGTGGCGACGTCCTCGCGCGAGACGCCCATCACCGCGAGCATGGCGCCCGGCTCCGTGGCCGCGTCACGCATCAGCTCCCCGCGCCTGCGCGCCAGTCGCAGCAGCACGCGCTCGTCGAGGACTCCGGCGGCGTGCAGGGCGACCAGTTCACCGAAGCTGTGCCCGGCTACGCAGTCGGGCTCGACGCCCGCGGCGCGCAGCACGGCGAGCAGTGCTGCGCTCTGCACGGCGAGCGCCGGCTGGGCCCACTCGGTGCGGGTGAGCAGGTCCTGCTGTGCGGCGCGACTCTCCTCCGTGAAGGCGGGAACCGGGAACACCACCCGGTGCAGAGGGAGTTCGGCGTCGAGTTCGTGTTCGGCCGCCCGGTCCCAGGCCTCCCGGGCCGCGGGGAAGTGCATGGCCAGGTCGGCACCCATACCGGTGTACTGGCTGCCCTGCCCGGAGAAGAGGAAGGCCGTCCGGCCGGGCGTGGGGGTGCCGGTGCGGTAGGTGACGCCGTCCGGCGTGGTCAGCGGGCGGTCGGGGTCGCGGCGGATCAGCGTGCCCAACTGCTCCAGCCGCTTCGCGAGATCCTCGGGCCCCGTGGCGGTCATGGCGAGCCGGTACGGATCGGACGGACGGAAGCCCCGCTGAGCCGCCGACGTCGCTCCGGCCCAGGTTCCGTCGGTGACCTCGGTCGCCAACTCCGCCGCCCGCGTGAGGAGTTCCTCCGCCGAGGCCGCGCCGAGGACGACCAGTTCGGTGGGCACGGTCCGGGCCGGCGGAACCGGACGGGACCGCGCCCCTGCCGCGGGAACGTACTCCTCCAGCGTGAGATGGAAGTTGGTGCCACCGAACCCGAAGCTCGACACGGAGGCACGCCGGGGTTGCGCCGCCTCCTTCACCCAGGGGCGGGCCTCCGTGTTCAGATACAGCGGGCTTTTGTCCAACTCCAGTGCGGGATTGGGTCGTTCGACCTTGATCGTGGGCGGCAGGACCTTGTGCCGGAGTGCCATCACTGCCTTGAGCAGCCCTGCCGCGCCCGCGGCAGACTTGGTGTGCCCTATCTGCGACTTCACCGAACCCAGCGCACACCACTGGCCGTCCCTGCGGCCGGACTCCTCGAACACGGTGCGCAGCGCGGTGAACTCCGCGGCGTCACCGGCCGTGGTCCCGGTGCCGTGTGCCTCGACCAGCTCGACGGACTCGGGACCGTATCCGGCGGACGCGTAGGCCCGCCGCAGCGCACGGGCCTGTCCGGCGGGTACGGGCGTGTAGATGGCGCTTCCCCGGCCGTCGGAGGAGCTGCCGATCCCGCGCAGCACGGCGTGGATCCGGTCTCCGTCACGTTCCGCGTCGTCGAGCCGCTTCAGCGCGAACATCACCAGCGCCTCGCCGAGCATCGTGCCGTCGGCGGCGTCGGAGAACGGCCGGCAGTCCCCGGACCGGGAGAGTGCCGGGGTCTTGCTGAAGCACATGTACATCAGGATGTCGTTGAGGGTGTCGACGCCCCCGGTGATCATCAAGTCGGCTGTCCCGACGGCGAGTTCGTTGGCGGCGGCGGTCACCGCGGCGAGCGAACTGCCGCAGGCGGCGTCCGTGGTGTAGTTGGAACCGTGCAGGTCGAAACGGCTGGCGATCCGCCCGGCGACGACATTGCTGAGCACTCCGGGGAAGGACTCCTCCTGCCACGGCACGTAGTGGCCGGCGATCCGGTCGCAGATCTCCTGGGCCCGCTCCTCCGGAATACCGCTCTCCCGCAGCGACTTGAGCCACACCGGACGCTGCATGCGGTTGCTCATGGTGTGCAGCAGTTCCAGCGCGGCCGTGCCCAGGATGACCCCGGTACGCTCCCCGTCGAACCGCTCGGCACCGCTCGACCCGGCGTCGGCCAGCACCCGTTCGGCGACCGCGAGGGCGAGCAGTTGGGTGGTGTCGGTGGCGGGCAGCGCGTTGGGCGGGATGCCGTACGCCGACGGGTCGAAGTCGGTCACGGGAAGGAACGCGCCGCGCCGGGCGTAGGTGCGGTCCGGCGCGGACGGATCGGGATCGTAGTAGTCCTCGACGAGCCAGTGGTCGGCGGGTACGTCGGTGATCAGGTCCCGTCCGGTGAGCACGTTCCGCCAGAAGCCCTCCGCATCGGCGGCACCGGGAGTCAGGGCGGCGGTGCCGATGACGGCGATGGGGACGTGCAGCGGGCGGTCCGGCCGGGCTGGTCCGGCCGGGTCGGGATTGGTGAGTCCGGATGACGCGGTCGATGCGGTCGATGCGGTCATAGGAGTTCTCCGTCTGCAGCATGGGGGTGACGCCGAGCGGCATGGAACGGCAATGCGGGCGATACGACGATGTTCAGCGCGGGCGATCCCGGGCTCCGTGGAGCCGGCCCGCGTAACGGGAAGGAGTCGCGTTGCGGGTTCAGGCCAGTGGCCGGGGCCGGTAGGAGAATGCGGCGGCGGGCAACGGCACGCCGTGGGTGCGCAGTTGCTGGGCGCGCGTGACCACGGCGGCTCCTTCGAGGAGGTTGAGCGCGATCTGGACCGCGGAGCGGTTCTCGGGCAGCTCGAGGAAGCTGCCCTTCGTCCAGCGGTTGAAGGCACCCATCGCGGGTCCGCACCAGATCTGGTAGTCGGTGCGCCGGGCCGAATGGCCGGTGATCGCCCAACGGCTCGACTGCCCCAGATAGGAGCGGAACAGCAACGCCATACGGTGCTTGGGATCCCGCTCCGCCCGGTGGAGCTGTCCCGGATCGCGGTCCTGCCAGTACTGGCGGGTGCTGCTCCACAACTCGTCGACGGTGCCGCCCAGTACGTCGCGCTCCAGCCGAGCGCGTACGTCGTCGGGGATCGTCTCCAGCGACTCGCAGGTCCGGTACACCTCGTAGAGCTGGTGGGCCCGCGCGGGGAACATCGTGCCCCGGCGCAACACCTGGAGTTTGACGCCGAGTTCGAACATGTCGGACGCGGGCGCCATGGTGACGTCCGCGACGTCCGCCTGGCCGAGCAGGCCCTTGCCCTCGTCGGACAGCCCCGCTTCCAGGGCCACCTGGTTGACGGAGCCGGTGACCACGTACGCCGCGCCCATGGCGAACGCGGAGGCCAGCGCCTCCGGGGTGCCCAGACCGCCGGCCGCCCCCACACGCGGCGGCACCCGGTAGCCGTACCGCGCCGCGAGTTCGGTACGCAGCGCGACCAGGACGGGCAGGAGTACGCCCAGCGGCCGGTTGTCGGTGTGGCCACCACTGTCGGCCTCCACGGTGAGGTCCTCGGCCACGGGCACATGGGCCGCGAGGTCGGCCTCCCGTTCGGTGATCTCGCCGCGCTCGACGAGGACACGCAGGACAGCCGGCGGAGCGGGTGACAGGAACTGCTCGGCCACCTCCGGCCGCGACACCTTCGCGAAGACGCGGGTGCGCCGGACGATCACACCCGACGGGTCCGTGGCCAGCCCCGCCACGGCACAGCGCACCACCGCGGGAGTGAGTGCCATGAACGCCGACGCCGACACGACGGGCACGTGCCGGGTGACGAGGAGGCCGGCCACCCGCTCCTCCAACTCCGGTTCCTGCGGGGAGTGGATCAGGTTGACCCCCCAGTTGCGTCGGTCGCCGAGACCCGCCGCGAGGTCCGCCACGGCTCGTTCGACGCTCCGGTGATCCAGCCCGCCGGCGCCGAAGAACCCCATCAGATCGGCCCGGGCCAGCGCGATGACCATCCGCGTGGTCGCGATGCCGTTGGCCATCTCACCGCCGACGTAAGGGAATCGGACCCCGTGTGCGGTGCAGAACGACGGATCGCCCAGCCACTCCGGGTAGAGCGGCGGCAGGGTGCCGAGGACCTGGTGCAGGCCTTCGGCGGCCAGCCGGGTGCGGGCCGACTCGCTGCCGGGGGCCAGCCCCGTCCGTCCGGTGGACCGTTCCCGCACGATGTGTGCGGCTTCTCTGATGCGGTGTGCGCGCCGCACAAGCGCGTCACCCGCGAAGTCGGGGGCCCACGGGTCGATCGGGCCGGTGGCGGCAGCGATGCCTCCGCCCGGAGTGGGTGCGCCGCTTTCGGTGAGCACACTCTCTGCAACCATGTTCCGTCCTTCGCCGGCATGGGTCGTTCCGCCGCGAGCGCGCCGGTGGCAGCCGCGGTGCTGGGGAGGATGAGCGGGGGCCCGCGCCGGCCGGGAGGGGAGCGGCGCGGGCGGTCGAGGGCGGCCTGTGGGCCCGCCTGTCGTCGAATCGCGTCCGATGCGGGCGAGCGCGGGGGCGTGGCGTCGCCGGGCACAGGCGAATGCGACGCCCGGTCCTAGGGGCCCGAGGGGTAACAGAGGTCGCGGTCCTCGGTCCAGTCGATGGTCAGTTCCCGGCGGGCGAAGAGCCAGGAACCGTTCGTACGGCGGTAGGAGTCGTGGTAGCGGATGGACCGGACCCGTATCCGGTCCGCCCCGTCGGCGGGGTAGATCTCGTGCGCCAGGCAGTAGGTCTCCCCCGTCGCACTGTCTCCGGCGAGCCGGACCAGGTGGTTGCCGACGAAGTGCGTGGTGACCCGGCACGGATCCAGCACGGCCAGCGCCTTCGCCCAGCCGTCGCGCCCGTCGAGTACGTACGGCGCCCGAAGGCTGCCCGGCGGCCGCATGAGTACCAGCTGGCCACCCTCACCGAACAGGGACGCGAACAGCTCCGTCATCCGCCGGTCGAGGGCGTAGGCGTAGGTGTCGACGAGTTGCCGCAGATCCATCCGGTCCCGCAGACCGTGCTCGTCGTCCGCGAGGACTGCGTACGGCGGGGTCGCCACCGCGAACCCGTGCGGGTGGGCGGGCGGCGCGTGCTCGCCCGCACGGTCGGTGCCTTCCGGGATGCCGGATGCGTTCGGGAGTTCGGTGGTGGTGTTCAGGGGGTGGGGCGAGGTCAGATCGGTCAGGTCTGTCACGTGCTCCGCCAAGCGGGTCGGGGACGTCGTCCTGGAGGGGGTGCCGGGGTCAGCTGTCGTAGGAGTCCGTGGGTACGGGCAGCGGCAGCCGGAACCCCTTGATGACGCGTTCACCGATGGGCCGGAGCAGAGTGTGGAGGCGACGGGTGCCCGCGGGGCCCAGGGCGTTCCAGGGTGCGGCGGCGAACCGGTCGGTGAGCTCCTCGACCGTGTTCCGCGCCGAACGCCCCTCGGGGGTGAGTTCCCCGTCGGCGTCCAGCAGGCCGCGCTCGCGCAGCCTGCGCTCGCCTTCGGCCCACTCCTCGTCGGTCCAGCCGCGCCTGGCCTGGATGTCCTCCCGGACCTCGCCGCCGGCCGCGGTGATGCTCACCAGCGCCTCGACACCGTCGAACCCGGCGTGCGTCAGCGCGGCGACATGCCCGTCGCCGCGGAACTCCCGCAGCGTGGTCGCCGCCTGCCACAGCGCGAGATGCGGTACCGACGAGGGTTCGAGGGCGGCGTTCGCGGCACCGAGTGGCCGTCCGGGCACGGTGCACGCCCCGGCGGCGTCCGTCGCGAGTGACGCTGCCTCGGCGAGTTCCGGCCCGTCGAGCACGTCGTCCAGTACCGCGCGCAGTGCCGCGTCGACTCCGGCCAGCCGCGCGGCCAGCACCTTCTCGGGCGCCGCCTTCTCCCACACCGCCGGGACTGTCGCGGCGACCACACTCGGCCGGAAATGGTAGAACGCGGCGGTGACCACCGGCTCGGTGACCGCGCCGAGCGGTGCCGCGCGACCGCCGAAGTAGCCACGCCAGGTGCCGCTCAGTCCGACACCCCGGAAGGCCTCGTAGACCTGGGGCGCGTAGTACACCACCGCGTGATACGGCTCCAGGACGTCGTGCAGCACGCGCGCGGGGTCCCGGCGCGCCACGGTCGGCGCGCTCACCGGGAGGCCCCTTCCAAGTGCGGCTCGACGGCGTCGGCCACGGAGACCGGGGTGTCCGCCGCACCGGCCGGGTCGGGTGCGTCCGGCGGTGCCGCCGGGAAGTGCAGCAGGCCGGGCAGCCCGCGCTTGTCGATCTCGTTGGCGATCATCAGCCGCTGGACCTCGGAGGTGCCCATCCAGATCCTGTCGACGCGCACATCCCGGTAGAGACGCTCCACCGGGTTGTCCCGGATGAAACCGCGTCCTCCGAAGATCTGCACCGCCCTGTCCACGACCCGTCCCGCGGCCTCCGTGGCCGACACCTTGGCCATGGCCACCTTCGCGTTGAGTGTCTTGGGGTCCCCGCCCTGGTCGATCTCCCACGCGACCCGGTAGACCAGCATGCGGTTGACGGCGATGTCCGTCGCGGAGTCCGCCAGCATGGCCTGGATCAACTGGTGCCTGATGATGGGCTTTCCGCCCTGCACACGCTCGCGCGCCCAGTCGGCGGCCAGCCGCAGGGCACGCTCGGCGGCGCCCACCGCGTGCGCCGCGACCAGCACCCGTTCCTCGAAGAACGTCGCCTGTACCAGCGCGAGCCCGTCGCCGACCGAGCCGAGGACGGCGTCCTCACCGACCTCGACGCCGTCCAGGGCGAAGTGCGGGTGCTCGTAGGCGAAGTTGTGGGAGTAGCGCGGGGTTTCGAGGAGCCGCACACCGGGCGCGTCCTTGTCGACGAGGAACATCGTGGGAGCGGCGTCGGGCTGCACCACAGCCAGCACCATCAGGTAGTCGGCGACATCGCCCATGGTCACGAACCACTTCTCGCCCGTGATGCGGTACCCGCCGGGCGTCCGCTGTGCCACGGTCGCGATCCGCCGGGGATCGGAGCCCGCCTCGGGTTCGGTGATGGCCCGGGCCCCGAACCGTTCGCCGCGGTTCTCCGGGAACAGATAGCGTTCCCGCTGCTCGGGTGTCGAGGCCAGCAGGGCCGCGGCGGTGGGGCGCCACACCGCCGCCCACAGTCCGTTGGTGAGCGTCCCCAACTCCTCTTCCACGGTGACCTGTTCGGTCCAGCTCAGTCCCGCGCCACCCCACTCGACCGGCGCGTTCATCGCCTGCAGACCGCTGTCCAGCACGATCCGGCGCAGGGCGGCGCGGCTCTCGGGGCCGAGACCGCCCGACGTCTCGCACTCGTCCTCGTAGGCCGCGATCCTCTGTGCGAGATCGACAGCGCTTTCCTTCAGCCGGACGAGCCTCGGTGAATAGGAGAAATCCATCGGAAGTGCCTCTCTGGGCGTGCGAACGCGCTTGCGCACAGCGGCTGTACAGGGCGGCAGAACCTCGGGGCGGAGGGAGCGGTAGGGGCCTCGCGCCTCGGCCCTTGGAACATGAAGGGGGCCTGCCGGCCCAGCCCCTGGCCAGAATCCCCTGCGGAGTTCCTGCCTGGGGAACGAATAGTGGTTCGAATACGCAGTGCGTCTTGGCCGGGTCGGGTCACGAACTCTTCTCGATGGGTCCCACCATGACCGCAACCCGTCCCGCCCGGTACCCCCGCATGAGGGTGAAACGGAACGAGACATTCGGGCACGGGAGTGCCGAGGGCCGACCTGGCGTGAACATCATGCGCGAGCCGCCTCGCACTCCTGACGTCTCGTCATATGCCATACGCCTGAGTCCCCTTGACGATCTCGCGGGTCCTTGCTGAAGTGTTCCGACGACGTCAGGGACGTCCGCAGCCGAGTCAGGCCGACGCGCACAGGCGCCCTGGTCCCGGCGCGTCGCCGCTTGTGTCGCCGCTCGGTGCGAGACGCGAGCACGCGTCGACCCGGCCCGTGCGCAGCACCGCGTCCCGCACTCCGGCAACCCGATGGCTTCGTCGGACTCCTGTCGCGTCTCCGACGCACCGTCACCCAAACAGGGACGAATCCCGCCGTCACCCGGGCAAACATCGCGCGGGCGCGATCATCGCATCGAGTTAATGTCGCCGACTTCCCTTGGTCCACAGGACGAAGCGGCCACTACTGTTCACCTGGGTCTGGACGGATTCCCCCTTGAAAACCCCCTTTTCTCCTGCTTGGTCCGATGCGCCCACGCAGGTGTCATCACCGCCCTGAGCAAGGAGAGCTCGCCCGATGACTGTTGACACGATCCCGGATGCGCGGCCGGAGCCACCCCGGCAGTCCCTCGGCACGGCGGCGGCCCGCAACCTCGCCACCACCACCAAGTCCGCGCCGCAGATGCAGGAGATCACCTCCCGCTGGCTGCTGCGGATGCTCCCCTGGGTGGAGACCAAGGGCGGGGCCTACCGGGTGAACCGTCGCCTGAGCTACACCGTCGGCGACGGGAGCGTGGAGTTCGTCCAGGACGGCGCCGACGTCCGGGTGATCCCGCACGAACTCGGTGAACTGGCCCTGCTGCGCGGCTTCGACGACGTGGAGGTGCTGACCGCCCTCGCCGATCGGTGCGTCCAACGCGACTTCCGGGTCGGTGAGACGCTGGTGGAACGCGGTGCGCCCGCGGACCGCCTCCACCTGATCGCCCACGGCCGCATCCGCCGGACCTCGGTCGGCGGGTACGGCGACGAGGTCGCCCTGGACGTACTCGCCAACGGCGACCGGTTCGGCGACCACGCCCTGCTGAACGGGAGCGCCCCGTGGGAGCACACCGCCACCGCCGTGACCTCGGGCACCCTGCTCACCCTGTCGCGCGCCGACTTCGACGCCGTCCTGTCCATGGCGCCGGGCCTCCAGGACCACATCGAGGAGTTCAAGTCCCTTCCCCGTCAACGGCAGAACCACCGCGGCGAGGCGGAGATCGCGATGTCGGCCGGCCACACCGGCGAGCACGACCTGCCCGGCGCGTTCGTCGACTACGAGCTGAAGCCGCGCGAGTACGAACTGTCGGTCGCGCAGACCATTCTGCGGATCCACACGAGGGTCGCCGACCTCTACAACGGGCCGATGAACCAGACCAAGGAGCAACTCAGGCTCACCATCGAGGCGTTGCGTGAGCGCCAGGAGCATGAGCTGATCAACAACAGGGAGTTCGGGCTGCTCCACAACGCCGACTTCAAGCAGCGCATCCAGACGCACTCCGGGCCGCCGACCCCGGACGACATGGACGAGCTGCTCTGCCGCCGACGAGGGTCCAAGTTCTATCTCGCGCACCCCAGGACCATCGCGGCGATCGGGCGTGAGTTCAGCGCGTGCGGGCTGTATCCGGACCATGTCGACCTCGGTGGTCAGCAGGTCCCGGCCTGGCGCGGGGTTCCCATCCTTCCCTGCGACAAGATCCCCGTCACGAGGGAGATGACGAGCTCGATCCTCATCATGCGTACCGGTGAGGACAACCAGGGCGTCATCGGCCTTCATCAAACGGGCTTGCCGGACGAGTACGAACCGGGTCTGTCCGTCCGGTTCATGGGCGTCAACGAGCAGGCGGTCACCTCCTACCTCGTCAGCACCTACTACTCGGCCGCCATCCTCGTGCCGGACGCGGTAGGCGTGCTGGAGAACGTGCAGATCGCCCGCCGGCCCAGGTAGCGGGCCCGGCCTGCGAGGCAATGGGACCCCGGACCCGCCGAGCAGGCCCGCCCATGCCTGGCAGGTCCCAGGACAGCCGCCCACCCCACCAAGGAGCCATCGATGCCCGCGCCCGAGCCGACATCCCCACAGTCGAGCCTGCCGTCGGCCGCTGCCCGCGTCGGGGCGCAGGTCCTGGCTGAAGCCGCGGCCCGTGCCTGCGACATCAGGACTGTCACCGGCGGCTCACCCGGTGAGCTGTCCTCGCCGGCCCCGTCCGCGCTTTCGGTGCCGGCGCCGCCTCCCCCCGTTGCCCCGACAGCCGCGGTGCCGACAGTCGCCGTACCGTCGGCCGTCGTACCTCCGGCGCCGACAGCCGTCGGGCCGACGCCGATCCTCGGCCTGGAACGGATCCTGCGCGGCCCCAGCGGCCTGGGGACGGCGGACCTGCGCCTGGTCCTTCGGGAGCAACTGTCCACACCTGCGGAGCCGTTGGCGGCTTCGGCGGAAGGCAACCCCATCCCGGGCCTCTACCACCACCAGGTGGCCGAGCCCGACCCGGTGCGGGTCGAAGAGGTCAGCCGAAGGATCAAGTCCTGGGCGCTGGACGAGGTCTCCCTGTATCCCGAGGACCTGGCGGAGCAGTTCGACGGCTTCTCCGTGGGCCGTTACATGGTCGGCTGTCATCCCGACGCGCCCACCGTCGACCACCTGATGATCGCCACCCGACTGATGGTGGCGGAGAACGCGGTGGACGACTACTACTGCGAGGACCACGGGGGTTCGCCCGTCGGCCTCGGCGAACGCCTTCTGCTGGCGCACACGGCGCTCGACCCCCTGTACACGACGGAGGAGTACCAGGGGCAGTGGGCGAAGTCGCTCCACGCTGACGCGCCCCGGCGTGCCTACCGCTCCGCCATGAACTACTTCGTCCAGGTGGCCAGCCCCTCGCAGAGCGACCGGTTCCGGCACGACATGGCCCGGCTGCACCTGGGGTATCTCGCCGAAGCCGCCTGGGCGCAGCTGGACCACGTACCCGAGGTGTGGGAGTACCTGGCGATGCGCCAGTTCAACAACTTCCGCCCCTGCCCGACCATCACCGACACCATCGGCGGCTACGAACTGCCGACAGACCTGCATGCCCAGGCCGCCATGCAGAAGGTCATCGCACTCGCGGGGAACGCGACGACCATCGTGAACGACCTGTACTCGTACACGAAGGAACTCGACGCTCCGGGCCGGCACCTGAACCTGCCCGTCGTGATCGCCGAACGTGAGGGTCTCTCCGACCGGGACGCCTACCTGAAGTCGATCGAGGTCCACAACGACCTCATGCACGACTTCGAGACCAACTCCGCGGCCCTGGCCGCCGATTGCCCCGTCCCGACCGTGCAGCGCTTCCTTCGGGGCGTTGCCGCTTGGGTCGACGGAAACCACCACTGGCACCGAACCAACACCTATCGCTACAGCCTGCCCGACTTCTGGTAACGACTTCCGGTAAGAAGATTGGACTCATCTGTGACCAGCACGACCAGCCCCGAACGCACCACCACCGACGCCCCTCTGCGTATCCCCGGCCCGGCGTCTCCCTACCAGGGAGACATCGCCCGCTACTGGGACGGGGAGGCCCGGCCCGTGAACCTGCGTCTCGGTGATGTCGACGGTCTCTACCACCACCACTACGGCATCGGTGAGGTCGACCACTCCGCACTCGGCGACGCCGAGGACAGCGAGAGCGAGAAGAAGCTGATCGCCGAGCTCCACCGCCTGGAGTCGGCTCAGGCCGATCTCCTCCTGGAGCACCTCGGCGACATCGGGCGGGACGACACCCTGGTGGACGCCGGCTGCGGGCGCGGCGGGTCGATGGTGATGGCGCACCAACGCTTCGGATGCAAGGTCGAAGGGGTCACGCTGTCGGCCAAGCAGGCCGACTTCGCCAACCGGCGTGCCCGCGAACTCCGTATCCAGGACCATGTCCGCGCCCGCGTCTGCAACATGCTCTCCACACCCTTCGAGACCGGGCAGGCAGCCGCCTCGTGGAACAACGAGTCGAGCATGTACGTCGACCTGCAGGACCTCTTCGCGGAACACTCCCGCGTCCTCGAGGTCGGCGGTCGCTACGTGACCATCACGGGCTGCTGGAACCCGCGGTACGGCCAGCCTTCGAAGTGGGTCTCCCAGATCAACGCGCACTTCGAGTGCAACATCCACTCACGCCGGGAGTACCTGCGTGCCATGGCGGACAATCGCCTGGTGCCTCAGGCGGTCATCGATCTCACGCCCGACACTCTGCCCTACTGGGAACTGCGGGCAACGTCTTCACTGGTGACGGGAATTGAGGAGGCGTTCATCAACTCCTACAAGGACGGGTCCTTCCAGTACGTCCTCATCGCCGCCGACCGAGTCTGACCTTCTGCCAGTCGCAGCGTGCACGGTCTGACGGACAACCTCAGTCGGCGACCCCAGCCGATGGACGTCGTCGCTGGACTCGCACTCTCATTTCCAGCGTCCGCCCTCAACGGTCGGCGCGGACACGGCCCTGCAACTCCGAGCCTCCGGCACAGGGGCCCCGACGCGGCGTACACCGCCGCCGAGGCCCCTATGCCCTCTGCCCTCTGCCGTCCGGGAGTTCGCAGCCCTGGCCGAACAGAGCGCAGTGCGTGCTGTACGGGCGTTGCCGGGCCCTGCGCTAGAAGGTCAGGTTCCAGGCGTCGATCTTGCCCGTGTCGGAGGCGGCGTTGTCGTTGACGCGCAGCTTCCAGGTGCCGTTGGCGACCTCCGAGGAGGCGTTCACGGTGTAGGTCTGGGCGATGTTGTCGGTGCTGCCGCCGGTGTGGTTGTGCAGCGCGTAGACAGTGCCGTCCGGCGCCACCAGGTCGACCTTCAGGTCACCGATGTAGGTGTGCTTGATGTCCACACCCACCTTGAGGGTGGCCGGGGCGTTGCCGGTCACGCCGGTGACGGCGATCGGGCTCTCCACGGTCGCGTTGTCGTTGACGGCGAAGTCCGCGAGGTTCTCGAAGTACTTGCCGGGCGGCGGGGTGGTCCCGACAGCCTTGAGGGCGTCGACCTGTCCCTCGCCGAAGAACGAGTTGTTGGCCGTCGTGCCCGTGCAGCGACTGTCCGAGGGGCAGGCGATGTCGTTGGCCTGGGCGGCCAGCTTGGCGCGGATCTGCGCCGGGGTGATGCCCGGGTCGGTGCTGGCGATGAGCGCCGCCACGCCGACCACGTGCGGGGTGGCCATCGAGGTGCCGCTCTTGCTGCCGTAGCCGCCGCCGGGGACGGTGGAGTACACGCTGCTGCCCGGCGCCGCGACGTCGATGACGCCCTGCCCGTAATTGGAGAAGGAGGCCTTGGTGACGCCCGTGCCGTTGGCCGCGACCGTGACCACGCCCGGCAGTTCGGTCGGGATGTCGAGGCAGGCGTTGGTGATGGTGCGGGTGACCGGCGTCGAGTCGTTCGGGCTCGCGGAGTCGGTCGTCTTGTGGGCGAGGTCGTAGTTCTCGTTGCCCGCGGCGGCGATCTGGAGGGAGCCCTTGCTCTCGGCGTACTCCTGGGCGCGCTTGACGCCCTCGATGATGGCGGCCTGGTCGATGTTGTCCGGGCAGTTGAACTGCCACGGGTCCGTGTAATAGCTGTTGTTGGTGACCTTGAAGCCGTGGTCACCGGCCCACACGAAGCCGCAGATGGTGTTCTCGGCGAAGAAGAAGGAGTTGCCCGGCTCCGCGACCCGGACCGCGGCGATCTTCACCCCGGGTGCCACGCCGACGACGCCCTTGCCGTTCTTGGCCGCGGCGATGGTGCCCGCCACGTGGGTGCCGTGCGTGTCGACGTCCCGCCAGGCGCCGACACGGGTGTCGGTCTTGCCGTAGGCGCAGGAGACCGAGTCGGCCGCGTCGAAGTTGGGCGCCAGGTCCTGGTGCTGGTCGTCCACACCGGTGTCCAGGATGCCGACCTTGACCGAGGCGGAGCCCGGGTTCACGGCCCAGGCCTGGTCGGCCTTGATCTGGCTCATGTCGGCGCGGACCGGTTCCCCGGCCGGGGTCGAGGCCTGGGCCGGACTGGCCGGGAGCGCCGGGTTGTAGGCGGCGGCCGGGACGTCCGAGGTGCGCGTGGCGCCGACCTGCTGCACGCCGGTGACGCCGCGCATGGTGGCGGCGAATCCGCTGGACGCCGAGTGCGCGACGATCACGCCGATGGCGTCGAAGTTCGAGAAGACGGTTCCGCCGTTGGCCTCGATCGCGGAGCGGACCGCCGAGCTGTCACCGGGGGCGGTGATCACGAGGTAGGCACGGGTGCCGGCCACCCAGGCCGCACTCTGGGCAGCCGGTACGGCGGCCGGAGCGTGGGCCTTGGCGGCCGGCGAGGTGGAGGGGGCGACGGGCAGCGTGCCCGCGAGGGCGCCCGGGGCACCGAACGCGAGGGCGGCGCCGAGCGTGGCCGCCAGCACCAGCGTGCGTCTGGGGCGGCTGGATATGTGGGGTATCAATGCGTCCTCCGGAGACGGCCCGGCCGCGCTGAGGCAACGACCTGGCCGTACGAAACGAGTGGTGGATGCAAGATGTCAGGTGCATGCTCCCGTACGGAAGTACCTTTCCGTACAGGGAATCCACAGGAACATGGCTGAAAAGAGACGTACACCGGGAATCGGGGTGCTGGGACCCTCCGGAAGCTCGGCGACGTCGACCGCGCCCTGGCGCCGCCGTCCCGCCGAAGATCTCGGCGCGCTCGGCATCTCGGCCTTGTTCAGCATCCGATCACTGCGACGAGTCCCGCCGGTTCTACGAACGCGAGCGAGCCGAAGGCGAGCGTCACATCCAGGCCGTCCTCGCCCGGGCCCGCCGCCGCCTCAACGTCCTCTGGGCCCACCGCCGCGATGGACGGACCTACGAACTCGTGCCACCCGACAGCGGCGCGGGAAGTGTGCGCAAGCGGACGCGCTGGGAGTCGACGGCAACCGTGCGGGTGCGTTACGCGGCCGTTGACCTCAGCCAGGCGGTGCTGACCGCCTCTGCGTCGGTCAGCACCCAGCCCACACCCTTCACCCAGGACGGCACGGCCATGAGTGAGGACCTGCTGGCCAACTCAGGCCCGCAACCGGGCGTCTCGGTGCAGGGCGTGGATGCTGCGCACCTGGTCCTGACTGAGACCAACCTGACCGACCGCCTGTTCTCCGGGGCCTTCCCCCTCGATCAGATCCGTCTGGAAGGCAGTACCACCTTTGCCGGGGCCCCTACTGGCCGGCAGGGGTGGTTGTCGCCTGCTACCGCACTGTCCGCAGGAAGATGTCCGTCACCCCGTTCGTGTCCCCTTCCACCAGATCGGGTGAGGCCGACTCGAACGCGACGACCGTGCCGTCGGCGTTGACCGAGGGGTGCCCGGCCGGGAGGTCGTTGCGGCCTCCCCAGCGATCGACGCTGACCAACTGCCTCTTCCCCGTGGCGATTTCGAGCAGGTACACCGAACTGCCCGAGGTGTACGCGAACTCTGTGCCGTGCCTGGAGAGCGAGGGCTGGGCGCCCCTGACCCGGGCCGTGGTGGTGCCGGTGTCGAGGTCCCGGACACAGACGTACCGGCCCTGCTGGAAGGCGATCGTCCGGCCGCTGAGGGAGGGGGCCGAGGCGCCGACCGCGACCTTCGACAGGTCGCCGGTGTCCAGGTCACGGACGTAGACGTCGCCGCCCTGCTCGAAGGCGATGTACCGGCCGTCGTAGTCGATGGACGGGTTGCCCGCCGGACCGCCCGAGGGCGCGCTGACCACGTCCGTGGTGCCGCCGTCCAACTTGAAGCGGTAGACGCGGGGTTGCGGGTCCGGGTCGGCGTCGGTGGCGGGCAGGGTCGCCGCGTAGGTGACCCCCTGGCAGGTGGGGCTGATCCGGGGCCGCCCCATCCAGGCAAAGCGGATCCCCTGGTAGGAGTCCAGGGTGGTGACCTGGCCGACTGAGCGGTAGCGGACGTGGACCTCCGGGGCGCCGTCGGCGGCGGACCGGACCAGGTAGCCCACCATGCGTCCGTTGGAGCAGGGGGTGCTCTCCGACGACGGCTTCTCCGTGTCAGAGTTGACCTGGACGACGCGGAGGGGCGCGTTGATGAAGACGTCTCCCTCCGAGGTGAAGGTGACGAGCTTGCGCTCATCCATCTCCGGGTCGTGGGACGCCCCGGCCGGTCCGCCGAGCCGTTCGGTGACGGACGGCATCGGGGCCGGGTTCTTCCCGAGGCCGCCCGAGAAGGCGAACACGTCCGACTGCCGGTTGGTGTCGCCCGGCACCAGGTGGGATTCCGTCGAACTGAACGCCACCACACGTCCCTTGGCGGCCAGCGAGTCGCCCATCACGGTGGCGGTCCACGAGAGGGTGGCCCCTCGCAGCCCCGTCCGCAGGTCACGCACCCGCACGCCGTCCGTGCCCGTGACGACGGCGTACCGGCCGTCCGCCGTGGCCGAGGAGGCGGTTCCGTCGGCCACCCTTCGCGAGGTGCCCGTGCTCAGGTCGTGGACGTACACCCCGGTGTTGGCGTTGAGGAGGACCCGGCGGCCGTCCGCCGTGATCCGGATCAGATGGGCGACACCGAGGTCCGCGTCGACGTGGATGCGCCGGCCCGTCGCCCGGTCCTTGACGAAGACGTGGTTCGGGTCGTCGCCCTCGACGTCCCCCTGGACCGAGTAGGCGACCCGATTGCCGTCACCGCTCACCGAGGCCTTGCTCTTGTCGCCCTCCTCGGCGGTCGAGATCAGCTCCTCGGTGCCGGTCTCCGTGTCCCGGACGTACAGCAGCCGCGCGGTCTGCCCTCCGTTGCGGCCGCCGACGGTGTACGCGACGTGCGTGCCGTCGGGGCTGATCGACTGGGCGCGGCCCAACTCGGCCGAGCCGGGCGGGTCTTCGGGCCACAGCCGCTCCGAACGGCCGGTGGCACTGTCGTACAGGTAAGGAGACTGCAAGCGGGTGCCGGCGGAGAAGGCGACACGGCTCCCGTCGGCGCTGGACAGCGGCGCGTCGTAAGTGTGGCCGCTGCCGAGGTCGATCCTGGTCAGGCCGCCGCCGGTCAGGTCCTTCAGGAACAAGCACGGCGAGAGGCGCTCGCAGCCGAGGCTCGGCGCGGTGGACGTGAACGCGACCTGGCGGCCGTCGGCGCTGATCGAGGCCCCGCTCGACGGTCCGTCGGCCTGACCGTCGGCGGCGGCCGTGCTCACCCGCACGGTACGGGGCTCGTCGGGCCCCTGGTGACCCCGGTCCGGTGCGGCGGCCGCCGGCGTCCAGGCGAGCGCGATCGCGACCGCCGTGCCGAGCACGGCTCTTGAGGCGCGGAACATCAGCGTGACCTCCGTTGGAAGACGTCGTACAGACCGTTGGTGTCATCGGGGACGACGTCCGCGTCCTCCGTGGAGTAGACGACGGAGCGGCCGTGGGCGGAGACCGAGCCCGCGGTGGCGCTGCCGCGTCCGACGGAGATCTCGCGTCCGCCGCGCAGGCCGCGCAGGGTCGGATTCGCGTCCGCGTCCCGCGTCAACAGCCGCTGCCCGTCCGGGCTGACGGCCAGGACACGGACGCCGGGGAAGTGCCGGACGCGGCCCGTGCGCAGGTCCCGTACACAGGAGCCGTCGGCCGAATCCATCGCCAGGACACGGCCGTTGGCGCTCAGCTGGACCACGGTCGAGGGCGTGCCGTCGTCGGCCTCGGTCTGCGCGCCGGTGACGCGGTCGGCGTCCCACACGTCACCGGTGCCGTTGTCCTGGTGGGCGACCCGGCGGCCGTCGCCGCTGATCGACGGTCGGTCCATGTCCCGGTTGGAGTCCTGCGGGCCCGCGCTGACGGTCTCACGGGTGCCGGTCAGACGGTCGTAGAGGTCGTTGCGGGTCGGGAACTCAGGGTGCCCGAGCCACCGGTAGGCGATGTGGCGACCGTCCTCGCTGATGGTCGGTGAGGACGCGGCGTCCCGGCCGTCGGGGGCCCCGACCCGGATTCTGGTGCCCGTGCTCAGGTCGGACAGAGAGACGTTGATGTTGCGGCTGCCCGAGTCGGTGTACGTGGCCCAGCGTCCGTCGGCGCTGAGCCGGGGCGTGCTCGCCGACTGCTCGATCTTGGTGACCTCGCCGGTTGTCAGGTCACGGACGTAGGAGTAGGTGCCCGGGCGGGTGACCCCCTCGGGCACGAGGTTGGTGGCCGACGAACGGAACGCGGTGTAGCGGCCGTTCGGCGTGGTGACGGCCGCACCGGAGGCGCCGTCGCCCTGGGTGCCGTCGGCGGCGGTGCTGACCCGCTCCGTCCGGGGCGCGTGCCGCGCGGCACCGGCGGTCGTTCCGGTGAACGCGAGCGGCAGCGCCGTCGACAAGGAAATGCCGGACACGGTCACAGCTCTGCCGGACATGGCTGAAGCCTTGGACATGTTCCCCCTTGTGTTCCCCTTTGACGCATGACCCCCGGCCCCGCGCCGAGGGCTCCCTTCGAGGCAAACGCACCAACTACCACAGGGTCAATCGGCCTTGTTGCGTACAACCCGGACGGAAGGTCACGCGTCCGCGAGGAGAGGCTCGTCCAGGAACGGCCGTACGTGGCCGAGAATCGTCCGCATCGTCCAGGAGTCGCTGACCAACACCCTCAAGCACGCGGGAACCGGCACGTCCGCCGAAGTCACCCTCGCCGCCGAGGCGGGAGAGGTACGTATCAAGGTCGCCGACACCGGCACACCCCCCGGGGCATCCCCGGCACCCGAGCCGACGGCACAGGACGGCGGCCCCGGTCACGGCCTCGTCGGCATCCGCCAGCGGGCCGCCATGTACGGCGGCACCGTCATCGCCGGCCCGCGCGACACCGGCCACGGCCGGCTCGTGGACGTCGTGCTCGACGTACCCACCGCGCCTGCCCAGTCGGCACCAGAAGCACCAGGAGCACCGCTGCGATGACCACCGTTCTGATCGCCGACGACCAGCCCCTCCAGCGCATGGGCGTCCGGATGCTCCTGGAGGGCACCCCGGGCATGGAGCCGGTCGGCGAGGCGGAACACGGCGCCGAGGCCGTCCGGATGGCCGCCGAACTCCGTCCCGACGTCGTCCTCATGGACATCCGTATGCCCGGCATGGACGGCCTGGAGGCCACCCGCCGCATCATCGCGACGGGCGGTCGCACACGCGTCCTCATCGTCACCACCTTCGACCTCGACGAGTACGCCTACGACGGGCTGCGGGCCGGCGCGAGCGGGTTCCTGCTCAAGGACTCCCGCCCGGAGGAACTCGTCGCCGGCATCCGGGCGGTCGCCACGGGTGACGCCGTCGTGGCCCCCCGTCTGACCCGTCGACTTCTGGACGCCTACGCCCACCAGGTCCTCGCGCCGGCCGGCGCCGCCGCGCCCGAGGACCCCCGGCTGCGTTCTCTCAGCGACCGCGAACGCGAGGTCCTGGTGGCCATCGGCCGGGGCTGGACGAACACGGAGATCGCCGAACGGCTCGTCCTGACCGAGTCCACCGTGAAGAAACACGTCGGCCGCGTCCTCGCCAAGATCGGGGCCCGCGACCGTATCCAGGCAGTGATCACGGCGTACGACGCCGGGCTGGTCAGAGCCAGGTCGTAGCGCGCCCGCCACCAGGGCGACGACTTCGGCGCGGTGCTCGCCCCGTCAGGGTGACGGCGCCGCCTCGGGAGTACGGGCGGCGGCGAGTACGTCGGGCAGGGGCAGGGCCAGGGCGGCGGCGAGTTCGGCCAGTTCCGCTCGCGTGGGATGGACCGGCCCGCGTGCCCCGTCCTGGGCGAAGACCCGGATGCGGGGGGGTGCGGATACCGGTTCGTGTGGCGAGGCCCTGCGCGTTCAGGTGACGACGGCGCATGCCCTGCTGCAGCAACTCCGAAAGATCAGCCATCCGCTTCTTCTGCCCCGTCCCGACCATTTCATCCGGTTCACCCGGCTGAACGACGAAGACGACGAAGACGATGAAGAACTCGATCTTGGGCAGATGCGGGAAGTGATCTTCCCCATCGACTCCTTGAGAGGGCATACGTGACCGCGACCACGCGTCGTACATCGTCTGCGAACCGCCGGGCCGGGTTCGACCTCCGCTCGACCGCCCTGTTCTTCGTCTTCCTCGCCATGATCATGACGGTCCTGGGCTTCGCGGCCCGCATGATGGCCGGCGCCGTCGAGCGGCGTCCCGCCTGGGTGTTCGTCTTATTCGTCATGGGTGTCGCGGGCTTCGTGGGCATGCGCCGCCGGATACACGTGGCGAGAGCGGCGCGCCGGGCGGCAGCGGCCCTCGACCATGCGGCGAGGGAGGCCGCAGGCGAACTGGAGTCTCTGACGATTCCCCGCCAGCGCCCGGCCACCGCCATCACCGTCGACCACACCGCACTGACGCCGGAGGAGTTCGAGGAGGCGATCGCCGCCCTGTGCGAACGCGACGGCTGCTCTGCCGTCGAGGTCGTGGGCGGAGCCGGGGACCTCGGCGCCGATGTCCTGGCCGTGACCCCCGACGGGCGTCGCGTGGTCATCCAGTGCAAGCGGTACGGCGACTCGAACCGCGTCGGCTCCCAGGACCTTCAGCGCTTCGGCGGTACGTGCTTCACCGTCCACGAGGCCGACATCGCCGCGCTGGTCACCACGAGCGACTTCACCGCACCGGCGCTGGAGTACGCCGACCGGTGCGGGATCGTCTGCATGGACCGGGAGTCCCTCCAGGCATGGACGGACGGCACCGGGCCCGAGCCCTGGGAGATCGCCCAGGGCACTCAGCTCACTCGGGACGACTCGGCGGCCGGGACCGGGTGACGCTCAGTCTTCGCCCGGCCGGTCCGCGCCGGCCGGGCGGAAGCACGCCGAGACCGTCTTGCCGTGCCGCTGACACTTCATCTGCAACTCGTCGGCGAGCATCCGTACGATCCCCACTCCGCGGCCGGAGGTCTCGCCGGGCTGCGGGTCCCGCTGGCTCGGCAGGGTCGGGTCCTCGTCATGGACGTTCACATGGAGGCAGTCGCCGTCCCAGGTGAGGATCAGACGGGCGTCACTGTGCGCGTGGACATGTGCGTTGGTGAGCAGTTCGGACACCGTCAGGACGACGGCGTCCACCGTCTCGGGCTCGTCGGCGGTCCAGGGCAGCGACTCCAACTGGCTTCGCGCCCAGTGCCGACCGGCACGTACGCCTCCTGAGGCGGGAAACGAATGCGCCCAGCCCATCGCCTTGATCACCACCGACTTCCCCTTTCTGTCATCCGCGCTCAACTCGTACATATCGCGTGCCCACCAGCAGCGATCCCAGACGTCCGGCGGCCGACCCCTTGCCGTGCGCGTGCCGCGCGCCTGCTGCGCGAGCCTGACCGAGGGCAGTCAAGCCGGATGCCCCGAGCGGCGAATAAGAAACAGATAAATTCCTGCGTGTGCGCAGATCATGACGGGGCACACGGCGGAACGGAGGTTGATAACAATGGTTCCCCTGATACTCGTTCTGCTTCTCGCCCTGATCCTCTTCGGTGCCGGGTTCGCCCTGAAGGCACTGTGGTGGATCGCCGTGATCGTCCTGGTGATCTGGCTGGTCGGATTCCTCGCTCGCTCCACCGGAGCGGGCGGAAAGCGAGGCCGCTGGTATCGCTGGTAGATCGCGGCCATAGCGCCCA
>NZ_AEJB01000344.1 GCF_000331005.1 Streptomyces turgidiscabies Car8
GAGGGTGCAGCGCAGGAAACGCGCCCAGTCCTCGCCGCGCCGGTCGCCGTACGAGGTGAACCGGCCGATCGCCTGTCACCGGTGTCACGGCCCGGCTGTCTGCCCCGGGTTCCGCACGTGTGGGTGATCCTTCCGCACAGGCGTGAGGACGCCCTCGCCGCGCCACTACACTGCCGTACTACCTTCGCGTCAGGCCCACAGCGTCGTGCGTCTTCCACGCGGTAGCACCCTCCACCGCCTGCGGCCGTCGGGACGGCCGTCCGCATAGGACTGAGTGAGGACACACGTGAGCTCGAAACCTGTCGTACTCATCGCTGAAGAGCTGTCGCCCGCGACCGTCGACGCGCTCGGCCCGGACTTCGAGATCCGGCACTGCAACGGAGCGGACCGAGCCGAACTGCTCCCCGCCATCGCCGACGTCGACGCGATCCTGATCCGCTCGGCCACCAAGGTCGACGCCGAGGCGGTCGCCGCCGCCCGCAAACTGAAGGTCGTCGCACGAGCCGGCGTCGGCCTGGACAACGTGGACGTCGCCGCCGCCACCAAGGCCGGCGTGATGGTCGTCAACGCGCCGACCTCGAACATCGTCACCGCCGCCGAGCTGGCCTGCGGTCTGCTGCTGGCCACCGCGCGCCACATCCCGCAGGCCAACTCCGCGCTGAAGAACGGCGAGTGGAAGCGCTCGAAGTACACCGGCGTCGAGCTGGCCGAGAAGACCCTCGGTGTCGTCGGCCTCGGCCGCATCGGCGCGCTGGTCGCCCAGCGCATGTCGGCGTTCGGCATGAAGGTCGTCGCCTACGACCCCTACGTCCAGCCGGCGCGAGCCGCGCAGATGGGCGTGAAGGTCCTCACCCTCGACGAGCTGCTCGAAGTCTCCGACTTCATCACCGTGCACCTGCCCAAGACCCCCGAGACGGTCGGTCTCATCGGTGACGAGGCGCTCCACAAGGTCAAGCCGTCGGTGCGGATCGTGAACGCCGCGCGCGGTGGGATCGTCGACGAGGTGGCGCTGTACTCGGCGCTCAAGGAAGGCCGCGTCGCCGGCGCCGGCCTCGACGTGTACTCGAAGGAGCCCTGCACGGACTCCCCGCTCTTCGAGCTCGACGAGGTCGTCTGCACCCCGCACCTCGGCGCCTCCACGGACGAGGCGCAGGAGAAGGCCGGTGTCTCCGTCGCCCGCTCGGTGCGTCTGGCGCTCGCCGGTGAGCTGGTCCCGGACGCGGTGAACGTCCAGGGCGGTGTCATCGCCGAGGACGTCAAGCCGGGTCTGCCGCTCGCCGAGAAGCTCGGCCGCATCTTCACCGCGCTCGCGGGCGAGGTCGCGGTCCGTCTCGACGTCGAGGTGTACGGCGAGATCACCCAGCACGACGTCAAGGTGCTCGAACTCTCCGCGCTCAAGGGTGTGTTCGAGGACGTCGTCGACGAGACCGTCAGTTACGTCAACGCCCCGCTGTTCGCGCAGGAGCGCGGCGTCGAGGTACGGCTGACGACCAGCTCGGAGTCCGCGGACCACCGCAACGTCGTGACCGTGCGCGGCACGCTCGGCAGCGGCGAGGAGGTGTCGGTCTCCGGCACGCTGGCCGGTCCCAAGCACCACCAGAAGATCGTCGCGGTCGGCGAGTACGACGTCGACCTCGCGCTCGCCGACCACATGGTCGTGTACCGGTACGCGGACCGGCCCGGCGTCGTCGGCACGGTCGGCCGGATCTTCGGTGAGGCGGGGATCAACATCGCCGGGATGCAGGTCTCCCGGTCGGTGGCGGGCGGCGAGGCGCTGGCCGTCCTGACCGTCGACGACACGGTTGCCCCCGGCGTGCTGGCGGAAGTGGCCGAGGAGATCGGCGCGACGTCCGCTCGATCGGTCAACCTGGTCTGAGGTGACCGGCGGTCTGGGGGCTGCTGCCTCCAGGCCCCCGCTTCGGCCTGAACGGCCTCGTCCTCAATCGCCGGACGGGCTGAGATGCCTGAGCGGCGCTTGTACGTGAACGCCGGGTGCCTTGGCCTGAAGGAGCTGCCGGCGCTTGGCTTCCTTGCTCCACCAAGTGCGCGCGCCAGGCTTGCCTGCCTCGTACGACAACTGCCAGGGGATGCTCCTGCACATGAGTTCCTTGACCTTCGCGCCCGTCCGGCC
>NZ_AEJB01000345.1 GCF_000331005.1 Streptomyces turgidiscabies Car8
CCCAGGGATGGGACGGGTAGGGGCGGCGGGGGCGAGAAACCCGCCCCTACGGCCGCAGCGCCCGCAGCAGCAGGTCCGCCAACTGCTCCGCGACCTCCGTCGAACTCAGGGAGCCCTCCGGGCTGTACCAGGTCGACAGGTGGTGGATGGACCCGAAGTGGTAGTCCACCACCAGATCCGCCGAGGTCGCCCGCGAGAACACCCCCGCCTCCTGCCCCTCCTCGATCAGCGCCCGGAACCGCTCGTGGTACCGGCGTCTCTCCGCCCGCACCTGCTTGTTCTTCTCCGGGCTCAGATGGTGCATCGAGCGGAAGAAGATCATCGCGTCGTCGAGGTTCTCGATGGTCGTGACGACCACGTCAGCCGCCGCCCGCCGCAACCGCTCCTCCACCGGCGCGTCCGCGTTCGCGAACGCGTCCAGCCGCTCCTGCTGGACACGGAGCACGCGCGCGTACACCTCGTGCAGCAGGTCGTCCTTGGACCCGAAGTAGTGGTACAGCGCCCCTTTGGTGACGCCGGCCGCCTCGACGATCTCCTGCACGGACGTGCGGTCGTACCCCTGTTCCGCGAAGAGCCGGGTGGCGGCGGCCAGCAGCCGCTGCGGGACGGGCGTACCGTCACCGTCCGTCGTCCTGGGCACTACCGCCACCAGCCTTCCCATACGTTTCACCGAGAGTCGCCTACTGAGAGTCCCCGGACCGGGTACGCAGTTCCCGACGGAGAATCTTTCCGGTCGCCGTCTTCGGCAGGTCGGGCAGGATCTCCACCTGCCGCGGGTACTTGTAGGCGGCCAGTCTCTCCTTGCAGTACGCGGCGAGCGCGTCCGGGTCCCCCTCCGCGCCCGGCCGCAGGCTGATGTACGCCTTCACGGTCTCGCCCCGGTACCCGTCGGGCACCCCGACGACGGCCGCCTCACGTACCGCCGGATGGGTGTACAGCACGTCCTCGACCTCCCTCGGCCACACCTTGAAGCCGGACGCGTTGATCATGTCCTTCTTCCGGTCGACGACGTAGAGCCACCCCTCGGCGTCCATGAACCCGATGTCGCCGGTCCGCAGCTCCCCGTCGGGGAAGGTCTCGGCGGTGGCCTCCGGGAGCCGCCAGTAGCCGGGGACGACCTGCGGCCCCCGTACGAGGATCTCCCCCTGCTCCCCGAACGGGACCTCCGCGCCCTGGTCGTCGACGATGCGTACGACGGTGTCGGGACCCGGCACGCCCACGGCGAGCGTCCCCGAGACCGGGTCGACGGGGGCCTCCAGGGCGGGCGGTACGGAGGCGCAGGGGGCGGTGCACTCGGTGAGGCCGTAGCCGTTGCGGATGTACGGGCCGAAGCCGGCCCGGAACTTCTCCACGAGGGCGGGCGGCAGCGGGGCGCCGCCGGAGGAGATGTGCCGGAAGGAGGAGAAGTGGTCAGGGGTGACCTCAGGGTGCGCGGCCAGGGCCATGAAGGCCGTCGACGGGCCGACCGTGTAGTGCGGGCGGTGCTCGGCGAACGCGTCCAGGACGACACCGGGCTCGAAGCGGTAGGCGAGGACGAGGGTGCCCGCGCTGTTCAGACTCGCGCCGAGCTGGCAGACCATGCCGGTGATGTGGAACAGGGGCGCCATCGCGAAGTAGACGGGCGCCTCGGGCAGCGGAAGCCCGGTCCGCTGCCGTTCCGCGTTGTACATGATGTTGGCGTGCGTGTTGGTGGCCCCCTTGGGGGAGCCGCTGGTGCCGGAGGTGTAGCTGATCAGCGCGATGTCGGCGGGGCGCGGATCACGGTCGCCGGCGTCGGGCGCCTTGTGCCCGTACCGGGCGACGGCTGTCAGGTCCTCGGCGTCCGGGGCCTGCGGCAGCCGCTCGAACGCGAGCACGCGCGCGTCGCCGCGCGTCTGGAAGTCCAGCTCGCAGCCGGTGAGCACGATCCGCACCGGAGAGTCCGCGGCCGTCTCCCGCAGGTACGACTCCCAGGCCCGGTCGGAGCAGATCAGCGCGGCCACGTCACCGTCCCGCAGGACGTGGGTGACCTCCCCCGACTTGTACATCGGGTTGACGGGGACGACGGTCGCGCCCGCCTTCCAGGCCCCCAGCAGGGCCAGCACGAAGAGCGGCGAGTTCTGCAGCAGGACGGCGACCCGGTCGCCGCGCTCCAGTCCCCGGGTGACGAGGTACCCGGCGACGGAGTCGCTCAGTTCGTCGACCTCGCGGTGGCTGAGCCGACCGTCGAAGTAGGCGAGGAAGGTACGGTCCGGGACCTCGGCGGCGGTCCGGCGAAGCGCGTGGACGAGTGAGTCGTCGGGGCTGACGGGCCCGCGCTGGACGTCGTCGAGAAGGCCCAGCCAGGGCTGCGCCGCGTACAGGGAGCCGATGCCGGTGTCGGCCGCGCGCTCGGAGTCGGTCATCGGGTGGCCTCCCACTTCTGCTGGATGTGGTTCATGCTGGTCAGCCAGTGGTCGGGGTCGGCGGCCCGCGCCCGGTAGTAGTCGGCGACCTCGGGGTGCGGCAGGATCAGGAACCGGTCCTCCTCGATCCCCCGGAACAGCGCGTCCGCGACCGCCTCGGGCTCGATCGCGGTCGGCGTGAGCACCAGGTCACCCGCGCTGCCCGTCCCGGCCAGCATGTCCGTCCGCACACCCTGCGGGCAGATGGCGTGCACCTTGAGCCCGCGGTGGCGGTACGTCAGCGACAGCCACTCCGCGAAGGCGTACGCACCGTGCTTGGACACGCTGTAGGGGGCCGCGCCGATCATGGTGAGCAGCCCGGCGGCGGACACGGTGGACACGAAACGGCCGCTGCCGCGCTCCAGCCAGTCCGGCAGCAGTTCGTTGGCCGCCCGGACGTGCGCCATCACGTTCACGTCCCAGGCGAGCGCCCAGACCTTCTCCTCGGCCGCCTCGGACCCACCCGAGGGAAGCCCGGCGTTGGCACAGTAGACATCGACGGTCCCGCCAAGCGCGGCCCGAGCCTCCCCGACGATGGCGGAGGCATCTCCGGGCACCGCGATCCCGCCTATCTCACCGGCGACGGCTTCGGCCTTGTCGGCGTCCAGATCATTGACGACCACCCGTGCCCCTTCAGCGGCGAACCGCCGGGCGAGCGCGGCTCCGATGCCACCCCCGGCTCCAGTGACGACGACTCCGGCACCTTGCACGACACCCACGATCGGTCTCCTTCGACACGACACGGCCCCAACGTCCGACCAGACTAACCGGTCGGTATGTTGCAAGAAAGGGGTGCCGTCAACTCCCCAGGGGCGCGGGGAACGGCGCGACAAGCCACAACGAACCCGCACCCTACGAACCACAGGCGGAAGCGCATACGGTGCCACCACCACCCGTACCGCCTCACGGAGGGAACCCCCATGCCCCTGTCCAGACGCGGCCTCCTCACCACAGCCACCGCGGCCTCCCTACCCGCGTGCACCGCCGCGACCCCCACCCGACACCGCCCAGAAAAACTCCGCACCGGCTTCGAAAACCTCACCGCCAAGAACTACGCCCCCCTCAACGGCAAAAAGGTCGGCCTGGTCACCAACCCCACCGGCGTCACCAGGGACGTACGCCACATCGTCGACGTCATGCACGCGGACGACCGCGTGAATCTGACCGCCGTCTTCGGCCCCGAGCACGGATTCAGGGGCACCGCGCAGGCCGGCGGTTCCGAGGGGCGTTACGACGACCCGGCGACCGGGCTCCCCGTCTACGACACGTATCTCAAGAGCGGCCGGCCGCTCGCCGACATCTTCACCGCCTCCGGCGTCGACACCGTCGTCTTCGACATCCAGGACGTGGGCGCCCGCTTCTACACGTACATCTGGACGCTGTACGACTGCATGGAGGCGGCCCAGCTGGCCGGCAAGTCCTTCCTCGTGCTGGACCGGCCGAACCCGGTGACCGGACGCGCGGCCCTCGGGCCCGTGCTGCACAGGGAGTTCGCGACGTTCGTCGGGCGGCAGCCGATCTCGCAGGCCCACGGGATGACGGTGGTGGAGCTGGCCCGGCTGTTCAACAAGGAGTTCCTGGCCACGCCGGTGGAGCTGGACGCCGTACCGATGTCGGGGTGGAAGCGGTCGGAGTTCTACGACACGTCGGGGCTGCCCTGGGTGCCGCCGAGCCCGAACATGCCGACGCCCGACACCGCGCTGGTGTACTCGGGGACATGTCTCTTCGAGGGGACCAACCTGTCGGAGGGGCGCGGTACGACCCGGCCCTTCGAGCTGCTCGGCGCCGAGGGGATCGACCGGCGGTGGGCCGCCGCGGCGGAGCGACTGGCGCTGCCCGGCGTGCACTTCAGGGAGGCCTACTTCGCGCCGACCTTCTCCAAGTTCCAGGGCAGGACCATCGGGGGCGTACAGATCCATGTGCACGACCGGGCGGCGTACGACCCGGTGCGTACCGGGGTCGCGTTGCTGGTGACCGCCAAGAGGGTCTGGAGCGGCTTCGGTTGGCGCCCGGACAACTGGATCGACAAGCTCACCGGCTCCACTCTGGTGCGCACGATGATCGACGCGGGAGCCGACGCCGACGAGGTCGTCGCGGGCTGGCAGGAGGAGCTGGCGGCGTTCCGGCGCATGCGCAGGAAGTACCTCATCTACAAGTGAGCGTGACGTATGGCCAACTCCCCCCGTTAGCGGGACGATACGCCCCACATCACGACACCACGGGGGACGGGGACGGTCATGGCGGATCCGGAGATGAGTGTTTCTCCCTACTGGGAGCTGACGTTCGACGCGGACGGCGACGCGGACGGGCGCAGACGGGAGCGGCTGCTCGCGGAGGTGAAGGCTCGCCAGGTGCGTGACCTCATCGTCTTCGCGCACGGCTGGAACAACGACCGTTCCATGGCGACCCGGCTCTACAGCAGGTTCTTCGAGGCTGTCCCCGCACTCGCCCCCGCGACCGCCAGGATCGGCTACGTGGGGGTGGTGTGGCCGTCGATGCGCTTCACGGACGAGCCGATCCCCGACTTCCAGCGGTCCCTGACCGCCACCGCGCTGCCCGAGGCGACCGGTCGGACCAGGCTCGACAAGGACACCCGGCAGGCGCTCCTCGAGACGTTCCCCGGGCGGGCCACGGTCGTCGAGCAGATCGCCCGGTTGCTGGATCAACAGCCGGGCGACGACGAGGCCCTGGAGGAGTTCGGGGGGCTGGTGCGGCTGCTGGTCGAGGTGGATCCGGAGGCGCCGCAGACGGCGTTCGCGGCGGACCTCCTCCTCTCGGGCGGCGAGCCGGAGGGCGCCCCCGAGATGTTCGCGGGGAGCACGGCCGAGGTCTGCGAGGAGTTCGCCGGGGCCCTGGCCGGGCACGAATCCCCGGACGCCGTCACCGAGTTCGCCCTGCCGAATCCCTGGAACGGCGCGAAGGAGCTGCTGCGGCAGGCCACGTACTACGCGATGAAGCGCCGGGCCGGAACCGTCGGCGAGCGGGGTCTCGGGCCTGCGCTCGGGCGGCTCGCCGAGGCGGCGCCCGGGGTGCGGGTGCATCTCGTCGGACACAGTTTCGGAGCACGGCTCGTGTCGTTCGCGCTGCGGGGGCTGCCCGAGAAGGTGCGCACGGTGAAGTCGGTGACGCTGCTCCAAGGGGCCTTCTCGCACTACGCGTTCGCGGCCGAGCTGCCGCACGACCCGCACGCCGGGGGCGCGTTGAAGGGCCGGCAGAGCCGTATCGACGGTCCTCTGGTGTGCTGCTACTCCCACTTCGACGGGGCGCTCAGCACGTTCTATCCGCTGGCCTCGCGCATGGCGGGCGAGAGCCAGGGGATCCTCGCCGCCGACCGGTCCGTGGCGGGCTTCACCGTCGCGGGGGCGCTCGGGCCCAAGTGGGGGGCGATGGGCCACGACGGCGTGCAGGCCGTGCCGGGGACGGTCAGGCTGACGATCGCCGAAGCGCTGCGGGCCGGGAAGCTGCCGGTGAGCGGGTGCGTGAACATCGACGCGGC
>NZ_AEJB01000346.1 GCF_000331005.1 Streptomyces turgidiscabies Car8
GTTCTTCATCTCGTCGAAGTCGTCCAGGTAGCAGGACACGCGGTCGCCCACCTGGTAGTTGTCGTCGTCGTCGATGTAGAGGACATCGATGAGGCCGTCCCGTGACAGGCCCAGGTCCACGATGACTCCCCAGGGGAAGACAGCTGTGGCCTCTCCCTCGACGATGCTCCCCATGAGGCGCATCTCGGCCTCGGGTACCTCAGGGTCGGTCATAGCTAGTCCATCACTCTCAGCGGATATGAGTTGAGGAGACCGAACATCTCCTTGGGGATTCCCACCTCGGCGCGTGGAACTCCGTTGTGCCTACCAACGAACTTCTCAAAATACTGGTCGAAGTCAGCCCTGGGGATCTTGATCTCCACGACTTTCCCATCGTAGATACCACGCCCAGCGTAGTCCTCCGCGATGTCCAGCCCCTTGTCGCCCAGGCCGAAGTAGGCGGCGCCGTCCGGGTTCTGGTTCTTGCTGCCCGGGTAGTCCTCGGGCTTGAAGCCCTCCTCCTCGATCTTCTTGGTCTTTCCCTTGTACGGAGCCTTGTAGATGTAGACGTTGTCCGGATCGCCGTCCTTCTTCGGCCTCGCGGGCTTGTCGGCGTCCGCCTTCTCGCTCTTCTTCGGGCCGTCTGCCTTCTTGGCCTGCGGAGCCGGCTTGGGCTTGGCCGGCGGGGCCGGCTTCGGCGGAGGCTTGGGCTTGGGGGTGGACGGCGGCGTCACGTTCTCGGCGTTCTTGACGGCGTCCTTCGTCTTGTCGGCCGCCTTGACGGTGTCCGTCGCCGCGTCGATCGCGTCGACCGCCTTGTCGACGTACCGCGCGCCCTTCGCCGCGCTCGCGCCGTAGCCCGCGATCGGAATGGCCGAGGCATAGGACAGGCCCGCGTCGATGTAGTTGCCCTCGGCCGTGTACCAGGCGCCGTTGAGCAGGTCCGCCGGCTCACCGAAAGCGGGCACCAGGCCGATGACATCGAGGGCGCCGTGGCCGAACGGGCTCAGCCAGGACTCGCCCCAGTACAGGCCCGTCGGATCCGGGAAGGCCAACGGGTTGTTGCGGCCGTATGCGTAGGCGTTGAGGTGCTGCGGGTCCGCGAGGTTGAGCATCGGGTCCACGGACACGAAGCGGCCGGCGGCCGGGTCGTACGCGCGTGCGCCGAGCTGGATCAGGCCGGTGGTCGCATCGGCCGTACCGCCCACGAACGACTTGTCGCCGGGCCACGCACCCGCCGTCGGCCTGGCTCCGCGTACCTCGCCGAAGGGGAGGGTGCGGCGCTGGACGATCGCCGAGTCGGACGCCTTGACGGCAATCTCGGCGGTGCCGTTCTGGCCGCCGACCAGCCAGGTCACGCCGGCCGGCGTCCGTACGGCGATCTTCTTGCCGCCGTGCGAGTAGTAGCGCGTGCCCGACACGGAGTTCTTCGCCGTGTCGAGGCGGATCTCCTGGCTGCCCAGGTACAGCGTGACGGCGCCCTTCTCCTTGCGGAGCAGGCGGCTTCCGTCCGGGCCGTACACGAACGAGGTCTTGTTCGCCTCGTCCAGTGCGTCGCCGGACAGGTACGGGGTGACCGCGCTCAGGCGGCCTTCCTCGTCCCAGTCCAGCTTCTGGTCGACCGCCGGGGAGAGGTCCGTCGCCGCCTTCGTACGGCGGATGGTGTTCCCCGCCTCGTCGTACGCGAAGGACTGGGCCGCCGTCACCTCCTTCGCCGACGAGCCCGGCGTTGCCGTGCGGGTCTCGGCCGACTTCAGGGCGTGTGCGTGCGTGCCGCCCTTGGCGTCCTGGGTCTTCGGCACGTACGTCGTCGTCTGCGTGATCGCCGCGTCGCCGGTCGTGCCGGTGGCGTGGCGGACCTCACCGGTGCGGTTGCCCGCCGCGTCGTACGCGTAGGAGTGCCGGTACGGCGCCGGACCGCCGACGGTCGCCTCACCGGCGCTCGGCGCGCAGGCGGTGGCTGTCTGGGTCCACGCCTCGGTCAGGCGGCGCAGGTAGTCGTACGTGAAGCACTGGACGTCCGCGGTCTTGCCCTCGGGGGCGTCCGCGACCTTGAGGATGTTGCCGGTGGCGTCGTAGCCGTAGGTGATGTCAGAGTCGGGGGTCTTGACGATCTCCCGGTCGATGCGGGCGCGCTCCAGGCGCCGGGTGCCCTCCTCGTAGGTGTTGGTGAGCCAGGTGTACTTGTCGGCGCTGGCGGTGCCCAGCGTGAGCTGGAGGAGTTCGCCGTAGTTGGAGTAGCGGGATTCGCGGGCGTAGTCGGTCGTGTCACCCAGGGTGAAGGACGGCAGACCGGTCGCCGTGTAGCCGGTGGTGACCGTCTCCGCCGGGAGACCGCCGGCCGCCGGGAGACCCACCTCGCCGATCGAGCCGTCCGGCTTGTACGACGCCGTCGAGGTGTAGGTACCGGCCAGCTTGCCCTCGGCGGCGGGGATCGTCACCGAGGTCTTGGTCGGGCGGCCCGCTACGTCGTACGCGTCGACCGACGAGGTGTAGCCCTTGTCACCGATCCACTTCGTGGCCGAGGCGAGACGCCCCTTGCCGTTGGGGACGGTGGCGCTGTCGTACTCCCAGGTCGTCAGCTTCTTGTCGCCGTTGTAGAGCGAGCGCTGACGGCCCAGCTTGTCGTAGCTGAAGGTGAGCGTGGTGTCACGCTGGTTACGGACCGTCTTCAGCTGGTCCAGGTCGTTGTACGTCATCCACGCTGTACCCGCGTCGGGGTCGATCGCCTGGGTCTGCCGGCCACGCACGTCGTACTGGTACGACCAGAGGTTGCCCGACTCGTCCTTGACCTCGCTGACCCGGCCCGCCACGTCGTAGTCGTACGACGTCGTGTCCGCCGCGCCCGTGGGTGACGACGCCCTGAACTCCAGGACCTTGGTCGTCTGTCCCTGGGCGTCGGTGTAGGTCGCCGTGGGCGTGGCGCCCTCCGGTGGATCGACGGTCGTGTGGTCTCCGTGGTACGCGGTCTTGGTGCGCCACTTCTCGGCGCCCGCGACGCGGAAGATCGAGTCGGTCGCCCGGCCCGCCGCGTCGTAGACCGTCTCCGTCTCCCGAGGGGTCCCCTCGGAGGCGTCGGCCACGTTCACGAACGTCGTGCCTACGGCCGCCGTGTTGTAGAACGGCCCGATCTCCTTCGTCGTCAGGCCGCGGGTGTCGTACTCGGTGGTCGTGATGACCCGTCCCGAGTTCGCCGCCGGTGTCTGGGTCTGACGCGGACGCAGCAGACCGTCGCTGATCTGGTGGCTGGTGGCCACCGAGCCGTTCGGCAGCAGCGACTTGGTGGTGGTGACGACGGGCGCGTTGTTGCGGACCAGGTAGCCGTATTCGAGACTCGCCGTGTCCGTCGCCTTGGCACGGCCCGGGAGCCAGACCTTCAGCAGGCGGCCGAGGGCGTCGTACTCCAGGTCGGTGCGTTGTTTGTTGGCGTCGACCGTGGAGGTGACCAGGCCCCAGCGGCGGTCGACGCTGGAGGCGGTGGTGTTACCGAGGGGGTCCTCGACCTTCATGCCCGTGACCGGGCCACCAGTGGTCGGCGTGTATATCGTCTTCGTCGCGTTGTTCGCCTGGTCGGCGGACTCCACGACACGGCCGTGCACGTCGTACAAGGCCGTCGACGTCGTCACGTACTGCGGGGTGCCGTCGTCCGCGTAGCCCTTGACCTTCTCACTGCGGACCACGTCACCCTTGGTGGGCGTGGTGCCGTAGGTGTCACGGTTGTCGTACCAGGTACGGACGTCGGAGATCGCCTCGCCCTTGTAGGAGGGGGCGCCGTCGTCGCAGTTGACCGGCACGACCGTGACGCGCTTCAGCAGGGTCAGCAGGTTCGCGTCCGTGTTGCGGTTGTACTCGTTCGTCGTGCAGGTGTCGTCGTCCGGGACGGCCAGGTCGCCGGAGTCGGAGGAGCGGACGAGCATGCCGTACGCGTCGTAGAAGTGCTCGATGGAGGCACGGCGGACCTTGCCGTCATCGAGGGCGGTGCGGGTCTTCGTCGACTTGACGGCGGCGAAGGACGCCTCGTCCTTGCCCTCGGTCGCCGTGGGCTCGGACTTCCAGGGGGTGCTGACCGAACCGGTGACCTCCGCGCTGCCGTTGAAGCTGCGCTGTTCCACGCCGAAGCCCTGGTGGCGGGCGTCGTCACGGATCTTCGTGCCGTCGGAGGCGGTGACCGTGACGGACTTGGTGCCGCCGGACTCCTTCTCCCGGTCGCCGTCCATACCCTGGAGGTAGGTGCTCTCGGTACGGAGCTGCTTACTACCGGCCTCACCGGTCCTCATGGTGACCGTACGGAAGCCGCGCCACTGGTTCCAGGTCTTCTTCTTGGTCTTGACGAGCTCGCTGTCGTCGAAGGCCCAGGCGGCGCCGGAGTAGTCGTAGGAGGTGACCTTGTTGGGGCCGGTGACGGTGACCTCGTCCTCGACGACCGTGTCGACGACGAACTTGTGGAACCAGTCCTCCTTCTCCCCGACCGTGCCCTCCTTCGACCAGAAGGACGGCATGCAGCGCTTGGTGTTGGTCTCGGGGGTGGGGAGAGTGGAGGGGGTGCACTCGGTCGGCTTGTAGTTGACCGAGATGGTGCCGCCGGTCTCCGACTGGATGGCCCGGATGCGCCACTTATACATGGGCAGGCGGTCGTCGGAGCCGGTGTCGACCCGGTTGGCGTCCTGGCGCTCGTAGAAGGTGACCTTCGGGAGCTTGTTCGCGCCGTCCTTGCCGGAGTGGGTGACCGACTCCAGCCACATGGCCGGGGCGTGCGTGGTGTCGGCGCTCTGGTACTTGTGCGCCAGGTCCCACTCGTCGACGTCCCCGTACGTCTTGCCGTCGGCCCCCAGGACCTGCGTGGTGACCTTCGCCAGCCGCTTGCGGGAGAAGAAGGTCGGGGACCACTGGTCCTTGCACTCGGTGTCGGAGGTGCAGATCTGCTCGAACGGTACGTCCGGCCAGCGTGTGGCGGTGGACTCCTTCAGATCGGCCGGCTCGCAGTCGGCGGCGGCACCCGTGCAGCGCTCAGCGACGTCGAAGACGACCTGCGAGGGCGCGGCGGTCGTGTTCTCCTTGCCCTGCTGCTCGCCGTACTCGATCCGCTTGAGCCAGCCGCCGCGGTCGTAGGAGACGACCTTGTCACCGCGCACGCTGTCGTACTTGTTGGTCTCGGTGCCGTAGTAGTACGTCATCGAGTTGCCGTGCACGTCGACGACGTAGTCGAGGTTCCAGCGCCAGGCCTGCTGGCAGCGGGAGTCCTTGAAGGTGTCGGCGTGGCAGGGCTCGTCCTTGTCGTCGCCGAAGACCGGGACTTCGAGGGTGGCGCCGGTGTTCTCGGTGTCGGCGGCCTCGGACTCCCGCTTGCCCTTGCCGAAGTGGTAGCGGGTGCCGTCGGTGGTGGTGACGACCCAGTACTCGTCGTTGTCGTCGGAATTGAACCCGTTGTACCTACGCTCGATGACGGTGCCGTCGTCCTGCTTCAGCCGCCACTCGTCCTTGCCCTTCTTGACCAGCTCACCGGCCCGGCCACCGAAGTTCATGGTGGCGTTGTCGGAGTGCCAGCACAGGTCGTACTTCTGCGACCCGGCCTC
Organism: Streptomyces turgidiscabies Car8; assembly: GCF_000331005.1. GTDB lineage: Bacteria > Actinomycetota > Actinomycetes > Streptomycetales > Streptomycetaceae > Streptomyces > Streptomyces turgidiscabies. The sequence continues at coordinate 5,553 of NZ_AEJB01000346.1, forward strand.
GTCGTGGCCGTCCTCCGTGCAGGCCCGGTAGGAGCGCTCGATGTAGCCGACGCTGAGGTCGAAGCCCTCGCCGATCCAGGAGGTCTGGTTGTTGCTGGAGGCCGTACGGCCGTCCGTGGACGCGGAGTTGTAGCCGAGGCCCAGTTGCGGGGAGGGCCCGGCGACGGCGGGCGGGACCCGCAGCGGGTACTGCCAGGTGAAGCCGCCGGTCTGCCCGGCGACCTGCCAGGACGCGGACGGCGCCAGCGAGGTCGCCGTGTACGAGCCCGAACCGCCCGCTGGGCCCGCCGCCGCCGCGACCAGCGGGGCCTTGGCGGCCGACAGCGCGGCCACGTCGGCGGTGAGCTTCTGCCCGCGGACGTCGTTGTCGGTCTTCAGCGGGGTGACGGTCTGGCACTTGGCCGCCGTGGGCGTGGTCAGCGCGCAGGCGGGCAGTTCGACCAGACGCAGCCGCTGGGCCCAGTCGCCGCCATAGGCCTGGGCGAAGGCCGCGTAGTCGACCTCGACGGAGACCTTGCCGTTCGTGGCCGACGTCCGGTTGTCGGCACGGGTGACCTTGAGCAGAAGGCCGTCGATGCCGGCCTTCTGCGCGGCGGTGTGGCTGAGGACGTCGACCTTGGCGCGGGTGGGCAGGACCGCCCCGGCCGCGCCCGCGGCCCGGGCCGACTTGCCAAGGCCCTTGGGCGGGCCGACCCGGACCGGGAGCGAACCCGCCTTGGTGCTCGACAGTGCGCTGCGCTTGTTGAAGCCCGCGAGGTCGACAGTGGCGCTGCCCGCCTTCGGCCAGGCCGCCTTCGGGCGGAACGTCCCGCCGTACCCCTTGGTGTGCTTGAGCGGGGTGGTCTGGCCGTCCTGCTCCACCACCGGGGTCGAGGCGATGTCCTGGGTTTTGGGGCGCCGCTTCTCACGAGCGTCGTCGGGATCGTCGCCGAGGGCCGGGGTGCCCTGGAGCAGGGTGATGGTCAGAGTGGATGTGATGGTTACGGCGAGACCTCTCGCCCAGGTATGTGCAGTACGTCTGCGTGATGCGCGCACGCGCGCTCCCCCTCCCGTGTGGATGTGCAAAGTGCCCGGGTGCCCGAGGAGTTCGGGCACCCGGGAGGGCGGCTCTGGTCAGAAGCCGCCGGTGGTTCTCAGCTGTTGGCGAGCCGGAAGATCTCGGTGCCCGACAGCAGGCCGGGGACGAGGCGTACGTCGTCTATGTCACCGGCGAAGGGATCGGACCAGTCGGCGCCGTACTGGGCGCGGCCGATGTTGAGCCCCTTGGTGGCATTCCAGACGTCGGTGACGGTGGCACTGCCCTGCTCCTCGCCATCGACGTAGAGCGTGAACCTCCGCGCCACCGGGTCGTACGTACCGGCGAGGTGGACCCACTTGTTCACGGCCGCGGGACGCTCGCTCGCCGCCATGGCGCGTACGAGGTCGGAGTCCGCCGTGTCGCTGATGTGCCGGCCGAAGATCCAGCGCTTGTAGGCGGTGGAGTAGTAGAGGTTGAATCCGTTGCCCTGACTGCCCGCCTGGCTGATCACCGAGATGTTCTTGGCCAGCGATGTGGGCCGTACCCACGCCGAGACGGTGAACGCCTGCCCGGTGTGGACCGGTGACACGGCGGTGGCGTGGTCGGTGGTGCCGTTGAAGCGCAGGGCCTTGTCGGCCGGGTCGCTCGCGGCGTTGTTGCCGGCGACCCAGTCGGCGCCCTTGACCGCCAGGTCCCGGTCGTGGCCGGATCCGTCGGGGGCGGTGCTGCCGGATGCCTGGTCGAGGCCGTAGACGGCGGCGGCGCAGGTATCGGCGAGGGCGTCGGCGCAGGCGCGGCCGGCGGTGAAGAAGTACTTCTCCAGGGGGCCGCGATTGCCGGCGCGGTCGACGCTGCGGACGTAGAGCACGTTCGGGCCGAAGGTGCTCGGCGCGACCTCGATGGTGGCGTTGCCGCCGAGGGCGGCCGGGTCGGCCTTGCGGGTGGGGGTGTCGTTGCCGAGGTCCCACTCGTAGAACTCGACGTCGTTCTTGAACACCGAGTCGGAGTTGCCGTTCGCGGAGAGGGTGAAGTGCCGCTTGGTGCCCGCCGGCAGGTCGGCCTCGGCCGCGACCGGCTCGACCCGCGGCTCGGCGTCGGGCCGCTCCACGTCGACGACGAACTCGCACCAGTCTGACCACGGGGAGTACCCGGAGGCCTTCAGTTTGCCGGTGGAGCCGTCATAGGTCTGTGCGCGCCAGCGGTAGCCGCCACCGTGCTTGAGTTCCCTGACGGGGATCTCCCGTTCGAACTTGCCCTCGTTCTGCGGCCCGTCCTTGCCTTCGTAGACAAGGGGACGGCTCGTGTCCTGGTCCCACACCTGGAAGGTCGCGGTGAGGTTCTGGCCGGTGCCGTCGGTGTGCGAGTCGACGTCCGTGCCGGTGACGGACATCGCTGGGGTCGCGTCCCGGATCCAGGGCCGCTTGGTGTTGTCGGTGGTGCAGGTCTTCTCGTCCGGGTTGGTCAACCGCTCACCGGTGGGCTTGTCCGGGCGGGTGTTGTAGGTGACGACGAGCTTGGCGTTGTCACCTTGGAACCGCTTCCAGGAGTTGGGGTCGTCCTCGTCGGCGGCACGCAGCGAGAACGCGATCGGGTCCTCGCCGGCGGCCTTTTTACTGACGGACGAGGTGAGGTTCTCGTTGCTCTCGTCGGCGTTGTCGGCGAAGTCGACCCAGCTGGGCGGCGCGTCAGGGCTACAACTGTCGCCCCGGCCGTAGGCAACGGTCCTGTCGACCATCAGGTCGCCGTCCTTGGGCCTGTTGTTCCAGTTGGTGGCGGAGTCGACACCGCCCTCGGCGACCATGTGCAGGTTGACGGTGCTCTTGGTACAGGAAAAGGAGAAGGTCTCGTAGACCTCGAAGACCGCCTTGGAGATGGTGCGGTTCTTCCAGCCCTTCGTGGCGAACTGGAAGTACATGCGGTTCGTGTACGGCGAGCCGCTGCACACGTAGTAAATGCCGCCGATGGTCTTGGCCGAACAGCGGCCGACACCCTCTTCGTCCTTGAACTTGTGGAACTCCGTGCTCGGATGCGAGCTCGACACGTACAGCCACTCGCTCTTCGACATCCCGGCCTCGGGATCGATGTAGACCGGGAAGTCGGTGTCGGCGGCGGTGAGCAGGGCGCGGTCGGGCTCGACGGTGACGGCCGTCGCGGAGACGTCGAGGGTCATGTCAACGACCTTCGCGCCCGCGTCGGGAGCCGCCTGGGCTGGGGTGTCCGTGCCCGAGGCGGGGACGGCGTCGGCGGGGAGCCCGGCGTTCGCGGAGTCCCACATCTTGGGTGCCTGACCGCCGAAGACCCGCTCGCCCGAGGCGTCCACCGCCTGGAGACCGCCGGTCGGGCCGGTGCCGAGATCGAGGCCCTCCGACCGTACGGGCAGCCGCAGCTCGGCCAGTTCTTCGCTGCGGGCCGCTTCCGGTGTCTTCACCTCCAGGACGTACGAGTAGCCGGTGACCGAAGCGCTGGCCAGCAGATCCACGCCGGGCAGCACCTCGCGGTACTCGGCGGTGTCCCCGTTCAGGACCGGCTCGGGCAGCGGTGTGGGCCAGCTCAGCGTGAAGGATTTTCCCTCCTCGCCGAGCGTGACGAAGTCGGACGAGCCGCCCGCCGCGAAGGCCAGGTCGACGACGGCGGCCTTCGGCCCGAACGTGCCGTCCGGCCGACGTTCGAGGGTCGCGTCGGCCTTCACCCAGCTGCCGTCGGAACGCTCCACCCGCTGCGGCTGGACGCTGGTCTCACTGGTCAACGAGCCGTCTGGGTTGGCGAAGACGAGTTCGTCCTCTGTGCGCTGCTGAATGATCTCCACCGGTTCGCCGGTCTCAGCTGCCAGTGCGAACGCAGCCGCCTCGCCCGAGGCCGGCGGTGCGCTGCCGGCCGCACCGGCCGGACTGGTGACGGCGGGCAACGAGCCCAGGACGACGGCGCCACCGAACAGCACGCCGAGCGTCCGGGCAGCACGAAGCCGCCGGAACCAAGGGTTGGTCATGCCCTTGTCTCCCCCCTCAGGCTCTCCCCAGAGCCCGCTATGAAATTGATGTGGCCATGTCTCATTGCAGTGGCGGGAGAAACGTATGGGACGCCCTTGACCAAATCAAGGGCATTTCTAGAGTGAGCCACCCCACAGGCCGCTTCCTGCCGGTCGATTCAGGTTCTCGGAGAACGGCAGAACCATGACCAGAGAAAGCACTACTGGCGCCATCCCGGGGGCACCACTGACCCCGAAGGCGGCAGTGAACGGCTCGTCGGCGAAGACCCAGGGATTCCTCGATGCATTTCGGAGACCAGGGGCGATGAGAGGGGCCCTGGTCCGCATGGACGGCGCTTTCCGCACACAGCTGCCTGTCACCCCAGGGCTTCGACGTAGTCGGCGGGCGTCCGTTTTGTGATCACGCGAGGCCGAGGAGTGCGACGGGTCGGCGGGCGTCGCGCGCGTTCCGGCGGAGGCCGGAGGCGATGTTCTTCACGCCGTTCATTCGCAGGGCGCCGACGGCAGGGTTGCGCCAGGTTGCCATGGCGCGGGGTGCGTTGCCGGTCCGCAGTTGGGAGGCGTCCTCGGCGAAGGTGGTGTCGCGGACGTGGTGCAGGACTTCGATCTTCCAGTGGTCACGGATGAGCTTCGCGAGCTGGGCGGGAGTGCCCTGCTCGGCGGTCGGGCTGGTGACCGCGTGAACGGTGGTGAGGGTGATCCTGCCGGTCTTGCGGTCGGTTCGTCGGCGCTTGATCTGCACGGCCTGGCGGGCGCCGGGGAAGCGCAGGTTGCCCGCGGTGGCGACCTTGATGCGACGGATCTCGGCGCGGCCGTGGCCTGTGCCGTGGGTGCGGCCTTGGAGCGGGATGTCCTTGCCGCCGAGGCAGCACCGGATCAGGGCACACGCCAAGTCCCTCCAGTACCTGCGGTGGCGCGTCCGCGATCCACCCGCCGACTGCCAGCAGCGAAGTCGCCCCGGCCAGCACCGCGCACGCGGTCAGCGCGAGGACGACGGACAGGGCGTGCCGCACTCCGCGCGGATCGCGCGGGTCCGGCACCTGGGTCAGCCGCTCCAGCAAGCCGGGCACCTCGCCGGGGCCGACGTCGAGATGCTCTCGGAGCTGGTCAAGGGCGAGCGGGATCGCGGATGATGCGTCGGCAGGCACGGTCTTCCAGGCAGGTCACGAGGGCGTAGACACTCCATGATCGCGGGACCTTCCCGGCATCGTCCTCAGGTCACATCAACGCCGCAGCCCTGCCTGCCACCCAGGTCTGCCAGACATGACGGGTATTCGGCAGGTCAGGGCGGTCAAGGAGCCAGAGCACATACCCTGCATGGCACCGGGTCCACGGGCTGTCGGAATCGGCTGCCCGATCGAGCCTGCCGCGCAGGTCAGCGCTGTCGACAGCCCGGGCAACCCGCACGTACTCGCGGTCCTTGCAGCGATACGCACGGTGGACGACGATCTCGACCAGGTCGGTGAGCATCGCCTTGATCGCCTCCTCCTGGCGGGCACGGGCCACCTCCCGGATCAGGCTCTCCTTCGTACTCCACGCCTTCGCATGCTGCGTCCAGTCCTGCGGGAATCTCGCTTCCCACTCCAGGAAGAGCAACGCGTAGGGCAACCCCGGCCAAGTGGCCAGATCCTCGCTCGCAGGGCGATCCCACAGCCCGTCGGGCAGCGAACGTCGCTGCGCCTGCTGATACCTCCGACGCGCCTTGAGAAAGGCCGGCTCCCGGTACTGCTCGTCCGCTCCCAGGGGCCGCGTCAGCCGCGACGTCTCGTTGAACCGACCGCGCGCGTCGTCGACCTGCCTCCGTGCCTCAGCCAGATGGGCAAGCGCTGCGGTCCTCGCAGCCGGATCATCCGCTATCAGTCCGAACGCCCAGCTCAGTCGCTCATCCCATAGACAAGCGTCGTCCGCACCAGTACCTGCCTCTTCAGCCACGCAGGAGATCATCCTCCAACACAGTCGGCTCGCTCCACCTGACGGTGCTGGCAGACGCAACAACTCCGAGGCGTACGTCCGTGGGCAGGGAACCGCCCGCTCACCCTCCTTCAGCTCACGTGATCACGAAACGGACGCCCGACGACTACGCCGACGCCCTGCCTGTCACCCAACCCCACCACAACAGGTCAGGGCCAGCGGCCGCCCGAACGGGGCCACAGACGGAGCGCGATTGTCGAGATGCAACAACCATCACTCTCACTGCGAACCACCAATTTCACGGTTAGCCGAGAGCCGGTTTGCACGCTCGGCCACCACACGGCCACCACGCCAATCCGAACAGCCCGAAGAGAGTGGCCACATGAGATAAAAGGCCAGCTCACAGCCCTGCAGAGCGAAACCGCCACCAACTGCGAACCTCAGGCCTACGCATTGCGATGCACAGACCACACGTGCCGGATTAGCCTGAATTCCAAGGCCAGCCAAAACAAGAAACCCCAGTTCAGAGGCGCAACCCGGGATTCACTATGGAGCCGCCTTCGGGATTCGAACCCGAGACCTACGCATTACGAGACCGTGAGCGTTCGTGTTGCCTGATGCCGCGCCATGCTGCCGAGTGACGTTCAGCCTGATCAGAGCACGTACAGCCGGTTGTCCCGTGCCGCCTCGTTCGAAGTCGTCCAAAGGCGTCCGGCCACCGGGCGGCCACCGCGAGTGCCACGGACACAAGCATTACCGCTTTCAAGTGCCAGCAACACAGGTTGTGGCAACCCTATAACAACGGCTAACACAATGAGTTGAGTTGTCGGTTGGTGATGAGGCAGCAGGCGAGTTTGAGGAACGCTTCGTGGATGTCGGCTCTGCGTTCCCAGCGGATGCGCAGGCGTCGGAAGCCGTGCAGCCAGGCGAAGGTGCGCTCGACCACCCACTGGTAGGTGCCCAGTCCGGTGCCGTGCCGGGTGCCGCGGCGGGCGATGGCCGGCACGACGCCGCGGTCGCGGACCTGGTCGCGGTAGATGTCATGGTCGTAGCCGCGGTCCGCGAACAGCGAGTCGGGCCTGCGGCGGGGGCGGCCGACCCGCCCCCGGACCGGCGGGATCGCGTCGAGCAGGGGCAGCAACTGGGTGACGTCGTTGCGGTTGCCGCCGGTCAGCAGGACCGCGAGCGGAGTGCCGTGCCCGTCGGTGATCAGATGATGCTTCGAGCCGGCCCGGCCCCGGTCGACCGGTGACGGGCCCGTGTGGTGCCCCCTTTTAGGGCCCTGACGTGGGAGGAATCGACCACGCAGCGGGACCAGTCCAGCCGCAGGGCCGCATTCAGCTCAGCGAGCAGGACCTCGTGGAGCTGCTGCCAGACCTCGGCCTCGTTCCAGTCCCTCAGACGCCGCCAGCAGGTCATGCCCGAGCCGAAGCCCAACTGCTGCGGCAGGTACTCCCACTGGATCCCGGTGTGCAGCACGTACAAGATCCCGCACAGTACCTCCCGGTCCGGCAACGGCTTGCGGCCCGGATACCGAAAGCGTCTCTCGCGCTGCGGCAGCAACGGCTCCAGGCGGTCCCACAGCTCATCCGACACGATCCACGGCGACGTCCCCACACCGAACCGAACGCTCAACTCCCGCTCCGGACACGGCAGCCAGGACCGATCCACCTCTTTGTGTTAGCCGTTGTAAGTCGCGGAGGACTCGCGCTGTGGCGCTCGGCCTACGAAACTTGCCAGGAGCGGCGTCAGCGGCAGTTCACCGAACATCGACGTAGTCGGTGACCCGGGCGCTCTTCAGGAAGCGGCCTCCGGTCTGGCGGTCGAAGGCGACAGCCCAGGTGCCGTCCTGTTTGGCGGTCGCCATGCCGACGAGGCGACCGTGTTTGTCGGTGCCGAGGTCCGCTATGAAGTGGAACGTGGTGGAGCCGCGGGGCCGGAAGTAAAGGGCGGGGGATTCACCGCTGAGCGCCTTCCACATGGTGCCGTTCTTGTACTGGAGCGTGCCGGTGAATCGGATCGGCTGATTCTTGCGGACCGGGTCGGGAGGGGCATGGAATCCGGTGATGCGGGTGGCGTAGCGATAGAGGTGGACGGGTTTGGTGGTGCTGGTCGCCAGGTCGGGATTTCCGTTGAAGCGGGCACGCCAGTAGGCGTTGGTGATCGGTGTGGTGAAGGTGCGGGCGAACGTCTCCGGGATCTGTGGCTTGTTGTGCCGGATCGTGACGGCGAGGGTGGCGGCGCTCTTCCAGCCGCTCTTTCCGTCCTTGGAGTACTCCAGGGTCACGGTTGGCTTGGCAGGCCAGGTCGCGCGTGCGTCCTCGTAGTAGACGGAGCCGTAGACCTTGAGAGACGAGTCGTCGTTGAGGGACGCGCTCATCTCGGTCCAGGTGGTGTGGGCAACGTGGAGGCTGAAGGGTTCGGTGGCGACCTGTTGGAACGGCATGGAGGCGGTACCAACCATGAGTTCGGCGGTCGGCGCGGCGTTGCCGGAGGCGACGTGCAGTGTGTAGGAGCCCTGTCCGTCGGTGGTGGCCTGGCCGGCTACGAAATCAGCCAGACCATCCGGGCCGAGGCCGAAGAGGCTGATGGTGGTGTGTGGCAGGGGTTGCCAGCCGGCGCTGGTCTGGATCTCGGCACGGCCGGTGACGGTGCCGGTGGTGCCCTGCTTCAGATCCAGGCCATGGGTGCTCGCCGAGAAGCGGACCGGTGCCTGCGTGGTGTGCAGGTTCTGCTTGGGTGGCAGGAGGTCGATCGCGCCCGGGTAGGCGCTGGAGGCCCCGGGCGCGGCGGACAGGTCGGTGGACGTCTGGGTGGGGACGAATGCAGCTGTGAAGCGACCATCAGCCGCTGTTGTCGCCGTCATCCGGCTGCGCCCGGTCTCGATGTCGACGGGTATGTCGGCGGCGGGGGTGGGGTCGTCGGGGTGGCGGGGGTCCTCGGCGAGAGCGGTGCCGCTGACGGAGACCTGTTGGTGAATGTAGTCCGGCACGCTGGGGGTGGCGGTCAGGTCGGGGATCGTGACGATGGTCCGGTATTGCAGCGTGTACGGGGAGAGGGCGCCGGTGACGGTGGCGCCGGAGGCGGCCTCAAGGTCGACGGTCACCCGGTAGTCGCCGAGATCGGCGAGGTGGACCGGTGCCCGCCAGGTGCCTGACGTCGCGTCCTGGCCGGAGTACTGGGAGAAGTCCTCGGTCGATCCGACTTCCGGTCCGCCTGTCGGCGCGTCCAGCGGATAGAAGTGGGCCGTGATGTGGGTGAGGGGACTTGCGGAGTGCGCCGTCACGAAGAGCATCCCTGGCTGGCTGTACCAGCCGTCCGCGCCGGACAGGACGGGGCTGCCGTCGCCGCCGTCCGCCTGGGCCGGGGAAAGGCCTGTGAACAGGGCGGTTGCCGCGGCTGCGGCCAGGAAGGTGCTGCGTCTCATGATGGTCTCTCAGGGAATCGGCCAGCTTTGGGCGCGAGCGCCTTGGGCAAGGTCGGGAACTGGGGTGACGTGCTCCGACAGGTCAGTCGAGTTCGGTGACCGTGAGGTTGTCGCCGGGGGCGGAGGCGTCGGCCGGGGGCAGGGCGGTGTCGTAGATGTGGATGTCGCTGATCCGGGCGTTGCCGTACTGGCCGTAGGAGCCTTGGGCGAGACTCCTTCCGATCTGGACGCTGCCGGTGGCGTTCCAAGGGAGCCCCGTGAAGGCCTTGGTTGCGGAAAGTCTGCCGTCGGCATAGAGGCTGAGGCGGCTGGTGTCGGCGTCGTAGACACCGACCAGGTGGGTCCAGTGGCCGAGGGATGCCTTGGCGCCGTAGGCGGCGGTGAAGGCAGAGGTGGTGGTGTCGTCGTCGTGGCGGCCGAAGGCCCAGACCTGGGCGCCGGAGGAGTAGTAGAGCTGGAAACCGTTGGCAGCACCGATAGCGGGGCCGTCGGACTGGGAGATGACGGTGGAGTTGGCGCTGAGGGAGTTGAGCTTCACCCAGGCGGAGACGGTGAAGCTTCCAGATGTGTCGACGGCAGGTCCACCGGTGTCGGCGTAGCCGCTGGTCCCGGAGAGGTTCAGCGTGGTGCCGCGGGTGGCGTCGGTGGACCAACTGCTTGCGCCGTGCAGCGTTGCCGGGAGATCGCCGGTCGGGTCGGCAGCGGTGGTGCCCGTGCCGTCGGAGAGGTTCCAACAGTGGGTGGCGGTGTTGGTGACGGTCCCGAGTGAGACAGGGGCTGAGGTGAACCTCGCGGTCGTGCCGTCGGGGGTGTCGCCGACGTGTTCGGTCAGCTGTCCGCTCGTGTCCACGGTGTACAGGTCGGGGTTGCCGTCCGGGTCGCCGGTGGCGCTGTTGACGTCGCCGGGTGAGGCGATGCTGGGGTAGCTGCGGGCGGGCAGCAGGGGTACGAGATTGGTCTGGGCGTTTCCGGCAGGGAGAGCGCCGGCGCTGCCTGCGTTCCAATTCTGTCCTGCGGACCCGCATGTCCACAGGATCTGCTGAGTGCCCGGTGTGGTGCTGGCGGAAGGATCGGCGAGGCAGAGGCCGGAGCTGGTGTTGACGAGCCGGCCGTTGGTGCCGGTCGACCACTTCTGAGGGGCGGATCCGTCGCAGGTGTCGATGACCGCCTGCGTGCCGGTGGACGTTCCGCCGTTTTCTGCCGAAAGACAGTGGCCGAGCACGCGTACGGTGCTGTCACTGCGCAGGGTGAATTCCTGTTCGGCGTGGCCGTTGCAGTTCCAGAGGATCATCGCGGTGTCGTCGGCGAGGCTGGCGGAAGGATCGGCGAGGCAGAGCGATCCACCGCCGACGGCCGTGAGCGATGAGGTCAGTGGGGTGCGCGTCGGAGGGTGCAGGAGCGGGGGCAGACAGGTGGCCGGGTCCACCTTGATCGAGTATGTGTAGAGCGTGCCGGAGTTGTTGTCGCGGGCCCACAGCGTCGGCGTTCCGCCGTTGACGGCGCACTTCTGGCTCGGATCGGCTGTGCCTGCGCCGCCGGTGGTTCCGGCTCCGATCAGTGTCATCCCCGACCAGTCGCCATCGCCGAGCAGGACCGGGTCCGTCAAGTGGCCGCCGCCGTCCGTCTGGTACATCCACAGGCGTTTGTTCTCGACGGTGATGACAGCGGGGTAGTTCTGTTTGTTGCCGTACACGTTGCCGGGAGTGAGGAGCTGGGCGATGTTCCAGCTCTGGGTGTTGTAGTCGGCGGTGCGGCAGCGTGTGCTGTCCGCGACGACATCGGAGGCTGCGCAGGCGTCCTTGGCGACGACGTCGAATCGCTTCCCGACGTATCCGGGATAGGTCGAGTAGTCGACGCGGGGGGTGGCGCTGTCGTCGGCGGGGTCGAGGTCGTTCTTGACTATGTAGAGCTGGCTGGTCTGCTTGTTGTAGGCGAACAGATCGTCGACGTCTGCGCCGTGGAGGTTTCCGCGGTGAGCGATCAGGTAGTCGTTCCAGGTGCCGGTGGGGGAATCAGCAGCGGTTGAGACGATCACCGGACGTGTGATGGCGGGAGCTGTACCACTGATCGGGCCGGTCTGCGCGGGTGCGGCCGGCTGGGCAGCATCGGTGTTGCCGGGGATCAGTTCGAGGTCGCCGGTACTGGTGGTGGCGAGCAGGTCCGGGGTGCCGTCGCCGGTGATGTCTCCGGGCTGGATCCTCGTGGTGGGGTTCCAGGGGGCGGCGAAGGTGTAGGCCACCGGAGCCTGGGAGATGTTGCCCGCCTTGTCCACGGCCGCGACGTACAGGGTGTGCACACCCCAGTTCCTGACAGGGATGGTGACGGTTGCGGTCGCCATGCCCTGGCTGTCCGTGCTCGTGATCGGTGCGGTGCTGCCGGTGGCGGTTGTGGGCTGGCTGTCCAACTGCCACAGGAAATGGTCGACGCCGCTCGCCAGGCAGGCGTTCGGACTGCAGGTGTCGGCCGGGATTCCGTCGCTCGCGGTGACCGTGAAGTCCGTGGTCTTACCCGGTCCCGCATAGTCCTGGGCTGAACCGCTGCCGACGGGCGGGAAGGTGGGGTTGGTAGCGATGTCGGGGGTGTCGGGCGGAGTGAAGTCGGTCTTGAACCAGCAGTCGGAGCTGGCGGCGGACACCAGATGGGCCGTCGAGTTGTCCATGGCGTAGACGTGCCAACCGTATTCGTGCCCGTCTTTGAGGGTGAAACCGATGGGGGTGTCGGCGTCCGTGCCGGAGGCGAGGTTGCCGCTGTCGTGGTTGGACATGGTGACGGCGTTGCCAGAGCTGTCCAGGACGGTGCGATCCCATACGTGGTAGTAGGCGTCCACCAGTTCACCGGAGACGTTGGCGACGACCTTGGAGTGAAGCTGGATGTTGCTGCCTGCCGTGCTGTAGGTGATGGCCCCGATCCAGCCGTCGCCGCTGGTGACGCAGTCGCCGCCGGCCCCTGCAGCCGACGGAATGGTGTGGCGGTTGGTGGGGACGTCGGGCGGGATGTCAAAGGTCGTGGTCAGTTTGAGGCTGCTGGACATCCGCAGGTAGTCCTCGTTGCCGCTGGAGGCCGTCTCATTGCCGTACAGGCCGATGAACCAGGTGGTGGTGCCCTTGTCTGCGATCTTCTGGGCCTGCGTGGGGACGGTGAAGCTGGCGGTGTGATTGCTGCAACCGCTGCCCGGGTTCGCTGCGCTGGGGATGGTGATGCCGACGGGCTTGAATTCGTCGTCTTGGACGCCGATGTGGCTGTTCCAGTCGGTGCTGGAGTTGATCGGCCCGATGGTGTGCAGCGTGATGGGCTGGTTGTGGGAGCAGTCCCAGCTCGCCGCATAGGTGGTGCTCACCGTGATGAGGGCTTCGGACACCACCATGGCGGGGTCGAGGCCACTGGTGTTGATGGCGTAGTAGGAACGCTCCACGCCGTTACCGCAACTGCCGCCCCATTGCTGGTATCCGACGCCCTGACCATTGGTCTGCGGCTTGTCGTACTGCGGGCTGTCGGAGCAGGTGGAGCTGGAGTAGACCTCGTCGTAGTGCCCGGAGGTACTGGTCACGGGGTTGGTGAACGGGTCGATGTACACCGGGTAGTTGGTGTCCGGGTCGCTGAGTACGGCGGTGTCCGGGGTCAGGGTGAGGCCGCCTGAGGTGGTTGCCATCGGCACCGTGTCGACGTTGGCGCCGATGCCGGGTCCGTCGGCGGAGGAGGCGGTGGGGTCGTCGTCGGCCGCGGTGATCGCCGCGCTGGCGGCAGCCTTGGAGAGCGTGGTGGGGGCGGTGCTGGAGTCCCACATCAGCGGGCGTGGGCTGGTGTAGGCGACCGCGCCGTCGGCGGTGAGGGCGTCCATTCCGCCGGACGGTGTGGCGGACAGGGTGAGACCGTCGGCGGTGGCCGCCTCGCTGAGTTTCTTCACTTCGGGATCGGCCGCCGCGGCGGCGTCGTGGAGGATCAGGACGTCACTGAAGCCGCCTTGGTCGGTGACCGATACCGACAGGTCCACACCGGGCAGCACCGACGAATACAGGGCGGTATCTCCGTCAAGGGTGGGGGCCGGTAGTGCGAACGGCATGGTCAGGGCCAGGCTGTGCCCGTCCGCGTGCGTCAGAGTGACCAACGGCCCGGTGCCGCCACCGGACAGGCTGACGCTGTTCGGAGTGGCTGCGGGGGAGATGGTGCCGTCCGGGTTCGCGGCGAGAGAGGCGTCGACCGGTGTCCAGGCACCGTCCTTGAGAACCCGCACCGGCATCAGATCGGTGACGGAGGTGAACGAGCCGTCGGGATTGGCGGTGACGGTGGAGGTCTGTGTGGTGAGGTCATCGATCGGCACGGCCTGTCCGCTGCTCGCGGCCTCGGTCTGCGCGACCAGCATCGGGCCGCCGGTGGACGGGCCAGCGGGGTCGAGAGCCGCGGCACGAACCGTCGGTATCGCGACCAGCAGGCTGACCGCAGTGGCGAACAGGGTCAGACGGCAGGTCAAGCCGCCGCGTCTGTCACGAACTGACGGGCTGGGCATCACAGAGCACTCCTACGGGCGCGGACATGGCAGGGCGAACACTGCGATCGATCCATGCCTGTTGGAGGTGTCCGGCGACCCGCACGTGCCTGGGTACCCGGACTGCCAGCGGCGATGATGTTCGCTTCGGTACAAAAACTACACAAGAAATACCAAGGTGAATCAGGCATTTGTCATGGAAATGGCAAAGGCTATTGAGCCATGTCTTGGCGCTAAATAGCCTCTCGTTTCGGTCACTCACACGTGTGATCTAGGGCGTGACGGCCAGTCAATGGCCGCTGTCGTGAGGGTTTCGCGCGTGAGTGGTAGACAGCGCTGGTTCGCGAGCGTTCGGCACCGGTTCTGGGGCAGGACGCTGACTCTGATCACAGCGTTGATCGGCGCGCTGGCACTCCTGGTACCGATGGCGGTCGCCCAGAGCGCCGGGCCCTACCACTTCAAGGGCACGGTGTGGAACCCGAAGCCCCTGCCGAAGACGCCCGCGGTGGGCAGCCATGTTCTGCACCAGACCACCGCGGTCCGCCCCAAGGGCTACAAGGCTGTGAGCCGGTATCGGGCGGTCAAGCCCGTGTGGCCGACGGCCGGCACGAACACGGTGTCCTTGACGCGCACCACCGGCGTTTCGGGCACGCCGACTTCTACGTCGAGCGCTTCGCCGGCCACCCCCGTCGTCCCGGTGACGAAACCCGTCAAGGCAGGTGCCCTGCCGGTGTGGGTGGCGCCCGCTGCCGGGCACAAGTCCGCGCCGGGTAAGGCGGTTGGCCCGTCGGCGGTGAAGGTGAAGGTCGCTTCGCACGCCCAGGCCCTGCGGGCGGGTGCCGACGGCATGCTGCTCGCGTTCACCCGCGCCGATGTCAAGTCCGGCACCGGCACCGGCCGCGTGAGCGTGGTCATCGACTACGGGTCTCTGGCGAAGGCGTACGGCGGTGGCTTCGGTTCACGCTTGCGGCTGTTCCAGGTGCCGGCCTGTGCCATGACCACCCCTCAGCTGAAGCAGTGCGGTACGCGAACCCCCATCCCCTTCACCAACCGGGCGGGCGCCGACCAGTTGACCGCCACGCTCGCGCTCGGGTCCTCCGCCGATGCTGCTTCGCGTGTCACGAGTGGTACGGCCACCAAGGCCACGGCGATGTCGGCGTCCGCAGACGCCACGACGGTGGAGGTCACCTCCGGCAGCTCGGGCTCGCAGGGCAGTTACGCCGCGACCTCGCTGAACCCGTCGGGGACCTGGCAGACGTCCGGGACCGGCGCGTTCACCTACTCCTACCCGATCGATGTCCCGTCCGCGCTCGGCGGCAACTCCCCCTCGGTGGCGCTGTCCTACGACTCCCAGTCGGAGGACGGGGAGACCTCGGCCCGTAACTCCCAGGCGTCCTGGATCGGTGACGGCTGGAACTACCAGCCGGGCTTCGTCGAGCGGACGTACCGTTCCTGCGGCTCACTCCTGGACAGCAGCGGCAACAAGATCCTCAAGGGGTCGGGAGACGAGTGCTGGGGCGGCGACAACGCCACCGTCTCCTTCGGCTCGCACTCCGGGCAACTGGTGCCGGACGGCGTCGACTCCGGTGTTCCGGGCGAGATCGGGCAGTGGCGGCTGCAGGGTGACGACGGCACCCTGGTGCAGGAACTGTCCGGTGCCGCCAACGGTCTGCAGGACGGCGTCTACTACCGCGTTCTCACCACCGACGGTACGGCCGCCTACTTCGGTGCCGACCACTCTCCGACAGCCCCCGGCACTTCCGGCGCGATGCAGTCCGGTACGCCGTCGGACGCCTCGACCGACTCCGCCTGGGGTGTGCCCGTACTGCATCCGAGGTCGGGCGATCCGTGCTACGACTCGGCCAAGGGCAAGGCATCCCAGTGCGCCAAGCACGAGGGCTGGCGCTGGAACCTGGACTTCGTCGTCTCGCCGAGCGGCTTCGTGCAGCGCTACGACTACACGACCGAGTCCAACTACTACGACCTGGGCGGCGGCCAGGCCGCGTCCGGCGACTCGGGCACCCTGACCTCGTACGTCCGCGGCGGCAAGCTCGACACCATCTCCTACGGCTACACGCTCGGCGACGAGCAGGCCGCCCGCAAGCCCGCCGGGCAGGTGGCCTTCACCTCCCAGCAGCGTTGCCAGACCACCTCGACCTTCACCGACTGCTCCGCGGGCAACCTCAACGACACCACGGCCCCCCACTGGCCCGATGTGCCGTGGGACCTGCACTGCGACTCCACCGACAGCACCACACTGCCGTCGGGGGCGACTTCGGTGCCGACCGGTGTGTGCGTCACCGGGGGACCGACGTTCTGGTCCACCACCCGCGTGGCGGGCATCACCACGAAGGTGTACGTCAAGGACTCGTCGACGGACGCTCTCGTCGATGTCGACAGCTATCAGCTCGGCCAGGTGTACTCCGACGCCGGCGGGGCGGTGGACCCGGTAACCGGCACGACCGTCGACCCGGTGGACGCGGGTTCCCTGCAGGCGGTGATGTGGCTGCAGTCGATCCAGCACACCGGCAAGGACACCTACGGCAACGGCAACAGCGACATCAAGCTGAACCAGGTCTCGTTCACCGGCACCGAGATCGACAACCGGGTCAATGACACCTCCCCGTCCGCGCCACCCCTGTACCGGCCGAGGATCTCGTCGATCCAGACCGAGACCGGGGAGTCCGTGGCCGTCGACTACAACCTCAACCCGTGCGCGAACAAGACGCTGTCGATCTCGGCCGCCGACGCCAACACCAACTCCTGCTATCCGGTGTACTGGACGGTGCCAGGCGCGTCGAAGCCGATCGCGGACTGGTTCAACAAGACGACCGTGCACACGGTCATCGCGTCCGACCTGACGATCGCGTCGCAGTACAAGCCGGACTCCCAGAACATCCCGGCGGGTTCGGAGGCACAGGTCTCCACCTACGGCTACACGGGAGCCGCCTGGCACCGGGACGACTCGGTGCAGACGGACGACCAGTACCGCACGTGGGACCAGTTCCGCGGCTTCCGCACGGTCACGGTGCAGACCGGGAAGGCGCCTGAGCCTGTAACGCAGAAGACCACGACGTACCTGCAGGGCATGGACGGCGACTACAAGTCCGACGGCACCCGCCGCTCGGTCACCGTGGACGCCAAGGTCGGCGGCTCAACGGTCCAGAGCGTCACCGACGCCGACCAGTTGGCCGGAACGGCCCTGGAGAGTGACACCTACACGGCGGCCGGCGGCACCATCAACGCCGAGACCGTCAACGGTCCGTTCACCTACACCACCACCGCGCACACCGGCCAGACGCCATGGACGGACTGGACCCAGGAGGACAACCCCGGCCAGACCAAGCCGAATCTGTCCACCCTGCCCGACCTGAACGCGTACCGCATCAAGACCGCCCAGTCGCACGGCTACGCGCTGCTCGTAGGCGGGACCTGGCGCCACACCCGCACCGACACCGCCTACGACAGCCAGGGCCGGGTCTCCACCGTCGACGCACACGGCGACGTCAGCGTGCCCGCGCAGGAGAAGTGCGCCACCACCGCCTACGCGTCGCCCCCGGCGGGCAACACGATGGCCCTGTCCTACCCCGACCAGGTCACCTCGGTCAGCGGGCCGTGCGGCACCGCGGCATCCGCCGCCACACTCCTGGCGGACAAGAAGATCTACTACGACGGTGACGGCACCCTCACCAGCCTGGGCACCTTCGGACAGCTCGACCAGAGCGGCAGTACCGCCGTCGGCCAGGCCAGCGCCGTACGGACCGCCACCGACTACACCGGCTCCACGGAGAACTGGCAGACCAGTTCGGCCATGAAGTACGACGGCGCCGGCCGGATCACCGACACCGTCGACGCCACCGCGCAGAACACCCACACCGCGTTCAGCCCCGCCTGGTCCTCGGTCGGCGGCAACACCAACCCCACCGGCATCACGACCACCAACTCCCAGAGCTGGAAGGTCACTTCGACCCTCGACCCACTGCGTGGCCTGCCCACCGAGAACGTCGACGCCAACAGCCGCAAGACCGACATCACCTACGACGCACTCGGGCGGCGCACGGCCGTCTGGCTGCCGGGCCGTGACAAGGCCTCCAGCCAGAGCGCGGACGAGACGTTCACCTACTCCATCAACCCCGGCGCGGTCGCCGCCCCCGGCGATACCGTCACCACACCCGGAGCTCCCTCCGCGGTGACCACGAAGACGCTGCGTGAGGACGGCACGTACGCCACCTCGATCGCCATCTACGACGGAATGCTGCAGCCGCGCCAGACCCAGGCCACGGCCGACGGCGACAGCAACTCCGGCCGGATCATCTCCGACACCTTCTACGACTCGCACGGCTGGCAGACCGCGTCGTTCGCCCCGTACTCCGAGCCGGACAACTTCCCCTCCACCACCCTGTACGCGGCGAACGAGAACCAGATCCCGTCGGAGACCACCTCCGCGTACGACGGTGAGGGCCGCCCGGTCACCAGCACGCTGTGGCACCAGGCGGTCCAGCAGTGGCACACCACCGCCGGCTACCCGGGCGCGGACGAGACCGACACCGTCGCCCCGGCCGGAGGCCGCTCCACCGCGACCTACACCAACGCCCTGGGACAGACCACCAGAAGCGTGGTCAAGAACACCGGCAGCACGGTCAAGCTCACCCAGGGCCAGGTCATCCCGTCGGGCACGTCGCTCACCTCGGCCAGCGTGCGGCTGGCCATGCAGGCCGACGGCAACCTGGTGCTGTCCTCCCTCGCGACCGGCAAGTCCCTCTGGTCGAGCGGCACTTCGGGCAATCCGGGCGCCTTCGCCACCTTGCGGAGCGACGGCAACTTCGTCGTCTACAACGCCGGTGCCACCACAGCCCTGTGGTCCTCGGGAACCACCACCGGCACGGTGCTGCAGATCCAGAACGACGCCAACATGGTGCTGTACGACAGCGCCGGTGCCGTGGCCTGGAAGAGCGACACCTGGAACCTGGCCGGTGAGGCCGATGCCACCACCGCGTACACCTACACCCCGGCCGGTCAGGTCGACACGATCAAGGACAGCGCGGGCAACACCTGGTCCTACCACTACAACCTGCTGGGCCAGAAGACCTCCCAGACCGACCCCGACACTGGCACCACGAGCTACGACAAGTACGACGTCGTCGGCAACCTGCTCCAGACCACCGACCCACGCGGCCAGGTCCTGTCCTACGCCTACGACTGGGACAACCGCCCCACCGCCCAGTACAACAGCGCATGGTCGGCCACACCCGACCCCTCGAAGGAGCTCGCCTCCTGGGCGTACGACACACTCGCCAAGGGCTACTCGACCTCAGCCACCCGCTACGTCGGCGGCGCCTCCGGATCGGCGTACACCCAGGCGGTCACCGGCTACAACACGGCCTACCAGCCGACCGGCACCACCCAGACCGTCCCGGCCACCGACGGCTTCGCCACCGCCGGACAATCCACCGCCCCCAGCAGCGGCACCGTCACCTACACCAGCACAGCCGCCTACACGCCCGCTGTCGGACTGCTGTCCACCGTGCACTACCAGGCGGACGGCAACCTGCCCGCCGAGGACGTCGACTACGGCTACACCCAGCAGGGCAACCTGGACAGCTTCGGCGGCTTCCTGAACGCGTCCGACACGCCCGCCTACCTGGACACCACCGTCCACGACCCCTTCGGCCGGATTCTGCGGACCAACTACGGGCTCACAGGCAAGGAACTGGCGACCTTCGCCCAGTACGACGCCACCACCGGCAGGGTCACCCAGACGTCCAGCATGCTGCAGACGTCCACCACCGCGTTGGACGTGGCCAACTACCGCTACAACCAGGCCGGCGAGCTCACCGCGATCGACGACCTGCAGAACAACACCACCCACGACACCCAGTGCTTCGCCTACGACTCCTTCCAGCGTCTGACCGCGGCCTGGACGGACACCGCAGGCATCACCGGCTCCGGCACGGCCCCGGTCGGGAGCGTCGGCGGCTGCACCACCGGCTCCGTACAGACCACCACCACGGCCCCGGTCACGACCACCACGGTCGGCGGCCCGGCGCCGTACTGGCAGACGTACACCTACGACCTGCTCGGCGACCGCACGGGCATGGTCAACCACGACACCACAGGCACAGCGGCCAACAACACCACCCAGGCCATCGCCTACACCGGCACCGACGGCACCGCCGCCGCAACCCTCCCCAACCAGGCCGGAACCACCACCACGACCAACGCGACCGGCAGCTCGACGCTCACCCCCGCCTACACCGACAGCAGCGGCAAGAACGCCGGCAACACCACCAGCCGCACCGCCACCACCACGGGCCAGATCGTCTCCGGGATCAAGACCACCACCGGCACGGCCCTGTGCCTGGCCGACCCGGGGTCCTCCACCACCGACGGCACCCAGATGATCCTGTGGAACTGCGGATCGGGTGGACAGACCTGGACCATCGGCACCGACGGCACCGTCCGCGTCCTGGGTAAATGCCTCGACACCAACGGCAGCGGTACCGCGAACTCCACCATCGCCGTCATCAACACCTGCTCCGGGGCCGCCGGCCAGCAGTGGAAGACCACCAGCGGCGGCACCCTCGTCCACGTGGCGTCAGGACGCTGCCTCGCAGACCCGAGCAGCAACCAGACCCCGAACGGCGCGAAGCAGATCATCTACGACTGCGGCCACAGCGGTCAGGTCTACGCCGCCACAACGACCGGAACCTCGGTCCTCGCCGGCACCCATCAGACCCTCACCTACGACACCGAGGGCCGTACCGCTACCGTCACCACACCCGACGGCACGCACACCGACACCAGCAAGTACCTCTACGACGCCGGCGGCAACCTGCTTGAGCAGACCAGCAGCGTCGACGGCACCGACAAGACGCGCGTCCTGTATCTCTTCGGCGGCACCGAACAGATCACCCTGAACGTCTCGGCCAAGACCTGGACCGGCCTGCGCTACTACCACGGCCCGGACGGCACCACCATCACCCGCTCCAGCAGCGGCACTGTCACCTACCAGGTCGCCAACGCCCAAGGCACCGCCTCCACCGCGATCGACGCGAGCACCATGGCGGTCAGCCGCCGCTCCTACGACCCGTACGGCAACTCCCGGGGACCGAAGCCCACTTCGTGGGTCGCGGCGGACGAGAACCGCGGGTTCCTGGGTCAACCCGCCGACACCACCACGGGCCTGGACCTCCTCGGCGCCCGCAACTACGACCCCGCCCAGGGCCGCTTCCTCACCGCCGACACACTCTTCGAAGCGGGCGACCCGAACCAGATGGGCGGCTACACGTACGCCGGAGACAACCCGGCAAGCGGGAGCGACCCGACCGGAACCATGTTGGCCGACATGAACGGAGGGGGCAGCGGAGGGTCGCCGGATCCGTCCCCTTCGCCGGGGGCGAGCACCGACACGTCCAGCGGCAGTGCTTCACCTTCGCCGTCCACCACCCCGACGCCTTCTATGGGCAGCGAGCCCGCCTCGACACAGACACCCTCGCCCTCCTTCGGCGAAGTCCCCTGCCAGCCTGCTGACTTCGGCACCAACCGGTGCGAAAACTACGGCAATGGCAAGGTCATGATCGCCATCGTGGCGGTGGGAACATCGGTGACTGCGGCCGGTGCAATCTACCTGTGCCTGCAAACCGGCATCGTGGACTGCGCTTCCGGCGTGGTTCTCGGGTCGGCGGACGCCGAGGCTGGCGGGAGCCTGCTCCTCGGTAGCCGCATTATCGGGACGCTTGGCCTTGGCGCAGCCAGAGCCACCGAGGAATACGCTGACGACTTGGCCGCCGAGGCCGGTGCGGCCGCGAAGGCCGATCAAGATGCCGCAGCCGCCAGAGCTGCTGCGGCCAAGGATCATGACCCGCAGGACCTGGCCAAACGTGCTAACGCCGCCGTGAGTGAGCCGGACAAACCGTCGTCCGCTACTTCCAACGGCGGAACGAAATCCCCCAGCCGCTGCAGCTTCTCCCCCGACACCCCTGTCCTGATGGACAACGGCAAGACCAAACCGATCGGCAAGATCAAGACCGGTGACAAGGTCGAAGCCGCCAACCCGAAGACAGGCAAGCATCAGGGCGCCCGCGCCGTCCAGCACGTGTGGATCAACCACGATCACGACCTGCTCGACCTCACCATCCGCACCGAGGACGGCCACACCGCCACCCTCCACACCACCGCCAAGCACCCGTTCTGGGACGACACCACACACACCTGGGTCGCCGCAGGCAAACTCCACGACGGCGACGCCCTCAACACCGCCACCAACGGCCACGCCTACGTCGTCACCACCCAGCTCACACCCGGCACGGCAAACCGCTGGAACCTCACCGTCGAGCATCTGCATACGTACTATGTTGTGGCGGGCGCCACGCCAATTCTCGTCCACAATACGGGTGGGGAAGAGTGTGTTATTACGCTCAAGTACAAGAACGGTTGGTCGGCGGACCAAATTAATGCCGCTGATGCGAAAGTGGCCGCGCTGAACGCGGCTGATAAGTTGGTGGTGAGCGATGCTGCGGCCGCGCGAGGTAGTACCAGTGCCGCCGATTTGTGGCGGAACGCAGGCAATGCGACCGAGGAAGGCAAGGACATTGACCACGTGATTGATCTTCAACTTGGCGGGATGGACGACGTCAGTAATTTGTCGCCACTCGACTTTTCGGTTAATCGCAGCCTTGGTCCGCAAATCGATCGACAAATCAGGAGGCTGGGACTCCAAATCGGAGACGAAGTTGATTCTGTTCGCATCATTCCCCGACAGTGACCGCTCGCAGCGATTGTGAATGGATGTTCCGATGAGCTCGACCCCTCAGCAAATTTCGAGGACGGTGCGTACTGACGCAGGTCTGTGCGCTATGTGGCAGACGGAGTACTTCACGGAGAATGGCGAGCCCGATGACTGGGACGACTGGGCCTCGGATGATGAGCTCCTGGTCCAGGCCATCTCCGCCGGGGCTCTGCTTCCCATCGGAGTGGGTGCAGACGGAGTCTTTGAGGTATTGATTCGCTGGAACTTTTCAGGCTCGGGACTCACAGAGCGAGAAAGGCGATACATTCTCGTCTCTTCCGAATCATACCTTTTGACCTCCCCGGGTGTGCTCTATATTGGCGGGCTCGAGGAAGCGGGCGACCTTCCGGGGCGGGACGCGAATCGGATCGATCTGCCTGGTGGCCGATATTCGGCGACGGTTCATTTGATCGACTGGAAGGCCGAGACCGAATCAGTGGGGAAGGATGGCCGTCCACTGGAAGGCGCCCTGCCAGATTTCGTTGTCGAGATTCGCGCCGAGGAAGGGGGGGGTAAAGTTTATAGAATTAAATCCGCCACTTTTGATCGACCCTAAACCCCGGCAGGGATTGGCTGGCAGCTACGAATC
This sequence comes from Streptomyces turgidiscabies Car8, assembly GCF_000331005.1. GTDB lineage: Bacteria > Actinomycetota > Actinomycetes > Streptomycetales > Streptomycetaceae > Streptomyces > Streptomyces turgidiscabies. Next base: position 28,755 of record NZ_AEJB01000346.1, read on the forward strand.
GACGGGCTTCGGCATCGAAAGCGACCTGGCGGGCCGCAGAGTACCCAGGTTGAACTGGTGGAGTTCGGTTGCATGGTGACCAGGGTTCCATGATCAGCGCCGTCCCGGTAAGGCAGCAGAACAGCGAGAGCTTTCGGCGGCGCCCCCGGGATGGCATCCCCTGTGGGCGCCGCTGTCGTCCGTCGGGCGTCACGAACCCGGCCGTCGGCCCGACATGAGGTCCGGCACGCCGGTCACCTCATTCGGCCAAGGGCACCGCCGGGCGGGTGACCCGTGCGGACGTCCGGGGGGGGCGGCGCAGCTCCGGCGGAGGTGCGCCCGAGGGTGCGAACGGTCCACAGTTCAGCAGACAAACCTGGTACCGACGCCACGACTCTATCGGTGATCTTGTGGGGTCAGCCGGTGGGGGCGAAAGCGTCGCGTCAGATTCGAAACGACAACAGGTTCCAACCCGCCCGCGGCAGCCCAGTCTTCTTTACCGCACGCGCTCTCTGCCGACGACCTTCCCCGGTCCCAGGCTCGACCCACCCAGCAAAAGGTTCCGGACGGGCAGCCGTCCCGCCACGCAAGTCTTGTCGACTTCCTACAACAGCGACAAGCCCATGGCGATCTCCGCCAACGCCTACCCGCCCGACTCCATGCACGTACGCTGCACGGATGGCCACCGCTCGGCCACCGCCACACCTCACCCATACTGACTCGCACATCAGCCAACCCAAGAAACCGCAGGCCAGCGCCACCATCTGGCGCAAGAGGCGCTTCGCCGAACCCAAAGAGCCAACTTCTGACCTACGCATTTCATGCGTAGCCTCAAAAAGCCCTCAGCACGCACATTCCAAGGTCAAGAAAACAAAGAAACCCCAGGTCACGGCGAGTGAGTCCTGGGGTTCCTCAGAGCCGCCTTCGGGATTCGAACCCGAGACCTACGCATTACGAGTGCGTTGCTCTGGCCATCTGAGCTAAGGCGGCGCGCTGTTCGCACCATGGTGCGGTCAGCAACGTCGGTAAGTCTACACAGTTTCCGAGGGTGCTCCGCACACCCCCCAGAGGTCCCCGGGGAGGCCTCCGCACCGGTGTCCGCGCCCCGCTACGCGCACCGTTTTCCCTTCGCCGGAGGGGTCCCCCGGAGCAGATACGTGTTGATCGTGTCGTCGATACAGTCGCTGCCACGCCCGTAAGCCGTGTGACCGTCGCCCTCGTAGGTCAGGAGGCGGGCCGAGGACAGCTGACGGGAGAGCGACCGGGCCCAGGGGTACGGGGTCGCCGGGTCGCGGGTCGTGCCGACGACCACGATCGGGGCCGCGCCCTTCGCCTCGATGCGATGCGGTTCGCCCGTCGGCCGCACCGGCCAGTACGCGCAGCTCAGGGAGGCCCAGGCCATGACCTCGCCGAAGACCGGGGACGCCTTCTCGAAGGACGGCAGCGCGTCGCGCACCTGGTCGGGGGTGGTGTACGCCGCCGGGAGGTCGAGGCAGTTGACCGCCGCGTTGGCGAACATCAGGTTCGAGTAGCGGCCGTCGGCGTCGCGCTCGTAGTAGCTGTCGGAAAGGAGCAGCAGGCCCGCACCGTCTCTGTCCCGCATCGCGGAGGTCAGCGACTCGCGCAGTTGCGGCCAGGTGCTCTCGTCGTACATCGCGGCGATCACGCCGGTCGTGGCGAGGCCCTCTCCCAACTTGCGCCCGTCCGCGTCGCCCGTCGGGATCGGCGACGTGTCGAGGCGGTCGAAGAACGCCTTCAGGTTCGTGCCGACCTCGCCCACCTTCGTACCGAGCGGGCAGTCCGGCTGCCGTACGCAGTCCTTCGCGAACGCGTCGAAGGCCGTCTCGAAGCCCGCCGTCTGGTCGAGGCTCAGCCGGCTCGCGGACAGGGAGGGGTCCATCGCGCCGTCCAGAACCAGCCGGCCCACGCGGTCCGGGAAGAGCCCCGCGTACGTCGCCCCGAGAAACGTCCCGTACGACGCCCCGACGTACGTCAGCCGATCGTCGCCCAGCAGCGCCCGCAGGATGTCCATGTCCCTGGCCGCCTCCACCGTGGACACGTGCCGCAGCAGATCGGGCGAGCTGCTGCCACAGCCCTCGGCGAACTCCTTATAAGCGCCGACCAGTTGGTCCGTCTCCCGGTCGCTGTCGGGAGTCGTGTCCGTCTGCGTGTACGCGTCCATCTCACGGCCGTCCAGGCACTCGACCGGCTCACTGCGGGCCACCCCGCGCGGGTCGACCGCGACGATGTCGTAGCGCGCGCGGACCTGCGCCGGGTAGCCGATACCCGCGTACGCCTGCACGTAGCCGACCGCCGATCCACCCGGTCCGCCCGGGTTCACCAGCAGCGAGCCGAGCGGCCTGCCCGCGCCCGTGGCCTTTCGGCGGGAGACGGCGAGTCTGACGTCGCCCGTGGTCGGAGCCGCGTAGTCGAGGGGTGCCTTCATCGTGGCGCACTGGAAACCGGGTACACCGCATGAACGCCAGCTCAGCTTCTGCCCGTAGTACCGAGCGAGGCCGGTCGGCGTGGCCGACGTACTCGCCACACTGGTGGCACTCGCGGCACTGGTCGAACTCCCCGTGGAACAGGCGGAGACGAGCAGTGCGGCCACAGCGAGCAAGGACCAGGCCGGACGAGGTGTACGCCTCATATGCATTCAGCGAGCGTAACCCTGAGAAACCACTCGAATACTCTCCGTCCGCGATATGACCCGTACGAGTTACCGGGCACCAGTTACCGGTTACGAGGTACCGGCTAGGAATTGCCCGTCACCCCGGATCAACTCGGTCACGCCGATCCGTACCCGCCACGAGCGGCGAGTTCCGCGTGCGCGTCGCACATCGCAGGTGACGACCGTCAGCCTGCTCTCAGCGCCAGGGTCATCGCCTCCACCGCCAGCAGCGGCGCCACGTTGCGGTCCAGAGCCTCGCGGCACGCGGCGATCGCGTCGATGCGGCGGAGCGTCGACTCGGGTGAACCGGCGCGGGCCAGACGATCCAGGGTGTCCTCGGCCTCCGCGTTGGCGATCGCCAGGCGGGAGCCGAGCTGGAAGGCGAGAACGTCGCGGTAGAACCCGGTGAGGTCGATCAGAGCCAGGTCGAGGGTGTCCCGCTGGGTACGCGTTCTCCGGCGCTTCTGACGGTCCTCCAGCTCCTTCATCACGCCGGCCGTACCGCGAGGCATCCGGCCGCCCTGGGCCGCTCCGAGCGCCGCCTTCAGCTCCTCCGTCTCCTTCACGTCGACCTCCTCAGCGAGCTGCTTGGCGTCCTCCGACGCCGCGTCGATCAGCTCCTGGGCCGCCTTCAGACAGCCGCCGACGTCCTCGACGCGCAACGGCAGCCTGAGGACGGCGGCCCGGCGCTCCCGCGCCCGCGCGTCCGTGGCCAGCCGCCGGGCACGGCCGATGTGACCCTGGGTCGCCCGGGCAGCGGTGTGCGCGACGTGCGGATCGACACCGTCCCGGCGAATGAGGATGTCGGCCACCGCTTCCACCGGCGGGGTGCGCAGGGTGAGGAGACGGCAGCGGGAGCGGATCGTGGGCAGCACGTCCTCGATGGACGGGGCGCACAGCAGCCACACCGTACGCGGCGCGGGCTCCTCGACGGCCTTGAGCAGGACGTTGCCCGCGCCCTCCGTGAGGCGGTCCGCGTCCTCCAGGACGATGACCTGCCAGCGTCCGACGGCCGGTGACAGCTGAGCCCGCCGGACCAGCGCGCGGGTCTCCTTGACGCCGATGGAGAGGAGGTCGGTGCGGACGACGTCCACGTCGGCGTGCGTGCCCGTCAGGCTCGTGTGACAGCCGTCGCAGAACCCGCAGCCGGGAACTCCGCCGAGGGCACGGTCGGGGCTCACGCACTGGAGCGCGGCGGCGAAGGCACGGGCCGCCGTGGACCGGCCGGAGCCGGGCGGGCCGGTGAAGAGCCAAGCGTGCGTCATCTTCGACGCCTCGGGCAGGGGCTCGCCCGCGGCGACGGCGGTGACCAGGGCGTCGGCATCCCGCGCGGCGGCCTCCAGCTGCGCGCTCACCTTCTCCTGACCCACCACGTCGTCCCACACCGGCATGGGAGCACCGCCCTTTCGTCACGCCACTTCGTCACGGCGTCTCATCACGCCACCGCGTCAGGCCGATTCGTCACGGCTTGCCCGCCGAACCCATTGTGCGGGTCCCCACTGACAACGGGCTCCACGGACGGACGGGCTCCACCGGCGGCCGGGTCAACCGGCGATGAGCACCCGCCTCAGCGGCGCCGCCCGCCCCGTCCCCGCCCCTCGTCCCGGTCGTCGTCCGCGTGCGGCCCGAGCAGTTCGTCGGCCAGCGTCGGCAGGTCGTCCAGCGGAGTCTCCTCCGCCCAGTCGGAGCGCGGACGCCGACGCGGGGTGCCATCGGCGTCGACCTGGGGCAGCTCCCGCGTCCGGTCCTCACCGGCCCCGGCCTGCCCGTCCGCACGCTCGTCCCGGAAAAACCCCGGGGGCACCCGATCCGCAGGTGCACCACCCCGCCGACCCGCACCGCCCTCCCGTACGGCAGGCAGCACCGCGGTCTCATCGGCCGCACCCGGCACCACGGGCGGCAGCACAGCCGTGTCATCCGCCGCACCCGGCGGAGCCGACGGAACCGGCGGCAGCACAGCGGTCTCGTCGGCCGCCCCCGGAGGCACCGTCGGCTTCTGCAGCTTGGCCGTCAGCTCGGAATCGGACTCAGCTCCCCCGGACCGACCGCCACCCGCAACCCCAGCCGCACGTGAACCCGTCCCCGCACCGGCACCGGCGGCATCAGCCGCAGAAGCCACCGCCGCCGCCGAAGCCGCGGCGGCAGCCGCTGCCGCCGCGGTCGCCTCCGCGACCCGTCGCCGCTCCGCCTCAGCCCGTACGAGCGCTTCCTCGGCCTTCCGCTGCTTCTCCAGCCGGCGTTCCTCAGCCTCCGCGTGCAGCCGCGCCTCCTCCTCGGCCTGCTTGCGTCGGCGGTCCTCCTCGGCCTTGCGGCGGGCCTCGGCCTCGGCGCGGGCCTTCTCCTCCGCGAGCAGCCGTACCCGCTCCTCCTCGGCGCGGCGGCGCGCGTCCTCGGCCCGCTGCCGGGCCTCCTCCGCCTGGCGTTCGGCCTCGCGGCGCTGCGCCTCCTCCAGCTCGCGGCGCTTGCGCTCCTCCTCCTCGGCGCGCAGCCGGGCCAGCGTCTCCTGACGCTCGCGCTCGACGCGCTCCTCCTCGGCCTTGCGCGCGGCCTCTTCCTCCGCCTTGCGCCTGGCCTCCTCCTCGGCCGCCTTACGGGCCTCCTCCTGGGCCTTCACCTCGGCCTCGGAGAGGGGCAGCAGCAGGTCGAGCCGGTGACGGACGACCGCGGTGACGGCCTCAGGCTCCTGGCCCGCGTCCACGACCAGATAACGGCCCGGGTCGGCGGCGGCCAGCGTGAGGAAACCGGACCGCACACGCTCGTGGAACTCGGCCGGCTCCGACTCCAGCCGGTCCGGCGCCTCCGTGAACCGCTCGCGGGCGGCCTCCGGGGAGACGTCAAGCAGGACGGTCAGATGCGGGACCAGACCGTCGGTCGCCCAGCGCGAGATACGCGCGATCTCGGTCGGGGAGAGGTCCCGGCCGGCGCCCTGATAGGCCACCGACGAGTCGATGTACCGGTCGGAGACGACCACGGCGCCCCGCTCCAGGGCAGGTCGTACGACCGTGTCGACGTGCTCCGCGCGGTCCGCCGCGTACAGCAGCGCCTCCGCGCGGTGCGACAGACCGGCGCTCGACACGTCCAGGAGGATCGACCGCAGCCGCTTGCCCACCGGGGTCGCTCCCGGCTCGCGCGTGACCACGACCTCGTGGCCCTTGGCCCTTATCCACTCGGCGAGCGCTGTCGCCTGGGTGGACTTCCCGGCCCCGTCGCCGCCCTCGATGGCGATGAAGAACCCGGTCGCCGCCGGCGCCTGCGCGGGGTCGTCGCCGCCGCGCAGCGCGTCCCGCAGGTCGTGCCGCAGCGGTACGCCGGAACGGTCGTCGACCTTGGCGAGGACCAGCGCGGCCACCGGCAGCAGCAGCGCTCCGACCAGCATCAGCGTGAACGCGGCGCCGCCGTGCGCGAAGACGAACTTGCCGCTCTCCAGGCGGTGCGGGCCGATGAGGGCGGCCACCAGGGGGGCGATCAGCGCGGCGAGGACCACGGACACCCGTACGACCGCGTGCAGATGCTCGGTCAGCCGTGTCCGGCGCTGGTCCTCGGTCTCCTGGTCGAGCAGGGTGTGCCCGGTGTTGGCGGCGACGCCCGCGCCGATGCCCGCGAGCCCGACGATCAGCAGCACCGACGTCACGTCCGCGACCAGCCCGGCGGCGAGCAGCGCGACCCCGGTGAAGGCGATGGCCAGCGCGAGCAGCCGGCGCCGCGACAGGGCCACCAGCACCTTCGGTGCCGTACGGATACCGACGACCGTGCCGCCGGTCAGCACGAGGACCAGCAGCCCGTACATCACCGGGCCGCCGCCCAGGTCCTTCGCGTGCAGGACGGCCACGGAGACGGCCGCCGCGACCGCGCCGGAGACGGCCGCGCAGGCCAGGACGAGCAGCGGGATCGCGCCCGTACGGCCCGTCTCGGGGGCCGTGCCGTACTTGGGGCGGCGCAGGCCCTCGAGCGGTGACCGCGCGCGCGGGGTGCGTACGTCGGGCAGTTCGAGGTAGGTCAGCACGGACAGCGAGGCGGCGAACAGCCCGGCCGCGACGTACGACCCGAAGGCCGCCTGGTGCCGGCCGAACCACTCGATGCCGGTGCCCAGCAGGTTGTTGACGAGCCCGGAGACGAGGAGCGCGGCGCCCGCGAGCGGCAGCGCGACGAAGGTCGTACGCAGGGACAGGCGCCGCAGGGCGTCCATGTGGTCCGGCAGCGGGCGGACCGTCGCCCCCTCCGGGGGAGGCGCGGGCAGCAGGGCGGGCGCCGCGCCTTCCCGGCACACCGTCCAGAAGCGCTCGGCGACTCCGATCACGAAGGCGGTGACCAGGAGGACGGCGAGGGCGTTCTCCGGCGTCCAGTCGATCCACAGGGGCGCGATGATCATGAGTATGGTGCGCAGGCCGTCGGCGCCGACCATGGTCCAGCGGCGATCGAGCGGGCCCTCCTGCGAGGTGAGCGACGTGAGCGGGCCGAGCAGGACGGCGCCGAAGAGCAGCGTGGCCAGAACGCGTGCCCCGAAGACGGCCGTCACGGCGAGTGCCACGCCCCGGTAGCCGCCGCCGAACGAGCCCTCCGCGACGGCCGACTGGAGGACGAGCACGACCAGGACCAGCAGCGCGAGGGCGTCACCGACACCGCCCACCAGCTGCGCGCTCCACAGCCTCTTCAGCTGGGGCCGGCGCAGCAGGGCGCGGACGGCGCGTTCGCGGGAGTCCGCGACCAACGCGTCGGCGGGGGCCTGGGGGATGGCCGTTGGCTGCTCTGCTGGCGTCATGCTTTCAGCCTATCGGCAGCCACCGACAGCCCGAAGTGGCCGTCCGGACGTACGACTGCCCCGACACCAAATGGTGTCGGGGCAGTCGTTTCGCGAAGTTCGTGCGAAGGCGAAGTGAAGACCGGCTCAGCCGGGCGAGGACCGGTCACCACGATCGGCCGCGACCACCCGCGGGTGTCGTCGCGGCCGACGGGCTCACTCCTCGCCCGTGGCCCTCGCGGTGGTCGCTTTCTTGGCCGGAGCCTTCTTCGCGGCCGTCTTCTTCACGGCCGTCGTCTTGGCCGCCGTCGTCTTGGCCGCCGTCGTCTTCTTGGCCGCGGCGGTCTTCGTCGCAGCTGCCTTCTTGGCGGGGGCCTTCTTCGCCGGCGCCTTCTTGGCGGTCTTCTTGGCGGGCGCCTTGGCACGCTTCTCGGCGAGCAGCTCGTAGCCGCGCTCCGGGGTGATCTCCTCGACGCTGTCGCCGGAGCGCAGGGTCGCGTTGCTCTCGCCGTCGGTGACGTACGGCCCGAAGCGGCCGTCCTTGACGACCACCGGCTTTCCGCTGACCGGGTCGGTGCCCAGCTCCTTCAGCGGCGGCTTGGCGGCGGCCCGGCCACGCTGCTTGGGCTGGGAGTAGATCTCCAGCGCCTCTTCGAGGGTGATCGTGAAGAGCTGGTCCTCGGTCTGCAGGGACCGCGAGTCCGTGCCCTTCTTCAGGTACGGGCCGTAGCGGCCGTTCTGCGCGGTGATCTCCACACCCTCGGCGTCCGCGCCGACGACCCGGGGCAGGGACATCAGCTTGAGCGCGTCCGCCAGGGTCACCGTGTCCAGGGACATCGACTTGAACAGCGAGGCCGTACGCGGCTTGACGGCGTTCTTGCCGGTCTTCGGGGTGCCCTCGGGGAGCACCTCGGTGACGTACGGGCCGTAGCGGCCGTCCCTGGCGATGATCTGGTGGCCGGACTCGGGGTCGGCGCCCAGCTCGAAGTCGCCGCTCGGCTTGGCGAGCAGCTCCTCCGCCAGTTCGATCGACAGCTCGTCGGGCGCGAGGTCCTCCTGCACGTCCGCGCGCTGGTGGTTCTCGGAGTCCTTCTCGCCGCGCTCGATGTACGGGCCGTAGCGCCCCACACGCAGCACGATGCCGTTGCCCACCGGGAACGACGACACCTCGCGCGCGTCGATCGCGCCCAGATCGGTCACCAGTTCCTTGAGACCGCCGAGGTGGTCCCCGTCGCCGTTGCCCGCGTCGGCCGCGCCACCGACGGCGGGAGCGCCGTCCGCGCCCTCGCCGAAGTAGAAGCGCCTCAACCACGGCACGGACTGGGCCTCGCCGCGGGCGATGCGGTCGAGGTCGTCCTCCATGCGGGCGGTGAAGTCGTAGTCGACGAGCCGCCCGAAGTGCTTCTCCAGGAGGTTGACGACGGCGAAGGACAGGAAGGACGGCACGAGGGCCGTGCCCTTCTTGAAGACGTAACCGCGGTCGAGGATGGTCCCGATGATCGACGCGTACGTCGACGGACGGCCGATCTCGCGCTCTTCGAGCTCCTTGACCAGCGACGCCTCGGTGTAGCGGGCCGGGGGCTTCGTGGCGTGCCCGTCGACCGTGATCTCCTCGGCGGACAGGGCGTCGCCCTCGTTCACCTGGGGGAGGCGGCTCTCTCGGTCGTCCAGTTCGGCGTTCGGGTCGTCCGCGCCCTCGACGTACGCCTTCAGGAAGCCGTGGAAGGTGATCGTCTTGCCGGAGGCGCTGAACTCGGCGTCACGGCCGTCGGCGGCCCGGCCGGCGATCTTCACCGTGACCGAGTTGCCGACCGCGTCCTTCATCTGGGAGGCGACCGTGCGCTTCCAGATCAGCTCGTAGAGACGGAACTGGTCGCCGGTCAGGCCCGTCTCGGCCGGGGTGCGGAAGCGGTCGCCCGAGGGGCGGATCGCCTCGTGCGCCTCCTGCGCGTTCTTGACCTTCCCGGCGTACGTCCGCGGGGACGCGGGCAGGTAGTCGGCGCCGTACAACTGGGTGACCTGGGCACGGGCGGCGTTGATCGCCGTCTCCGACAGTGTCGTGGAGTCCGTACGCATATAGGTGATGAAGCCGTTCTCGTACAGCTTCTGCGCCACCTGCATGGTCGCCTTCGCACCGAAGCCGAGCTTGCGGCTGGCCTCCTGCTGGAGCGTCGTCGTACGGAACGGGGCGTACGGCGAGCGGCGGTACGGCTTCGACTCGACCGAGCGCACGGCGAAGCTGGTGTCCGCCAGGGCGGCGGCCAGCGCGCGGGCGTTCGCCTCGTCCAGGTGGAGGGTGTTCGCGCTCTTCAGTTGTCCCACGGAGTCGAAGTCACGGCCCTGTGCGACCCGCTTGCCGTCGACGCTCGCGAGGCGGGCGACCAGCGTCGAGGGGTCCGACGAGTCCCCGGCGCGGCCGGTCGCGAAGGTCCCCGTCAGGTCCCAGTACTCAGCAGAACGGAAAGCGATGCGCTCGCGTTCCCGCTCCACCACGAGCCGGGTCGCGACGGACTGGACCCGGCCCGCCGACAGACGCGGCATGACCTTCTTCCACAGGACCGGCGAAACCTCGTAGCCGTAGAGACGGTCGAGGATGCGGCGGGTCTCCTGGGCGTCGACCAGCTTCTGGTTCAGCTCGCGCGGGTTGGCGACGGCGGCCTGGATCGCGGCCTTGGTGATCTCGTGGAAGACCATCCGCTTGACCGGGACCTTGGGCTTCAGGACTTCCTGGAGGTGCCACGCGATGGCCTCGCCCTCGCGGTCCTCATCGGTGGCGAGGAAGAGTTCGTCGGAGTCCTTCAGCAGGTCCTTGAGCTTCTTGACCTGGGCTTTCTTGTCCGCGTTGACCACGTAGATCGGCTGGAAGTCGTTCTCGACGTCCACCCCGAGGCGGCGCACCTCACCGGTGTACTGCTCGGGCACCTCCGCGGCGCCGTTGGGGAGGTCGCGGATGTGCCCGACGCTCGCCTCGACGACGTATCCGGGGCCCAGATAGCCCTTGATCGTCTTCGCCTTGGCAGGCGACTCGACGATGACGAGTCGGCGGCCGCCCTGTGCGGTCTCGCTGGTCGGGGACAACTTCGCTCTTCTCTCCGGTCGACACTCGGGGTCTCCCCCGGTCTTGCTCCCGGGGTCGGGTCATGCTGACGCTGCGGAGTGTGACGGTACATCCCGCCCCCGTGTCAAACGGGAAAAGCCCGCAACGGCCACTCGAACGGTAACCCGACTACCGCCATTCCTGCCGCCCGGAGTGCCGACCCGCCTCTTCGAGCCTATGCGGACGGTGAGCCACCGATTACCGGCACACCCCCGCCGTACGCACCGCTCACAGGTCTCCGGCGCACCTCACACCCGGGTGAGACACCATGCGCCGACCCCGAGGGCGACCAGCGCGGCGAGGCTCGCGAGGACCGCCGATGCGACGGGGTTCACACCGTGGGCGACAGGCTCCCGGTGCCGCACCCTGGCCACCGTCCACACCAGCAGCCCGCCCCCGAACAGGGCGAACACCATTCCCACGAAGATCGCCGGTCCGCTCTCCATACCTCTGCGCGCCCCTCTGCTCCCGCCCGGGAGTCCCCCGGACCGGGAGGCTGGCACGCCCCGGCAGCGCCCGCGCGAACCTGAGATGAACGCCGGGCGGACGGCGGCCACGCGTCCGTACGGCTGCCCGCCGGGCGGCCCCGGAGCGCCCGGAGCGCCAGGCCTTCCGACCACGGAACGTCGCGGGCGGCGCCCATGAATCTCACAGCCCGTGGCGCGGGGCCCGTCCCGGACCGGCCGCCAACTCGGCGTGAATATGCCGCCCGAACCTCCCCGCACCCCCGCCCGGTACGCCGGCACGGACACCGCGAGCGGTCGGCCCGCGCCGCCCGCCCGTTCCCCACGCCTCACGCGCCGTCCCCGTACCTCCCCCTGCCGTACGGCCCAGGGGTACGCGACCTGCCGTACCGATATCGGCCGCGGAGCACCCCTCCCCCGTGGTCGTGACGACGTAGACCGCAGCCTCAGGGCGGCAAACCCGGCGACACAGCGCCCTACGGCGCCGCGCCTCCGGGACTCGCTCACCCGGCCGACTCTCCCGACGGCTCCAGGAACCCCTGCTCCACCAGCAACCTGATCTGCGCGGGCGTCCGGTCCCGCAGCGACACGGGGTCCTCGCCGACCAGCTGGGCGATGGCGTCGAGAATCCGCCCGGCGCTCAGCGTGCCGTCACACACCCCTGCGAAACCGGCGCCGACCGTGTCCACCTTGGTCGCCCGGCGCATCCCGCGGTTCTGGCGCAGCACCACGTGTTCCGGGTCCTCGGCACCGGGCAGCCCGACCTGTTCCTGCACCACCTCGTCCGCCAGTGCGAAGTGCGCGGCGAGCAGGGCGGCGTCGTCGTGCGCGCGCAGGTAGTCGACGCGCTCGAAGTGCGTCCGAACCGTGTCCCCGAGCGGCTGTTCGACGGGATGCGGCCACTCCTCCACGGTGATCGAAGGCTCACTCGCCCCCGTTCTCCGCAGCGTGATCCAGCCGAACCCGACCGACCTCACCTTGCGTGCCTCGAACTCGTCCAGCCACGCGTCGTACCGCGCCCGGTACTCCGCCGGGTCGGAGCGGTGGTCGCCGGCGTCGCGCAGCCACAGCTCGGCGTACTGCGTGACGTCCTGCACCTCGCGCTGCACGATCCAGGCATCGCATCCGCGCGGCACCCAGGACCTCAGGCGGTCCTGCCAGTCCTCCCCTTCCACGTGCTGCCAGTTGGCGAGGAACTGCGCGAATCCGCCCTCACGCAACCGCTCCCCCGACTCCTGAACGAGCGTGCGGCACAGATCGTCCCCGCCCATCCCGCCGTCCCGGTAGGTGAGCCGCGCGCCCGGTGAGATCACGAACGGCGGGTTGGAGACGATCAGGTCGTACGTCTCGTCCCCCCGGACCGGTTCGAAGAGCGAGCCCTCGCGCAGGTCGGCCGCCGGGGCACCGGAGAGGGCGAGCGTCAGCGCGGTGATGTGCAGGGCGCGGGGGTTGAGGTCGGTCGCCGTCACGCGTGTCGCGTGCCGGGCGGCGTGCAGCGCCTGGATCCCGGAGCCGGTACCGAGGTCGAGCGCGGAGGCGACCGGCGTACGGACGGTGATGCCGGCGAGGGTCGTGGAGGCCCCGCCCACCCCCAGCACGACGCCCTCGTCCCGGCTGCCGATGCCACCGGCTCCGCCGACCGCGCACCCAAGGTCGGACACGATGAACCAGTCCTCGCCGTCCGGCCCCCCGTAGGGCCGTACGTCGACGGCGGCGGTCACCTCTCCGCCGCCCTCGGAGTCCTTGCCGACGGCGGCGAGCCACCCGCTCGCCACACAGTCGTCGACGGGCAGCACGGCCGCCACGCGCGCGTGGGACACGGGTTGCTGCAACAGGAACAGCCGCACGAGCAGTTCGAGCGGCGTGTCGCCACGGGTCGCCCGGAGCGCGGGCACGGTCTCGCTGCGCGCCAGGGCGGCGTACGCGGGCGCGCCGAGCAGGTCGAGCAGCCCGTCGGCGGTGAAGTCGGCGGCCAGAAGGGCGTCCCGAAGGCGCGCGGCGGTGTCGGGGCGGTCGGCGGAGGGCAGGGCGTGCAGGCTGGCGTTACTCACGCCTCCCATTGTGTCCGCCATGCGGCTCGGCCGCGCACGCCTGTGGACAGACATGCGCGGACATCCCGTACGCCTGTGGAAAACCTCCGCCGAAGCGGGAGTGAACCCGGCCGGAAAGGTCAGCCGGCGGCCGAGGAAGCCGCCGGGGACCCGGGAGACCCGGGGGAAGCAGGCGTCGACTTGCAGCTCTCCTGCTTGGCCATCGACTTGCCGACGTCGCCCTCCTCCAGGGCCTTCAGGGCGTCGTTGCCGCTCTGGCTGAGCTTGTCCAGCTGAGTGGCGACACCCTTGAGGCCGTCGGCGAACTTCGCCTGGTTCTTGATGTCGAGGCTGTCCACCTGCTTCTTCAGGCCCGCGTAGGAGGCCGAGATGTCGTTGAGCTCCTTGACGGCGTTCGTCTTCTTCGTCTCGCCGTCGTCGACGTTCGGGGCACCGGCGGTGTTCACGGCCGTACCGATGGCCTTGTAGGCGTCCGCCATGTCCTGGAAGGCCTGTGCGTCGGTCTTCTGGACGGCCGCCGGGGTGCTGTTGTCCGAAGTCTCCTTCTGGATCGCGGCGTTGGCGGCCTCGATCTTCTGCGCCTGCGGTTTCACCGCGTCGCACACCTGCTTGGCCCAGGCATCCAGCTTCTCGTTGCCGTCGTCGCTGCTGCATCCCGACAGCGCCAGTACCAGTACCGCACCGCCGGACAGTGCGACCGCGAGCTTCTTGTTCACCGGATTGGTCCCTTCCATGGCTCTCGGCCCCGGAACATACACGCCAACTGGGCGACAACGACGCGACGGACATCCGGTTCGTATGTTATTGCCACCATTTGCACCAAGAGGGAACCAAGGGAGAGAAGGCTCACGAAAATGGCGGGCAACCTACGCCGAGCGGGACGAGCTCTCGAATACTGTGCGCCGCGTCATGTTTGTCGGCGATCAGGATGCAGAGTTGCTGTTGCACGTCGCCTATCCATTGTTGCGCCAGATGCCCAGTTCCCTGCGGGCGTACCACATCGACGACGAAGGGCAGATACGGTCTGCGGCGCAATCGCTCATAGCTCTGCTGACTCAGGACGTTTACCATTTCGAAGTACTGCCCGATCTCTATGATAGATGTCTGAACATCACCGAGGCTCTTGATTCGCGTCACGTGGATATTTATCTCAATCATGTGTTCCGACAGCTGATCCATGACATGCCCTCATTGACGGATAAAATGCTGGCCTCACTCTTGTGCAAGATCGCGGAACTCCCGGTGAGATATCCAAGTGAGTCGTCCAGCATTCTAGTTACTTGCCTGCACCAGGCACTGGAACGGGAAACCGACGACCACGAATTTAAATCTGCAATCACTGCGGTTCAGGAACGGATCCGCGGGGAAAACGCCCCCAGCTCTGGCAAAAATTCACATACAGCGCCGCAGCTCCCGAACCGAATTGGGAAACCGTCAACATAATTACTCATCGACGTACAGGCGGAGCGGCCCGCCGACGTCAGTGACGCTGGCGAACGATGACTCAGGTGTCTTTGCTCATGGCGCTCCAAAGGGAGCGC
>NZ_AEJB01000347.1 GCF_000331005.1 Streptomyces turgidiscabies Car8
GGCCGCCAACGTGGCGTGGGTCCTCGCCAACGACGTCGAGGCCAACCTGAACAACAACAACTTCACCAACAACCTGAACAGCAACGCCGCCTGATCCCTCGTCAGCGACGAGTCCACGGCAACCACGAGCCCCCGGCGCCCCACGGCGCCGGGGGCTCGCCCCTGTCCACCCTGTCCACAGCGTCCCCGGCGAGCGTATAGGCGGCCGATAAACGCCCGATAGCGCCGCGTTCAACCATGGGCACACCTCACCGCGCAGAAGGGACACCCCATGACTGAACACACGAGCGACGAAAACGTGTACCGCGTCGTGCTCAACGACGAGGAGCAGTACTCGATCTGGTGGGCCGACCGCGCCCTGCCCGCCGGCTGGCACGCCGAGGGCACCGAGGGCAGCCGCGCGGAGTGCCTGGAGCGCATCAACACCCTGTGGACCGACCTGCGCCCGCTGAGCCTGCGCCGCCGCATGGCCGAGGCCGGCGCCGGCAACTGAGCCGCACCGCCGATCCCGATGGAGGAAAGATCGTGAACGAGCCTGCGAAGTCGGGACGCGTCCCCGGCCATCTACTGATACTCCCGCTGTTCCGCGCCCAAGCCGCCCGCACCCCGGCCGCACCCGCCGTGGTCCGCGCCGACGGCACCGCCGTCACCTACGCCGAACTGGAAGCGCTCGCCGACCGGTTCGCGGCCGGTCTTCGGTCGGCCGGGGTGCGTCCCGGTGACTTCGTCGGGGTGTGCCTGCGCCGCGGCCCGGAGCTGGTCGCCGCGTTCCTCGGCGTCTGGCTCGCGGGCGCCGCGTACGTGCCGCTGGACCCGGGGCACCCGGCAGCCCGCCTGGCGGCGGTCCTCGCGGACACCGGGGACCCGGTCGTCCTCGCCGAGCGGGCCACCGCGGACAGCCTGCCCGGCACCGTCCGCAC
This sequence comes from Streptomyces turgidiscabies Car8, assembly GCF_000331005.1. GTDB lineage: Bacteria > Actinomycetota > Actinomycetes > Streptomycetales > Streptomycetaceae > Streptomyces > Streptomyces turgidiscabies. The sequence continues at coordinate 921 of NZ_AEJB01000347.1, forward strand.
GCTGACCGTCGAGGAGATCCAGGACGACCAGGGCGACCAGGGCGTCCAGGGCACCGAGAGCGCCGAGGGCGAACTGCGTCACGAGGGAGTGCAGTTCGAGGCCGACGCCGACCGGCCCGCCTATGTCCTGCACACCTCCGGCTCCACCGGCCGCCCCAAGGGCGTGCTCGTGCCGCACGGCGGGATCGCCAACCGGGTGCGCTGGCTGGCGCACCGGCACCGGGTCGGCGCCGGCGACCGGATGCTGCTGAAGACGACCGTCGGCTTCGACGCCGCCGGCCTCGAACTGTTCTCCCCGCTGATCGCGGGCGGCACCGTGGTACTCGCCCCCGAGGGCGCCGAGCGTGACCCGGCCGCCCTGCTGCGGGCCGTCACCGACGGCGGCGTAACGATCCTGCAGGGCGTACCGTCCGTCTACCGCCGCCTCGTCGAGGAGCCCGGCTGGGAACGCGCCGGCGCCCTGCGCCTGCTCTTCAGCGCCGGGGAGCCGCTCCACGCCGAGCTGTGCCGTGCCCTGCACGACCGGGTGCCCGGGGCGGAGATCTGGAACACCTACGGGCCCACCGAGGCGTCCGTCGACATCACCGAGCACCGCTGGGACCCGGCCGAGGACACCGGCGCCGTGCCGATCGGGCGGCCCATCGGCAACATGCGCGTCCTCGTCCTGGACCAGGCCGGGCGCCCGGTGCCCGTCGGCGTCCCCGGCGAACTGCACGCGGGCGGCGTCGGTCTCGCCCTCGGCTACCTCGGCCGCCCCGACCACAGCGCCGAGCGCTTCGTGCCCGACCCGCACCGGCCGGGCGCCCGCCTCTACCGCACCGGCGACCGGGCGCGCTGGCGGGCCGACGGCGTCCTGGAGTACCTGGGCCGCCTGGACCACCAGGTCAAGGTCAACGGCGTCCGGATCGAGCCCGGCGAGGTCGAGGCCGCGCTCGCCGCCCACCCGTGGGTGCGGGCCGCCGTCGCGGCCGCCGTGCCCGACGGCCGCGGCGGACACCGGCTGGTCGCCTGGGTGCAGTCGCGTGGCGAGCCGCTCGGTGCGCAGGAGCTGCGTGCCTTCCTGCGCCGCACGCTGCCGGAGCCACTGGTGCCGACCGCCTACGTGCCGGTCACCGAGTTCGCGCTCACCCCCAACGGCAAGATCGACCGGTCCGCGCTGCCGGATCCGGCCGAGGCCGCCGCCGAGACCGCGCACATCCCGGTCCGCACCCCCGCCGAGCGGGTCGTCGCCGAGGAGTGGGCGCGGCTGACCGCGACCCCGGCCGCCGAGATCGGCGCCACCCACGACTTCTTCCAGCTCGGCGGCTCCTCGCTGATGCTCAACCAGCTCGCGGCCGGTCTGTCCCGGGCCGCCGGACGGCACATACCGGCGACCGCGCTGCTGACCGCCACCACCGTGGAGCAGCAGGCCACGCTGCTCACCGACGGCCGGGCGGCGGACGACACCGCCGTACCCGCGGCGCAGCGGGCCGTGACCCCGGTAGCCCGCGACCCGCAGGGTCTGCCGCTCTCGCCCGGCCAGCAGAGCATGTGGCTGCTGGACCGGCTGCGCCCCGGCAGCGCCGAGTGGAACGCGCCGGTCTTCCTCACCCTGCCCGCCGAGTACGACGACACGGTCGTACGCCGGGCGCTCGGCGCGCTCGCCGAACGCCACGAGATCCTGCGTACCCGCTACCTGCTGCGCGGCACCGAACCGGTGCAACTCGCCGACCTGCCGGCCGAGTGGGACGTCCGCTTCGCCCGCGCCGACACCGCGGACGAGCTGAACGCGCTGGTGGAGGCAGACTTCGCGATCCCCTTCGACCTGGCGCACGGGCCGGTGCGCCGGGCCCTCGCGGTGCGCGGCAGGGGCACGCTGACGCTGCTGCTGAGCATCCACCACATCGCCTGCGACGGCTGGACCTCCGTCGTCCTGGAGCGCGACCTCAAGGCGCTCGCTGAGGCCGCGCACACCGGCACCGACGCGAACCTGCCCGCCCTGCCCGTCCAGTACGCCGACCACGCCGCGCACCGGCGCGCCAGGCTGACCGACACCTTCCTCAGGTCCGAACTCGCCCACTGGAAAGACACCCTGGACGGCATCGCGCCGGTCGACCTGCCCGCCGACCGGCCCCGCCCGGCCACCCGGGACGCGGCCGGCGCCGCGCACGTCTTCACCGTGCCGGCCCCGCTCGCCGATCAGGTCGCCGCACTCGGCCGCAGCTGCGGGGCCACCCTGCAGCAGACCCTGCTGACCGCGTTCGCCACGCTGGTGGCCCGCTTCAGCGGCAGCTGGGACGTCCCTGTCGGAGTGCCGGTCGCCGGACGGCACGGCGACGAGGCCGCCGAGGTGGCGGGCTACTTCCTCAACACGCTGGTGCTGCGCTGCGACGCGCCCGCCGGCACCCCGTTCCGGGAGGCGCTGGTCCGGGTCCGGGACACCGCGCGTACCGCCTTCGCCCACCAGGAGCTGCCGTTCGACCGGCTGGTGACGGAGCTGGACGACACCCGCGACCCGGCCCGCACCCCGCTCTACCAGGTGATGTTCGACGTCCATGAGGAGGGGCGCACCGGCACCGCGGTCGACGCCGGTGACGTGGCCGCCTTCCGCGGGGCCTGGCGCACCGCCCGCACCGACCTGACCTTCGTGCTCCAGCGCCGCCCCGACGGCTCGCTGCTCGGCCTCGCCGAGTACGCCACCGCCCTGTTCGACGCGGCCACCGTCGAGCGGCTGGCCGACTGCTGGATCCGCTTGCTGGAGTCGGTCACCGCCGACCCGGACCGCCGGCTGGCCGACGTCGACCTGCTGCCCCCGCCGCTCCGCGCCGAGCTGCTCGGCCGCGGCCCCGGCCGGCCGGAGCCCGGCACGGTCACCGGACCCGAGCGGACCGTCGACGCGGCGATCGCCGCGGCGGCCCGGCGCGCACCGGGGGACACCGCGATCGTGTGCGGCGGCGAGAGCTGGACGTATGAGCGACTGGAGCGCCGGGCCGAGGAGTTCGCCGCCCGGCTGCGGGCCGCGGGCGTCGCCGAGGGCTCGGTGGTCGCCGTACTGCTCGGCCGCACCCCCGACCTGGTCGCCGCGTTCCTCGGCGCCTGGCGGGCGGGCGCCGCCTACGTGCCGCTGGACCCGGCCGCCCCGGACGAGCGCACCGCGCACGTCCTGGCGGACGCCGCGGCGGCGGTTCTGGTCACCGACGGCACGCACGCCGCCCGGCTCACAAGCCGCTTCGCAGGCCGGGTACTGGACGTGGGCACGGTCGCGGAGAGCAAGGGGACGGCCGCCCGTACAGAGCCCGCCCAGTCTGTCCCGGCGGTCGCCGACGATCCCTCCCGCCTCGCCTACCTCATGTACACCTCGGGCTCCACCGGGCGGCCCAAGGGCGTCGCCGTCGAGCACGGCTCGCTGCTCACGATGCTGCGCGCCTCCCAGGCCCACCTGGACTTCGGCCAGGGCCCGGACGACGCCTGGCTGGCGCTGGCCCAGGTCACCTTCGACATCTCCTGCACCGAACTGTTCATGCCGCTGGTGGCCGGGGGCCGGCTGGTGCTCGCCCGGGAACAGGAGCAACGCGACCATGTGGCCCAGCTGCGGCTGATCGACGAACACGAGGTCAGCCACCTCCAGGTGGCCCCGACGCACTGGCAGCTGCTGCTGGACGCCGGGCTCGGCCACCGTCCGATCGTCGGCCAGACCGGCGGGGAGCCCTGTCCGCCCGCGCTGGCCCGCGAACTCTCGCGCCGCCTGATGCGGTTCATCAACGAGTACGGGCTCACCGAGACCACCATCGCCGCCACGCGCTGGGACGCCGACGGCACCGTTACCGGTGTACCCGTCGGCCACCCCTACCCGCATGTGACGGCGTACGTCCTCGACGACCGGCTCCAGCCCGTGCCGTACGGCGTCACCGGCGAACTCTGCGTCGGCGGCGACGGACTCGCCCGCGGCTACCACGGCCGCCCCGACCTGACCGCCGCCGCCTTCGTGCCCGACCCCTATGGCCTTGCCGGGGCGCGGCTGTACCGCACCGGTGACCGGGCCCGGATGCGACCCGACGGCACCCTGGAGTTCGCGGGCCGCGCCGACGGCCAGGTCAAGATCCGCGGCCGCAGGGTGGAGACCGGTGAGGTGCAGGGCGTCCTCGTCGAGCACCCGGCCGTCGCCCAGGCGTTCGTCACCGTGCACGGCTCCGGGCCGGAGGCCGCCCTGGTCGGCTACTGGACGCCCGCGCCCGCATCGGACGCCGAGCCGGCCACTGACGCCGAACTGCTCGACCACTGCGCCCGCCGGCTGCCCGACTACATGCTGCCCGCCCTGCTGGTGGGCCTGGAACGGTTGCCGCTGACCCGGCACAACAAGGTCGACACCGCCGCGCTGCCCGTGCCCGACCTGGCCGCCGCGCTCGCCGACGAGCCGTACAGCGCGCCCGAGGGACCGGTCGAGGAGGCCCTCGCCGAGATCTGGTCCGAGGTGCTGTTCGGTGATCCCGCCGCCCGGCCGGTCGGGGCCCGCCAGGGCTTCTTCCGCATCGGCGGCAACTCGGTCCGCGCGGCGCGGGTGATCGCCCGCATCCAGGAGGAGTTCGATGTCGAACTGCCGCTGAGCGCCGTCTTCGAGCGGCCCACCGTGCGCGGCCTCGCCACCGCCGTGGAAGAGGCCGTACGCGCCGAGATCGAATCGCTCACCGAGGCCGAACTGGCCCTCGCCCAACGGGAGTACCAGCCGTGACCGCACCCACCGCACCGACCCGGGAAGAGCTGGCGGCCGAACTGATGCGCCGCCGGCTGGCCGCCCGCACCGGAGGCCGCCGCGCGGTCCCGGCCGGAATACCCCGCGCCGACCGCTCGGCACCCCTCGTCCTCTCCGCCGGACAGCGCAGCCTGTGGTTCCTGCACCAGCTCGACCCGGACAGCCCCGAGTACCTGCTGCCGATGGTGTACCGGCTGCGCGGCACCCTCGACACCGACGCCCTGCGTCGCGCCTTCGACGCACTGGCCGCCCGCCACGAGATCCTGCGCACCCGATACGTCCTCGACGGCACCGAGCCCCGACAGGTGATCGACCCGGCCGGCCCGGCGGACTTCGCCGTCGTCCGGGGCGGCGGCGGCGACGCCGACGCCGACAGCCGTGCCGTCGCCTTCGCGGAGGAACAGGCCGCCCGCCCCATCGATCTCGCGGCCGAACAGCCGTTGCGCGTACGACTGTTGCGGCTCGCCGCGGACGACCACGTGCTGGTGGCGGTGGTGCACCACATCGCCTGCGACGCGATGACCAGACCGCTGCTGCTGTCCGACCTCTCGGCCCTGTACACAGCCGCCGTCGAGGGCCGAGACCCGGCGGGTGCGCTGCCCGAGCCGGCCGTCCAGTACGCCGACTACGCGGCGTGGCTCACCGAGCGGGACAACTCACCGGCAGCGGCCGCCGACCTGGCGTGGTGGCGGGAGCGGCTGGCCGGGCTGGCCCCGCTCGGGCTGCCCACCGACCGGCCCCGGCCCGCCGTCCGCGGTGGCGGCGGCGCCATGACGCGCTTCGAGGTGTCCGCCCAGGTCGCGGAGAGACTGCGCGGGCTCGCCCGGGACGAGGGCGTCACCGCTTTCATGGTTCTGCTCGGTGCGTGGCAGCTGCTGCTCGGCCGCTACGCCGGCACCACCGACGTGTGCGTCGGCACCGCCTCCTCCGGCCGTACCCGGCCCGAGCTGCGCCGGATGGCCGGCTACGCCTACAACACCCTGGCACTGCGCGCCGCCTGGCGGCCCGGCACGCCGTTCCGCCGCTTCCTCGCCGACAGCCGTACGGCCGTGCTGGCCGCCTTCGACCACCAGGGCACCCCCTTCGACCGGATCGCCGACGAGGTGGAGCCGGAGCGGGACCTGTCCACCACCCCCGTCTTCCAGGTCATGTTCGACCTCGTTTCCGGCGAGGGCGGCCCCGAGGGCCCCGAGCTGCCCGGAGTGACCGTCGCGCCCGTACCGGCCGAGAGCCGCGTCTCCCGCTTCGATCTCACCCTCCACCTGGCCGAGCGGCCGGACGGCACCCTGCACGGCAGCCTGGAGTACGCCACCGCGCTCTTCGACGCGGCCACCGCCGAACGGATCACCCGCCACTACCGGACCCTGCTCGCGGCGATCGCCCGGGCCCCCGGCACCCCGGTCGACGACCTCGACGTCCTGGACGCCGAGGAGCGCGCCCTGCTCCTCGACGGCCCGGCCACACCCGTCGGCACCGACCGCCCGCTCGAACTCGCCGCCCTGCGCCCGGTCTTCGAGACGATCGCCGCGCAGATGGCGGCCACTCCCGACGCGCCCGCACTGCGGCACGACGGCACCACCGTCACCTACGCCGAACTCGACGCCCGCGCCGACCGGTTCGCCCGCCGCCTCACCGAGCTGGGCGCCGGTCCCGAGGCCGTCGTCGCCGTCCTCCTCGACCGCGGCCCCGACCTGGTCGCCGCGCTGCTGGGCATCTGGCGGTCCGGCGCCGCCTACCTCCCGGTCGACCCGGCCCACCCGGACGACCGCGTCGCCCACATGCTGGCGGCGACCGAGACCGCCCTGGCCGTCACCGAGACCCGGTACGCCGGCCGCTTCACCGGCGTCCGCACGGTCGTCGTCGTCGACGATCCCGCCGAACGGGCCGCGCTGGAGACGGCCGACGCCGAGCTGCCCGCCGCCCACGACCTGGACCGGCTCGCCTACGTCATCTACACCTCCGGCTCCACCGGGCGCCCCAAGGGCGTCCTGATCAGTCACCGTGGCCTCGCCAACTACCTGGGCTGGACGGTCCAGGCGTACGCGAGCGCGGGCGACGGGGGAGCGCCGCTGTTCTCCTCCGTCGCCTTCGACCTGGGCGTGCCCGACCTGTACGCGCCGTTGATGACCGGGCAGCCGGTGCACCTGCTGCCGCAGGACTTCGACACCGCCGACCTCGGTGACCTGCTCGCGGCAGGCGGCCCGTACGCCTTCATCAAGCTCACCCCCGGCCATCTCGACCTGCTGGAGCAGCAGTTGAGCCCGGAACAGGTGCGCGGCCTGGCCGGACTCGTCATCGCCGCCGGTGACTCCTTCACCGCCCGGCTCGCCGAACGGTGGGCGACGGCGGCGGGGGAGGGCGGCACCCGGCTGGCCGCCGAGTACGGGCCCACCGAGATCACCGTCGGCAACTCCGCCTACTTCCTCGACGGACCGGTCGCCACCGAACTGGTCCCCATCGGCCGGGCCGTCCCGAACACCACGATGTACGTCCTGGACGACCGGCTGCGCCCGCTGCCCACCGGCGTCCCCGGCGAGGTGTGGATCGGCGGCACCGGACTGGCACGCGGATACGCCGGCCGGCCCGACCTGACCGCCGAGCGGTTCGTGCCCGACCCCTACGGTCCGCCCGGCAGCCGGCTCTACCGCTCCGGCGACCTGGCCCGGGTGCTGCCCGACGGCAACCTGGACTTCCTCGCCCGCGTCGACCACCAGGTGAAACTGCGCGGCTACCGAATCGAGTTGGGAGAGGTGGAGACCGCGCTCACCGCACTCCCGGCCGTCGCCGAGGCCGTCGCGATCGTCCGCGAGGACACCCCGGGCGACAAGCAGCTCGTCGCCTATCTCGTACCGGCCCCCGGCGCCGAAGCCGACGACCTCGGCCCGGCCGCCCTGCGCGGACACCTCGGCGCGTCGCTGCCGCCGTACATGCTGCCCTCCGCCTACCTCACCCTGGACGCGCTGCCGCTGACCCGCAACGGCAAGCTCGACCGGCGCGCGCTGCCCGTGCCCGGCCGCGCCGCCACGGCCGTCGGCGCGCACGTCGAGGCCCGCGACGACACCGAGCGGGCCATGGCCGCCGTATGGGCGCGGGTGCTCGGCCTGGACACCGTCGGGGTGCGCGACAACTTCTTCGACCTGGGCGGCGACTCACTGCGCGCGGTCGGACTGGTCGGGGCGCTGCGCGCGGCCGGCTGGGAGACCAGCGTCCGGGACGTCTTCGAGCACCGGACCGTCGAACGCCTGGCGGCGGCCGTCGTCCGCACCGGCGCCCCGGCCGCCGACACGCCCCGGACCGTCGCACGGTTCGCGCTGATCGACGCCGCCGACCGGGCGGAACTGCCCGCCGACGTCACCGACGCGTACCCGGTCTCGCGCATCCAGGCCGGGATGCTCGTCGAGATGCACGGCGGCAGCGGCGAGAACCGCTACCACAACATCACCTCCTTCCGGATCCGCGACGAACTCCCCTTCGACCCGGCGGTGTTCCAGCGGGCCGCCGACCTGATCGTCGAGCGGCACGAGGTGATGCGCACCTCCTTCGCCCTGGCCGGCTACTCCCAGCCGCTCCAGCTCGTGCACGCGGCCGCCCGTATGCCCGTCGTCCACGAGGACCTGCGCCACCTCCCCGAGGACGCCCGGCAGCAGGCGCTGTGGGACTTCGCCGACCGGGACCGGGCCGAGCTGTTCGACCTGACCCGGGCACCGCTGATGCGGATGGCCGTGCACCTCCTGGACGACGAGAGCTGGTGGCTGTCGATCACCGAGTGCCACCCCGTCATCGAGGGCTGGAGCTACCACTCCCAGCTGATGGAGATGCTCCGCGCCTACCGCGCCCTGCGCACCGGCGACGAGCCCGCCGCCGCGCCGCCCGCGCCCGCCGTCCGCTACGCCGACTTCATCGCCGGTGAACTGCGCGCCCTCGACGACCCGGCCGACCAGGAGTTCTGGCGCGGGATCGTCGAGGGACACGACAAGTTCACCGTGCCGCCCGGCTGGGCGGGCGACCCCGCGGGACCCGACGAGCGCTACCGCGTCGACCTGCCGCTGACCGACCTGGAACCCGGCCTGCGGGCCCTCGCGACCGCCGCCGAGGTGCCGTACAAGAGCGTGCTGCACGCCGCGCACAGCAAGGTGCTGTCGCTGCTGACCCGCTCCGCCGCCTTCCGCGGCGGCATGGTCGCCGACGCCCGGCCCGAGGAGGCCGGCGCCGAGACCGTCTCCGGCATGTACCTCAACTCGGTGCCCTTCCCCTACGAGCGGACCGCCCGCACCTGGGGCGAACTGGCCCGGCAGGTCTTCGCGCACGAGGTCGCGCTGTGGCCGCACCGCCGCTACCCGATGCCCGCGATGCGGGTGCCCGGCGGCGAGGCCCACCTCATCGACGTCCTCTTCCACTACCTGGACTTCCACCAGGTCGACACCGAGCTGATCGACATCATGGCCAGCCGCGACGACAGCCCCAACGAGTTCCCCGTCGTCGTCGGCACCCCCGTCCGCGGCCACCTCTCCCTCGCCTCCCGCACCCGCACCCTCTCCCGGTCCGCCGCCGACCGGCTGACCGGGCTGTACCGCGCGGTGCTCACCGAGATGGCCCGCGCGGGCGCCGACGGCGACAGCACCGGCGCCTTCCCCGACCGTTACGAGACCGCCCGCCTCAAGGCGCCCGCCCTGCCCCACCCCGAGACCCCCGCCGACGTCCTCGGCGCCTTCGAGGCGCAGGCCGCCCGCACCCCGGCGGCCAGCGCCCTGCACGGCGAGGACTTCCGCCTCTCCTACGGCGAGCTCGACGCCCGCGCCAACCGGATCGCCCGCCGGCTGCTCGCCCTCGGCGCCGGCGCCGAGACCCGGGTGGCGGTGCTGCTCGACCGCGGCCCGGACCTCGTCGCCGCCCTGCTCGGCGTGTGGAAGGCGGGCGCCGTGCAGGTGCCCCTCGACCCGGGCGCGCCGGACGCCCGGCTCGCCGGGGCCGCGCCGCGGATCGCCGTCACCCAGCGCTCGTACGTCCTGCGACTGCCCGTCGCCGACGTGCTGCTCGCCGAGGACGCTGCCCACGACGGCGACGGCTCGCCGCTCGGCCTGCGGCACGACCCGGACCGGCTCGCCTACGTCCTGCACACCTCCGGCTCCACCGGCAGACCCAAGGCCGTCGAGGTCTCCCACCGGGCCCTCGCGCACTATCTCGACTGGGCCGTACGGCAGTACACCGAGGCCGGCCGGGGCGGAGCGCCCTGGTTCACCCCGGCCGGCTTCGACCTCGGGATGCCCGCGCTGTACGCGCCGCTGATGACCGGGCAGCCGGTACGGGTCCTGCCGCAGAGGTACGGCACGGCCGATTTCGGGCCGCTGCTGCTGCGCGGCGCGCCGTACGCCTTCGTCGGCCTGACGCCGGGCCATCTGGCGCTGCTGGAACACCAGTTGACCGACGGGGAACTGGCCGGGCTGGCCGGCCTCGCGGTGTGCGCCGGAGACGCCTACCCGACCGCGCAGGCCGAACGGGTCGCCGCCCGCATCAGCGCCGCCGGCGGGGGCATGGCCCTCGGCGCCGAGTACGGGCCCACCGAGGCCACCGTCGCCGCCACCTACGGCCTCGTACGCGCCGGGTCCGGGCGGGCCCTGGTCCCGCTCGGCTCCCCGCTGCCCGGCGTCCTGGTCCGCGTCCTCGACACGGATCTGCGGCCCGTGCCCGACGGCGTCACCGGCGAGGTGTTCCTCGGCGGCGACGGACTCGCCCGCGGCTACGGCGGCCGTCCCGACCTGACCGCGCTCGCCTTCTGTCCCGACCCGTACGGGCTGCCCGGCAGCCGTCTCTACCGCACCGGCGACCTGGCCAGGCGACTGCCGGGCGGGCTCCTGGAGTTCGCGGGCCGCACCGACAGCCAGGTCAAGATCCGCGGCCACCGGGTGGAGCCCGGCGAGGCCGAGGCCGCCCTCACCGCCGACCCGGCAGTACGGGAGGCGCTGGTCACGGCCGTCCAGGCAGCCGACGGCGGGCAGCGGCTCGCCGCCTGGGTGGTGCCCGCCGAGGGCCGCACCGCGGAGGTGGCCGCGCTCCGGGACCGGCTGCGCACCCTCCTGCCCGCCGCGCTCGTCCCGGCCACCGTCGAGGTCGTCGCCGCCCTGCCGCTCACCCCCCACGGCAAACGCGACCGGGCCGCCGTCGTGGCCCGTGAGGCGACCGGCGCGGGCGCGGCCCCGTACGCGGCACCGCGTACCGCCACCGAACGGCGGCTCGCCGCGGTCTGGGCCGAGGTGCTCGGCCTCGAACGGGTCGGCATCGACGACGACTTCCGCGAACTGGGCGGCGACTCGCTGCTCGTGCCGCCGCTGCTGGTCGCCGCCCGTCGCGCGGGCTTCGCCCTCGACCTGACCACGGCCCTGCGACACCACACCGTCGCGCGGCTCGCCGCCGCCCTGGACCACTCCGCAACCAGCTAGGGAAGGCTGATTCCATGGACGTCCCCCGGGACGTGCGCCACGTGCGCCACCTCATCTCCGTCGACGACCTCACCGACCACGAACTGCACCGCGTCGTCGCACGCGGCGCCGCGTTCTCCGCCGGCCTCGCCGACCCGGTCCGCCCGCTGGACGGCCTGGTCACCGGGGTCTACTTCGCCAAGACCTCCACCCGAACCCGGACCGCCTTCTCCTCCGGCGCGCTGCGCCTGGGCGCCTCCCTCGTCTCCTACGGGCCCGGCGACCTCCAGCTCAACACCGGCGAGACCACCGAGGACACCGGCCGGGTGCTGTCCGGCATGCTCGACGTGCTGGTGGCCCGCACCGCGGGACCGGAGGAGGAACTGCGCGGCTGGGCGAGCCAGCATCGGATGGCCGTCGTCAACGCCATGAGCGCCGAGGAGCACCCCACCCAGGCGCTGACCGATCTGACCACCCTGCTCCGGCACTTCGGCCGCATCGACGGCCTGCGCGTCCTCTACGCCGGCGAGGGCAACAACACCGCGGCGGCCCTCGCCCTGGCCCTCGGCCGCTACCCCGGCGTCCACCTCGACCTGCGTACCCCGCCCGGCTACGGGCTCACCGCGTCCGTCGCCGCGCGGGCCGCGGCCCACGCCGCCCGAAGCGGCGCCCGGATCACCGAGCGGCACGACATGGCCGCCCTCGCGGGGGCGTACGACGTCATCTACACCACCCGCTGGCAGACCACCGGCACGAGCAAGCCGGACGCGAACTGGCGGGAGATCTTCGCGCCGTTCCAGGTCGGCCCGTGGCTGTGGGACGGCTCGCCCCGCGCCGTCTTCATGCACGACCTGCCGGCCCACCGCGGCGAGGAGGTCACGGCGGACGTCCTGGACGGCCCGGCGAGCATCGCCTTCGCGCAGGCCACCAACAAGATGCACAGCGCCATGGCGGTCCTGGAGCATGTGCGCGCCCCGCTGACGGCCCGGATCCCCGAGATCGCTGCGGCCCGATGAGCCGTACCACGCGTCCGGCCACGGACCCCTCGGAAGTGCCGTGGCTGATGGCGGAGGAGACGCGCGCCGGGAGCGGGAGCAGGGTGGGCACCGTCACCGAGGCGCCCGCCGAGCCGGCGTCTGGGCGTCTTGTGCCGGAGTCGGTGTCTGGCCGGTCCGTGTCGGAGTCGGGGCCTGGGCGTCTTGTGCCGGAGTTGGCGTCCGGGCGGTCCGTGTCGGAGTCGGGGCCTGGGCGGCTTGTGCCGGAGTCGGTGTCTGGCCGGTCCGTGTCGGAGTCGGGGCCTGGGCGGCTTGTGCCGGAGTCGGCGTCCGGGCGGTCCGTGCCCGAGTCGGCACCTGGCCGGCCCCCGCACCCGCCCCTGCGCCGCAACCGGGACTTCACCCTGCTGTGGGGCGGCGCCGGGCTGTCGCTGCTGGCCGGGCGGGCGACCGCCGTGGCGTATCCGCTGACCGTGCTGTGGGCCACCGGATCGCCGGGGGACGCCGGGCTGGTCGGCACCGCGCTGCTGCTGCCCATGCTGTTGATGCAGCTGCCGGGCGGGGTGCTCGTCGACCGTTACGACCGGCGGCGCATCATGATCGGCGCCGGGCTCGGCCAGGCACTGGTCGCCGTCGCGGTGACCGCGCTGCTGCTCAGCGGACGCGCCTGGCTGTGGGCGCTGCTGGTCGCCGCGTTCACCGAGGGTGCCCTCGGCGTGCTGCACCAGCTCGCCGAACGGGCCGCCGTGCCGGCCGTCGTCCCCCGCGAACAGCTGCCCGCCGCGCTCACCGGCAACGAGGCCCGCACGCGCGGCGCCGCCATCGCCGGACAGCCGCTCGGCAGCGGACTCGTCGCGCTCGGCGCCTCGCTGCCCTACGCGGCCGCCGTCGTCAGCCAACTGGCCTCCGTCATCTGCCTGTTCGGAGTACGGGGCAAGCTCCAGCAGCAACGCACCGGACCGCCTGCCCGGCTCGGCACCGAGATCCGCGAGGGCCTGGTGTGGATGTGGCGGCAGCCCTTCCTGCGGGCCGTGATGACCGCCGTGGCCGTCACCAACGTCCTCTTCCAGGGCCTCAACCTGGCCGTGATGGTGGGTATCCAGGAACGGCACGGCACCCCCTTCGAAGTCGGCCTGGTGCTCTCGCTCAGCGGCGTGGGCGGGCTCGTCGGCGCGATCACCGGCGGTTGGTGGAGCACCCGGTTCCCGCTGCGCACCCTCGTTCTGGGCGGACTGCTCGCCTGGACCGCCTTCATGGTCCCGGTCGCCGCCGCTCTGAACACCCCCGTCCTGCTCGGTGCCCTGTTCGCGGCGAGCGGCTACGTCGGCGGCGTCTTCAACGTCGCCGGCGGGGTCCTCCTCGTCCGGGCCGCGCCCGACCAACTGCGCGGCCGCGCCAACTCCCTCGCCAACCTGGTGGGTTCGGGCGCCATGGCGGCCGGGCCGGTCGCCGCCGGCTTCCTCCTGGAGTCCACCGACGCCCTGCGCACCGCCCTCGTCCTCAGCGCCGTCATGGCGCTCACGGCACTGGTGGCGCTGGCCTCGCCCGGCCTGCGCGCGGCGCCGTTCCCCGAGCCGGGGGACACCCCCGCCGACCGCCCCGGGAGCACCTCCCGAAAGTGTCCCTGAAACCGCCCGGACACCGGACCTGACCTGCCGGTTTTCGGTATAGGTCGCCGATAGGGCCGTACGCGAGAGTCGTAGCACGAAACAGCCGGGCCATCGGCCCGCAGCCCTTCCCGACACACCCCGTGCATCCGCCACCTGTAAGGAGAACACGCATGACGCTCAACACCCTGGACCGGAGAAGTGCGCTGCGGGCCGCCCTCGGCGTCGCCGGAGCAGCCGCCACGGCGTCTCTCCTCGGCGCGACGCCCGCCGAGGCCCACGGCCGCCGGCACCCCTCGCTGCCGGAGGTCCCCGGCATGGCCGGCGACCGCTGGGCGAACGAGTTCTGGTACCAGTACGACGAGATGTCGTACTTCAACCCGTCCCAGGAGATGAAGGACGCGGTCGGCGCCATCGTCACCACCTTCGGCGGCTTCACCAAGACGTACGACGCGTGGGTCGCGACCCGCGAGAGCGGCCGCTACCCGCGCAGCTTCGTCGAACTGATCCAGCCCAACAAGGACGCCTTCGAGGTCCTCTCCCGCGAGCAGATCAAGGTCTACGACCAGTTCTACGGCAACGACCCGCACGGACTGGTCCACGCCTTCCAGGAGTACGGCCAGGGCACCCTGTTCGACCCGCGCCGCCCGGACGGCCAGAAGGTCCACATGATGAACTTCACGCCGCCGTCGCCCACTCACGCCTACCACCGCTGGCACCCCTTCCTGGCCGGCTTCGTGCTCCTGGGCATCGAACGCCGCTACTGGACCCACATCAACCGCCTCGCCGGCGTCGCCTGGGAGCTCCAGTCGCTGGCCCAGCCGATCACGGACCGCCCGGACAACCCGCACCTGCCGCGGCACACCGTCCGGCACGTCACCGCCAAGTGGCTGTGCCGCGACCGAGAGGAACTCGACACGGCCTTCGACGTGTCGCCCTTCCCGGCCGACCTCGGTAAGTAGCCGCCCGTACCGCTCCCGTCACCCGCACCGCCCGTGTCCGCGGGCCGGGGCGTCCCCGGCACCACCCGGCCCGGCACCAACTCAGCCCAGGAGGCAGGCTCACCATGCAGGACACCGCCCGATCCCACGGAGACCCCCGCTCCCTCGGCGACTCCCCGCGCGTCGGAGTCTGGCTGGTCGGCGCCCGCGGTTCGGTCGCGACCACCGCCGTCGTCGGGGCGGCCGCCATCGCGGCCGGCCTCGCCTCCGCCACCGGCTGCGTCACCGAGTCCCCGGACTTCACCGTGACATCCGACTCCCTCCCCGCAATCGCCGACCTCGTCTTCGGCGGCCACGACGTCGTCGACGTGCCGCTGACGGCGAGGGCCGGCGAGCTGGCCGACGCGGGCGTGCTGCCCGTCGCCCTGGCCGCGGCGGTGCGCCCCGCCCTGGAGGCCGCCGAGCGGGAGATCCGCGACGGCTCCGCACGCGCCGGGGAACCCCAGTACACCGCCGCCCGGCGGTTCGCCGCCGACATCACCGACTTCCGCAACCGCAACGGTCTGGATCAGGTCGTGGTCGTCAACGTCTCCTCCACCGAGCCGCTGCCCGACCCCGACCCCGCCTTCCTCACCCTCGCCGACCTCGACAAGGCCCTCGCCGCCAGCACCGGCCTGCTGCCGCCCAGCTCCCTGTACGCCTACGCCGCCTTCCACGCCGGCTGCGCCTACGTCAACTTCACCCCCTCCGCCGGTGCCGCGCTGCCAGCCCTGGAGGAACTCGCCCGGCTGCGCGGGGTTCCGCACGCGGGCCGCGACGGCAAGACCGGCGAGACGCTGGTCAAGAGCGCCCTGGCGCCGATGTTCACGCAGCGCGCGCTCCGGCTGCGCTCCTGGTCCGGGACCAACCTGCTCGGCGGCGGCGACGGCGCCACCCTGGCCGACCCCGCCGCCGCGCGCAGCAAGACCGAGTCCAAGCAGCGCGCCCTGGAGGAGACCGTCGGACACGCCGTCGAAGGCGTCGTGCACATCGACAACGTGCCGGAGCTGGGGGAGTGGAAGACCGCCTGGGACCACATCACCTTCGAGGGGTTCCTCGGCGTGCGGATGACCCTCCAGTTCACCTGGCAGGGCTGCGACTCGGCACTGGCGGCGCCGCTCGTCCTCGACCTGGTCCGGCTCGCCGCGCTGGCCCGCCGTCGCGGGGAGAGCGGGGCGCTGCCGGCGCTCGGCTTCTTCTTCAAGGACCCGGCGGCCTCCTCGGAGCACAACCTGACCCTGCAGTACGCGGCCCTGACCGAATGGGCGGCCATGTCCGCCGAGCCCGCGCGCCGGTCCGAGGCGGCGCGATGACCACCGCGACCGCTCCACCGCCGGCCTCCGGCGCCCCGACACCCCGGCGGGCCGGTTCCCGCCGCCGTACCCTGCGCGACCTGACCCGCGGCGCCCACGACACCCTCACGGCATGCCGTGAGGCGGCCCGGGCGACGGCGACGGCGTTCCGGACGGCGCGGGGGACCACCTCCGTGCCATCCCGCCCCCGGTACGACACCGGGTACCGGCCCCGTTCCGTCGCGGTCCGGCAGCACGCCACGGCTGTCGCCGAGCTGGTACGGGCGCCCGCCGCGCTCACCGTCCCCGGTGACGTACTGGCCGGCGCGCTCAGCGCCGGCCGCCCGGCGGGCGGGCGAACCCTGCTCCTCGCCGCCTCCTCCGTCAGCCTGTACTGGGCCGGCATGGCTCTCAACGACTGGGCCGACCGCGAGGAGGACGCCCGCGAGCGCCCCGAACGCCCGGTGCCGTCCGGGCGGATCAGTGCCGGGGCCGCACTGGGCATCGCCGGCGGGCTCACCGCCGCGGGCCTCGGCCTGGGCGCGCTCGCCGGCGGCCGCCGCGTCCTGCTGCGCCGGACCCTGCCGCTCGCCGTCACCGTGTGGGCGTACGACCTCGGCCTGAAGCACACCCCACTGGGACCCGTCGCGATGGCGGCGGCCCGTGCCCTCGACGTACTGCACGGGACCGGCCCCACGCCGGCCGGTCCCGCGCTGCGCGCCGCGGCCACGGTGGGCGCCCACACCTGGGCCCTGACCCGTCTCAGCCGCCACGAGGTGAACGGCACGGCGGGCCGCGAGCCCGCGCTGTCCCTGGCGACGACGGCAGCGGTGACCCTGGCGGCGACGGCAGGCTCAGTACGTGCCTCCCGCCGCCGGCGCCCGAACACCACGTCCGCCGTGCCACGGCAGCCGAACGCCCCGCTGGACTCCGCGTCCGGTGTGGCGCGCCAGCGGTCGAGCGGCCGTCTGGACTCCGCGTCCGGTGGGGCGCGCCAGCGGTCGAGCGGTCGTCTGGACTCCGCGTCCGGTGGGGCGCGCCAGCGGTCGAGCGGTCGTCTGGACTCCGCGTCCGGTGGGGCGCGCCAGCGGTCGAGCGGTCGTCTGGACTCCGCGTCCGGTGGGGCGCGGCAGCCGTCGAGCGGCCCGCTGAACCCCGCGTCCGCCGTGCCGCGTGACCTCCTCGGCTCCGCCGCGCGGTCGGGTCCCGGCATCGGAACCGACGCGCCACCCCTGCCCGGCCGAACCATCGCCGTGACCGTCCTGACCGCCACCGTCTACGCGGTCACCTGCGCCCGCGCCCAGTTGGCCGCCCTGCGCGACCCGGACGCCGCGCGGACCCGGGCGGCCGTAGGCGCCGGCATCCACGCCCTCCTGCCCCTCCAGGCCGCCCTCGTCTCCCGCACCGGCTCTCCGAAGCTCGCCGCCCTGCTCGCCGCGGTCCTTCCCCAGGCGGCCCGCCTTGCCAGAAAGGTGTCCCCGACGTGACAGCCCATCAGGCTCCCGAGCCCGACACCCACCCGGCACAGGCGGAAACCCGCACGACCGCACCCGACCGAGACCTGGCCGGCACTGCTGCCGGTGTGGCTGCGACCGACACCCACCCGGTCATGACCGACGCCCACCCGGGCAAGGCTGACACCCACCCGGTCGCGCCCGGAACCGCCCCGGCAGTGGCCGACGCCACCCCGGCTGGGACCGATGCCACTCCGGTGCCCGACGGCGCTCGTGCGGGTGCGGCCCGTCCCGGCCCGGCTGCGGCCGTCGAGGGGCCGGCTGTTGCCGACCTTGGTCCGGCTCCAGCCGCCGCGCCCTCGGTTGCCACCGTCGTCCCCCGCCCGGCTCCCGCCGACCCCCACCCGGCGCAAGCGGAGCGCCTCCGTTTTGCCTACGGGACGAACGGGTTCGCCGATCACCGGCTCGGTGACGCCCTCGCCGTTCTCGCCGACCTCGGGTACGACGGGGTCTCGCTCACCCTCGATCACCAGCATCTCGACCCGTACGCTCCTGACCTGGTGGCCCGTGTCCGGGACGCCGGGCGGGCGATCCGGCGGGCCGGGCTGGCCGTGGTCGTGGAGACCGGGGCACGCTATCTGCTCGACCCGATGCGCAAGCACCGGCCGACGCTGCTGAGCGCGGAGCCCGAGGGGCGGGCCGCCCGGCAGGAACTGCTGCGGCGGGCGATTGTCATCGGGGCCGAACTGGGCGCCGAGGCCGTGCACTTCTGGAGTGGCACGCCCGATCCCGGCACCACCCGGGACGAGGCGTGGCGGCGGCTGGAGGAAGGCTGTGCGACGGCCCTCGCCGACGCCGAGCGGGCCGGGGTCCGGCTCGCGTTCGAGCCCGAGCCGGGAATGCTCGTCGCCGACCTGGCCGGGTACCGCAGGCTGTCGCGGGCGCTCGGCGAGCCGGACCGGCTGGGGCTGACCCTGGACATCGGGCACTGCCGGTGCCTGGAGCCGTACCCGGTGCGGCGGTGCGTCGAGCTGGCCGCCGACCGGCTGGCCCACGTGCAGATCGAGGACATGCGGCGGGGCGTGCACGAACACCTGCCGTTCGGGACGGGGGAGATCGATTTCCCGCCGGTCCTCGACGCGCTGCGCGCGGCCGGCTACCGCGGCCTGGTCTCCGTGGAGCTGCCCCGGCACAGCCATGCCGCGACGGCGACGGCCCGCCACAGCATCGAGTTCCTGCGCGCCGCGGCGGCTCGTACCGCCGTACCCGCGCCCCGCATGCCCCGCGCGCACGCACCCCTCTCGACGGAGGTCACACCGACATGACCGCACCCACGCTGACGAAGGCGCCCGAGGCCGTCCACGATGCCCTGACCGTGCGCACGCTGAAGGAGTCCCTGCTCGCAGTCCTCACCCCGGACCGGCGGACCCGTTTGGTCCGGGACGCCGCCGCCGTCGCCGAACAGGGCGCCACCGCCCTGGACACCCGCTTCCCCGCGGCCGGCCGGTACTACGGACGCGGCCCGCTGCCCGGCTGGGCCGGCTGGAGCGTGGAGGACGGCATCCGTACCGTCCTGCTGCTGCGGCTGCCGGCGCAGGGTGGTGATCCGGCCGCGGAGGCGGTCGCCCGGTACAGCGGCGGCGACGCCGGCGAGCGCCGGGGCGTCCTGCGCGCCCTGCCGTTCCTGCCGATCGGCGCCGCCGGGCTGACGATCACCGACGACGCGCTGCGCACCAACGACACCCGGCTGATCTCGGCCGCGCTCGGCCCGTACGCGCGGGTCCACCTGGACCAGTACCGCTGGCGCCAGGCAGTGCTGAAGTGCCTGTTCACCGGTATCCCGCTGCACCGGGTCGCCGGGCTGCACGAGCGCCGTGACGCCGAACTCGCCCGCATGGCGCAGGGGTTCGCCGCCGAACGGCGGGCCGCCGGCCGGACCGTACCGGCCGACCTGTGGCTCGTCGCGACCCAGGAAGCCGCGTAGGCCGTCGCAGACCAAGTCCCGTACGACGCCTGACATCCTCACCCACCCCGAGCGGAAGCCACGGCCATGCGCATCTTCGATCCCCACATCCACATGACGTCCCGTACGACGGACGACTACAAGGCGATGCACGCCGCGGGCGTCCGGGCGCTGGTGGAGCCCGCGTTCTGGCTCGGCCAGCCCCGCACCCACCCGGCGAGCTTCACCGACTACTTCGACTCGCTGCTGGGCTGGGAGCCCTACCGGGCCGCCCAGTTCGGCATCCGCCACTACTGCACGATCGGCCTGAACCCCAAGGAGGCAGGCGACCCGCGCTGCCTGCCGGTCCTCGACCTGCTGCCGCGCTACCTCGCCAAGGACGGCGTCGTCGCGGTCGGCGAGATCGGCTACGACACCGTCACCGACGCCGAGGAGTTCGCCTTCGCCCGGCAGCTCGAGCTCGCCGCGGAGCACGGTCTGCCCGCCCTGGTGCACACCCCGCACCGCGACAAGGCGGGGGGCACCCGGCGTTCCCTGGACGTGGTCCGCGCCTCCGGCATCGACCCGGCCCTGGTCGTCCTGGACCACCTCAACGAGATCACCGTCGGCGAGGTCGCCGACAGCGGCTGCTGGATGGGCTTCTCCATCTACCCCGACACCAAGATGACCGCCGAGCGCATGGTCGCCGTCCTGAAGCGGTTCGGTACCGAGCGCGTGCTCGTCAACTCGGCGGCCGACTGGGGCCACAGCGACCCGCTGCTGACGCGCGCCACCGCCGACGCGATGCTCGCCGCCGGCTTCGACGAGGACGACGTGGACCTGGTCCTGTGGCGCAACCCCGTCACCTTCTACGGGCAGTCGGGCCGGCTGGACCTCGACGGATACAACGACACCCAGGCCGCAGGCCTGTTCGCGGGCAACTCCGTCGCCCGCGGTGGGAGCTGAGGACCCCTCATGCGCTTTCGACACCCTGACGGCACCACCGTCCATCTGGCGTACTGCACCAACGTGCATCCCGCCGAGACCCTCGACGGCATCGTCGGCCAACTCGCCGCGTACGCCGAACCGGTGCGCGTCGCCGCCGGTGCCCGGCTGATCGGCATCGGCCTGTGGCTGCCCGCCGAGACGGCCGGGGCGCTCGCCGCCGACCCGGCCGGCGTGGCCCGGCTGCGCCGCGAGCTGAGCACCCGTGGCCTGGAGACGGTCACCCTCAACGGCTTTCCCTACCGCGGCTTCCACGCTCCCGTCGTCAAACGGGCCGTGTACTACCCGGACTGGTCGGAACCGGCCCGCCTGGAGTACACGCTGAACCTGGCCCGGGTGCTCGCCGGACTGCTGCCCGACGGCACCTCGCATGGCTCGATCTCCACCCTGCCGCTGGCCTGGCGCACAGTGTGGACCTCGGCCCAGCGCACCACAGCGGCTCGGCAACTGGACCTGCTCACAGCGGGGTTGAAGCAGATCGCCGCAGACACCGGCAAGACCGTACGGGTCGGCATCGAACCGGAGCCCGGCTGTGTGGCGGAGACCACCGAGCAGGCCGTCGAGGCGCTGGCAGGCACCGACCCGCAGTGGATCGGCGTGTGCCTCGACGCCTGCCACCTCGCCGTCGCCCACGAGGAACCGGCCGCCGCGCTGGCCCGGCTGCGCGAGGCGGGCGTCCCGGTGGTCAAGCTGCAGGCGTCCACCGCTCTGGAGGTCCCCGACCCCGCGGAGAGCTCCGTACGCGAGGCGCTGGCGCCCTTCGCGGAGCGGCGGTTCCTGCACCAGACCAGGGAGGCCGGCCCGGACGGGACGCTACTGGCCTGCGACGACCTGGGGGCCGCCCTCGCCGGCGCGCTACCGGGCCGGGCGCCCTGGCGCATCCACTACCACGTGCCCCTGCACGAGGAGCCCCCGCCGCCGCTGGCCGGCACCCGCGAGGTGCTGCGGGCGACCCTGCGGACGTTGTTCGCGGGCGAGCGGGCGGTCACCGACCACGTCGAGGTGGAGACCTACACCTGGTCGGTGCTGCCCGGCCACCACGACGACGCCCTCGTGACCGGACTGGCCGCCGAAATGACCTGGATGCGGGACGAGTTGCTGGCCGTGGGTCTCACGCAGGTGACGTCGTGACCGGCGACCGGACGGGCCGGCAGGTCGTTGTACTGTGCACGGTCGGCCTGACCCGGCGGCTGCTCGACGAGATGCCGCACGTGCGCGCGGTCGGCGAACAGGGCTTCACCGCCCGCCTGGACACCGTCTTCCCGGCTGTCACCGCGACCGTGCAGGCCACCCTGACCACGGGATCGCTGCCGCGCGAGCACGGGGCGGTGGCCAACGGCTGGTACCACCGCGACCAGGGCGAGGTCATGATGTGGCGCCAGCACAACGGGCTGGTGCACGGCGAGAAGGCCTGGCAGGCGGCCCGCCGCCGCGACCCGGAGCACTCCACCGCCTACCTGTGCTGGTGGTGGGCGATGGGCGCCGACGTCGACACCGTCCTCACGCCCCGCCCCGTCTACCATCACGACGGCCGCAAGTCCCCGGACTGCTACACCGTCCCGGCCTCCCTGCGTGACGAACTCACGGTCGCGCAGGGCGACTTCCCGCTCTTCCAGTACTGGGGCCCGACCGCGTCGATCGCCTCCACCCGCTGGATCGCGGGCGCCGCCCGGTACGTCGTCGACCGCCGCCGCCCCGACCTCACCTTCGTCTACGTGCCGCACCTCGACTACGACCTCCAGCGGTACGGCCCCGACAGTCCCCAGGCCGTTCGTGCCGCCCGGGAGACCGACGCGGCCCTCGCCCCGCTCCTCGCCGACCTGCGGGAGCGCGGCACGACGGTGGTCGCGCTGAGCGAGTACGGCATCTCCGCGGTGAGCCGGCCCGTCGACATCAACCGCGCCCTGCGCCGCGAGGGACTGCTCTCGGTCCACACCCAGCGCGGCATGGAGTACCTCGACCCGCACACCTCGCGGGCGTTCGCCGTCGCCGACCACCAGGCCGCACACGTCTACGTGGCCGACCCCGCCGATGTTCCGCGGGTGCGGGACGTGCTGAAGGCACTGGACGGTGTCGACGAGATCTGGGACCGCACCCAGCAGGCCGAACACGGCATCGACCACCCCAACTCCGGGGAGTTGGTGGCGGTCTCGGAACCGGACGCCTGGTTCACCTACTACTACTGGCTCGACGACGCCCGCGCACCCGACTTCGCGCGCGGCGTCGACATCCACCGCAAGCCGGGCTACGACCCCGCCGAGCTCTTCTTCGACCCGTCGATTCCGGCGGTGAAGGCGAAGGCGGCACTGACCCTGCTGCGGAAGAAGGCCGGGATGCGCGCACCGCTGACCGTGGTGCCGCTCGATCCCGGCCTGGTCAGGGGCAGCCACGGACGGCTGCCCTCGGACGACCGGGACGGGCCGCTGCTGCTGTGCTCCGACCCGGTCCAGGAACGGGACCGCTACCACGCCACCGAGGTGAAGGAACTGCTCCTGCGCCTCAACGGACTGGCCTGAGACCGGCCGTGACGAGAAGAGAGGAGGAAAGATGGCATCGCTATCGGCCCCGGCCGCCGCGCACATCGATCACGCGGCGGACATCAGCGACGTGTACGTGCCGGAGACGGCACGCAGGGCGGTGGCCCGGCTGGGGGAGGACGGTGCGGCACACGTGTGGTGGTGGCCGCTGAACGAGGCGGTGGACCCGGTCGACTTCGCGCTGCTGGACGAGGCGGAACGGGCCCGTGCCCGCCGCTTCCACGCGGCGCGGGACGCGGCGGCCTTCACGACCACCCGGGCCGGCGCGCGCAGGGCGATGGCGGAACTGCTCGGCGTGGCACCGCAGTCCGTCCGCTTCGGCCGGCGTATCTGCCCCGGCTGCGGCGACACCGAACACGGTCCGCCCGCGGTCGTCCGGCCGCCCGTCCCGCTCGCGGTCAGCCTGTCCCGCACCACCGGCTGCGGTGTGCTGGCGGTCCGGGCGGGCGACTGGGTGGGCGTCGATGTGGAGGCGTACCGCACGGTGGAGTCCGCAAGCCTGGCGGAGTTGGTCCTGACGCCGAACGAACGCGAGCAGATCCTGTCCTTCGCCGAGGGCCCGGAGCGCACCAGAACCTTCCACCGGGCCTGGACCCGTAAGGAGGCGGTCGTCAAGGCGGTCGGTCTGGGCCTGATGGGCATGCCGCTGAACACCCTGGACGTGAACCCGTCCGCCGACGGCCCGCTGACCGTGCGCCACGTGCACCGCGACCGCACCACGACCTGGCACGTCGAGGACCTGCACCTGCCGGGCCCCTGGTCGGCCTCCCTGTCCCGGCCGTCCGCAGGCCCGCTGGGTCCGGTCCACGTCCATCCGCCTGCCTGACGGGAGCGCGGCGGACCCCCACAGCGGCGCCCACCGGTCCGGCCGCGGGCCGTCACCGGCGGGGCGCCGCACCTGCCCACTTTCGGACGATTCTCCGCGTCATCGGCTGAAACCCGTGCCTTGGTCCACCCGTCCGGCCATTTTGCATAGCGCCGATATAGATCGGACGGCCAGGTTCGATCCGACGCACTTCCGCTGTCGGCGGAGGCGCTCACCGCCCCCACGCGACGATGGATGGAGAGGACTGGTCACGCATGATGACCGAGAGGACCAACACCGAGCCGCACAGCGGCACCGCCACCCGGAGCCACGCCCTGCGGCTGGACGAGGTCAGCAAGGTCTACGGCAGAAACGGCCGTGGCGTCAGGGCCCTCGACGGCGTTTCCGTAAGCATCGAGCGCGGCTCGTTCACCGCGGTCATGGGCCCGTCCGGCTCCGGCAAGTCGACCTTCCTGCACTGCGCGGCCGGCCTCGACAAACCGACCTCCGGCCGCGCCTGGATCGGTGACACAGAACTCGGAGGGATGAACGAGACCCAGCTGACGAAGCTGCGCCGTCAGCGCATCGGCTTCGTCTTCCAGGCGTTCAACCTGATCTCGTCCCTCTCTGTGCGCCAGAACGTCGAACTGCCCCTGCGCCTGGCCGGCGAGCGTCTGGACAAGCGGTGGCTGGAGGAGATCCTGTCCCGCGTCGGCCTCGGCGGCCGGGCCGCCCACCGCCCCGGCGAACTCTCCGGCGGCCAGCAGCAGCGCGTGGCCATCGCCCGCGCCCTGATCACCCGTCCCGACGTCATCTTCGGCGACGAACCGACCGGCGCCCTGGACACCGTCACGGCGAAGGAGATCCTCTCGCTGCTGCGGTCCTGCGTGGACGACACCGGTCAGACCGTCGTCATGGTCACCCACGACCCCATGGCCGCGTCGTACGCGGACACCGTCCTCTTCCTCGCCGACGGCCGGCTGGCCGACCGTATGCACGCTCCGACCGCCGAGCGCGTCGCGGACCGGATGACGCACCTGGGAGCGTGGGCCTGATGCTGCGTTACGCCTTCCAGACCCTCAGGGCACGCAAGGGGGGATTCATCGGCGCGTTCCTGGCGCTGATGTGTGCCGCCGCCCTGGTCACCGCGTGCGGCATCCTTCTGGAGACCGGCCTGCGCGGCACCATCGGCACCGAGCGGTACGCGGCGGCCCCGGTGATCGTCGGCGGCGACCAGAACGTCCACCAGACCACCGTCAAGAAGAAGAAGGGCAAGACCAAGGTCAAGCACAAGGCGAAGCCGCTCGCCGAACGCGTCTGGCTGCCCGGCTCCACCGTCACCGCGCTGGAGAAGGTGCCCGGCGCCGGGGCCGTCGTACCCGAGATCACCTTCCCCGCCTACGCCGTCAGCCCCGAGGGCCGCGTCGTCGAGGGCGTCGACGGCAAGGACTCCTACGGGCACGCCTGGGCCTCGGCCGCCCTCACCCCGTTCACGCTCGTCTCCGGCACCGCGCCCGCGTCCGCCGCCGACGTCGTCGTGGACCGCGAACTCGCCGACCGGATGGGCCTGAAGGCCGGTTCGCGGCTCACGGTGCAGTCGACCGACACCCCGCGCGCCTACACCGTCAGCGGCGTCGCGGCACCCGCGGGCGGCGACCTGAAGCAGCAGACCTCCCTGTTCTTCTCCACCGCCGAGGCCCAGCGGCTCTCCGGCCGCGAAGGCCAGATCACCGCGATCGGCGTGCTGCCCGCGAAGGGCGTCGGCACCGCCGAACTGGCCGCTCAGGTGAAGAAGGCACTGGACGGCACCACCGCCCAGGTTGTCACCGGCGGCGACCGCGGTCCGGTCGAGTTCCTCGACGCGGCCAAGGCCCGCGTCAAACTCGTCTCGATGGGCGGCGCCATCGGCGGCACCTCGCTGCTGGTCGCGATCCTCGTGGTCGTGGGCACCTTCGCCCTCTCCATCCAGCAGCGTTACCGCGAACTCGCCCTGCTGCGCGCCATCGCCGCCACCCCCAAGCAGGTACGGCAGCTGATCGGCCGCGAGGCTCTGATCGTCGGCCTGCTCGCCGGGGTGCTCGGCGCCGTCGCCGGGCTGCCGATCGCGTACTGGCTGCACCACAAGTTCGTCGGGTTCGGCACCATCCCCGACACGCTGGAGGTCACCTTCGGCTTCTTCCCGTTCGCCGCCGCCGTCGGCGCCTCCCTGCTGGGCGCCTGGGCCGCGGCCCGCATCTCCGGCCGCCGCACCGCCCGTATCCGGCCCGCCGAGGCGCTCGCCGAGTCCGTCATGGAGCGGGCCGGCTTCGCCTGGGGCCGCTTCCTCGCCGGATCGCTCACCCTGGCCGGCGGGGTGGTGCTGCTGGCCTTACTGAGTGTGCTGAAGACCGAGCCGGCGTCCACGCCGGTGACGTTCCTGACCGTCGTGGTGCTGGCGGTCGCGGTCTCCCTGCTCGGTCCGGTCATCGCCCGGCTCGCCGTCGCGGTCCTGGGCGTCCCGCTGCGCGCCTCGCGCGTCGCCGGTCACCTCGCCACGGCCAACGTCCGCGCCAACACCAAGCGGATGGCGTCCGCGATCACCCCGCTGGCCCTGCTCATCGGCATGGCCTGCACGGTGCTGTTCGTGCAGACCACGATGGGCGACGCCGCCTCGGCCCAGGCCGAGGAGGGCAACCGGGCCGACTGGGTGGTGGCCTCCTCCGGCCCCGGCGTGCCCGAGCAGGCCGCCGACGCGCTGCGCGGCACCCCCGGCGTCACCGCGATCACCGAAGTGGTCCGTACGACCGTCCGCGTCGGCCTCGACAAGTACCCCGCGCAGGGCCTGTCCACGGACGGCCTGCGGAAGAACTGGGACCCGGACGTCAGCGAGGGATCACTGGCCGGCTTCGGCACCGGCAGCGTCGCGCTCAGCGAGGTCGCCGCCGACCACCTCGGCAAGAAGCCCGGCGACTCCTTCAAGATCACCCTCGGCGACGGCACCGTCGTCAAGCTGAAGGTGGCCGCCGTCTACGCCCGCGGACTCGGCTTCGGCGACCTGACCATGGCCCACGACCTCGTCGCGCGGCACGTCGACAACCCGCTCGCCTCCTCCGTCCTCGTCCAGACCACCGACGACGGCAAGGCGGGCCGCGAGCAGCTGCAGAAGGCCGTCGCCGCGTTCCCGGGCGTAGGCGTCCTGGACCGCGGCCAGGTCGAGGACCTCCAGGCCGAGGTGCAGCAGTCCAACGCAGAGGTCAACTACGTCGCCATGGGGCTGATCATCGCGTTCACCGCGATCGCCGTGGTCAACACGCTCGCCATGTCGGTCTCCGACCGCTCGCGTGAGTTCGCCCTGCTGCGCCTGGTCGGCACCACCCGCCGGCAGGTCATGGGCATGCTGCGCATCGAGTCCCTGGTCGTGGTGGCCATCGCCGCGGCGCTCGGCAGCGGCATCGCCTTCGCCGTCCTGACCGCGTTCAGCATCGGCATGACGGGCGCGGCGGCACCCTCCGTCGACCCGTGGATGTACCTGGGCGTCCTCGGCTTCGCCGGAGTCCTGGCCCTGCTGGCGACGGTCGTACCGGGCCGGCTGTCGCTGACCGGCCGTCCCGCGGACATCATCGGCTCCCGCCAGTGACGGCACCGCGCCGCGGCACTCACGGCTGAATACCAAGGCGTCTTCGACTCGGAGGCGGGCCGGCCGGACCTCCCCATGACGGCGACCACCGAGGCCGAACTCCCGGCGCTGCTCACCGCCGCCGCCCGGCACCGCTTCAACCTGTCGTCCAAACTCCCCCTGCGGGCCACCCTGTACACGCTGGACGCCGACACCCACGTCCTGCTGCTGCTCGCCCACCACATCGCTGGCGAGGGCTGGTCCATGGCACCGTTGATGCGCGACCTGAAAACGGCGTACGCGGCACGATGCACCGATAGCATCCCGGAGTTTCGCCAACTGCCGGTTCATTACGCCGATTTCGCGCAGTGGCAGCGCGACCTGCTGGGCGTCGCGGCCTCGCCCGAGAGCTTGATCAGTCGTCATA
>NZ_AEJB01000348.1 GCF_000331005.1 Streptomyces turgidiscabies Car8
CTTCCGCAGGTACCGGGTTACGCGTACCTGTAGATGCCGCTGACGTCCTCCAGCTGGTCCGGCGTCAGGTCCCACGGCGGCAGCTTCTCGTGCCGGGCGACGACCCGGCCGCGCTGGGCGTCACCGACGCGCGGCGGCCGGTCGGGCAGATAGCGGGTGCCGGCCCCGTGCCGGAGCTGCCAGCGCGACCAGCACAGGTCGACGAAGGCGTGGTGCAGCCAGAAGACGGGGTCGTTGACGGAGGCACCGCCGACCATGTGCCCGCCGACCCAGCGGTGGACGCGGTTGTGGTTGCGCCACGAGCCGGGGCCCCGCCCGCTCCCCCACCCTTCGAGCCTGTTGCGGAACCCCTTCGTGGACGTCGAGTCCCACGGCGACACGTCGTACACGGGATCGGCGAGGGCCGAGTCCAGGTCCTGCCGGGTCGGCAGCGCGAGCGGCTCCCGGACCCGGCCGAGGTCCCGGGTGAGGAAGTCGCCGTCGGTGACGCTCTCGTTGATGATCCAGTCGCCCTGGTCGTAGGCGAACGGCCCGGTCATCACCCGCTGGTCCGAGAAGCGCCCGGTACCGCCGAGCAGGTCCTCGCTCCAGGGCGTCCCCGCGGCCGTCCGGTCCCGGGTCCAGTCCCAGTAGGGCAGCGTCACCGACGGGTCCACGCGCTGCAGCGCCTGCTCCAGGTCCAGCAGGAACTGCCGGTGCCAGGGCAGGAAGGACGGCGCCATGTGGGCCGTACGCAGCCCCTTCTCGCCGTCGGAGACGTAGTACTCGATGTGCGTGCGCACGAATTCGTCGTACTCGCCGCGCCGTTTGATCTCCATCAGCGCCCCGACGAACCGCCGCCGCTCACCGCGCGTCAGCGTGCTGACGTCCTTACGCGTGTACGCCATGACCGCCTCCTCCCCCGCCGGCGACCGTCAACCGCCGCCCGGGCCCCAGCTCGTCGACGGCGGCGCGGGCCGCCTCCAGGGCCGTGGGGTACGAGCGGTAGTGGTCGATCATGCTCAGATACGTCCCGTCCGCGCGCCGCATCAGATGCAGTGGCCGCCCGTCCACGGTGACGTGCCACCGTGCCTCGCCCGGCGCGCGCATCGCCTGCGTCATGTGGTCGAGGTGATCCGCGCTCCCGGCGTCGGTCTTCAGACCGCGCAGTCGGCGGCCCCGGTACGTCTCGTCGAACGACGACGCCTCGTCGCCGTCCCGCTCCCCGCGAGGCCACGCGGCGGCGACGACCGGGACGACGGCCAGGGCGAGGGCCGACACGCACAGGGCACGCAGCGCCTCCCGCCGCGTACCGGAACAGCCGCGGGGCCCTGCCGGGCCCCGTGGCTCTCTTCTGACGAACAACACTCTCTCCCCATCTCCTCGTTCGGGTTCGTTCGGTGACGGCGACCGCCCGGAGACCGGCCCGGGTGCCAACCCCGGGCCCAGAGAGTCCAGTTCGTCGGATTCCGCGACCAGGACCTGACCGGACTACATGGAGCCGAGCCCCAGGACACCCGTGGGGGCCGTCTGCAGCAGCGGGGTCATTACGGCGGCCTGCGGCTCCTTGAGCGTCGGCAGGCCGAACACCTCGGAGTTCGGCGCGGTCAGCGGGGTGTCGACGGACAGACCGGGGGTCAGGGTCCGCAGGTCGGCCGCGGGAACGCTGAGGCCGGCCTCGTCGAAGCCCTTGCCGAGCACCTGCGGCAGCGGCGCCTGGGCCGACAGACCGGGCAGCGCGGCACCCATCGGCACCTGCGGCAGCGCACTGGCCGGGATCATCTGCCCCTCGACGTACCGCGGCCCCTCGGGCACGCCCGGCGTCAGCAGCGGCAGTTCGCCGCCCACCTTGGGCAGGCTCACGTTGAGGGACTTCTCGACGCCGTCCAGCGGTACGGGCACGGGGACCGTGCCGGCCGCGACGGCGGGGGCCGCGGAGCCCACCGCCGCCGCCACGCCGGTGAGAACAGCGGCGGCAAGGATTCGAGTGGTCGACTTCATGGCAGGTGCGGTCCTTTACAGGAATCGGGGGTGTACGTCCGTATCGCGTAACGATCCTGGGAACCGCATCAGCTCAAGATTCCCCCGAGTGGTGCATTAGTCGTCCGATCAGCCCGGAAGGGCGAATCGGCTCGAACAGCCGACCCGCCCGCCCGGGCCCCGGACTTCACCCGCCGCCCTCGCCCCCGGCCGCCGGCTCGGCCGTCAGCGCAGGCTGCGGGCCGGGAGGATGACGTGGGCCGCCGCGGTCAGGGTCTCGTCGGCGCCCGCGAAGGCCGCCAGCGCCTCCGGCTCGATGGGCTTGCCGGGCTGGGCCTCGGGCCAGGCGCGGGTGGTGAACACCAGGTAGGCGAAGCCGCGTTCGGCGACCGCGGTGAGCCACTCCGGAGGCGGCGTGCACTGGGCGTTGAGCTGCGGCATGTTGACGACGGCCGAACCGGCCTCGACGAGCAGGCTGACCGGCAGGCTCGGGCGGGTGGAACCGTCGACGATGTCACCGCCGACCGGCAGACCGGTGTTGGCGAGGAGCTGCTCGACGGCGACGGCCGAAGCCTCCGGGCCGCCCTCGCCGTCCCCGAGGGAGTAGGCGAGGAGATAGGGCATGTCGCCGTCGGGGGCCTCACCGCTCCAGGCCATCACGACGAGCGTGCCCAGGTCGGCGATGCGGAAAGGGCGCGTTTCGCTTGAGGTTGAGGTCACCGCGGAACCCTATCGGCGGGATTCGACGCGGCCGGCCGCGTTCTCACTCGACCGGGGGATTTCCCGCCGGTATCCACACGAAAGAGGGACGGGCTTCGAACAGCACGAAGGGCCGAT
>NZ_AEJB01000349.1 GCF_000331005.1 Streptomyces turgidiscabies Car8
CGCGCCTACCTGCGCCGACGCGGGATCAGGTGCACGATCCCCGAGCCGGCCGACCAGATCCGCAACCGCAGGCGCCGAGGCGGCACGGGAGGGCGTCCGCCCGCTTTCGACCGCCAGGACTACAAGGCCCGCCACGCGGTCGAGTGCGGGATCAGCCGCCTCAAACAGCACCGGGCCGTGGCCACCCGATACGACAAGCTCGCCGTCCGCTTCGAGGCGACGGTTCAGATCGCGGCGGTCCAGCAGTGGCTGTGACCTGCCGCCGGCCCATCCGGCCGTGCCATGCTGGCGCCCGAACCGACAGCGCACCATGGGGAGAGTCCAGTGGCCGCCAAGTACTACTGCGCAGACAGCGAAAACGGCGACCACATCGACGACCCGTCCGAGGATGCCCTGTTCGAATTGATCAGCGAACTCAACGACAAGGACAACACGTTCGTCGTCGTCCAGCCCGACCAGGACGACCCAGCCTGGTTTGTGTCCGTCGCTGTCGCTGACGAAGGCGGCTACGAGATCGTCCGACGCGACACCACCCGCCGTGAACACAAGGTCGACACCGATACCAGCATCGACCGGATCGCAGGCGACCTCATCGTCTGGCTGGCCGCCCGCAACTTCCCCGGACGCCCAACCCACCAGACCAGCACCTTCTAAAACACGGCCTAGCGGCCCAGAAGCAGCGTGGCCGGCGAGGCCAGGGCGCCGGTGACGCCGCCGATCAGCCCTTCGGCCGTGGTGTGGGAGCACTGGTGAAGTGTCAGTATTCGAGAGTTGCAGTATTCGCCTGCGCAGTGGGCAACCCTGGCGGGCTCTGATCCTGGCCACCATGACAGGCCGCCACCCGAGCCGAAGGACGCGGGACTTGCGGGGCGGGGTATGGAAACCGCCGACTGCTGATGTCGGCTCGGCGGGACTCAGGTGGACTCGCGGTATGTCGCATCGCCGTACGGTGGCTTCCCGCTTCTCTCGGCGGGCGATATGTCCAGTACGGCGAGTTCCTGGCCGACGAGGCTGACGTTCCCGTCGCGTTCGTTGAGGCGGCCTTGGACGGCAATGACACTGTCCGGCGTCAACGCGTGCTGGACCAGCGGGTAGGTGGCGGGGAGGTACAGGATCTCCATCTCGCCGTCGCGGTCTGCGAGGCAGACGACTGCCCAGGTCCTGCCGTCTTTGGTCGTCTTGCGTTGGACGTGGGTGACGAGGCCGGCGAGTGTGACGACGCCTTCGGTGCGGCCGGACGCGGTGAGTTCGGTGATGGTGGTGGACCGGTGGCGGGACAGGATGTGCTCGGTGTCGTCCAGGGGGTGCGCGGAGACGTACATGCCGAGCATGTCCCGCTCGGCGGCCAGGAGTTGCTTGCGCGGCCATTCTTCGTCGTCGATGGGGAAGTCGAGGCCGAACAACGGCTGGTCGTCGGTGCCGCCGAGGCCGCCGAAGAGGCCGTCCTGTCCGATCGCGGCCTGCTTCTTGACCGGGATGACCGCGTCGATGGCGTCTTCGTGGACAGCGGACAGCCCCTTGCGGGTGTGGTGCAGCGAGTCGAACGCCCCGCCCTTGATCAGCGATTCCACGGCCCGCTTGTTCAGGGCCGCGAGGTCGGCCTTGTCGAGGAAGTCGGGGAAGGATGTGTACGTGCCCTTCGACGTGCGGGTGGCGACCAGGGATTCGATGACCTTCTCGCCGACGTTGCGGACCGAACGCAGCCCGAACCGGACGTGTTCGCCGACGGCGGTGAAGTTCGCGACGGATGCGTTGATGTCGGGGGGCAGGACCCGCACGCCGAGCGTGCGGGCGTCGGCGAGGTGGATCGCGGCCCTGTCCTTGTGGTCGCCGACCGAGGTGAGCAGGGCGGCCATGTACTCGGCGGGGAAGTTCGCCTTGAGGCAGGCCGTCCAGTACGACACCAGGCCGTAGCCCACGGAGTGGGACTTGTTGAACGCGTACCCGGCGAAGGGCAGCATCACCTCCCACAGGGCCTTGACCGACTCCTGCGAGTACCCGTTGTCCCGCATCCCGCCGTGGAACTTCTCCCATTC
>NZ_AEJB01000350.1 GCF_000331005.1 Streptomyces turgidiscabies Car8
CAGCTGGCCGTTTGAGGAGCGGGGGCCCGGGGGCGAGAACAATCCCGTCGAGCCGCCGCCCCGTTCGTTGTACCGTTCTCGATGTCCCCGCCCGTACCGTCGGCGGGGCCATCGATCCCGTACCGGCGGGACATCCGGATACACATATGTACGTGGGGACTCTGTCCTTCGACCTCCTGCTCGGCGACGTACGCTCGCTGAAGGAGAAGCGCTCCGTCGTCCGTCCGATCGTCGCCGAGCTCCAGCGCAAGTACGCGGTGAGCGCGGCCGAGGTCGAACACCTGGACCTGCACCGCAGAGCCGGCATCGGCCTGGCGGTGGTGGCCGGGGACGTGGGGCACATCACCGATGTGCTGGACCAGTGCGAGCGGCTGGTCGCCGGTCGTCCCGAGGTGGAACTGCTGTCCGTACGACGGCGCCTCCACGGCGATGACGACTGACGCCGATGGCCGGCCGCACAGACGAACGACCTGCGGGTACGCGGAACGCAGAACCGCGGAGAACGCTGAAACCGCGGAAGACGCTGAACAGGAAGAACGGGAGACACACCAGTGGCCGACAACGCGCGGGCGAAGAGGTTGGCTGACCTCATCCGAGAGGTGGTGGCCAAGAAGCTGCTGCGCGGGATCAAGGACCCGCGGCTCGGCACCAACGTCACCATCACGGACACCCGGGTCACCGGGGACCTCCGGGAGGCGACCGTCTTCTACACGGTGTACGGGGGCGACGAGGAGCGGGCAGCCGCCGCCGCCGGCCTGGAGAGCGCCAAGGGCGTGCTGCGCTCCGCGGTCGGCCAGGCCGCGGGTGTGAAGTTCACGCCGACCCTGACCTTCGTCGCTGACGCGCTCCCGGACACGTCCAAGAAGATCGAGGACCTCCTCGACAAGGCCCGTGCCTCCGACGCGCAGGTGCGCCAGGCGTCCGCGGGCGCCGCGTTCGCCGGTGACGCGGACCCGTACAAGAAGCCTGACGACGAGGACGACACCGCCGAATGACGCAGAAGAACACCAGGACGCCCGACGGACTTGTCATTGTCGACAAGCCGTCGGGCTTCACTTCGCACGACGTGGTGGCCAAGATGCGCGGGATCGCCAGGACCCGCCGCGTCGGACACGCCGGCACCCTCGACCCCATGGCCACCGGCGTACTCGTCCTCGGGGTGGAGCGGGCGACCAAGCTCCTCGGCCACCTCGCGCTGACCGAGAAGGAGTACGTGGGTACCGTCCGCCTCGGACAGAACACGCTCACGGACGACGCCGAGGGGGAGATCATCTCCTCCACCGACGCCTCCGCGGTCACCCGCGAGGCCGTCGACGCCGGTGTCGCCAAGCTGACCGGCCGCATCATGCAGGTGCCGTCCAAGGTCAGCGCCATCAAGATCGACGGCGTGCGCTCCTACAAACGAGCCCGTGAGGGCGAGGACTTCGAGATCCCGGCCCGCCCGGTCACCGTCTCCTCCTTCGCGGTGTACGACGTCCGGGAAGCGGTCGCGGCAGACGGCACCCCCGTGGTCGACCTGGTCGTGTCGGTGGTGTGCTCCTCCGGTACGTACATCCGTGCGCTGGCGCGGGACCTGGGCGCCGACCTCGGGGTCGGCGGTCACCTCACCGCGCTGCGCCGGACGCGGGTGGGACCGTACAAGCTGGACGCGGCCCGGACGCTCGACCAGTTGCAGCAGGAGCTGACGGTGATGCCGATCGCCGAGGCGGCCACCGCCGCGTTCCGGCGCTGGGACGTGGACGAGCGGCGGGCGCGCCTGCTGACGAACGGCGTACGGCTGGAGATGCCCGAGGAGTACACGGGCGTCGGCGCCGTGGCCGTCTTCGACCCCGCCGGGCAGTTCCTCGCCCTGGTGGAGGAGGAGAAGGGCAAGGCGAAGAGCCTCGCGGTCTTCGTCTGAGACCGAAACCGAGCCGGGGTACCGAGTCGTGGAGCGGCGATCACGGGGACACGTTCCCGCCGCTCCACGGTTCCCCCCTCGGTTCCCCCACCCAAGGTGTATCCATCCCTCGCGATTCATTCACCCGTCCGGGCAGGCGCTCGGAGTGAACCGAGGGGGCGGAAGGGGGCGCGTTCGCCGCACGCCCTGTCCCGCTGATCATCAAGTGCCTACCGTTGCAGTAGACGCGTGCGTACGCAGGCTCGCGTGTACGACGGGGAGGACGACGATGGCGGGACGGGGCCCGCGCGCCGGGGGCGGCCGTCGGCCGTCGGCCGGTGCGCGAGAAGCGGGGGACGGCGAGACCGCCGCCGAAGCTGCCGACGAGTGGCTCGTGCGTGTGTGCGACCTGGCCGGGCGCCCGCGGGGCATGGGCTTCGTCGCCGACCACCACGGCACGCTGATCACCAGCCATGAGGCGGTCGACGGCCTGGCCCGGCTGGTCGTGCACGGCGCCGCGGACCGTACCTGCGTGGTGTCGGCGGCGGATGCCGTGACCCCTCTTCCGCACCTCGGCCTGGCCCTTGTGCACACCGAAGGCCTGGGCGTGGCCCCGGTCCCCGTCTCCGCGCGGATCCGCGTCGCGACGGGCACGTATGTACGGATCGCCGCGGGCGGCTGGCGCGAGGCGCGCGTGCTCGGCACGACCGACGTCACGTACACGGCCACGGACCGCTTCCATCTCCTCCCCGACGCTCTTGAGCTGGCGATCGGCACGGCCGGCAGTGACGCGCTGCGGCTGGGCGGCGGCGCGGCCGGCGGCCCGGTGCTCGACCGTACGACGGGAGCGGTACTGGGGGTCCTGGGCACCGCTCTGCTCCCGCAGCCCACGGACGGGCCGGGAGAACCGGCCGGACACCGCGCGGCGGGTTTCGCACTCCCCTTGCGCGGCCGGCTCGCGGACGGCCCCGGCCCGCTCACCGAACTCCTCGCCCGAAACGCGGCGACGGTGCCCGCCTACGGCGCCGACCTCAACCTCGCGGGCGTCCTGGAACTGACGGCCACCTCGGTGGGCTCGGACGGACCACCGGGCGCGCTGACCGGCTTCGTGGGCCGAGCCACGGGCGGCGTGGACGCGGACGTGGTCGAACCGGTCGAACGGGCCGAACCGGCAAGGGCGTTGAAGGCCTTCACCGCCGAGACGGAGAGCCCGGCCGTAGTCCTCGGCCTGGTCGGGGCCCCGGGCAGCGGCCGTACGACGGAACTCGCGGCCCTCGCCGCCCGCCGCCACCGGGACCCGGATCCGGCCCCCACCCTGTGGCTGCGCGGCGCCGACCTGCGCGACGAGGACACCTCGGTGGCGGACGCGGCCCGCCGCGCGCTGGACCGGGCGGGCCGGATCGTGGCCGCGTCGAGCGCACGCGACACGGACCTGGGCGACATCACCCCGGAACGCCTGGCCCGCCTCGCCCACACGTCGGGCCGCCCCCTCCTGCTCCTTCTCGACGGCCCCGAGGAGATGCCCCCCGTCCTGGCCCACCGCGCCCAGGACTGGACGAGGCAAACGGAGAGCTGGCTCCAGGAGACCAACGCCCGCCTGGTGACGGCCTGCCGCCCGGAGTACTGGGAACAGACAGGGGGCGCATCCCCCGGGGACGAGGCGCCGCACCACCACCTCCTCCTCACCGACCTCACCGAAGCCGAAGCCCACCAGGCCCAGTCCCGCTACGCCGTCCCGCCCACCGCCCTCACCCCCCAGGACGCCCGCCACCCCCTCACCCTGCGCCTCCTCTCCGAGGTCCGCGCCGCACTCCCCGCCCTCCCCGACACCCCTGGCAGCGCCGCCCCCCGCCTCGACCGCCACGACGTCTTCACGTCCTACCTCGACCTGATGTGCCTCCGCATCGCCGTCCGCCTCGCCGCCGAGAACGGGCTGCGCGGCACCCCCGTACGCCGCCTCGCCGCCAAGGTCTCGGGCCAGGTCCACGAGGCCGCCCGCCGCAGTCTGGGCCCCGGACAGGGCGAGTTGGACCGCGCGTCCTTCGAGTCCGTGTTCCCCTGGGGCCCCGCCCCGGCCCGGCTGGGCGGCGGCACGGGCTGGGCCTCCGCCGTCCTCACCGAGGGCCTCCTCGTCCCGGCCGGCACCGGCTACCGCTTCGCCCACGAGGAACTCGCCGACTGGATCCAGGGCGCGCACCTGGACGTGGACGAGGCGCTGCACGCCCTGGTCCACCGGCGCCGCCCGGAGAAGGCCGGGGACACGGCCCCCGTGCCCGTACCGCACCACCGCATCGGACCGGTGGTCCAGTCCCTGCTGCTCCTCGCCCGCCAGCACGGCACCCCCGAACTGGCCCACCGCCTGAGGGAGTTGACGCAGGCTCTGGAGCCCGGGTCCGTGGCCGCGCCCCGCCCGTCGGCCTCCACCTGGTGGGCGACCCACCTCCTCACCGACGTACTGAGGCATGTCCCCGACGCGACCCCGTACACGCACGTCCTGCGCCTCCTCGCCGACCACATCGTGGCCCGCCGCCGGCAGAACCGGCCGGTGCCACCGGAGTTGGGGCCGTCCTTCTGGACCGCGCTCCACCTCCCCGAAGCCGCCCGCTTCGACCTGCTCCGCAGGCTCGTCGTCGGTGACGAGCCTCCGGGCCGGTCCGACCAGCCCCGCTACCTGGACGCCGTCGCCCAACTGCTCGCCACCGACCCCGCCGCCGTACAACCGCTCCTCGCCCGCTGGTTCGACGACGACCGGCCGCTGCCCGCGACGCCGGACGCGACCGTGGCCACCGCCGCTCAGGCGCTTCTCCACACCCATCGCCACCGGGCCGTGGACGGCCTGATCGAAGTGCTCGTCGCCGGTGCCCACCGGCGCGGGGACGAACTCCTCGCCGTACTCGCCGAAGAGGAGCCGTCCGCCGTCTGCCGGGCCGTGGCCCGGTGGGCGCACGACGAGCGGCCGGCCCGGCGGGTCGCGGCGGTGGTGTACGGACCGCGCGTCGCACCCCAGGTGCGTACGGAGGCCGATCGCGACCTGCTGCGCTCCGCGGCCCTCGCCCTGCTCGCCCGCCCCACCGACCGCACCCTGCACGGCGGAGCGCTCGCACTCCTCGTCCGCGATCCACTCACCCGCGCCCGCCATCTCCCGCAGGCGCTGCGGCACTTCACCGCCGGGGACCCGCACCTCCCGCCGAGCGCCCTGGTCGCCGCCCTCGCGACCCACCCGGAGC
The DNA here is from genome assembly GCF_000331005.1 of Streptomyces turgidiscabies Car8. Taxonomy (GTDB): domain Bacteria; phylum Actinomycetota; class Actinomycetes; order Streptomycetales; family Streptomycetaceae; genus Streptomyces; species Streptomyces turgidiscabies. The sequence continues at coordinate 5,107 of NZ_AEJB01000350.1, forward strand.
CGGTCCTCGACGCGTTCCGGGCCAGGCTGCTCGGCCCGGAGGCGGGCGACACCCTGCGCACCCTCGCCGACGTCACACCCCCCGCCGCGGCCCGCCGGATCGCCGCCCTCGTACGGGAGGTGGTGGAGCGGCACCCGGGGACCGCCGGGCACATGGCCGCGTACGTGGACCGGCGACTGGACCACGGCCCCACCGTCCGGCCCGTACTCCTTCCCCTGGTCACCGGCCTTCTCGACGACGGCCCGGCGCCGGTCCGCGCTGCCCTCGCGACCGTGCTGGCCGCGCCCGGGGCCCCTGTCTCCCGCCCCTTCCGCCACGAACTGCTCGAAGCCCTGCTGGCCAGGGAGCACGACCCCACCGTTCTCGACACCCTGCTCCGGGCCATCGCGAAGGACGCGGCCCGCCACGGAGAGCTGCGCACCCGGGGCCTCGTCCACCGCTGCGGGCTGCTCCTCGTGCGCACTCCGGAGGGCGCGACCCGTTTCGACTGCGTCCTGGTCGAACTGAGCAGGCGGGTACCCGGATTCGCGGTGTCGCTGGCGGGCTGGCTGGCCGACACTCCCGGGGAGTGGGCGACAGTGGTGGGCCCCAGCACCCGCCGCATGATCGAGAACCTGGCGGGCGTACGGGTCCCCGCGTAGCCGCAGGCCGACGCAGGCAGATGTGGTCCGAAGCCATGTCTCAGGGACATCTCCGGGGACGTCCCCAGCGGCAATCTGCGGGCGACGGTCGACTATCAGTCACGTGCGCCCCGTCACAGCCTCCATGCCGATGCGAGCGGGGCGCGTTCGGCATGGCACCCTTAGACCTGCGTAAGAAGGCCTGCGTAAGAGGCAGACACGGACACGGGTTCGACGAGGAGCGGTCACAGTGCAGCGCTGGCGTGGCTTGGAGGACATCCCCGAGGACTGGGGACGCAGCGTCGTCACCATCGGCTCCTACGACGGAGTCCACCGCGGACACCAGCTGATCGTCAGCCACGCCGTGGCGCGCGCCCGTGAGCTGGGCGTTCCCACGGTCGCCGTGACGTTCGACCCGCACCCCAGTGAGGTCCTGCGGCCCGGCAGTCACCCGCCGCTGCTGGCCCCGCACCATCGCCGCGCCGAACTGATGGCCGATCTGGGTGTCGACGCCGTCCTCATCCTGCCCTTCACCAAGGAGTTCTCGAAGCTCTCCCCGGCCGACTTCGTGGTCAAGGTCCTGGTCGACAAGCTGCACGCCCGGGCGGTCGTCGAGGGTCCGAACTTCCGTTTCGGCCACAAGGCGGCCGGCAATGTGGAGTTCCTGACCGAACTCGGCCGCACCTACGACTTCGAGGTCGAGGTCGTCGACCTGTACGTGTCGGGTGAGGCGGGCGGCGGCGAGCCGTTCTCGTCCACGCTGACGCGGCGCCTGGTCGGCGAGGGTGACGTGGAGGGCGCCGGCGAGATCCTCGGCCGCCCGCACCGGGTGGAGGGCGTAGTGGTCCGAGGTGCCCAGCGAGGGCGCGAACTGGGCTTTCCCACGGCCAACGTCGAGACGCTGCCCCACACCGCGATCCCCGCCGACGGTGTCTACGCGGGCTGGCTGCACGCGGACGGCGAAAAGATGCCGGCCGCGATCTCCGTCGGCACGAACCCGCAGTTCGACGGCACGGAACGGACGGTGGAGGCATACGCCATCGACCGTGTGGGCCTTGATCTGTACGGTCTGCACGTCGCCGTCGACTTCCTGGCGTTCGTGCGCGGCCAGGCCAAGTTCGACTCGCTGGACGCACTGCTCGTCCAGATGTCCGAGGACGTGAAGAAGTGCCGCGAGCTGATCGCGGCGGCTGAGTAGCGCCGAGTAGGCAGACCGGTAGACAGACACACAAGA
>NZ_AEJB01000351.1 GCF_000331005.1 Streptomyces turgidiscabies Car8
TCCGCCAAGGACTCCGTCCCTTCTCTCGCAGGTGAAGGAGGAAGAGACCGTGAAGATCCACACTGTGGGCGATGTGATGACCGACGAGGTCGTTCAGGCGCACCGCGAGACCCCGTTCAAGGACGTGGTCCGACTGCTGGACGCCCATCGGATCAGCGGGCTGCCTGTCGTCGACCACGACGACAAAGTGATCGGGGTGGTCTCCGGGACCGACCTGGTGCGCGGTCAGGCGGCCCGGTCCGGTGGGCGCCGGGATCGCCGTTACCGGCTGCCGCGCCTGCGACGTCCGGGGCGCCGAGCGGCTCCCGGGGCGCTTGCCACCACCGCCGGCGAACTGATGTCCACGCCCGCGATCACGGTGCATCCGGAGCAACCCGTCCCGGACGCCGCGCGGGTGATGGAGCGCCACGGAATCGAGCGGCTTCCCGTGGTGGACGAGGAGGACCGGCTCATCGGCATCGCCACCCGTCGGGACCTGCTGCGGGTCTTCCTGCGCACGGACGAGGACATCCGCCGGCAGGTGACCGACGAGATCCTGGGCGCCGCTCCCGGCCTGCCGCCCGACACGGTCGTCGTCTCGGTACGCGACGGCCTGGTCACGCTCGAAGGGCGTCTGGAACACCGTACGGACATCGCTCTCGCCGTCCGGTCGGTCTGGCAGGTGGACGGGGTTGTCGGGGTGTTCAACGGCCTGACCTTCCGCCTCGACGGCGACCGTCCCGCCGAGAAGGGCCCCTCCCGGGGGATCACCGGGCATTGACGCGCACCGGCCCGCCGCACAAGCAGTTCGCCCGGGGGCCGCTCGGCCCGACCTGACCGGGACCGGTCAGGCCCCGACGGGGGACCTTCGGCACAAGAGGCGGATCGCCGCGCGGACAAGAGTCAAGGACAGGAGCGGCCGTGGTCTCCCTGCGATGCCGCTTCCACCGGAAGCCGCCGGTCAGTCTCGGCGGCCCTCGACAACGGAGGCGCACTCATGACCCGTCACGACGTCGGAACCGAGGCCGCGGCCACCACCGGCGCGCCGTCCGACACCGCCGTCGCGGTGGACCGGCTGGTGACGGCCGGCCTGAAGTCGCTCGCCGACTACGAATCGCTGACCCAGGAACAGGTCGACCACATCGTCAAGAAGGCCTCGGTCGCCGCGCTGGACCAGCACACGGCCCTCGCACGTCTCGCGGTGGAGGAGACCGGGCGCGGTGTCTTCGAGGACAAGGCCGCGAAGAACATGTTCGCGTGCGAGCACGTCACGCACAGCATGGGCTCCATGAATACGGTCGGTGTCATCGGCCGCGACGACATCGAGGACATCGTCGAGATCGCGGAGCCGGTGGGCGTGGTGTGCGCGGTCACGCCCGTCACCAACCCGACCTCCACCACGATCTTCAAGGCACTCATCGCGCTGAAGACCCGCAACCCGGTCGTGTTCGCCTTCCACCCCTCCGCCCAGCGGTGCAGCGCGGAAGCTGCCCGCGTAGTGCGCGACGCGGCTCTCGCCGCGGGCGCGCCGGAGCACTGTGTGCAGTGGATCGAGACCCCGTCCGTCGAGGCGACCCGTACGCTCATGCACCACCCAGGCGTCTCGCTGATCCTCGCCACCGGCGGCAACGCCATGGTCAAGGCCGCCTACTCGGCCGGCAAGCCCGCGCTCGGCGTCGGCGCCGGCAACGTCCCCGCCTACGTGCACAAGAGCGCCAAGCTGAGCCGGGCCGTCAACGACCTGGTCCTGTCCAAGACGTTCGACAACGGCATGATCTGCGCCTCCGAACAGGCCGTCGTCCTGGACGACGAGATCTACGAAGCGGCGCTCGCCGAGTTCCGCACCCTGCACGCCCACCTGGCCACCGCCGCGGAGAAGGCGAAGCTGGAGAGGTTCCTGTTCCCCGTCGACGCGTCGAACAGCGGCTGCGAGCCCAAGGTCAACTCCGCTGCCGTCGGGCAGAGTTCGGAGTGGATCGCCGAGCAGGCCGGCTTCACGGTGCCCGCCGGCACCTCGCTCATCCTGGTCGAGGCCGAGCGGGTGGGCCCGGACGAGCCGCTGACCCGCGAGAAGCTGTGCCCGGTGCTCACCGTGCTCCGCGCCGCTTCACCCGCCCAGGGCTTCGACCTCGCCGCCGACATGGTCGCCTTCCACGGGCAGGGGCACAGCGCCGTCATCCACACCGAGGACCAGGAACTCGCCGAGGCATACGGGCGGCGCATGAAGACCGTACGGATCATCGTCAACGCCCCGTCCTCACAGGGCGCGATCGGCGGCATCTACAACAACCTGCTGCCGTCCCTGACCCTGGGCTGCGGCTCCTGGGGCAGCACCTCGGTGTCCAACAACGTCTCCGCCGCCCAGCTGTTGAACGTCAAGCGGGTCACCACGCGCCGCAACAATCTGCAGTGGTTCAAGGTCCCACCGAAGATCTACTTCGAGCCGCAGGCCATCCGCTACCTCGCCTCGATGCCGGACGTGCACCGTGTCACGGTCGTCACCGACGCGACCATGACCCGCCTCGGCTTCGTCGACCGGGTCAGCCGCGTCCTCCAGCGCCGCCACGAACCGGTGACCCTCCAGATCATCGACAATGTCGAACCCGAGCCGAGCATCGACTCCGTCCGGCGCGGCGCCCACCTCATGGGCGACTTCCGCCCCGACACCATCATCGCGCTGGGCGGCGGCTCCCCCATGGACGCGGCCAAGGTGATGTGGCTGCTGTACGAGCAGCAGGCCGAGGGCAAGGACGTCGACTTCGCCGACATGCGGCACAAGTTCTCCGACATCCGCAAGCGCGCCTTCCGCTTCCCCGTGCTCGGCAGGCTCGCCCGCCTGGTGTGCGTCCCCACCACCTCAGGCACCGGCGCCGAAGTCACCCCGTTCGCCGTCATCTCCGATCCCGCCACCGGAAAGAAGTACCCGCTCGCGGACTACGCCCTCACCCCCAGCGTGGCCATCGTCGACCCGCTTCTCACCACCGAACTGCCCCCGTCCCTGGCCGCCGACAGCGGCTTCGACGCCCTCACTCACGCCATCGAGGCGTACGTGTCCGTCTACGCCAACGACTTCACCGACGGGCCCGCCCTGCACGCGATCCGCCTGGTCTTCGACCACCTCGAAGCGGCGGTGAACGACCGCGCGAACAGCCCGGAGGCCCGGGAGAAGATGCACAACGCCGGCACCATCGCCGGCATGGCCTTCGGCAACGCCTTCCTCGGCATCGTCCACGCCATGTCCCATACCCTCGGCGCCACCTTCCACATCGCCCACGGCCGCACCAACGCGGTCCTGCTTCCGCACGTCATCCGCTACAACGGCACCGTTCCCATGAAGCTCACGGGCTGGCCCAAGTACGAGAACTACCGTGCCCCGGAACGCTTCCGGGACATCGCCCGCACCCTCGGCCTGCCCGCCGCGACCCCGCAGGAGGGTGTGGAGTCGCTCGCCACCGCGGTGGAACGTCTGCGCGACGCCGTGGGCATCGAACCGACCTTCCGGTCCCTGGACGTCGACGAGCGCGCCTTCCTCGACGCCCTGCCCCAGCAGGCCATGAACGCCTACGACGACCAGTGCGCACCCGCGAACCCCCGTATGCCCATGCTCGACGACATGCGGGAGCTCATGCGCGCCGCCTACTACGGCCGTGAGCGCCGTGAGCAGGGCCGTCCGGACGCCCCGCGGGCAGCTCAGCCGTAGTCCGCACAACCACATGACCGGCGTCCGACGGGTCCGACGGAGCTGAGCGACATCGAACTCCCGGGCAGCGCCACCGTGTTCCCGCACGGTCGCGCGCTCTCGTGCCGGAGGCGCACGGACAACCGCCGGGTCCCGCTCAGAGGGCCGTCCGGACCGGCGAGGCGGCCCAACGGCCCACAGACAGGACCCCGCCCCACAGGAAACCGTGGATGCGCGGTTACCGATCGACCGGCGAGCACGAGGAGTTGTGTGATGGCGAAGGCATATCTGGTGGGCAGCGGGATCGCGGCACTGGCCGCGGCCACGTTCCTGATCCGCGACGGCGGCTTCAAGGGCTCCGACATCCACCTCTTCGAGGAACAGCGGATGCTCGGCGGCAGTCTGGACGCGGGCGGTACGCCCGACACCGGCTACACCATGCGCGGCGGGCGCATGTTCGAGGCCGAGTTCCGCTGCACCTACGACCTGCTCTCCGGCATCCCCACCCTCGACGACCCCGCCGTCTCCGTGACCGAGGAGATCCTGGCCGGACACGAGGACTTCGCCTGGGACGACGTCGCCCGGCTCGTCGACGGGAACGGCAAGATCGTCGACACGACCTCCATGGGGTTCTCCGAACGCGACCGGCTGGAACTGGTCCGCTGTCTGGCCACCCCGGAAGGACACCTGGACAGCAAGAAGATCACCGACTGTTTCGGCGAACACTTCTTCACCACCAACTTCTGGTTCATGTGGTGCACCACGTTCGCCTTCCAGCCCTGGCACAGTGCCATCGAGTTCCGCCGCTACCTGAGGCGCTTCATCCACCTGTTCTCCGAGTTCGCCTCCATGTCGGGCATCCACCGGACCCGCTACAACCAGTACGACTCCATCGTCCGGCCCCTGACCGCCTGGCTCCGCGGGCACGGCGTCACCGTGCACACCGGCTGCCACGTCACCGACCTCGGGTTCGCCCCGGGCGCCGGGCACGGCACGGTCGAGACCATCTACCTGAACCGGGACGGTTTCGACAAGGAGATCACCGTCGCACCCGAGGACCTGGTCCTCGTCACCAACGGCTCCATGACAGACGCCTCCAGCCTCGGCTCGCACACCTCCGCGCCGCCGCCGGCCCCGCACCGCTCGGACGCCTGGCTGCTGTGGCACCGGCTGGCCCGCGGACGCGACGACTTCGGCGACCCCGCCGTCTTCGACAAGCACGTCAAGGACTCCCGATGGGAGTCGTTCACGGTCACCACGAAGGGCTCCGCGTTCCTCGACGCTCTCGAGGAGTTCAGCGGCCGTCCGGCCGGCAAGGGCGGTCTGATGACCTTCACCGACTCCAACTGGCTGCTCAGCATCGTCGCCAACCGCCAGCCCGTCTACCGTGACCAGCCGGAGGACGTGTCCGTCTGGTGGGGCTACGGCCTGTACCCCGGCCGCGCCGGCAACCACACGCCCAAGCCGATGACCATGTGCAGCGGCCGCGAGATCCTTGAAGAGGTCCTGCAGCACCTCCCGTTCGACGAGCGGACAGCAGCCCGGATCCTGGAGACGTCCACCGTCGTGCCCTGTGTGATGCCGTACATCACCAGCCAGTTCCTGGCCCGTCGCCGCGACGACCGGCCCCGGGTGGTCCCCGAGGGATCGGTGAACCTCGCCTTCATCGGCCAGTTCGCCGAGGTACCCGACGATGTCGTCTTCACCGTCGAGTACTCCGTACGCACCGCATGGACGGCGGTGGCGCAGCTCCTCAAGCTGGACGTACGGCCGCCGCAGGTCTACAAGGGCCACCACGACCCCCACGTACTGGCCTCCGCCCTGGAGACCATGCATCGCCGGTAGACCACCCGGTTCGAGGGACGACCGGTCCCCGGTCGGGGACCATCGGCACCCACGGGAACAGCGTGGTCAGAGAGACAGTGAAGACAGGAGCGGCACCGATCCCCCGCGGTGTCGCTCCGTACAGGTTGATCCGCCCTCAGCCGCGCGAAGCAGGGACCACCGGACGCCGACCGAGGCCGAACGGCCCTGGTGCGAGATACTCCCGCGCGGTTCGAATGACCCGATCAGGCCCACGCGTGGCTCTGGGAGACAGTGAACTGTGAGTGACCCTTCGATACGGAAACCTGCCATGGCCGACGACAACGACCCGTCGAGCTCCTCAGGAGCGCACACGAGTGTCGAGCTGGACGGGGACGAAGCGCTGCGGCTGCTGGGCAGTGTGTCCTTGGGGCGGGTCGTCTTCACCCGTCACGCGCTACCGACCGTCCGCCCGGTCAACCACGTCCTGGTCGACGGCGACATCGTCATCCGAACCCACGGTGACGCCGCGCTGGCCCGGTACGCCCGGCAGCCCGGGGGTGCGGGGGCCGTCGTCGCCTACGAGGCCGACGACATCGACCCCGGCACACACACCGGGTGGAGCGTGGTCGTCACCGGCTATGCGTGGCTGGTCACCGATCCGCGGGAACTGGCCCGCTACCGGGCCTTGTTGCGCCCCTGGGTGATGCAGCGGATGGATCACGCCATCCGCATCCACCCCGATCTGATCACCGGGCTCCGTCTCACGGACCACGCCCCGCCCCCGTTCGCCTGAGCGCCGTCAGTCGTGCGGCACCACCGCGACCGGTGCGACCGCGTGCTGGAGGACCGTGTGGGCCACCGGACCGATGTGCGAGCCGAGCGAGCCCTCTCGGCTGCGGCGCCCGACGACGATCAGCGACGCGTCACGCGAGACGTCCACCAGGTGCGCACCGACGTCCCCGACCACGGCCTCCTCCGTCACCTCGACGCCCGGGAACTTGTCCTGCCAGGGGCGGAGCACGCCTTCCGATGTCTGCCCGTCCTGGGCCGGGCCGGCGTCGTCCGCAGGAGCGGAGGAGATCTCGGCGCCCCAGCCGTGGATCACACGCAGCCTGGTGGCGCGCCTGGACGCGGCGTCGAACGCGAATTCCAGAACGTCGTCGTCGGGAGCGCGCAGGTCCAACCCCAGCACCACGTCACGGTACGGGGTGGTCCCGTCGGACTCCTCGAACGCTTCTGGCCGGCGTTCCTGCCCGGTGTCCTCCACTGCGCGGACCAGGACGACCGGCCGCTCGGCTCGGGCGACCACGGCGAGGGCCACGGAGCCGAGCAGTGCTCCCGCCACCTTGCCGAGGCCCCGCGATCCGAGGACGAGTACTTCGGCCTCCCGCGCGACCGCGATCAGCGTCGGCACCGGCCGGCCGGCGATCTGCTCGGCGCTCACTCGTACGCCGGAGTGGCGGTGAGCCAGCCGGGCCCGCGTTTCGACCAGCAGGCGCGCGGACCGGTCCGTTCCCGGCGGGGGAACCTGCTCGCCGGCAAACGGCACGTACTCGTGGGGCTGTTGTTCCCCCGCATGTACGACACGGAGGGGAATGTCGTACATCGCGGCCTCCCGCGCGGCCCATTCGGCCGCGGCGAGGCTTTCGTTCGAGCCGTCCAGACCAACGGTGACGGTACGGGACATGAGTGGGCCTCCTTCGGGAATGTGCTCCCACTCTCGTGTCTCCCGCGCCTGCGGCACGAGGGACCGTAGGTCCCTGAGTGCGGACCAGCCGGTCCCTGTGGCGGAAGAGTTCCGTGCCTCGGATCATGTTTGTCCTGCGGTTCGCGTGTTCGTGGTTCGAGGTCGTCGTGGGGGGTGCCGGACGGCCCGGTCGCTCCTTCCCTTCCGGGTCTTCAGCCGCCCGTGAGTTCCGGGCGGATCAACGTGCCCGACCTGCCGTGCACGATCTCGTACGCCGCGTCCAGGGCGCCGATGGCGGCCAGGCCTCCGGTGCGTTCGACGAACCGGGCGGCGGCCTCGGCCTTGGGCCCCATCGAACCGTCCGGGAAGCCCCGGCGGCGCAGCTCGGCGGGGGTGGCGTCGAGGACGGGCTGCTGAGCGGCTGTCCCGTAGTCCTCGTACACGCACGGGACGTCGGTGAGGATGAGCAGGAAGTCGGCCTTCAGGTCCTCGGCCAGCAGGGCGGACGTGAGGTCCTTGTCGATGACGGCCTCCATGCCCGTCAGCGCGCCGGTGTCGTTGTCCGCGGTGACGGGGACGCCCCCGCCGCCCGCGCAGATCACCAACGTGCCGCTGTTCAGCAGCTCATGGACGGTGTCGGTCTCCACGATCCGTTCCGGCACAGGTGAGGGCACGACACGGCGCCAGCCTGTGGTGGTGTCCTGCGCGATGTGCCAGCCTCGCTGGTGGGCGAGGGAGCGGGCCACGTCTCGGGGATAGACCTGGCCGACGAACTTGGTGGGCCGTGCGAACGCGGGATCGTCGGCCCGTACGAGGGTGTGGGTGACGAGGGTGGCGATGCGGCGGCCCGGCAGGGCGTCGTGCAGGGTGCAGGCCAGCAGCGAGCCGATCATGCCCTGGGTCTGGGCATCGAGCAGGTACAGCGGGTAGGGGACGCTGAGGGCGGGATCGGCCGCGCTCTCCACGGCGAGCAGGCCGATCTGGGGGCCGTTGCCGTGCGTGATGACGATTTCGTGCTCGTGGGCCAGGGCGGCCAGCGCGGTGGCGACGCGGTCGATATTGGCCTGCTGGACTGCGGCGTCCGGGCGTTCACCCCTGTGGAGCAGGGCGTTGCCGCCGAGCGCGACGACTATGCGCATGGCTTCAGTCCTCCAGGGTGGCGACGAGTACGGCCTTGATGGTGTGCAGCCGGTTCTCCGCCTGCTCGAAGACCAGCGACGCGGGTGAGGAGAAGACGTCGTCGGCGACTTCGAGTCCGTCCAGACCATAGGCGTCGAAGAGGCTCTGGCCGAGGTGGGTACTGCGGTCGTGCAGGGCCGGCAGACAGTGCATGAACCGGACGTCCGGGTTGCCGGTCATGGCAAGCGTCTTGTCGTTGACCTGGTACGGCAGCAACAGCTCGATCCGCTCCCGCCAGGCGTCGGCGGGCTCGCCCATGGACACCCAGACGTCGGTGTGCAGGAAGTCGGCAGCGTGTACGGCGGTCTCGACGTCCTCGGTGATCGTGATCCGGGCGCCGCTGCGCTCGGCCAGGTCCCGGCAGGTGGCGATCAGCTCGGGGTCGGGCCACAGCCGGGCGGGGGCGGCGATGCGTACATCCATGCCGAGCAGGGCGCCCATGGCGAGGAGGGAGTTGCCCATGTTGTTGCGGGCGTCGCCGAGGTAGCAGTAGGCGATGTCGGGCAGCGGCTTGCGACTGTGTTCGCGCATGGTGAGGACGTCGCAAAGGCTCTGGGTGGGGTGCGCGGTGTCGGTCAAGCCGTTGTAGACGGGTATGCCGGAGTAGGCGGCGAGATCGGTGACCAGGGACTGGGCCGAGCCCCGGTACTCGATGGCGTCGAACATGCGCCCGAGCACTCGGGCGGTGTCGGCAACGGACTCCTTGGCGCCGATGTGGGTGTCGCCGGGGCCCAGGTAGGTGGTCGCGGCGCCTTGGTCGGCGGCGGCGACCTCGAAGGCGCAGCGGGTGCGGGTGGAGGTCTTCTCGAGAGAAGCGGGTGGCGTCCTTCCCGCCGTTCCGTGCCACGGCCCCGCCGAGAGAGAGCCGACCCACCGTGTACCTCCAGCCTGCGAGGACACGAGCGGGACGGCATGGGCCGAAAGACCCTCGATCGGGTCCGGGCGGCCCGTGGTACCGCACGCCGCCAGGGCACAGGCTGGGATCAGCAGCCCTACGGCATTCCGGAGGGGAGCGATAGCAGGCATCCGCACGAGCAGCGTCCTCCACAGGGACGGGATCGATGCTCTGGTCAAGGAACGTCGGGTGCGGCCGTCGTACGCCTTCCGCTGCGTTCGCCCCTGTGATCTGCGCACCGTCGCGATCCAGGAACGGGTGCCGACCGGAGGGCCGCTACCAGGTCAGCGGCTATCAGGAGCGTTGTCAGGGTGCGTTCCTGATAGCCGCCGAGCGCATCGCGCTGCGGATCATCGACGTGTACGTCCACCGGCCCGCCCATACATCGAGGTAACGCCCATGGCAGGGACCGGACATGGCGCGACCGAGGCACCGCGGGGGGCCTGCTCCGCCACCGCTACCGGCTGGACAGCGAGGGTCGCCGTCACCGACGGCCGTCGCGTACCGCCCCTCGCCCTCTCTTCCTCGACCTGACCGTCGAACGCATCTGAACCCGAGAAGGAAGGTACGGACACCATGAGCAGCAGCCCACGCAGCGTGAGCGACGTGATGACGCACACCGTCGTCGCCGTCGGACGCGACGCCTCGTTCAAGGACATCGTGAAGCTCATGGAGCAGTGGAAGGTCAGCGCCCTTCCCGTTCTGGAGGGAGAGGGTCGGGTGATCGGCGTCGTCTCGGAGGCCGATCTGCTGCCCAAGGAGGAGTTCCGCGACAGCGACCCCGACCGGTTCACCCAGCTGAGCCGCCTCTCCGACCTGGCCAAAGCAGGCGGGCTGACCGCGGCGGACCTGATGAACGCCCCGGCCATCACCGTCCACGCCGACGCCACCCTCGCCCAGGCCGCCCGCATCATGGCGCAGCGCAAGGTCAAGCGCCTGCCCGTCGTCAACGCCGAGGGCCTGCTCGAAGGCGTCGTCAGCCGGGCCGATCTCCTGAAGGTCTTCCTGCGGGACGACGACGACATCGCCGAGGAGGTCCGCCGAGAGATCGTCACGTCCCTGTTCCCGGCCCCCGTCGAGCCCATCCGGGTGGAGGTCGCCGAGGGAGTCGTCACGCTCACCGGGCGGATCAGGGACACCTCGCTCGTACCGGTGGCCGCCCGCCTCGTACGCACCGTCGAGGGCGTGGTCGACGTCCAGTGCGACCTGTCCGCCGGCCTGCCACGGAGTGAGCCGCGGTGAGGTGTCTCGGCGGCACCGCGACCCGGCACTCGCCCATCGACCGATGATCCACGGCCCCGGCTGTCCTGTGTGCTTCAACCCGTCGGAGACGCTGGACGGGCACCGACGTACGACTCCGGCTGTCCGAACTCCGGCTGCCGCGCCGTTCCCTGGGAAAGGCCGCCCGCGTCGCCGAGACTCCGGTCGCGATGGGTGAAACCCCGGTGACGCCGTCCTGCTCTCGGACCTGACCTGGCCGCACGGTACGTGGTGGACGTGCCGCTGGGCGGGCAACTGCCCTGCATCTGCTGATCGTTGGACCACGCTGCGGACGGACGCGAAGAGGCGCGGCCGACTGGGGCGCGCCGGCCGCGCACGGGGGTGCGGCTGTTCACCGTGCCGCACCGGGATGGTCCTGGTCCCCGCCTTCTCCTCCGGGACCGGGACCGTGATGGTCAGGACACCGTCCTCGTACCTCCAGCGTGCCGCGCCGCGACCGGACACACGTGGGCCGACCGGCCCTGTACGGGATCCGGTCGGCCACGGTCAGCCGAGCATCCGCTTCCTCCAGCCGGGGCCGACCCGCTCCCACTCCGCCTCCCACGCGGCCAGCCGCCGCTCCAGGAGCGCGCGCGGGAGGCGGCCCGTGACCAGTACCCCGGTTCCCGCGCCGAGCGCGACCAGCGTGCCGCCCGCGGCTGCCTGGAGCCTTGCCTCGCTCGCGGCGACCGGCTTGGAGACCAGCTCGTCCAGGCGGTTCACCCACACCGTGACCGTGGTGCCCGCCGTGGCGTCGGCGTCGGCTTTCGTCCGGTCGGTGTGGGAGCCGCCGTTCGCATCGGTCCAGCGCACCTTCACCCACACCGTGCCGAGATCGGTCCCGGTGTCGGACTCCGTCGCGTCCTCCATGAGCACGGCCGGCACCGCACGAGTCCGGGCGCGGTTCTCGGCCATGCCCCGCTCCATCGCGTCGGCCGTCGCGACGCCCGCGAGCACGGCGCCCAGCAGCGCGAGGAGCCACGTGCCGAGCACGATCCAGGCTTCCGCACGGTCGCTGCGGCGCCGGAGCGGGCTGCGGCGCCAGCGCCACAGCCGCACCCTGGTGACCTTCGCACGAGACTTCCCCGTCATCGGTCGGCACCCCCCTCCTGCCTCAGGACGCGCTGCCGGTCCCGGAAGTCCGTCGGGTCGCGGCGTCGTCCGGCAGATCAGGGTCGAGATCCGGATGCCTGGGCGGCCCGGCCAGTGCGAAGTCGACGTCCACCACACCCTCGACAGCCCGCACCAGGCGGGCGGCGACAGGCACGAGCGTGGTGTCGCGGATACGGCCCGTGAGGGTGACGACTCCGTCGCGGACCTCCACCCGGATCGGCTCGACGGGGTCGGGGAACAGCTGGTCGACGACCCCGCGACGTACCTCGCCGGCGATGTCCTCGTCGTCCCGCAGGAACACTTTGAGCAGGTCGGAGCGGCTGACGACGCCCTTCAGCAGGCCTCGGCCGTCGACGACCGGCAGGCGCTTGACCCTGCTCCGGGCCATGACGCGCGCGGCCCGGGCAAGGGTGGCGTCGGGATGGACGGTGATGGCCGGCGCGGTCATCAGCTCCTGTGCCGTCACGGCGCCCGCCTTGATGAGGTCGGACAGCCGGTGAAGCTGCGTGTACCGATCGGGGTCGCTGTCGCGGAACCCCTCCTTGGGCAGCAGATCAGCCTCGGAGACGACCCCGATGACGCGTTCCTCACCGTCCAGAACGGGAAGGGCGCTGACCTTCCACTGCTGCATGGTCTTCACGATGTCCTTGAACATCGCCCCGCCGCCGAGGGCGACGACGGTGCTGGTCATGACATCGCTCACGATGTGGGGTGTGCCGTGCATGACGTCCTCCAGGCCTGCCGGAGTGTTGGACTATGCGTTCAGCGTGAATCACGGCGCCCCCCGTGCGCATGGGCCGGGTGGCCCTGTCCGAGGTCCCGATGGTCTCCGGGCGGACGTGAGCCTCCGCACCGGACGGCGGTGCGGAGGCTCACCGCGCGGTGCAGGCGACGAACTCGCCGACCGCCACCTTGAGCCGGGACAGTCCCTTCTTCCTGTCGGTGAAGAACATCCCGGTCATAGGGTCGGTGTACAGCTCGTTGTCGATCCCCGCATAACCGTGGCCCATCGACCGCTTGATCACGACGACACTCTTCGCCATTGGTGATGGACCGGTTCATGGCGTCGGCCATCAGTTTGGTGAGGATGCCGCCCGAGGCGCTGACGAGCATGCTCGCGATGATGAGTGCCGTCCGGTCGATCACGAAGCCCGCCATCGCGACCGCCCGCTTCACAGTCGGCCGGGTGGTCGCCGCCGATCATCCGCCGGGCACGACGACCACAGGGCAGTGGGACCGGTGCAACAGGGTGTGCGCGACCGGTCCCAACCGCGTTCCCGCCCCGCCATGACGGTGCGCACCGATCACGACGACCGCGGCCTCCCGCGTGCCCTCCAGCAGTGAGCGCGCCGCGCCGGTACGGACCGTGCGGGTCTCGACCTCGACGCCGGGATACCGCTCCCGCAGCCGGGTCAGGGCGAAGCGCGGTACGGCCTCCTCGGCGCGGCCGTGCCGGGCGAGCCGCTCCTGTCCCGGGCTCGTCGCGGGCACGAGCGACGGCAGTTCGGGGGCAGCCTGCTGGTGGGTCCAGGAGTGCAGGACACGCAGGGGGACGCCGCGCCGCTCGGCTTCCTGGAAGGCGTAGGCGGCCGCATCCGCGTCCACGTCGCTCTCCAGGCCGAGCAGCACATCCCTGCCGTCGTCGCACGGATGGTCCCCGCGAACGACCAGCAGCGGGCCCCGCGCCCGCGCGGCCAGCCGCAGGCTCACCGAGCCGAACAGCAGGCCGGTGAGCCCGCCGAAGCCTCGTGTGCCCACAACGGTCAGGACCGCGTGTTCGCTCTCACGTACCAGTGCCCTTACGGTGCCGTCCTCAGCCGCCGCTGTCACGACCGGCAGAACCGGGTGCCGCTCGCTCACCCGTGACGCCGCTGCGCTCAGTACGGGTCCGGCCTCGTCCCGGTCCGGCACGGCGTACACGACGCGCAGGCCGGCTCCACGGCGCACCGCCTCGTCCGCGGCCCAGTCCAACGCCCGTACGGCGACCAGCGAACCGTCCGTTCCTACGACCACGTGTTGGAGAGTCATGGCTCCTGCTTCCCTTCGGGTGCCGCGGCGGCTTCGCAGTCCACACTCGCCCTCCACGGACACCGGGGGCAGGGCCCGCCAGGACCCGACGCAACGCCGAACGGCCCCTTGTCGCGGGGCCGTTCGGGTCCATGTCGGTGACGGTCCGTCAAGATGCCGGAAGAACCACGCCGTACATGGTGCACCCGCCGACCAACTCCCGGCCGGTCACCAGCTCGGGCTCGATGCGGACGAAGACCTCCTCAGGCGAGGGCACCCAGGAGCGCGGGCCGGTCCGGGCCAGCCGCTCCTGCTCGGCGGGGTCGGTCACCACGGCGGCCGAGCCGGTGACGACGACGCTCCAGCCGGAGTGGGTGGCCGCGTCGACCTCGTCGGCCTCGAAGGCGACCACAGCTCCGTCGATCGCCCGCACCAGCTCCGAGGTCGCCGAAGTACGCAGCAGCACCGAACCGTCCGCGTCCAGGCCGAAGTTGACCGGCAGAACCGCGGGCAGGGCCTGGCGCGTGTGGACGATACGGCCGACCGGCACCTTCGCCAGCAGCCGCAGGCACTCCTGCCGCCCGAGTTCTCGGAAGCCGTCGTTCGCATACATGAGGAACAACCGCCGTCACGCCGTGATCCGGCGCCCGGTGAGGGCGAGCGGCTCGATGCGCACCCACATGTCGCGTTCACCGCCGGCCCACGGCAGGCTGTACGCCCGCTCCGTGAGGTGCCGTACGTCGTCGGGGTCCGTCACGGTTCGCGCGTGGCCGCGCACCAGAACGCTCCAGCCCTGGCTGAACGCCTCGTCGATGCGGTCGACCTCGAAGGCGACCTGGCAGCCGGCCGCCTGCGCGGGCGTGCTGCCGTCCGCGGTACGGAAGACGACCGCGCCCTCGACCACGCTGTAGTTGACGGGGACGATGGCCGGCCCCGACACAGTGGGCACCGCGACCCTGCCCACGCCGTGCGTGGCGAGCAGGGCCCGGCACTCCTGTCTGCTCAGTTCGCTGAACTCGGGGTGCGGGCTCGCCCGCCCGGGGCCCGGCGGCAGATCGACGGCGCCGCCGACGAGGTCCCGCACAGTGGTGTGCAGGGCCTCGGCCAGCCGGAGGAGGGCGCTCATGCCCGGTGACGTGGCAAGCTCTTCCTCCAGGTACTGGAGGTAGCCGGGCGCCATGCCCGCTCGTTCGGCCTCTTCCTTTCGGGTCAGGCCGAGTTCCTCCCGTCGATGGGTGAGGCGACGTCCGAGATCGCTCATCGGGGATCCCTCCGCCCTGTCCGGCTCCACCTGTTCACCCATGGCCCGCCACTTCCTCTCGTCAGGCCGCACGGACGGCGACCTCGTGCTGCGGCCCGCCGAGCACCACTTTGAGCGCGCCGGTGTCGGCGGCCCGGGAGAAGACGTCGTACGCCTCCTCCATGCGGTCGAGCGGGAAGGTGTGGGTGACCATCTCCGCGGTGGGCAGCCGGCCGGCCGCCGCCATCCGCAACAGCGTGGGCGTCGAATAGGTGTCGACAAGCCCGGTCGTGATGGTCACGTTCTTGATCCACAGGTCTTCGAGGTGCAGGGTCGCGGGCTTGCCGTGCACGCCCACGTTGGCCACGTGTCCGCCGGGGCGCACCATGCGCGTGCACAGTTCGAAGCTCTCCGGCACGCCCACCGCCTCGATGACGACATCCGCGCCGAGTCCGTCCGTGAGGTCGGCGATCAGCTGCTCCGGGTGTTCACGGGCGTCGGCCACGGCATCGGCGCCGAGCCGCTTGGCCGCCTCCAGCCGGGTGGCGGCCAGGTCGACGGCGACGATCCGCTCGGGCGAGAACAGCCGGGCCGTGGCGATCGCCGCCAGTCCGATGGGGCCGGCGCCGACGACGGCGACGGTGTCTCCGGGGCGTACCCGCCCGTTGAGCACACCCACCTCGTAGGAGGTCGGGAAGATGTCGGCCAGCAGTACGGCGTCCTTGCTGTCCACCGCGCTGGGCAGTGCGTGCACGGACAGGTCAGCGTACGGGACCCGGACGTACTCGGCCTGGGTGCCGTCGATCAGGTGGCCGAGGATCCAGCCTCCGCCGGCCTGGCACTGCCCGTACATGCTCTCCTTGCAGTAGCGGCACCGCCCACAGGCGCTGATGCAGGAGACCAGGACCCGGTCTCCCGGCCGCACGGTGCGTACGTCGCTGCCGACCTCGACGATCTCGCCGACCGCCTCGTGCCCGAGCACCGTGCCCGGGATCACCTCGGGCACATCGCCCTTGAGAATGTGCAGGTCCGTCCCGCAGATGGTGACGGTGTCGACCCGCACGATCGCGTCGGTGGGTTCCTTGATACCGGGATCCGGAACCTCCTCCCAGGCGGACTGTCCAGGGCCGTGGAAGACGAAGCCCTTCATGACGCACCTCTCCCTCGTGTTCTCCTGCGGGTCTCGGGTCCCGGCGGTTCGGCGACAGCCGGTAGGGCCGCGCATCGCGCGACCGACGCCGGGATTGCCCCGCAGATCCAGCTTGTCCCGCGCCCGTGGGCCTCGCTTGGGCCGGTCGGTACCCATCACCCGGCCGTTCGGGGTCGTCGCCCGGCCACGAGCGTGCCTCGCAACGCCGTTCGGGCCGGGGCCACAGGGGCCGACCGGCCCTTCCGTTCGTGTCACCGAACACGCTTTTCTCTCACCATGTCCAAGACCCGCACCAGGTCCGTACCGCACCCCACGGAACAACCCGTCCGCGGGGCGACCGTCCTGGAACTGCGTGGCGAGGTCGACCTCGCCAGGGTGCCGTCCCTTTCGGCACGCCTCGACACACTGACCGCACACGGCCAACCCGATCTGATACTCGATCTCCGCCACGTGTCCTTCATCGACTGTGCCGGCCTGGGCGTCCTGTGCCGGGCGCGGAACCGGACCCTGGCACGCCAGGGCCGGC
Source organism: Streptomyces turgidiscabies Car8 (assembly GCF_000331005.1). GTDB lineage: Bacteria > Actinomycetota > Actinomycetes > Streptomycetales > Streptomycetaceae > Streptomyces > Streptomyces turgidiscabies. The sequence goes on from NZ_AEJB01000351.1 coordinate 16,522, forward strand.
TGCGGCTGGTCTCCGACAGCGGCCGTTTCCTGCGGGTACTCCGTCATGCCGGTCTCTCCGGCGTCTTCGAAGTACACCCTCACCTGCCTGCGGGGCCGACGCTCACGACAGCGACGGGCTGACCGGGCCTACGCGTTCGGCCGCTCCTCCCCGAACACCGAATCCGGGGCACGCCGAGGGGTGACGGCGCCCTGCGTGCCGTGTCCGAAACGCATGAGCAACTACGCGTGACCGGTCCGGCCGGGCACGGGGCTCAGCGATTCGCGCAGGTCGAGCCACTCCAGCGCCTGATGCAGCAGAGACATGCGCAGGCCGTGGGCCGTCGCGATGAGCCAGACGTGCTGGAGCGCCTGCCCGGAGCGCAGCCAGTCGGCACGGCGGTCGTGCTCGGTGGACAGCACGGCGATGACCGGGTCCTTCTCGAAGGGCTGGGTGACGAGCCGCTCGGGATGGCGCTGGGCGGTGAAGTCACGCACGGGGACGTGTTCGCGGGCGTCCTGCGGGCCGAGCGCCTTCTGCGGCACGCCCACATCACGGGCCGGGTCCAGCTCGTGGTTCACCCAGCGGCGGCCTTCCGCGGCCCGGTCGGCGTCAAGACGGTTGCGCTGCTCGGCCTCCGCGGTCAGCCGAAGGAGACGGTCCGTCTCGGTGGCGTCGGCGAAGGTGAGCCGTGCGCCCTCCGCACGGGCCGCCGCGCCGAGTTCCGCGCGCAGGTCCGGGAGAACCGGCATGCCACAGAAGGGGAACCGGCTGCTGTGCCTGCGCCAGATGGCCGCGTAGAGGTCGAGGCTCTGCCGCCCTTGGTGCGGATCGCCGGGCTCCGTCGGACGAACGGTGGCGAACAAGCCGGGGTTCTCCGGGCAGGGCAGCAGACGCGTCACGGGCGCCCAGCCGTAGTAGGCCAGCGCGACCCGCAGGTTGAAGACACATGCCCCCGCCGACAGGTACAGGGCCCGGCCTGTCGGATCGGTGTGCCTCAGGCCTCGCTCGGGAGCGGCGAACACCTGGAAGGTGACCGTGGCGGGATCCAGCCGGAACCGCCACGGCTGCGTGTTGTGGATCGACGGCGCGGCGACCGCCGCCGAGACGCAGGTCTCCAGGATCGCGGCGTCCAGGAGTGTGCTCGTCATGACGCCCTCCTCGCGCACCGGCGCACGACGGAGCCAACCGGGTCCGGGACACCCGACCGGCCCTCTCGACCCAGGCTGAAGGGCCCTTTTCCAACGGCGAGTCGCCCCCGAACGGCGTGCCGGTACCACCCGGTGGGCCCATGTCCCCTCCCTCCTTCGCCTGTCACCTTCGGGAATGTCACGAACTTCAGGAGGAGGCGCGGACCGATGCATGGCAGCAGGCGTACGAGGAAGCGGTTCTGGCGGTGGCGGAGCAACCCGTTGCGACGGCACGACGACATCATCGAGGCCTGGATCGTGCTGGCCGTGTGGGCGGTCATCGCGATTGGGGGCGCGGTCGCCGGCCTGGTGACGGCCCACGCCGCCGACGAGGTGTTCGCCGCACAGCGCGCCGAGCGCCGTTCCGTCCGAGCCGTGCTGCTCACCGACGTCCCACCGGCCGTTTCGACCCTCAGGGGAGCAAACGGCCGGTCGATGGCGACGGTCCGCTGGACAGCCCCGGACGGCTCCACCCGCACCGGCGAGATATTGGTGAAGTCGGGACTGACGGCCGGATCCGAGCTCGCCGTCTGGCAGGACAGCCAGGGCGAACTCACCACCGAGCCGATCAGTCCGACGGACGCGGCCGTCGAGGCCGGCTTCCTCGGTGCGGCAGCCGCACTGGCCCTCGCCGGGATCGCCTGCGGCACCGGAGCCCTCGCACGGTGGCGGCTCGACCAGCGGCGTATCAACCGGTGGGACCAGGAGTGGGACCAGGTCGGCCCGCGGTGGAGCCACAAGACCGGTTGACACCCACAACTCCCGTCGCCCGCCCGGTGGCGGCCCCGGAAGCCGCTCGACGACCCCGTCCGCGAGGCGGGGCATCGGCCGTTCCGCCACAGCCCGGACCGGAGCGGACGACACGTCCTCCGCAGCTGAACAACAGAAGGTGTTGCTCTCCGGGCGGGAGCCCCATGGCCACAACGGAGGACGGAACCCTCCCGCACTGCCGTGTTCACGGACCCAACC
>NZ_AEJB01000352.1 GCF_000331005.1 Streptomyces turgidiscabies Car8
CCCGAGATCGGCATGTTCATGGACTTGCCGTCGCCGCCCGTGACGCCCTTCATCGCCCAGAACATGTCGCCCAGGTCGAACAGGCCCATGTCCTTGTCAACGATCAGGGTGTCGAGGCCCGCGCTCATCGTCGGGTACAGCTTGAACGGGTTCAGGATCGTGCCCGGCGTCGCGGTCTGGCTCGCCAGCGCCGCGAGGAACTTCTGCTGGTTCTTCGTACGGTCGAGGTCGCTGCCCGCGAGGGCGTACCGCGTACGGACGAAGGCCAGAGCCTGCTCACCGTTGAGGGTCTGCTTGCCCGCCGTGAAGTTCGCGCCGGACTTCGTGTCCTTCATCCCGCCCTTGGGGATGGTCAGCTCCACGCCGCCGACGGCGTCCACGATGTTCGCGAAGCCGGCGAAGCCGATCTCCACGTAGTGGTCGATGCGCAGACCGGTGTTGAACTCGACCGTACGGACGAGGAGTTCGGGCCCGTCCGTCGCGTACGCCGCGTTCAGCTTGGTGTGCTTGCCCGTGCCCTTGTACGTCTTGCCGGACTCGGAGCCCACGAAGGTGGGGATCTCGACGTCCGAGTCACGGGGGAGGGAGATGAGCGTCGGACCGTTGTCACCGGTGTGCAGGATCATCATCGAGTCCGTGCGCTTGCCCTCGGCGGACCCGGTGTGGAGCGCCTTCTTCTCCTCGGCCGACATGCCCTCACGGCTGTCGGAGCCGACGATCAGATAGTTGGTGCCCTTGCCGCCGTCCGGCCGGTCGATGACCTTGGACAGGTCGACCTGGCGGTTCAGCTTGCCGTCGGCCCAGAAATACGTACCGACGGACACCACGACCAGCACCGTGACCACGGTGATCGCGGTCCACTTGATGCGCTTGCGCCAGTCCGGGGCGGAGCGGGGGCCACTCATCGAACCGGGCCCGCCCTGCCCACCGCCAGGTCCGCCGCCGCCCGGGGCGCCGCCGTAGACCTGGCCGGTGTTATATCCGCTGTCATAGCCGTTCCCGCTTCCGTTTCCGTACGGGTCCTGGCCCTGGCCACCGGCGTAGGGCTGCTGCTGCGGGACCCCGCCGCCGTACGGCGGGGCGCTCGGGTTCTGGCCGTACTGGCCGCCTTGGCCGCGCTGGACCTGCCGCATCACGCGCGCACCCTCGGGCTGTGCGTTCGCGCTGCCGCGTCCGTGCCGGTTGTTGCGGTTGTCGTCGGACCACGCGTCGGGCCAATCGTTCATGCCGACCAGTGTGCAGTGCCCGACTGTGCCCTTCACAAGGGTCGAGGGAAATTAGGAACAGTGCTGTTGCCAAGCTGACACAAATCGCCCAGGTGTACGCCGATCAACGGACCGCAAACGGGTGGGCGGGTGAGAAACCCGACCTGGCCTGCACCGAACTCGCCCGATTCACCGACACCCCACCTCGTCCCCCGTGCTCACCCCGAACTCCCCGACCCGAACCTTCCGCACCCCCCGGTAATCCGCCCCGACAGTCACCTTCAGCAGCGCCCCCTGCCCCCGCACCACCCGCAGCGAACTCCCCGGCAACGCCGTCGCGAGCGACTTCGCGGACCGGTCCCACCGGGGGTCGTACGCGATCACCGTCCGTGTCGCCGCTCCCCGCTCCCGCGCGTTCACCGGCACCCGGGTCGTCCGGAACCCGGTCGCGGCCAGCTCCCGGTCCACCTTCCGGCCGAGCCCCGACGTGAGTGTCCCGTTCTCGACCTGCACACGAATCTGCTGCGGCGCCACCTCGACCCGCACCGGCGCGCCCTTCTTGCCGCCGCCCCCACCCCTGCGTACCGCCAGCGGCTCGTCCTCGCGCAGGGCCCGGAACAGTCGGCCCGCCTTCTCGTCGTCCCACTTCAGCGTCGAACCGATGCCCTTGACGGCGAACCCCATCCGCCCGATCGGCACGGTCGTGAACTCGGACGACGAGGGGGAGAAATTCCGCATGGCCCGCCCGAGGTCGAGCAGCTCACCCGTGCCGAACTCCTTGTCCGCCCGCACCGACCCGAGGACCGCCCGTGTGATGTCCCGGAACTTCATCGGGTTCAGCAGCACCCCGGACGACGTGGACTGTGCGATCAGCGCCGCCATGAAGCGTTGCTGGCGCTGCATCCGGCCCAGGTCGGAGGACCCGTCGGCGTGCCGTGAACGGACGTACTGCAAAGCCTCCCCGCCGTTCAGCTCGTGCTTCCCGGCGGTCAGATCCAGCCCCGTGTAGGAGTCCTTCAGCGGTCGTGGCGTGCAGATCTCCACGCCGCCGAGCACGTCGACCGTCTTCATGAAGCTGGTGAAGTCGATCTCCAGGTAGTGGTCGATCTTCACGTGCGTCATGTTCTCCACCGTCTGCACGGTGAGGTTCGGGCCGCCCTCCGCGTACGCCGCGTTCAGCTTGATGACGTGTCCGCCGTGCCGGCGCCCGGTGGTCCGGTCGATGTGCGGGGGCGTCACCGCGTACGAGTCGCGCGGCAGGCTGACCACGCTCGCGCGCTCCCGGTCCTCCGAGATGTGCGCGATCATCATCGTGTCGGTGCAGTGGCAGGGCGCCCCGCCGAGCCGGTACTTCCGCCGCTCGGCCTCGCTGATCTTCTCCCGGCTGTCCGTGCCGACCAGCAGCACGTTCATACCGTGGCCGGCCCGCGGACGGTTCTTCATGTCCTTGAAGGGGTCGACCCGGGCGATGTCGGCGTCGAGGCTGGTGACCACCGCGTGCCCGATCCCGGCCGCGGCGAGCACCACGACGGACAGCGTCGTCACCGCCCGCATGGCCCAACGGGGCTTCTTGCGCCGTACGGGGGGACGCGGTCGCCCGGACGACGGCCGTGGCCGGCGCTGCGGGGAACCGGGGGAGCGGGGGGATGCGGGCATGGGGGGACACCTCCGCGAAGGCTGACCGGGGGGAGGGAAGGGAAAAGCAGAGGGAAGACGGGAGGAGCGAGGGGGGAGAGGAGAGGGCCGAACGTGGGATCCGTGAGCACCGTAGGCCCATACGATCTGCGGACCGGTTCGGCAAGCGGGCGGCGCGCGTCGGTGTCCCCCGTTCGCGGTAACGTGAGCCCCCTATGAACGCCAAGCCCGACGTGCAGCTGCCCGCCGTGTCCGTGATCATGCCCGTCCTCGACGAGGAGCGGCATCTGCGCGGAGCCGTCCAAGCGATCCTCGCCCAGGAGTACGCCGGCGAGATGGAGGTCGTCATCGCCCTCGGTCCGTCCACGGACCGCACGGACGAGATCGCCGCCGAGCTGGTACGGGAAACGGCCGACACGAACAAGCGCGTCCACACGGTCCCCAATCCGACCGGCCGTACGCCCGCCGCGCTGAACGCCGCGATTCTGGCCTCCCGCCACCCCGTCGTCGTACGCGTCGACGGGCACGGCATGCTCTCGCCCGACTACATCGCGACCGCCGTACGTCTCCTCGACGAGACCGGCGCGCAGAACGTCGGCGGGATCATGCACGCCGAGGGCGAGAACGCCTGGGAGCACGCGGTGGCCGCCGCGATGACCTCGAAGATCGGGGTCGGCAACGCCGCCTTCCACACGGGAGGCACGGCCGGACCCGCCGAGACCGTGTACCTCGGTGTCTTCCGGCGCGCCGCCCTGGAGCAACAGGGCGGCTACAACGTGGAGTTCATCCGCGCCCAGGACTGGGAGCTGAACTTCCGCATCCGTGAGGCGGGCGGCCTCATCTGGTTCTCGCCCGAGCTGCGGGTGTCGTACCGGCCGAGGCCCTCCGTGCGCGCGCTGGCCAAGCAGTACAAGGACTACGGCCGTTGGCGCCATGTCGTGGCCCGCTACCACGAGGGTTCCATCAACCTGCGCTACCTCGCCCCGCCCACCGCCGTGCTCGCGATAGCGGCGGGCGTGCTGCTGGGCGCCGTACTGACGCCGTGGGCCTTCCTGGTGCCCGGCGGCTACCTCGCGGCGATCACGGCGGGCTCGGTCCCGGCCGGCAAGGGACTCTCCCTGAAGGCCCGGCTGCAGATCCCCGTCGCCCTCGCCACCATGCACATGTGCTGGGGCTGGGGCTTCCTGACGAGCCCCAAGTCGCTTGCCAGGAAGGTGATCGCGGCCCGCCGGCCGGCGGTGCTGGACGGCGCGAACGCGTCCTGAACGACAACGGGG
>NZ_AEJB01000353.1 GCF_000331005.1 Streptomyces turgidiscabies Car8
TGGGACGCGAGCTTCGCTCAGGACGGCGCCCGCGTCACGGCCACGGCCGCCGACTACAACAGGTCCGTCGCGGCCGACGGCACGGTCTCCTTCGGCTTCCTCGCCAGCTGGCAGGGCAGCAACAAGGAGCCGGTCGACTTCACCCTCAACGGCAGCCCCTGCACGACCTGAGCCGCCCGCACACGGCCCCGGGCCGGCCACACCCAGCGGTGACGCCGCGGGCGTGGCCGGCCCGTTCGCGGTGCGGGCCGGGCGAGGTCAGATCACCTCGGTCTCGCTCCGGTCGGCCCGCTCCCAGAGCGTGTGGAAGCGGCCCTCGCGGTCGGTACGCCGGTAGGTGTGGGCGCCGAAGTAGTCGCGCTGGCCCTGGGTGAGGGCGGCCGGGAGACGCTCGGTGCGCAGGGTGTCGTAGTACGACAGGGCGGCGGAGAAGGCCGGGACCGGCACCCCGTGCCGGGCGGCCGTGGCGACGACCTCGCGCCAGGGCACCTGGGCGTCGGCGATCTCGCCCGCGAACCCCTCCTCGGTGAGCAGGGTGACCCGGCACGGATCGGCGGCGTAGGCGGCCCGGACCCGGTCGAGGAAGGCGGCGCGGACGATACAGCCACCGCGCCAGATCCTCGCTATCGCGCCGAGGTCGATGTCCCACCCGTACTCGGCCGAGGCGTCCAGGATCATCTTCCAGCCCTGGTCGTAGGCGATGAGCTTCGAGGCGTACAGGGCGTGCTCGACCAGACAGGCGAAGCGCTCCGACTCGTACGCGGTGAGGTCCCAGCTGGTGCCCCCGGGCAGTTCGCGGTACGCGGCGCGCAGGGCCCGCTGGCCCGAGGCGGCGCGGGCGAAGGTGGCCTGGGCGATGGCGGTGACCGGGGAACCGAGCTCCAGGGCGGTCCGTACGGTCCAGCGGCCGGTGCCCTTCTGCCCGGCGGCGTCGGCCACCACGTCCACGAAGGGTCTGCCGGTGGAGGCGTCGGTGTGGGCGAGGACCTCGGCGGTGATCTCCATCAGGTAGGAGTCGAGCCGCCCCTTGTTCCACTGGCGGAAGACCTCGGCGATCCGCGCCGGCTCATAGCCGCCGACCTGGCGCAGCAGGTGGTACGCCTCGCCGATCAGCTGCATGTCGGCGTACTCGATGCCGTTGTGCACCATCTTCACGAAGTGCCCGGCACCGTCCGTGCCGACATGGGTGACACAGGGCTCGCCGTCCACCTTGGCGCTGATCGTCTCGAACATCGGCCCGAGCGCGCTGTACGCCGCCGCGGAGCCGCCGGGCATGATGCTCGGCCCGTTCAGCGCGCCCTCCTCGCCGCCCGAGACACCCACCCCCACGAAGTGGATACCGAGCCCGCGCAGGGCCAGTTCCCGGCGGCGGGTGTCGCTGAAGTGGGCGTTGCCGCCGTCGATGATCATGTCGCCGGGCTCCAGGAGCGCGGCGAACTCGTCGATCACCGCGTCGGTGGCCGCACCCGCCTGCACCATGATCATGAGCCGCCTGGGGCGCTCCAGGGCCGCCACGAACTGCTCGGCCGTCTCGGCCGGCACGAAGTCGCCCTCGTGCCCGAAGTCCTCGACCAGCGCCTTGGTCCTGGCGGGGGTCCGGTTGTGGAGGGCCACGGTGTAACCGTGCCGGGCGAAGTTCCGGGCCAGATTCCGGCCCATCACCGCAAGGCCGGTGACGCCGATCTGCGCGGTCGCCTTCATGGTGTGCTCCTTCGCTCGGTGCGGTCTCCCGACCGCCACACAGATCAGTTACGGCTGGTGGGGCCCCAGTTGTTCAGCCGGATACCGGGTGGCGTCGGGAGCGGGTGCGCGCACAGGCCGAAAGAGCCTCCCTCTCGGCACGGCCGTCGTCCCGGCGCCCCCTCGTTCGCCCCGAGCGACACCGAACTGGGCGTCAGCGTCAAGAGGGTCACCGACGGCCGGATGCCGTCCCGGCTGCACGAGCTGCCGACCGCCTCCCGCGTACTCCTCTCCGGCCCCTACGGCCAGGAACTCACCACATCCGACCACCACCGTCCGCTCCTGCCGGCCGTCGCCAGGATCGGCGTCACCCCCGTACCGGGGCCGTGAGCGCGAGGCGCTTCTTCAGCCGACACGGCTCCGATCGCGGCTCCGGCCGTGGGTCGGGTCGCCGTCGCACCGCGGGTCGGGGCGACCGGGATCACTCCAAGTGGCCCGGACCAGAGCCCGTTCGGCGCTCGCCAGGTGGACCGCCGCGGCGAGCCAGGCCGACGCGTAGTGGCCGGGGTCGGCTTCGTCGAGCCGGCCGAAGACGTCACGGGTGCGGCGGTCGGCCGCCGCGGTGAGTGCCGTGGCCAGGTCGGCGGCGGTACGGAATCCCGCACGGCGCAGGGAAGCCGTGTCGCGGCCGAGATCGCCGCTGCGCGCGGGCTCGGCGACCGCGCGACGGCCTCCGGCGACGGCCAGTTCGACCAGCCGCCGCACCCGCCACAGCGGTGAGTCGGCCAGCGGGTCGGGCGGGGACCCCGCGATCGCTCCGGCGGGCGGACCGGCGTCGGGCGGCGGAAGATGCGTGCCCTGGATACGGTCGTAGCCGAGATCGGCGCGGCCCAGCCACTCCGGGGGAAGCCGGAGGGTCACCTCGGTGCCCGGTACCGGGCCGACGGCGAGCGGGCGGAGGGTGGCGGCCCGGTCGGGGTCGATCCGGCCGATCACGCGTATGTGGAGGCCGGGGCGGGAGGCGAGCCGACGGAGGTTGGCGGTGTGTGCGAGGTCGGGGTGGCCGTTGGCGGGGGCGAGGCGGACGAGGGGGCCGTCGGCGGCGGTCGGTTCGCGGGCCAGGAGACGGTCGCCGAAGGCGCCGACGACGATCAGGTCGCAGCCGATCGGTTCACCGGACCGTCCGTCCTCGCCGTCCTGGCCCGGGGCCGTGGCGAGCCGTTCGGCGACGGTCTCGGCGAGCGGGCGGGCGAACAGGGCGGCGAGCGGCCCCGATGACCAGGGGATGCCGGTCAGCGGGGTGGCCCGGACACCCTTGCCGGAGCCGAGGCGGCCGTCCGGGGAGACGGTGGCCCCGGTGATCAGCAGGCCGCCGCGCGCGAGTTGGGAGTGGTCGAGCGCGGCCGGGCCGAGGGAGACGGGAGCCGTGGCGGCGCCCCGGGCGCGGGCCGGGCCGCCGGGCTTGACGTCGGCGACGGAGAACCAGCGGCCGTCGTCGGTGACGAGGTGGGTGACCACGCCGCCGTAGCCCGTGGCGCTGATCACCGGCTCACGGCAGACCCCGTGCACGCGCAGCCCGCCGTCGCCCGGCCGGTAACCGCGCCGGGCGGTGCCGATCAGTGCCGGGTCGGGGTGGGCCGCCGCCAACAGGCCGGTGGTGAGCAGGAGTTCACTCAGGGCGGCGGTCAGATCGGCCAGGCGATGGCCGTCGTGCCGGGCGCGGGCGCCACGCAGGCCGCGTACGACGCGCACGGCGGCGGCCTCGGCCCGGTGCAGGCCGGCCAGGCGGGCCGTGTGCGCGGCCCGCAGCAGCTCGGCCTGGGGCACCGCGCCGGCGGCCGGCACCCCGGCGGCGAGGACCGCCGCGGCGGCCGACCACAGACCGGATGCTGCCGTGGTCTGGGCGGGGGTGAGGACGAGGGCGACGGTGAGGGCGGGGGCGGCGGTCGCCGTCGCGGGGAACTCCGGGTCCGCGACGGGCTCGGCCTGGGGAGCGGGTCCGGTCGTGCTCCCAGCCGCGCTGGTCTCCGCCGTCGTAGCCTCTGCCGTCGTGGTCTCCGCGTCCGCCACCGGGCAGGCACCCAGCACGGCGGCCCGGTGCAGGCAGCGGGGTGCGAGCAGGCAGGTGCAGTAGGCCTGGTCGGCGGTGGTGACCGTGCCGGAGGGCCCGGGTGTCAGGGTGACCACGGCGTCCTCGCCGCAGCTGACGGACACGGTGTCGCCGTCGACCGAGGCGCGCAGGGTGGCGTACTGCTCGACCGCCGCGTCCAGCTTCCTGCGTAGCCGGGAGGTCAGACCCTCCACGGCGCCGGCCACCACATCCGGGGCGACGGGCGGGAGTTGCTCGTTCATCGGGTTTCTCCGCGAAGGCGGTCGCCCACCCAGCGGGCGAGGGCGAGTGGGCTGAGGGCGGCCACGGGCATTCCGGCCGCGACGAGTTGCTGGGCGACGGGCACCGAGTAGCGCGGCGCTCCGGTGTCGTCCAGAGCGGCGCAGCCCATCAGATGGACACCGGACGCGGCCAGCGAACGTACCTCTCCGAGCAGGCCGCCCAGCGGATACCCCTCCTCGAAGTCGCTGACGACGACCACGAGGGTGCGGCTGGGAACCGTCACCAGGGAGCGGGCGTGCGCGAGCCCGGCCGCGATGTGGGTACCGCCGCCGACCCGTACCTCCAGGAGGAGGGACAGGGGATCGGCGACCTGGTCCGTCAGGTCGATCACCCGGGTGGAGAAGGTGAGGAAGTGGGTGGAGAGAGTGGGTACGCCGCCCAGTACGGCGGCGGTCAGTGCCGACCAGATGACGGAGGCCTCCATCGAGCCGGACACGTCGACCACGAGGATCAGCCGCCAGTCGGCCTCGCGCCGGGACCGGGTGCTGAAGACCGGCTGTTCGGGAACGACGACGGTCCGGCCGTCGTCGAGCCGGCGGGTGTGGGCGAGGTTGGCCCGCAGGGTGCGCGGCAGATCGAGCCGGCCGCCGGGCCGGCGGGTCGGGCGCGGGGTGGCGAGGCCGGTCAGAGCCGGGCGCAGCCGGGTGGCGAGTTCGCGGGCGAGTTCGTCGACCAGGCGGCGTACGAGCGGCCGGAGCCGGGCGAGTTGCTGCTCGGCCATGCCTCCGGCGAGGGAGAGGACGGAGGCCAGCAGCTCGACGGAGGGGCGTACGGCGTCCGGGTCGAGCTGTGCGAGTACGTCGGTACGGCCCGTGTCGGCGGCCCGGCCGAGGACCTCCTCCCGGACCTCGGTCCCGAACAGGGCCTCGAGTTCCGCGGCCCATTCGCGAGCTGTGGGGAAGGCATCCTCCTGGCCGCCGCCGGTTCCGTTGCTCAGGTCACCCGCCCCCTCGCCGCGTCCGGCTCCGTACAACTCGTCGAGTGCGCGCGCGTAACGGCGGGCTCCGACGGGGAGCCGGTCGGTCTGCCGGCCGAGCAACAGCCGCCACCGGTCGGCGGGAACGAGGCGCGGCTCCGCCGGGTCCGGAGCTGCGGGTGCGGCGCCGCCCGGCGCGGTGGTCGCCGTTGCGACCGCGGGTTGCATGCAGTCTCCTTCGGACGTGTCCAGGACCCTCTGAGCCACCCGACGGGCTGAGTCGTCGGCACCGGGCACGGAGCCCGCAGGGAACGGCAGCCCCAGCGCGTCGAGCGTGGCGAGTCCGGCGGCGTCGGCGGCCGTCCACAGAGCGATGAGTTCGGGCGGGGCGGCCAGCGTGAGGTCGAGCCGGTCGCCGAGGCGTTCGGTGACGGTGTGCAGCAGGCGGTCGCGGGCCGCCGGGGAGAGGGTGTCGAAGCCGCCGCGCAGTGCGGGCAGACGGTCAAGGAAGTCCTGGTCGGTGAGTCCGTCGACGCGGTTCAGCAGGGGAGTGAGGGCGGCGGGGGCTGCCTCGAGCAGCGGCCCGGCAGCGGTCAGCAGGCCGGTGAGCAGGCGCGCCAGACGGTGCCGGCCGTCCGCGCCGGTCGCGGCGTCGACCCAGCCCGCCGCACGGGCGCCGAGCGCGTCGGGGCTGTCGAGGTCGAGGAGGACCCTGGCCGCCGACGCGGCCCCCTGGACGAGCGGGGACCCGGTGCGCGCGAGTGCGCCCAGGGCGTCGTCCATCCGCAGCCCGAGGCGGTGTTCGCCCGCCCGGGCCGCCAGCGCGACCAGCGCGGCGGCGTCCTGCGGATCGTCGCTGCCGGCCAGTCCGGGAAGTGATCGCACGGCGGCTTCGAGCAGGGTGACGGCCAGCTCGGCGGCCTGCCCGCGTCCCTCCGGCGTGGTGCCGGGCAGATGGCCCCGGCGCAGCGCCTCCAACAGGTCGAGGGCGTCGAGGAGTTCGGGGAGGGTGGCTGCGGAGGGAAGGACGACGGCGGCCTCGGCAAGGCGGTCGGCGACCAGATCGGGCAGGTCGCAGCGGGCCGCGTCGCGCAGCCCGCTCAGGAGCTGCGCGCAGGTGGCGCCGCCGTCGGCCGTCTCCCGACGGTACGTCTCGCGCAGCGTTCCGGCGGCGGCCTGGGCCGCGTTGACGCCCCGTACGCCCGCCAGGTCGAGCCGAGCCGGCACGGACGGGGTCCAGGCCAGCCGCCATCGCGTGGTGAGGGCGGACGCGTCCCCCGTACCGGACACCGCGACCGGCTCGCCGTATCCGACGCCGCACACCTGGAGCCGCTGGAGCAGGACCTCCCGTCCGCCGTCGAGTTCGGACCGCAACGGGTCCAGGCGCAGCTCACGGGGTTCCGCACTGTCCGGACCCGGCAGCCGCAGCGAGGCCAGCTCCGCCTCCACCGACGGGCCGAGCCCCGATCGGGGCGTGCCGGGCGCGATCCGCCCCCGCTCGGCACCGACCAGCACCGTTTCGAGCGCGCGGGCCAGCGCCCGGCCCCGGCCCAGCGGTTCGCCCTGGCCGAGCACGGTGGTCACCGCCTCCAGCAGCTCCCCCCGGCCGGGTGCGGGCAGGCCGCGCAGCCTGGCGAGGTCGCACGCCAGCCGCAGGGTCTCGGTCGCCTCACCCGTGCCGGCGGTGTGCCCGGCGGCACGCATCTCCCGGCACAGCCCGGTGATCGCGCGGGCGGCGGCGTCACGCACCCGGCCCGGGTCGCCGCCGGCCGTGAGCACCGCCTGCTGCCAGCGGGGGTCGCGGATACCGGCGGGGTACCCGGAGCGCGAGTCCAGCAGATCGAAGGCGTACGGGACCAGCGAGGTGACCGGCGCCGGACGGTCGGCGTCTCCCGTGCCGGGGACCGCCCTGTCCGGGGCGGTGTGGTCCGCCGTGGACAGGGCCGGGGCGTGGAAGGCGCCGACGACGGCTGCGACGCGGCGGCCACCGGCGGCGGCCTCGGTGAGGACGCGGCGCATATGGGCTTCGCGGGCGAGGTCGGTGGCGGGGATGCCGCCGGTGGCCGCCGTGTCCTGGCGGAGGGCCCAGCCGACGCCGAGGGCGGCACGGCGGACGGCTTCGGGCGCGCAGCCGGGGGCGAGGACTTCGACGGCGCGGTCCCACAGGTCGTCGCCGTCGCGTCCGGTGCCGGCGGCGCTGAGGCCGTCGGCGTAGCCGGTTTCGGCGTGGGCCGACGGGGTGTGCGGGACGGTGTCCCCGACGCCGGGCCCGGCCGGATCGGACCAGCCCGCATCGGTCAGCGGAAGGTCGCAGCACAGCACGGCGGCCCCTCGCTCGCGGGCCCAGCGGATCGCGGCGAGTTCCGGCGAGAAGTCGGCGAAGGGGTAGAAGGCGAGCCCGCCGTCCTCGCGGGCGCCGGCGACTGCCAGCGGGGCGACGGCGCGCGGGTCGGCGAGGTACGGCAGCCACCGCTGGAAGTCGGCCGGCAGCTCGACGCACACCACCTCGGCCTCGGCGGCGTCCAGCAGAGCGGGCACGGCGGAGGCCAGCGCGGGACTGTGGTGGCGTACGCCGAGAAGGTACGGCCGCACGGAGGCCGCGAGGGCTGCCACCGCCTCCCGGGGGCCGGCGACGGATGTCCTCGGCCGTGCGACGGTCTCCGCCGCCTGGTCGACGGTCAACGCAGGTTCTCCCGCAGGTCCCAGAGGCGCCGCCACATCGCGGAGCCGTCCTCGGCGCGGCGGCGGACCGGGCCGTCCCAGTAGCCGAGCAGACGCCCGTGGTCGGCGGGGTCGTCCTTGCGTACGACGCCGAGGAGATGCCCGGGCACGAGGTCGAGGAGGTCCCCGGCGGGCAGGTAGGCGGCGGCCAGGCCGAGGGAGGCGGCGACCTGCACGGCCTCCGCGGTGGACATCACCGTGCCGGGCCGCTCGACGTCCCAGCCTTCCGCCGAGCGGCCGGACCGCAGGTCGCGGAAGACGGTGACCAGCGCGTCCAGTACGGCGTCGTCCACGGCGAAGGCGGCACCGGCCCGCTGGACGGCGGCGGTGGCCTGGCCGCGCACGAGAGCCGTCTCGGCGTCGGCGTCGGCGATGGGATGGACCGTCTCGAAGTTGAAGCGCCGCTTGAGGGCGGCGGACATCTCGGAGACGCCCCGGTCACGCAGGTTGGCGGTGGCGATGACACTGAAGCCGGGGGAGGCGGGGACCGACGCGTCGGCGGTGCCCGCGAGTTCGGGCACGCTCAGGCGCCGGTCGGACAGGATCGACACCAGCGCGTCCTGCACCTCCGGCAGACAGCGGGTGATCTCCTCGATCCGGGCGACCTGCCCGCCGCGCATCGCGGTCAGCACCGGGGAGGCCACCAGGGCCTGCGGGGTGGGCCCCTGGGCGAGCAGCAGGGCGTAGTTCCAGCCGTAGCGGAACGCGTCCTCCGTCGTGCCGGCCGTGCCCTGCACGGTGAGGCCGCTGGTGCCGCTGACGGCGGCGGCGAGCAGCTCGGAGAGCATCGACTTGGCCGTGCCCGGTTCGCCGACCAGCAGCAGGCCGCGCTCACCGGCGAGAGTGACCACGCAGCGTTCCACCAGGGCGCGCTCGCCGACGAACTTGGGGGCTATGGCCAGCCGCGCGGGCAGCGTCTCGTGCGGCTTGGGCAGTTGGAGGGTCTCGCCGCCGCTGCCGCAGACGAAGGTGACCACGGCGCGGGGCGTCAGCGCCCAGCGGGGCGGGCGCGGACCGTCGTCGTGGGCGGCGAGGAAGGCGAGCTCGGTGGCGTGCCGCTCCTCGGCCGGCAGTGTCTGCCGGGCGGGGAGGGCGGTCGCCTGATCCATCAGGGTCATGGGGCAAGTTCCTTGTGCGTTACGGATTTCGGGGTGCCGTGCGGAAGTCG
>NZ_AEJB01000354.1 GCF_000331005.1 Streptomyces turgidiscabies Car8
CCCCTGGCATTCACCCGAGGGGTACTCGGGAGACTGTGGCGACCGCAGCGCTGGTGGTTACGACGCGACCTGCGTCGCCACCAGGCTGGAGAAGGTGGTCAGCCGGGTGTAGACCCCGGGGTAGCCGGCCGCCGCGCAGCCCTCTCCCCAGGAAGTAATACCTGCCAGGACGCCGCCGATCATCAGCGGGCCGCCGCTGTCGCCCTGGCAGGTGTCAACGCCACCGGCTGTGTAGCCGGCGCAGACCATGTCGCTCGCGATGTAGCTGGAACCGTACGAGCTGGAGCAGCTGGAGTTGGAGACGGTCGGGACCGTCGCCGTACGCAGCTGGTTGGAAGAGCTCCCGTTGGAGGAGGTGGTGCCCCAGCCGATGATGCGGGCCGTGGTGCCGGCCGCGTACACACTGGTCTGGGACGAGGTGACGTACGACGCCGTGGTGTACGGCATCGAGGTGGCGAGGGTCAGTACGGCCACGTCGTCGCCGTTGGTGGCGTCCGTGTAGCTCGGGTGGATCCAGATCTTGGTGACCTTGCTGACGGTGCCGTTCGTGCCGTTGAGGTAGGTACGGCCGCCGACGACTCTGACGCTGCTCGTCGTCTCGCCGACCATGCAGTGGGCGGCGGTCACGACCTTGGTCGCCGAGACGAGGGTGCCACCGCAGAACTGGTTCTGCGAGGCGTCCGTGATCTGCATGACGTACGGGTACGCCGACGCGGTGGTCGTCGTACCGCCGACGATGGGCTGGGGTGCGGCGACCGCCCCGGGGGCGGCGATCAGCGCGGTCGATGCGGCGGCGGCGGTGGCCACCAGAACTGCGGCGGCCTTCTTGGCACGGGCGAGCCCGAACATGGGTTCTCCTCTTGTGGGGATTGCCGGTGGGGGGACGCGCGGGTGGGGGGTCGTGCACGGAGCCCTGGGGGCGGCTCCGTATGCCCGGCGTGCGGCACATCCACAAGGTAGGAGCCGGATAAGGCCCCTCCCAATGAGGGAACCCCCTAGGGGAGTTGGGGGAGGGAAAACCCTCGGTCGTACGGGGTCGACGGCACGGTACGGTGAGAGCGCAAGGATGGATCGCGCGCAGGCACACGACCGTACGGCGGGTACGCGGGCGTCAACGGCGGGTACATGGGCGTCAGTTGGTGTGGCGTCCCGCCGCCAGCCGGACGATGTCCACCCGGGACCGGATCCCCAGCTTCCGGTACACCCGGGTGAGGGTCGCCTCGACCGTCTTGACGCTGATGAACAGGCGCCCGGCGATCTCGCGGTTGGTCGCGCCCTCCATGACGAGCGCCGCGACCTGACGTTCCATCGCGGCGAGCCCGTCGAGCGCGGCGGCGGCCTGTGGCTGCTGAACGAGGGGCTGCGGGGCGGGGGTCGGCACGGTGGCCGCGTCCACCCGGCGCAGCCAGGGCAGTGCGCGGGAGCGTCTGAACAGACGTGCCGCCTCGTCGTACGAGGTAGGGGCGGGGACGGATCCGGGCCCCGGCGGTCCGGTGCGCAGCTCGGCCAGGGCGAGGGCGGCCCGCGCCTCCTCGAGTCCGTAGCCCAGCTTGGCGAGCCGGTCCTGCGCGGACGTCAACTGGGCGACAGCGGCATCGTGTTCGCCACGCGCGGCGCGCACCATCGCCTCGGCCCGGTCGAGCACCGCGAGCACGCTCTCGCGCCCCAGCCGCAGCGCGTGCGCACGGGACACGTCGATGACCTCCTGCGCCTCGGCCAGCTCGCCGACGCGGACGAGCGCCTCCGCGAGGTCACCCTGCCAGCGTCCGCGTGCCGGGTCGTCGACGCCGAGATCGTGCTCCAACTCCCTTGCCCTGCGCAGTGACTGCACCGCGCCCGGCGCGTCCCCGGCGACCAGCCGGGCGTACCCCAGGGCCGCTTGGGCCCGGGACAGATAGATCAGGTCACCGTTCTCCTCGGCGTGCTCGACGGACTCGCGGGCCAGTGCCAGCGCCCGGTCCACGTCACCGCCGGACGCCTCCGCCAGGGCGGCGAGCATCGCGGAGGCGACCTCGCCGATGCCGGTGTCCCGGGCCAGCCGCAGACTCTCCCGGGCCACGTCCAGTGCCCGGCCGCAGTGCCCGCAGCGCAGTTCGGTCTCGGCGAGGCCGCGCAGGAAGTGCACCTCGCTCTCGACCGACCCGCGCCGGCGCACCTCGCGCAGCAGGGTGGTGATGGTGGCCCGCGCCTCGGGCAGCTGGTCGCTCATGATCAGCCACCGGAAGCGGGCCGACCCGATGCCGTTGTGGTGGACGGTCACCTGCGGGTCCTGGGGCTCCTTCAGTGCGCGCTTGATGGTCGCGGGCGCGTCCGGGTGGCCCATCAGGGTCTCGGTCTGGGCCTGGAAGGAGAGCGACATCAGCTCCGTGTGCCGGTCGCCGCCCTGTGCGGCGAGCTCCGCCGAACGGGCCGCCTCCTCACGACACTCGGCGAAGTCGCCCTCCACGAGCAGTGCCCGCCAGGCCAGTTGGTAATGGATCAGGGCGAGCAGCCGCGGGTCGTCGCCCGCGTCGGCCAGCGCCTGCGGGAAGACGGCGTCGACCTCCGTCATGGCGTGGCCCGCCGTGTCGATCACGATGATCCAGGCTCGTACGCGTTCGGCGGGCACCGTGGTCCGGGCGAGCACCTGGCGGGCGACGTCCCGCGCGAGGTCCAGCTCGCCCGCGGTGATCGCGTCCTCGGCGGCCCGCAGCCGGTGTTCGTCGGGGTTCGGCACGCTGTCCGCCGGGGTGTACCGGGCGGCCAGCAGCCCGAGCGAGGAGGCCACCGTCGGTGCTCCTCGGTCCCGGGCCAGCGCGGCGGCCTCGGCGAGACGTGCGGCCACCTCCGGATCCGTGCCGTCGGTGGCGAGGGCGAGGTGCCGGGCCCGCTCGATGGGGTCGGACGCGGCCGTGGACAGCGCGGCGTGCGCGGCCCGGCGCTCCTGGGCGCTGGCCTCCGCGTACAGCGCGGCCGAGACGAGGGGATGCGCGAACCGTACGGCCGGGCCCTCGGGCTCCGTCGCCAGCAGTCCGAGGGCGGCGGCCTGGGCGGTCTCGGACTCGGCGTTCTTCCGGCCGGCCGCGTGCAGCAGGGCCAGCGTCGGGCGGGCGCCGGCGCTCACCACGAGGAGGGTGCGGCGGGCGTCGTCGGACAGCATCTCCAGGCGGCTGAGCACCAGCGCGCGCAGCGAGGTCGGCACCGGCAGCGGCTCGCCCGGGCGCGGGGGCGTGGGGTTCTCGGCCAGGGCGCGGCCCAGTTCGAGGGCGTACAGCGGGTTGCCTGCGCTGGTGCGGTGGATCTCCCGCACGGTCGAACGCGGGAGGTTGTAGCCCCGGTGTTCCAGGAGTGCCTCCACCTGGGCGCGGGTCAGCGGGTTCACCCGGACCGCCAGGGTGTCCGGCGTGGACGCGCGTAGATAGCGGTCGTACTCCTGTCCGTCCGTCCGCCCCGCGAACATCATCCGGACCGGGTCGTCGCCCAGCCGCCGGGCGGCGAACCCGAGGAGTTCGGTGCTGGCGGTGTCCAGCCACTGGAGATCGTCCGCGACGACGAGGACGGGGCCCTTGGCGGCCAGCGCGCGCAGCGCCGACAGCACCGCGAGCCGCAGGGCGAGGCCGTCGCGCTGGAGCGTGGACTCGCCACGGCCGGTGAGCGCCGACTCCAGGGCGACACGCTGGGCGACGGGCAGCTGGCCGGCCACCTCGTCGAGGGCGAGACCGAGAAGATCGGCGAGTGCGAGGAAGGGGAGATGGGATTCGGACTCCGTGGCGGAGCAACGCAACACGGTCCGTGCCGATTCGCCGTATTCCGCGGCCAATGTCCGCAGGACGGTCGACTTTCCTATTCCGGCCGGTCCGTGCAGCAGCACGCTGCCGCCGCGCGACAGTTGCTCGCGCGCCCCGATGAGCGCTTCTTCCCGGCCGATGAGCAGGTCAGAGCGGCATCGGCCAGGCTCCTGGAAGTCCCGTCGCACGGTCACCGCTCCCCTCCTGTGTCGTGTGGGCCCCAATATTAGGCAACAGATCTTTGAATTTCGGACCGGCGACGTGGTGAGCCGAATAACAGGACGGTTGAGGCATCGGAAAATTCAAGTCACAAGTGAATGAATACACCGTATACGTGTGCGGAGCGTGACGACAGACCTCGGCGCGGACCGGCGATACCCCGGGGCATATGGCGGGCCTCAGGGCAGCAGCCCCGCCCGCCGCGCCGCCACGACAGCCTCCCCACGCGAGTGGGCGCCGAGTCTGCGCATCGCCGAGCGCAGATACCCCTTCACCGTCTCCGGGCGCAGCCCCAGCCGCTCCGCGGCGACCGCGTTCGAGGCACCCGAGGCGACACACGCCAGGACGTCCAGCTCACGCGGCGCCAGCTCGGCCCCGTCCACCGGCCGCCCCGGGGCCAGCAGACCGCACGCGTCGAGCAGCGCGTCCCGCAGCTCCGGATCGGTGATCCGCGGAGCCAGCGCACGCAACGCCGCATGCGCCTCCCGGACCTGCTCCCACGCCCCGTCGCCCGGCCCCCGGGCACCGGCGGGCTCCGGCCGCGCCACCGCCAGCAGCTCCCGCGCCTGGTCCCGTACGACGAGCGCCTGCTCCACGTCCCGGGCCGCCTCGACCGTCGCGCCGATCATGCGGTCACCCAGGGGCAGAGCGGTGCGCAGGGCGCCGTACAGCACTCCGCGCACCCGGCGCCGTACGACGACCGGGACCGCCACCACGGAGCGCAGGCCCTCGGCGGCCACCGGGATGTCGTACTCGTGGCTGATCTGCCGCGAGACGGAGTAGTCCGTCACCGCGCACGGGCGGGCCAGGGCCACGGCCTTGCCGCCCAGGCCGTTGCCCGCGGTCACCGCGAGCGCGCGCAGCGCCTGGGTCGAGGTGCCGCTCAGTTCGCTGATGCGCATGTGCCGGCGCCCGG
Organism: Streptomyces turgidiscabies Car8; assembly: GCF_000331005.1. Taxonomy (GTDB): domain Bacteria; phylum Actinomycetota; class Actinomycetes; order Streptomycetales; family Streptomycetaceae; genus Streptomyces; species Streptomyces turgidiscabies. The sequence goes on from NZ_AEJB01000354.1 coordinate 4,903, forward strand.
TCTCCACCAGCCCGCCGAAGGCCACCGGCAGCCCGGTCACCCGCCGCAGCCGGGCCAGCGCCCGCCGCACCTCAGTCGCCTCAGCCGTGTCTGCTGCCACGTCATCGCCCCTTCGTCGCGGCCCGCTCGTGGTGTTCGCCGGTCGTACGTCGCACTCACCCCCGTTCGGGGGTAGTGAGACCTGCATCACGGATTACACGATGTCAGAGTGTCGCCGGGCAATGGTCCGGGATCGAGGAGGACTGATGACGACGGTGACCGAGCAGTTCCGCGAGGCGCGGGACTTCCTGCTGACCCATCGCGAGGACTACGCCACCGCGTACGAGGGTTTCAGCTGGCCGCGCCCCGAGCGCTTCAACTGGGCCCTGGACTGGTTCGACGTCATCGCGGACGGGAACGACCGCACCGCCCTGCACATCGTCGAGGAGGACGGCTCCGAGGCCAAGGTGTCCTTCGCCGAGATGTCGGCCCGCTCCAACCGGGTCGCCAACTGGCTGCGCGGGCTCGGAATCCGCCCCGAGGACCGCGTCCTCGTCATGCTCGGCAACCAGACCGAGCTGTGGGAGACGGCCCTCGCCGCGATGAAGATCGGCGCCGTCGTCATTCCCGCCACCCCACTGCTCGGCCCCGCCGATCTCCGCGACCGGGTGGACCGCGGCCGGGTCTCCCACGTCCTGGTCCGCGCCGAGGACACGGGCAAGTTCGACGAGGTCCCCGGCCGCTACACCCGGATCGCGGTGGGCGGCGCCCCCGAGGGCTGGCAGCGGTACGAGGACGCGTACGACGCGCCCGCCGAGTTCACGCCCGACGGGCCGACCCACGCCGACGACCCCCTGATGCTGTACTTCACCTCCGGCACGACCGCCCGGCCCAAGCTCGTCGAGCACACCCACGCCTCGTACCCGATCGGGCACCTGGCGACCATGTACTGGATCGGCCTCAAGCCCGGCGACGTGCACCTGAACATCTCCTCGCCCGGCTGGGCCAAGCACGCCTGGTCCAACCTCTTCGCGCCCTGGATCGCCGAGGCCACCGTCTTCATCCACAACTACACGCGCTTCGACGCCACCCGGCTGATGGCGGAGATGGACCGCGCGGGCGTCACCTCCTTCTGCGCCCCGCCGACCGTCTGGCGCATGCTCATCCAGGCCGACCTGACCCAGCTGCGCACCCCGCCGCGCGAGGTCGTGGCCGCGGGGGAGCCGCTCAACCCCGAGGTCATCGAGCAGGTGCGCCGCTTCTGGGGCGTCACCATCCGGGACGGCTTCGGCCAGACGGAGACCGCCGTCCAGGTCTCCAACAGCCCCGGCCAGCCCCTGAAGACGGGCTCCATGGGCCGCCCGAGTCCCGGCTACCGGGTCGTCCTCCTCGACCCCGTCTCGGGTGAACCGGGCGCGCCCGAGGGGGAGATCGCGCTCGACCTCTCCACCCGCCCGGTCGGCGTGATGACCGGCTACCACGGCGACGCCGACCTGACCGCGGAGGCGATGGCCGGCGGCTTCTACCGCACCGGGGACATCGGCTCCCGCGACGCGGGCGGCTACATCACCTACGTGGGCCGGTCCGACGACGTCTTCAAGGCGTCCGCCTACAAGATCTCCCCCTTCGAGCTGGAGAGCGCGCTCCTTGAGCACGAGGCGGTCGCGGAGGCCGCCGTGGTCCCGGCGCCGGACGAACTGCGCCTGTCGGTACCGAAGGCGTACGTCGTGCTCGCGGCGGGCTGGGAGCCGGGGCCCGACACCGCGAAGGTGCTGTTCGAGCACAGCCGTGAGGTCCTCGCCCCCTACAAGCGGCTGCGCCGGCTGGAGTTCGCCGACCTGCCCAAGACCGTGTCCGGCAAGATCCGCCGGATCGAACTGCGCGAGGCGACGGCGGCGGGTTCGGACAGCGAGTACCGCGAGGAGGACTTCCGGTGACTTCCTACGCCCACGGGACCAGCGGCACCCCGCTGTTGGGAGACACGATCGGCGTCAACCTGGACCGGGCCGCCGCGAGGTGGCCCGATCGTGAGGCGCTGGTCGACGTACCCTCCGGCCGACGTTGGACGTACGAGCAACTCGGCTCGGACGTCGACGAGTTGGCGTACGCGATGATCGCGAGCGGCATCGCCGCAGGCGACCGGGTGGGCATCTGGGCGGTCAACTGCCCCGAATGGGTGCTGGTCCAGTACGCCACCGCGCGGATCGGCGCGGTCATGGTGAACATCAACCCGGCCTACCGCACCCACGAGGTCGAGTACGTCCTCAACCAGTCGGGGAGCTCGCTGCTCTTCGCCTCCCTCGGCCACAAGACGAGTGACTACCGGGCGATGGTCGGGGAAGTGCGGGGCAGATGCCCGCAGTTGCGGGAGACCGTGTTCATCGGGGACCCGAGCTGGGACGCGCTGCTCGCGCGCGGCACCCCGGTTCCGTTCCCGGAACTGTCCTGCGACGACCCGATCAACATCCAGTACACCTCGGGCACGACCGGCTTCCCCAAGGGGGCCACGCTCTCCCACCACAACATCCTCAACAACGGTTATTTCGTGGGGGAGTCGATCTCCTACACCGAGCAGGACCGGGTGTGTGTCCCGGTACCCTTCTACCACTGCTTCGGCATGGTGATGGGCAATCTCGCGGCCACCTCGCACGGCGCGTGCGTCGTGATCCCCGCCCCGTCCTTCGAACCGGCGGCGACCCTGCGGGCGGTGGCCGAGGAGCGCTGCACCTCGCTGTACGGCGTACCGACCATGTTCATCGCGGAGCTGAACCTCCCCGACTTCGCGACGTACGACCTGTCGTCGCTGCGCACCGGCATCATGGCGGGCTCGCCCTGCCCGGTCGAGGTGATGAAACGGGTGGTCGCCGAGATGCACATGGCCGAGGTGTCCATCTGCTACGGCATGACGGAGACGTCCCCGGTGTCGCTCCAGACGCGCCGGGACGACGACCTGGAGCACCGCACCGGCACGGTCGGCCGGGTCCTGCCGCACATCGAGGTCAAGGTCGTCGACCCGGCGAACGGAACCACCCAACCGCGAGGCACGGCAGGAGAGTTGTGCACCCGGGGCTACAGCGTGATGCTCGGCTACTGGCAGGAGCCCGAGAAGACCGCCGAGTCGGTCGACCCCGGCCGCTGGATGCACACCGGCGACCTCGCGGTGATGCGCGAGGACGGTTACGTCGAGATCGTCGGCCGCATCAAGGACATGATCATCCGGGGTGGCGAGAACATCTACCCGCGCGAGATCGAGGAGTTCCTGTACGCCCATCCGAAGATCGCCGACGTCCAGGTGGTCGGAGTGCCGCACGAGCGGTACGGCGAGGAGGTCCTGGCCTGTGTCATCCCGCACGAGGACACCGAACCGCTCACCCTCGCCGAGCTACAGGCCTTCTGCGAGGGGCGGTTGGCCCACTACAAGATCCCGAGCCGGCTGCGGGTGCTGGACGCCTTCCCGATGACGGTGTCGGGGAAGGTGCGCAAGGTGGAGCTGCGCGAGAGGTACGCCGGGGAGTGAGGGGGTCACTGCCGCCGGGGTGGGTTCGGCTTCGGCGAGCAGGGGCCGTGAGGGGTCGTCGGGTCGCTGTGGCGTCGTCGTGGCTGGTCGCGCGGTTCCTCGCGCCCCTTGGGGGTGCCGCTGGGTCGTTGTGGAGTTTGCTGGACGCGCTCATGTGCTGCGTCGGCGCGGCCGTGGGGGTTGTCGGGTCGCTGTGGCGTCGTCGTGGCTGGTCGCGCGGTTCCTCGCGCCCCTTGGGCCGGCCTGTTCGGGGGTCTCAGGCGCCGGTGGCGTCGAGGTCGTCGGCCGGGGTGTTGACCGGCTGGGGGGTGCCGGT
>NZ_AEJB01000355.1 GCF_000331005.1 Streptomyces turgidiscabies Car8
GCGTGCTCCGTCGCCCTTGCAGACGGTGCATCTCACGCGGCGCATGGGCATGGCCGTACGTCCCTTCCTGCGTGGTCTAGAAGTGGGAGAAGCCGCTGAGGACCCAGGTGACGAAGCCGTTGATGGTGAGGCTGACGGGGGTCTGGCCGAGGTAGAGGCCGAACAGGGCGATGCAGACGGCTTCCCAGGCGCGGACGTCGCGGGCGCGGACGAGGAGGAAGGTGATGATCCCGAAGACCACGACGAGGGACACGGCGGCACCTGTGCTGATCATTGGGAGTCTCCTTCGAGGGCGGCAAGTGCGCGGGTGACGGTGGGCAGTTCGGGCACCAGGCCCGCGTGCTTACGGGTGACCGCTACGGCTTCTTGGGTGGGGGTGAGGTGGGAGCGGGCGCGGTTCCAGCCGCCGTCCGGTCCGGTGCACACGGCCACGCCCAGTTCCTGAGCGGTGATCGACTGCGCTATGGCCACCGCGTCCTTGTTGAGGTCGCCGAGGATCATTTCGGCGGTGCCGGGGTCGTTGACCCGGTGGCAGATCCGTCCCCCGAGCTGCGCCCTCAGCGCGGTGACCCCGGGGCCGAGATCCGAGCCGACGCGTTGCCCGGCCACCACCAGGTGCAGGCCGAGTGCGGCCCCGAGCTGTGCCAGGCGCAGCAGGAGGGTGGAGCACTGCTCGGCTTCTGCTTTGCTCTCGCGTCTGCCGTCGGACAGGTAGAGTTCCGCGATCTCGTCGACGATCACCACGACCGGTACGGGCCGGAACCTGACGGGCAGTTCCCAAATCGAGCGGGCACCAGCCGTCCGGCAGACGCCCATCCGGTCCTGCATCTCGACCACCAACGCGGCCAGCACCGCGACCGCCTCCCGACGGGAGGTCGCCAGCGCGCTCAACCGGTCAGCGAACAGGCCCAGTTCCATGCCGCCCTTGCAGTCGATGCCCACCAACGCGACCGACTGCGGGGCGAGTTGGGTGATCAGCCGGGCCAGCAGGGTCGACTTGCCCGACCGGGTAGCCCCGGCGATCAGCCAGTGCGGCACCACCAGAAGATCCACCACCCAGGCGCCCCCGCTCTCCAACACCCCGATCAGAGCCGAGAGCAGTGCCGGCGGTGCGGTCGCCAGACCGGGGCGTTGCAGTGGATCGGTGGCCGTCGCCGTCAGCAGCACCAGCCCCCGTTCCGGGGAGGTGACCCGCACCGCGTGCACTTTCCACGCGTGGACGAGGGCATCGGCAGCCTTGAGGTACATGGTCGGGGTCTGGCCCGCGTGCAGCCGCACGATCACGGTCAGCCCCGCACGCGTCGGACGGGGGAACGAGATCTTCGGCGCCACCGGCCGCAGCGGATCGCCCTTGACGACCAGGTCGCCGAGCAGCCCGCGCGGCGGACGGCGGGACACGGCCAGGTCGGTGAGCATCGCGATCTTGCGCCAGGTGAACACCACCCGCCAGGCAGCGGCCGGGTATCCGGCGAGGTACCAGTGCCAGACCGGGCGGTGCTGCCGCAGCAGGTCACTGCCGCCCAGTACCCAGCCGAGGACGGCCAGCCCGAGGGCGAGTGCGAGGATGGCGGTCATCAGGCACCACCGGCCTTTAAGGCACCGGAGATGGGGGTGATGGCGTCGGCGCGGAAGCTGACGCCGTGCCGGTCGCCCATCGCCCACATGAACGCGGTGAGCCCGGTGACCTTGAGGATCATGCCTTCCTCGATGCCTTTGGGTTCGCCGGTGACGGCGATCTCGATGACGGAGATGCGCCGCCGGTCCTGGCGCACAGTGACGGCGACGGTGTAGACGGGGTTGCCGTCCCGGTCCTTCTTGACCTCCTGTGTCTCCTGGTTGCTGATCTTTGCTTCGGGTGCGATGGCGCAGCGCAGTACGCCGAGCCGCCCGGTGTCCACGGGAATGGACTGCATGTCGTTGGCCTCCTTGGCCGATGAGGACGCCTGACACATCCAGACGTCACTTGTCCTTACGAGTGAAGACTATGAAGTGCTGTACGGCGAGGACGCAACTACTTATGCTGACGAGTGATGTCGCGCGTGCGACGTGACTACGACCTGAACCCGGAGATGCCGCCATGTCGGAGATCCAGCGCCCCGGAGCCCTCTACCAGCAGGTGGCCGCCGCCATCAGGGAAGCGATCCTGTCGGGCGAGTTCGCCCCCGATTCCCTGTTGCCGTCCGAGGCCCAGCTCATGGCCCGCTACGGCGTATCCCGCCCCACCGTCCGCAACGCCATCGCGGCCCTGCGAGCGGAAGGCCTGATCGACGTCCGCCACGGCAAAGGGAGCTTCGTCCGTTCCACCGGGCAGCCCTCCCTCATTCTCGAACGCCGTATCACCCGCACCGCCGACGGCACGTTCGCGCTGCCGAACGGCGATGTCTGGGATGAGGTCGAAGAGCCCAGCACCTACCGCACCCGCACGACGAAGGACACCGGCCGACTGCTCCAACTCGGCGCGGAAGAAGCCCTGTTCGGATGTGATCGTCTCCTGATCGACCCAGGTTCTGGGACGCGCGCCATGCACCGCACACTGATCCCGTTCACGACCGCCGAAGCCATCCCGCCGCTTGCCGAGGAGCCCTCCACGCGACCGGCCGCGATCTACGGACTGCTCACCGAGGACGGGCACAAGCTGTCGTGGACAGAGACCGTACGGGCCCGCATGCCGCTGCCCGATGAGCGGACCACACTCCGTCTCCCGGACGCGACCCCGGTAATGCACCTGGCCCGCGTCACGCACGGCGCCGACGGCCGCCCGCTGATCCTCGAAGAGCTGCGCACCGGGGCGGACCGTGCCGAATTCGCCTACCGGATCACCGCCGACAAGCAACCCACCCGACGTACCCGCGCCTGAGTGCCAACGGGCATCGGTCGAAACAGCCTTCACTTCCTCAAGGGCGCGCCTGCGGCGCGCCGGGGCGCC
>NZ_AEJB01000356.1 GCF_000331005.1 Streptomyces turgidiscabies Car8
GAGGATGGGACGGGTAGGGGCGGCGGGGGCGAAACAAACCACCCACCCCCACACCGGAACCGAAGCCGAGGTCCGCCCATGACCAGCCGCCGCACCGAGGGACTCCTGCTCGGCCTGGCCGCAGGCGACGCCGCCGGCTGGCCCGCCGCCCGCCACCGAGCCGCCCGGATGCCCGAGTGGACCCGCCGCCTCACCCGCGAACTGGACACCTTCGCGGAGCAGAACGCGACCACCACCCTCCCCGTGCCGATCGCCCTCAACCAGCCCCCGGAACCGCTCCGCCTCGGCCCCTCGGACGACGCCGAGTGGGCCGCGTTCGCGGCCGAGGCCCTGCTGCGGGCCGGGGACGACGGGGTGCTGGGCGACCTGAGCCGGGAACGCCGGGCGCGGGCCGCCATCGACCTGGCCTGGAACGCCGTCGCCGGCGAGGTCGCGGCCGCCGCCGACCGAGCCCCCGAGATCGAGTCCGCGGTGCTGCCCCTGCGCGCCCGAATCTCCGTACGGGCCGGCCTCGGCAATCTCGCCGCCGGGCTGCGCCCCCCGGCCACCGGCCACGACAACCCGCACTACTTCGACGACGCGGCCTGCGTACGGGCCTGCGTGCTGGCGGTGGCCCACCCGGGCGACCCCCGACTCGCCGCCGAACTGGCCGAGTTCGACGCCCGCTACACCCAGGACGGTGACGGTGTCCACGGCGCCCGCGCGATGGCGGCGGCACTCTCACTGGCACTGATCGGCGAGGAGGTGGACGCCTGCGTGTCAGCCGCGCTGGCGGAACTCCCGGAGTGCACCGAGATCGGTCGCAACGCCCGCCACGCGCTGAAGCTGGCGGAGGACGCGGAGAGCGCGTTCGCCCTGGTCCCACTCCTGGAACACCAGATCGTGGACCACGTCTACAGCTACGGCATCGCCGCCGCCGAAACGGTCCCGGTCGCCCTCGCGCTGGCCACCGCGGCACAGGGCCGGATCGCCGAAGCGGTCCCGGCGGCGGCCTGTCTGTCACGGGTCGCGGACTCGGCCCCGGCACTCGCGGGCGCCCTCACCGGCGCGCTGGGCGGCGGCGCCTCGATCCCGGCGGCCTGGCGGGACGCCTGCCGCACCCTCTCCGGCTGCGCACTTCCCAGGCTTACCGGCACCGACCTCGTGGAACTCGCCGAACTCCTGGAAGCCACACAACGGGTCACCCCTGGAGGATGATTCGCGACATGACGCCCAAAAGACAAGAAAGCCAGGCCGTCGGTCTGGAAGAGCGGATCACCGGCGCGCTGGTCGGCGCGGCCGTCGGCGACGCGCTCGGCGGGCCCGTCGAGGGCTACACCCCCGAGCAGATCCTCGAACGCCACGCGGGCCGCGTCCACGGCATCGTCGGCCCCTGGAACGGGGACGCCTGGCGCACGGCCCGCCCGATCGCCCCGTACCACAAGGGCGACGGCCACGTCACCGACGACACCTTGATGACCCATGCGCTGGTACGGGTGTACGCCCAGGTCCGCGACCATCTGGACGCGTACTCGATCGCCGACCACCTGGTCCCCGACCTGATGACCAACCCGCGCTGGATCCCGGAGCTGGAGGCCGAGGCACTCCCCCTGCAGCGCATCTTCCTCGCGGAGAAATGGCTGGTGGCCCGGCTCCACTACGGCCACATCGACCCCCGCGAGGCAGGCGTGGGCAACATCGTCAACTGCGGTGCGGCGATGTACATGGCCCCGGTCGGCCTGGTCAACGCGGCCAACCCGGCGGGCGCGTACACCGAGGCCCTCGACCTCGCGGGCGCCCACCAGTCCTCGTACGGCAGGGAGGCGGCGGCCGTCTTCGCGGCGGCGGTGGCGGCGGCCTGCGCCCCGGACGCGACCCCCGACTCGGTGATCGGGACGTGCCTTTCCGTGGCGAAGGACGGCACGCGGGCGGCGATCGAGGCGGTGTGCGAAGTCGCCTCCCGCTACTCGGACTTCGAGTCGGCGCTGCGGCCCCTGCGGGAGGCGGTGACTCCGTACGACACGGTCGGCGCGGACTACCGCAGCCCGTCGCTGGGCGCACGTCGCCCGTCCCGTCTCCACGCGATCGAGGAACTCCCGGTGGCTCTGGGCATGTTGGTGGTGTCGGGCGGCGACTTCCGGCATGCGGTGCTGGGTTCGGTGAACTACGGCCGCGACTGCGACTCGATCGCCACGATGGCCGGGGCACTCGCCGGGGCGCTGGGCTCCGAGGTGCCGTCCGACTGGTCGAAGACGGTCGCGGAGGCGAGCCGTCTCGACCTGTGGGAACCCGCCCGGACCCTGACCGAGGTCACCCGGGAGATCTTCGACCGGGACGTGCGCCAACGCCGTTCCCACGAAGGGGCGTTCGCCCGGCTCAGGAGTGCGGGATGCTCCGACTGACCTGGGTCCAGCCGGAGGACCTGATCGGCCACGAGCTGCGCCAGGCGGCCCAGGACGGCCGAGAGCCCGGCAGAATCGCCGCCCGCTGGCGAGCGGCGGGCGGACCGGAAGCCCCGGCCGGCGCGGGCGCGTCGTCCGGGCCGGTCTCCCGTTACCTGCGGCTGCTGGCCGAGGACCTGCTCGATGAACTGGCCGATCTGCCGAGCAGGTTGGCGGACGACGAACCGACGGACCTGCCCCGGATCCGTGCGCTCTGCCCCGACTGGCCCACACCGGCCGCCCAGCCCCGGCCCGCGCCCACCGTCCAGGGCCTGGAGGCCGCCTGGCTGGGCAGAGCGGCCGGCTGCCTCCTCGGCAAACCCGTGGAGAAACTCCCCCTCACCGCCATCCGCCAACTCGCCCTGTCCACCGGCAACTGGCCCCTGAACACCTGGTTCACCGCCAAAGGGGTCCCCGAGGAACTCGCGACGGCACACCCCTGGAACCGCCGGTCGGCGACCACCTCACTCGCCGAGAACATCGACGGCATGCCCGAGGACGACGACCTCAACTACCCGCTTCTGGGTCTTCTGTTGCTCCAACGCCACGGCCCCCGCTTCACCACCACCGACGTGGCGCGGCTCTGGCTCGACGAACTCCCCGCAGGCCGCACCTTCACGGCCGAGCGCATCGCCTACCGCAACCTCCTCTGCGGCCTCGAACCCCCGCTCACCGCCCGCCACCGCAACCCGTTCCGCGAATGGATCGGCGCCCTGATCCGGGCCGACGTGCACGGCTGGACCAACCCCGGCGACCCGGCCGGCGCCGCCGAACAGGTGTACCGCGACGCCACCCTCACCCACACCGCGAACGGCGTCTACGCGGCGATGTTCACGGCGGCCACCATCGCCGTGGCCGCCACCGGCACCCATGACATCCACACCTGCCTGCGCACCGGCCTGACAGTGGTCCCCCCACGCTCCCGCCTGGCCGAAGCGGTCCGCCACGGCATCCGACTGGCCGCATCCCAGCGTGACTTCACGACCGTCGTGGACGAACTGCACGCCACCCACGCGGCCACCCACCACTGGGTCCACGCCGTCCCCAACACCGCCCTGATCGCCGCCGCGCTCACCCACGCCGACGGCGACTTCACCGGCTCCATCTGCCGTGCCGTGTCCGGAGGCTGGGACACCGACTCCAACGGGGCGACCGCCGGCAGCGTCGCCGCCCTTCTCGCGGGCTCCCCCGCCGCCCTCCCCGACCGCTGGACCGGCCCCCTGAAGAACCGACTCGCCACCTCTGTCGCGGACTTCGACGGAACCGGCTTCGACACCCTCGCCCGACTGACCCACTCCCTCACCCTCACCCACGCCCCCGGCGGCAAGAGCGCGGGCACCGACACCGAGGCCCGGTACACGTCATGAACACACCGCGACCGACCACAACGGAACCGACCGCCTCCACACCCCGCGCGACCTCTTCCGCGGCCCCCCTCGCCGGCCTCCGCGTTCTCGACCTGGCCACTCTGTTCGCCGGCCCGCTGGCCGCCACCATGCTCGGCGACTTCGGCGCGGAGGTGATCAAGATCGAGCATCCCGTGAAGCCGGACCCGTCCCGGGGCCACGGCCCGGCCAAGGACGGCATCGGCCTCTGGTGGAAGCTGCTGGGCCGCAACAAGCGCACGATGACCCTCGACCTCTCCCGCCCCGGCGGCCGGACCACCCTCCTCCGGCTCGCCGCCACCGCCGACGTCGTGATCGAGAACTTCCGTCCGGGCACCCTGGAGAAATGGGACCTGGGCTGGCCGGAGCTGTCCGCCGCCAACCCACGCCTGGTCCTCGCCCGGGTCACCGCCTTCGGCCAGTTCGGCCCGTACGCTCATCGCCCCGGCTTCGGCACCCTCGCCGAGGCGATGAGCGGCTTCGCCGCGATCACCGGCGAGCCGGACGCACCCCCGACGCTCCCGCCCTTCGGCCTCGCCGACTCGATCGCGGGCCTGGCCACGGCGTACGCCGTCATGACGGCACTGTCCGCGCGCGAGCGAACCGGCGAGGGCCAGGTCGTCGACATGGCGATCATCGAGCCGATCCTGACCGTCCTGGGCCCGCAGCCGCTCTGGTACGACCAGTTGGGCCACGTCCAGCCGCGCACCGGCAACCGTTCGCAGAACAACGCCCCCCGCAACACCTACCGCACGGCCGACGGCACCTGGGTCGCCGTGTCGACATCGGCCCAGTCGATCGCCGAGCGCGTGATGCGTCTGGTCGGCCGCCCCGAACTGATCGACGAGCCCTGGTTCGCCACCGGCGCCGACCGCGCCCGCCACGCGGACGTCCTCGACGAGGCGGTCGGCGCGTGGATCGGCCGCCACTCGCAGTCCGAGGTCGTCGCGGCCTTCGAGAAGGCGGAGGCAGCGGTCGCCCCGGTCCAGGACGTCCGGGAGGTGATGACCGACCCGCAGTACCAGGCCCTCGACACGATCACCACGGTCGACGACCCCGAACTCGGCCCGATCCGTATGCAGAACGTGCTCTTCCGCCTCTCGGCGACCCCCGGCGCGATCCGCTGGGCAGGCCGCCCGCACGGCGCGGACACCGCGGCCGTACTCGCCGAACTGGGCCTGACCACACCCGAGATCGACGCCCTGCGCACCGAGGGAGCCCTATGACGGCCATCCCCCTGACCTGGCTGTACGTTCCAGGCGACCGCCCCGAGGTGGTGTCCAAGGCCCTCACCTCCGGCGCCGACGTGATCATCATCGACCTGGAGGACGCGGTCGCCCCCGACCGTAAGGAGTACGCCCGCACAGCCACCGCCGAACGCCTCACCGACCCCCAGCCGGTCCCCGTCCACGTCCGGATCAACGCCCTGGACGGCCCGCTGGCCACCCGCGACCTCAGAGCCCTGGAAGACCTTTCCGGCGTCTCCGGCCTACGGCTCCCGAAGGTGACGACACCGCAGGACGTCGTACGCGTGGCCACCCGCACATCCGCGACAGCGAGGACGACCTCCCAGGCGGGGCCACCACTCCACGCCCTCCTCGAAACCGCCCTCGGTATCGAACACGCCTTCGCCATCGCGACCGCCCACCCCGCTCTGCACGGCATCGCGCTCGGCGAGGCCGACCTACGGGCCGACCTGGGGGTACGGGAAGACGCGGGCCTCGACTGGTGCCGCTCCCGGGTCGTCGTGGCCGCGCGAGCCGCCGGACTCGCCCCGCCGCCCCAGTCGGTCCACCCGGACACCCGGGACCTCGACACGCTGGCCGCGTCCTGCGCCCACGGCCGCGCCCTGGGCTTCCTGGGCCGGGCGGCCATTCACCCCCGCCAACTCCCGGTGATCGAACGCGCCTACCTCCCCACCCCGGAGGAGGTCGAGGACGCCGAGCAGATCGTCAAGGCGGCGGCGACGGACGAGGGCGCCCAGGCCCTCCCCGACGGCCGCTTCATCGACGCGGCGGTGGTCGCGGGGGCCCGCAGAACCCTGGCCCTGGCCGACCGCGACCGCCCCTGACCCGAACGACGAAGGAGGGCGCCCCGGTCTCCCGGGACGCCCTCATCGTCGTACGGCCGACACCTAACCCTTCTTGGTCGGCTCCGCCTCGGCCTTGTCCTCGGCCTTGTCCTCCGTCTTGTCCGCCGAGTCGGCCTCGCTGTCGGTCTCAGCCTCGGCCTTCACATCCGCGGATTCCGCATCGCTCCCGGCACCCTCGGTACCGTCCGCCGCCGAACCGTGGGGGACATCCGGCTCCACGACTTCCTCCCGGCCCGGCCGCTTCTTCGCCGAGAGCACGAAGAAGACGACCGCGGCGATGAAGACGAAGATCGCGGTCCAGTTGTTGAGCCGCATGCCCAGGATGTGGTGGGCGTCGTCGACGCGCAGGTACTCGATCCAGAAGCGGCCCACGCAGTAGGTCGCGACGTACAGCGCGAACGCCCGCCCGTGTCCGAGCGTGAAGCGGCGGTCGGCCCAGATGACCAGCAGCGCGACACCGACACACCACAGGGACTCGTACAGGAACGTCGGGTGGTAGTAGCCCGGGACCCGGCCGTCCGTCGAGGAGGTGATGTGCAGGGCCCAGGGGACGGTGGTCTCCCGGCCGTACAGCTCCTGGTTGAACCAGTTGCCCCACCGCCCGCAAGCCTGTGCGAGGGCGATACCGGGGGCGAGCGCGTCGGCCCACGCGGGCAGCGGGATACCCCGCCGTCGGCAGCCGATCCACGCGCCCAGCGCGCCGAGGGCGATCGCACCCCAGATACCGAGGCCGCCCTCCCAGATCTTGAAGGCGTCCACCCAGTCGCGGCCCTCGCTGAAGTACAGCTCGTAGTCCGTGATCACGTGGTAGAGGCGGCCACCGACCAGACCGAAGGGCACGGCCCAGACCGCGATGTCGGCCACCGTGCCGGGTCGGCCACCGCGGGCGAGCCAGCGCTTGTTGCCGAGCCAGACCGCGACGAAGACTCCGATGATGATGCAGAACGCGTAGCCGCGCAGCGGAATGGGCCCAAGGTGCAGCACCCCGCGCGACGGACTGGGAATGAAGGCGATTTCCATGGCAGTCCCGACGCTACCTTGACGGACGCGGAGGATGTGAGCCGCCCCGGGCAACGGCTCCATAACGGGCGGTGCCCCGGGTCCCGCTCCCGACGCGGAACCCGGGGCACCCGGGAAGCCCGAGAACACCCCGGGAACACCCAGGCCCTACGCCTTGTCCGCGGCCTCGACCATCTGCTTAGCTTCGCCGGGGTCATCATCTGGTCCTGGTAGATGTTCTTCCCGTTGAGCAGAACGGTCGGCGTGCCGCCGAATCCACCGCTCTGGAAGGCCTGGTT
>NZ_AEJB01000357.1 GCF_000331005.1 Streptomyces turgidiscabies Car8
ATCACGACCGTAGCGACGGCGACTGCAACGAGAGACGTTCGCCCTGCTTCGATTCTCTCGAAACACCACAACATCGTGTAGTAGGCGCCGAAGTGCAAGCGCACCTCGCTTGGATCGCTCAAATCAGGAGTCTGTTCGTGTTGGTGACCGTAGTGGAGTCGTGCCATATTGTGGCGGACAGCCACCGTCTCACCAGAGTTGAGTTCTTGGAGCAGGCTCCGAGCGGTCTCAAATCTGGATCGCCGATGCTCCGTCTGGTGAGCCCGTACGGCGATAGCAATCGCCGCCAACGCCAATACCACTGACGCAACGCTCGATATCGCTGACCAGTCATCGACGTTCATTGGTCCCCCAACCAACAAGGTCAGTTCATGCCGACAGAGCCTCACGGAACTCCCGCACCGCCGGACGGGTGCGCCAACGGTCGAGGGTCTGGAGTACTTCGCCCAGCACCCGCACTGTCCGCTCCGACTTCATGTCGTGGGCGACTTCCGCCGACGACTTCCCTACTCGGGCCGCCTCGTCCGGCTCACCGCTGAGCGCCAACGCCGCCGCCCGCCGCGCGTTGAAGAAGCCGGTATCCCGGTTGGACAGCGCCCCCGCGCTTATGACGTCCGAGAACATGACGGCCGCGGTGCTCGGCTTCCCCGCCTCGGTGAACGTAATAGCGTCGCGCAACAGCCGGGTGTGCCCGGTGAAGTACGCGCCCCCCCTCAATGTTGAACCACACGCGACCAAGCTGAATCAACCGGCGGGCGACACCGCCTCCGGCTACCTTGAGGTCCCGCCACCCCACCAGCCGCAGGAACGGAGCCGCCGGCCATGTCACTCGTCCGCGTCCACAACTTCACCATCTCGCTCGACGGCTTCGGCACCGGCGAGGGGCAGACCCTGGAGGCGCCGTTCGGCCATGCCGGCGAGAGGCTGCACCAGTGGATGTTCACCACCCGGTTCTGGCACGAGATGACCGGCTCGCCCGGCGGGACCGGGGGCATCGACGATGCCTTCGCCCAGCAGTTCGCGCCCGGGATCGGCGCCGAGATCATGGGCGCCGGCAAGTTCGGCCCGCCCGGCTGGCACGAGGACCCGGAGTGGAAGGGCTGGTGGGGACCCAACCCCCCGTTCCACACACCGACCTTCGTCCTCACCCACCACCCGCGCCCGTCGATCGAGATGGAGGGCGGCACGACGTTCCACTTCCTCGACACCTCGCCCGCCGAGGCGCTCGACGCGGCCCGCGAGGCGGCGGGCGGCCAGGACGTCCGCATCGGCGGCGGGCCCACCGTGGTCCGTGACTTCCTCGCCGCCGGGCTCGTCGACCAACTGCACACCGTGGTCGTCCCGGTCCTGCTCGGCCGAGGCGTACGCCTCTGGGAGGGACTGGAGGGCGTGGAGAAGGACTACGCGGTCGAGGCCACCTCCTCGCCCACCGGAGTCACGCATGTGACGTTCACCCGTACGGGTCTCTGAAGCCGGTCTCCGAAGTCGTCTCTGAAGCCCCACGCCCGTCGAGCCGGGCTCAGAAGAAGACCCCGCACCGCAGCAGCACGTTCGCGTACGGGCGGGCCTCACCTGTCCGTACGACCAGCCGTGCCCCCGCCGACAGCTCCTTGAGCCGCTCGTGCGGGACGAGCGTGAGGGCGGCGGGCTCGGGGAAGTGCCCGTCCAGCAGCTTCGCGGCCCCCGGATTCGCCTCCCGTACCTCCGTCGCCGCCGTGGCACCCTCGACGACCAGCTCGGTCAGCAACCCGTCGAGCACCTCCGCGAACGACGGCACCCCGGCCCGGAAGGCCAGGTCCACGACACGCGGCCCGGCCGGTATCGGCATACCCGCGTCGCACACCAGCACCCCGTCACCGTGGCCCAGCTCGGCCAACGCGCCCGCGAGATGACGGTTCAGGATCCCCCCGCGCTTCACTGGAACTCACCTCGCGAGGCCTCGCCGGTCGACTGTCCCGGGTTGTTTTCGCGGCCGGGGGCCCGGGGGTCGTCCCCCGGGGAGGCACAGCACAGCGCCTCGACCTCCTCGGCCGTCGGGAACGACACCTGGGCGCCGGCCCGCGTCACCGCTGCCGCGCCCACCCGGGCCGCGTAGGCCGCCGCCTGGGCCAACGACTCGCCCGCGCCCAGCCGCCACGCCAGTGCGGCGGTGAACGCGTCGCCCGCCCCCGTCGTGTCCACGGCCTCCACCGGCACCGACGGCACCCGTACCCGCTCCCCGGCCCGTACGGCGACCAGTGCGCCCCGCGCGCCCAGGGTGATGACGACCGAGCGCGGCCCGAGCGCGAGCAGCGTCTTCGCCCAGTCCTCCGGCGAGTCGCCCAGCTCGGCGTCCGCACCGGCGATCACCCGGGCCTCGTGCTCGTTCACGATCAACGGGTCGCAGGCCGAGAGGACTTCGCGCGGCAGCGGACGGGGAGGCGACGGGTTCAGCACGAACCGGCTCTCGGGAGCCAGGTTCCGTACGACCTCGACGACCGACTCCAGCGGAATCTCTAGCTGTGCCGACACCACCCGCGCCGCCTGGAACAGGCTCCCCGCGGCCTGGATGTCCTCGGGCACCAGCCGCCCGTTGGCGCCCGGCGACACCACGATGCTGTTGTCGCCCGACGGGTCCACGGTGATCAGCGCGACCCCGGTCGGTGCCCCGCCGACCAGTACGCCCACCGTGTCGACGCCGGCGTCCACCAGCGAGTCGAGCAGCAGGCGGCCGTGGCCGTCGTTGCCGACTCGCGCCAGCAGCGCCGTACGGGCCCCCAGCCGGGCGGCGGCGACCGCCTGGTTGGCGCCCTTGCCCCCCGGGTGGACGACCAGGTCGGAGCCGAGCACCGTCTCACCGGCCGCGGGCCGCCGCTCGACCACGGTGACCAGGTCGGCGTTGGCCGATCCCACGACCAGCAGGTCGTAGTCGTACATGAACAGTCTCCCCATACAGATCAGTTGTACCGGCTGACGGTCGGTCAGACGGCCAAATGCCCAGTTCGGTCGCTCCACCGGGTCCGGCGGCCTGCCCACTCTTCAGCGGCGAGCCCGCTCAGCCGCCGAACGCCGCCACGTTCTCCTTCGTGACGACCTTCACCGGCACCATCACCGCCTTCTCGACGTCCTTGCCCTCGGCGACCCGCAGCGCGTTCTCCACGGCGATTCTGCCGAGCTCCTTGGGCTGCTGGGCGACCGACGCGTACAGCGAACCGTCGGCGACCGCCTTCAGCCCGTCCGGCGTACCGTCGAAGCCGATCACCTGCACCGACGTGCCGGCCTTGCCGCCCAGCGCCTTGATCGCGCCGAGTGCCATCTCGTCGTTCTCGGCGAAGACACCGCTGATGCCGGGGTTGGCCTGGAGGAGGTTGGTCATGACGTCGAGGCCCTTGGTGCGGTCCCAGTCGGCGGGCTGCTCGGCGACGACCTTGATGCCCGGGTAGGCCTTCAGCCCCTCGGTGAAGCCGGCGCCGCGCTCACGGCTCGCGGAGGTGCCCGCCTGGCCCTGGAGGACGACGATCGTGCCCGTGCCGCCCAGCTTCTCGGCGAGCGACTTCGCGGCCAGCCTGCCGCCGGCCGTGTTGTCGGAGGCGACGAGGGTGGCCGTGTCCGCGTTGTTGACCGACCGGTCGACCGCGACGAGCGGGATACCGGACTTGTTCACGGCCCGCGCGGCGGGACCCGTCGCGTCCGAGTCCACCGGGTTGACGATGATCGCCCCGAGGCCCGAACTGGTGAAGTTCTGCAACTGGTTGGCCTGCTGGGAGGCGTCGTTCTGGGCGTCCGTGACGGTCAGGTCCACCCCCAGCTTCTTGGCCTCGGCCTGGGCACCGGCCCGGATCTGCACGAAGAAGGGGTTGTTCAGCGTCGACAGGGACAGGCCGACCTTCTGGCTCGTCGCGGACGACGAGCCGCTGTGCAGCAGCGAGGTCGCACCCACGACCGCCGTCGCGACCACAGCGGCCAGCACGTACGTCAGAGCCTGCTTGCGCCGGTCACCGCCACCGGCCGCCCCGGCCGGCGCCACCGTCGCGCCGCTCTTCCTGCGCACGGTGTCGAACAGCACCGCCAGAGCGATCACGACACCGATGACGACCTGCTGCCAGAAGGCGGACACCGAGAGCAGGTTGAGGCCGTTCCTGAGCACCGCCAGGATCAGCGCACCGATCAGCGTCCCGGACGCCTTACCGGTACCACCGGCCAGACTCGCCCCGCCGATCACGACCGCCGCGATGGCGTCCAGCTCGTACCCCTGTGCGGCCTGCGGCTGCGCGGAGGACAGCCGCGACGCGAGCACGATGCCCGCGGCTGCGGCGAACAGCCCGGACAGCGCGTAGATCGCCAGTTTCTGCCGCTTCACCCGCAGCCCGGACAGCCGGGCCGCCTCCTCGTTGCCGCCGATCGCGTACATGGAACGGCCCAGGTACGTACGGCCGAGGACGAACGCGGTGATCAGCCCCATGGCCACCATCACCAGCACGGGCACCGGCAGCCAGCCGCCCAGCGTGTCACCGAGGTGCGAGACCGAGTCGGGGAACGCGATCGGCGAACCCTGCGAGATCACCAGGGACAGCCCGCGCCCCACCGACAGCATGGCGAGCGTCGCGATGAACGGCGGCAGTTTGCCGTACGAGATCAGGAAGCCGTTGACCAGGCCGCACGCGATGCCGGTGAGGACGGCCAGGACGACCGCTGTCGCGACCGGCACGCCCTCCGAAGTCGCCGCCCAGGCAAGGACGGTGGCCGACAGCGCGGCGACGGAACCGACCGACAGGTCGATGCCCGCCGAGACGATCACGAAGGTGACGCCGAAGGCGAGGACGGCGGTCACGGCCGCCTGGACACCCACGTTGAGCAGGTTGTCCGTCGTCAGGAAGTCGCCGGACAGCGCCGACATCGCGATGACGAGGACGATGAGCGCGGTGAGCGCCCCGTTGTCGAGCAGGACGCGGCGCAGGCCGCTCGTGGCGCCACTCGCGCCCGTCGGCCTCTTGAGCGTGTCAGTGGCCACGGGAGCCCTCCACTTCGTTCACGGAGTTGTTGTTCGTGTTGATGTTCGTGCTGACGGCGAGCGCCATCACGGAGTCCTGGGTGGCCTCGGCGGCCGTGAGTTCACCGGCGATCCGGCCCTGTGCCATCACCAGCACCCGGTCGCTCATACCGAGCACCTCGGGCAGATCGCTGGAGATCATCAGTACGGCGGCGCCGGCGGCCGTCAGTTCGTTGATCAGCTGGTAGATCTCGACCTTGGCACCGACGTCGATACCGCGCGTCGGCTCGTCGAGGATCAGCACCCTGGTGTTCGCGAGCAGCCACTTGCCGATGACGACCTTCTGCTGGTTGCCCCCGGAGAGGGTGCGCACCTGCTGGCCGAGCCCGGCCATCCGTACGCCCAGCTGCTCGGCGACCTTCGCGGCGGCGGCCCGCTGCCCCTTGAGGTCGACCAGCCCGCCCCTGGTCGCGGCCCGCAGGGTGACCAGGCCGAGGTTCTCCTCGACCGAGGCGTCGAGGACCAGCCCCTGCCCCTTGCGGTCCTCGGGCACGAGTCCGATCCCGGCGGCCATGGCGGCCCCGACATCGCTCCCGCGCACGTCGGCGCCCGCGACGGACACGGACCCCTTGTCGTACGGATCGGCGCCGAACACCGCCCGTGCGACCTCCGTACGCCCGGCCCCGACCAGCCCCGCGATGCCGACGACCTCACCGGCCCGCACCTCGAAGCTGACGTCGTGGAAGACGCCGTCCCGGCTGAGCCCCTGCACGGTGAGAAGGGCGGTGCCCGCCTCGGTGGCCTCCCTCGGGTACTGCTGTTCGATCGACCGTCCGACCATGAGCCGTACGAGCTCGTCCTCGGGCGTGTCGGCGGGCACCTGCCCGACGCTCTTCCCGTCCCGGATCACCGTCACCCGGTCGCCGAGGGCGGCGATCTCGTCCAGGTGATGGGTGATGAAGACGATCCCGACACCGTCCTCGCGCAGGCTGCGCACGATGGCGAACAGCTTCTCGACCTCTTCGGAGGTGAGTACGGCGGTCGGCTCGTCCATGATCAGCACGCGCGCGTCCAGGCTCAGCGCCTTCGCGATCTCGACCATCTGGAGCCGTGCGATACCGAGTTCACGCACCCGCGCGCGTGGAGACACGTTCACACCCACGCGCTCCAGGAGCACGGCGGCGTCGGCCTCCATCCGCTTCCGGTCGATTATTCCGTAGCGACGCGGCTGCCGGCCCAGGAAGATGTTCTCGGCGACCGTCAGATCGGGGACCAGGTTGAACTCCTGGTAGATGGTGGCGATCCCGAGCCGCTCGGAGTCCTGCGCCCCGTGGATACGGGTCTCCTCGCCGTCGACGAGGATCCGGCCGGCATCGGGGCGGTAGGCGCCGGAGAGCATCTTGATGAGGGTGCTCTTGCCCGCGCCGTTCTCACCGAGCAGTACGTGCACCTCGCCCCGGCGCAGCTGGAAGTCGACGCCGTCGAGCGCGACCACGCCGGGGAAGGACTTCCGTATGCCTTCGATGCGCAGCAACTCGTTGTGGTTGCTCACGACTGGCTCCTGTTCGTCACGGGGGGCTGTACAGAGGGAGTTGGGGGAGCCGGCGCACCGCACGACCGCCGTACGACGAGGTGCGCGGCCAGCGTCACGGACTGCGGGGGCCGGCCCTCGATCATGTCGACCAGCGCCCGGACGGCGGCCCGCCCCAGTTCACCGGTCGGCTGCGCGATGGCCGTGACGGGCGGATCGGTGTGCACGAACCACGGGATGTCGTCGAAGGCCGCGAGCGCGATGTCCCGCGGAACACGCATCCCACGCGCGCGTACGGCGTCCAGCGCGCCCAGCGCCATCAGGTTGTCGGCGGCGAAGACGACCTCGGGCGGCTCGGCCAGATCGAGGAAGACGTCCGTCACCCGGCGCCCGCTCTCGGCCTGGAAGTCGCCCTGCCCGATGTAGGCGTCGGGGAGCGGCAGCCCGTACTCGGCCAGGGCCTCCCTGAAGGCCTCGACGCGCTCACTGCCGGTGGTGGTGGCCGCCGGGCCCGCGATGATCGCGAGGCGCCGGTGCCCGAGCCCGTGCAGATGCGAGACGAGATCACGGACCGCCGTGCGCCCGTCCGCCCGTACGACCGGTACGTCCACGCCCGGGATCCAGCGGTCCACGAAGACCATCGGGGTGCCCCCGCGCGCGGTGTCCAGCATCAGCGGGGAGCCGCCGTCGGTGGGGGAGACGAGGAGGCCGTCGATACGGCGGTCCAGCAGGGTCCGTACGTGGTGGTCCTGGAGGTCGGGGCGTTCGTCGGCGTTGCCGATGATCACGCTGTAGCCGAGGGCGCGGGCCTCCTCCTCGACCGAGCGGGCCAGGGTCGTGAAGTAGGGGTTCATCACGTCGCTGATGACCAGGCCGAGGGTGCGGGTCTGGTCGGTGCGCAGGGAACGGGCGACGGCGTTCGGGCGGTAGCCCAGCGCCTCGACGGCGGCCAGTACGCGTGCGCGTGCGTCCGCGCTGACCGACGGATGGTCGTTCAGAACCCGCGACACCGTGGCGACGGACACGCCCGCCTCGGCGGCGACGTCCTTGATGCTCGCCATCGCCGGACCACCTCCTTGTGGCTCCGTAGTCGTGTGGAATCGTTTACACGACCGACTGAAGACAGATTGGAATCGATTACACGGACGTAGACAAGCCCCTGGCCGATTCCCGATACAGGATCGTGATGCGAGGCACCGGGACGAGCGCCCGCGCCTGACCACCTCGGAGCCCTCCACCGTGCGGTCGCGGACGCCGGGGGACCGGTGCCAGGCTGGACGTACGGAGAAGTTCCCGCCGGCCGACCAGGTCCTCACGGGCCGGAGCGGAGGAGTCATGACGGCAGCGACTCGGACCGACGTTCCCATCGCGCTCGAAGGCGACGGCGTCGTGCTGCGTACGCAGGTGATCGGCGGAGGCTTCTCGGTCGGCTATGTGACCCTGCCGCAAGGGGCGGACATGGGCCCGGCGTTCAAGGGCCTGCCCGGTGACGCCTGCCAGTGCCCGCACTGGGGCTATCTGCTCAAGGGCCGGCTGCTGATGCGCACCGACGAGGGCGACGAGACGTACGAGGCGGGTCAGGCCTACTACTGGGGGCCCGGCCATGTCCCGGTGGCGCTGGAGGACAGCGAACTGGTGGAGTTCTCCCCGACGGACGATTTCCGGAAGGTGATCGACCACCTCACGTCCGCCGTGGGCTGAACGCCTTCGGGGGCGTTGTCCACAGCTCCCCGCGGCCTGTCGGTGCCGGACGGTAGCGTCGGATCATGTCGAATCAGGCGGGCGGTCCGAAGCAGACGGCACAGGGGGAACGGCACCTGGCCGTCCTCGAAGGCGTCCTGGAACGGATCACGTACGCCAACGAGGAGAACGGCTACACGGTCGCCCGGGTCGACACCGGGCGCGGCGCCGGTGACCTCCTCACGGTCGTGGGCGCGCTGCTGGGCGCCCAGGCCGGGGAGTTGCTGCGCATGGAGGGCCGCTGGGGCTCACACCAGCAGTACGGCAAGCAGTTCACTGTCGAGAACTACACGACGGTCCTGCCCGCCACCGTCCAGGGCATCCGCCGCTATCTCGGCTCGGGCCTGGTCAAGGGCATCGGCCCGGTCTTCGCCGACCGGATCACCCAGCACTTCGGCCTGGACACCCTCCGGATCATCGAGGAGGAGATCGAGCGGCTCATCGAGGTGCCGGGCCTCGGCCCCAAGCGCACGAAGAAGATCGCCGCCGCCTGGGAGGAACAGAAGGCGATCAAGGAGGTCATGCTCTTCCTCCAGAGCGTGGAGGTCTCCACGTCCATCGCCGTGCGTATCTACAAGAAGTACGGCGACGCCTCGATCTCGGTCGTCAAGAACCAGCCCTACCGCCTCGCCACCGACGTCTGGGGCATCGGCTTCCTCACCGCCGACAAGATCGCCCAGTCCGTCGGTATCCCGCACGACAGCCCCGAGCGCGTCAAGGCAGGTCTCCAGTACGCCCTTTCGCAGGCCACCGACCAGGGCAACTGCTACCTCCCCGAGGAACGGCTGATCGCGGACGCGGTGAAGCTCCTCCAGGTCGACACGGGCCTCGTCATCGAGTGCCTCGCCGAACTCGCGGCGCCCCCCGAGGAGGGCGAGGACCCGGGTGTCGTACGGGAGAAGGTCCCCGGCCCCGACGGAGACTCGGAACCCGTGACAGCGGTCTACCTGGTCCCCTTCCACCGCGCCGAACTCTCCCTCTCCGCCCAGCTGCTGCGCCTCCTGCGCACCGGCGAGGACCGGATGCCCGCCTTCCACGGCGTGGCCTGGGACAAGGCGCTGAGCTGGCTCCAGGGGCGTACGGGGGCCGATCTCGCCCCCGAGCAGGAGGCGGCCGTCCGGCTCGCGCTGACGGAGAAGGTCGCCGTCCTCACCGGCGGCCCCGGCTGCGGCAAGTCCTTCACGGTCCGCTCCATCGTCGAACTGGCTCGCGCCAAGAAGGCCAAGGTCGTCCTCGCCGCCCCGACGGGCCGCGCCGCCAAACGCCTCGCCGAACTCACCGGCGCAGAGGCCTCCACCGTCCACCGCCTTCTGGAACTGAAACCCGGCGGCGACGCGGCCTACGACAGGGACCGCCCCCTGGACGCCGACCTGGTGGTGGTGGACGAGGCCTCGATGCTGGACCTGCTGCTCGCCAACAAGCTGGCGAAGGCGGTGGCACCGGGTGCGCATCTGCTGTTCGTCGGGGATGTGGACCAACTCCCCAGTGTCGGCGCGGGCGAGGTCCTGCGGGACCTGCTGGCCGACGGCAGCCCCATCCCCGCCGTCCGGCTCACCAAGGTCTTCCGGCAGGCCCAGCAGTCGGGCGTCGTGACGAACGCGCACCGGATCAACTCCGGGCAGCATCCGGTCACCGACGGCATGAGGGACTTCTTCCTCTTCGTCGAGGACGACACCGAGGAGGCGGGCCGACTCACCGTGGAGGTGGCCGCACGGCGAATTCCGGCCAAGTTCGGCCTGGACCCCCGGCGGGACATTCAGGTGCTCGCGCCGATGCACCGGGGCCCGGCGGGCGCCGGCAACCTCAACGGGCTGCTCCAGCAGGCGATCACACCGGGGCGCCCGGGCCTCCCCGAGAAGCGGTTCGGCGGCCGGGTCTTCAGGATCGGCGACAAGGTCACCCAGATCCGCAACAACTACGACAAGGGCGAGAACGGCGTCTTCAACGGCACCGTAGGCGTCGTCACCTCCCTCGACGAGGTGGAACAGCGACTCACGGTGCTGACGGACGAGGACGAGGAAGTGCCGTACGACTTCGATGAGCTGGACGAACTCGCCCACGCGTACGCGGTGACCATCCACCGCTCCCAGGGCAGCGAGTACCCGGCGGTGGTCATCCCGGTCACCACGGGCGCGTGGATGATGCTCCAGCGCAACCTCTTGTATACGGCCGTCACCCGGGCGAAGAAGCTGGTCGTCCTGGTCGGTTCACGCAAGGCGATAGGCCAGGCGGTGCGCACGGTGTCGGCGGGGCGGCGCTGCACGGCACTGGACCACAGACTGCGTTCGTGACCGTCATGTCCGCCATGACCGTCGTGCCGTCGCGGCCATGGCAAAAAAATGATCGATCAAATGAGTCACAAAGCTCACAGGGCACTTCCGGAACCAGGGCGAAGGGGGGCAGGATGAGTAGCTTGGCGGCACTCAGTGCCGCCAATAGGCCCAATGGTCGACCCCGAGTGCACTCTCCTGCGCCAAATGGGGGATGGTAGAGACAGTCAGGGCACCTCGAAGAAGAGGCACAACGTCGGTGAGGGATGACGTGAGCGAGCACACCAACAACGCTGTAGTACTGCGGTTCGGCGACGGCGAGTACACCTACCCGGTGATCGACAGCACCGTCGGCGACAAGGGCTTCGACATCGGGAAGCTCCGCGCTCAGACCGGTCTCGTAACTCTGGACAGCGGCTACGGCAACACCGCCGCCTATAAATCCGCGGTCACCTACCTCGACGGCGAGCAGGGCATCCTTCGGTACCGCGGGTACCCGATCGAGCAGCTCGCCGAGCGCTCCACCTTCCTCGAGGTGGCGTTCCTGCTGATCAACGGCGAGCTTCCGACCGTGGACGAGCTCTCCGTCTTCAAGAACGAGATCACGCAGCACACCCTGCTGCACGAGGACGTCAAGAACTTCTACCGTGGCTTCCCGCGTGACGCGCACCCGATGGCGATGCTGTCGTCGGTCGTCTCCGCGCTGTCGACCTTCTACCAGGACAGCCACAACCCGTTCGACGAGAAGCAGCGCAACCTCTCGACGATCCGGCTGCTCGCCAAGCTTCCGACCATCGCCGCGTACGCGTACAAGAAGTCGATCGGTCACCCGTTCGTCTACCCGCGCAACGACCTCGGCTACGTCGAGAACTTCCTCCGTATGACCTTCTCGGTGCCGGCGCAGGAGTACGACCTCGACCCGGTCGTCGTCTCCGCCCTCGACAAGCTGCTGATTCTGCACGCCGACCACGAGCAGAACTGCTCGACGTCGACGGTCCGTCTGGTCGGCTCCTCGCAGGCCAACATGTTCGCGTCGATCTCGGCCGGTATCTCCGCGCTCTGGGGCCCGCTGCACGGCGGCGCCAACCAGTCCGTGCTGGAGATGCTGGAAGGCATCAAGGCGAACGGCGGCGACGTCGACTCCTTCATCCGCAAGGTGAAGAACAAGGAGGACGGCGTCCGCCTGATGGGCTTCGGCCACCGGGTGTACAAGTCCTTCGACCCGCGCGCGAAGATCATCAAGGCTGCCGCGCACGACGTCCTCTCGGCCCTCGGCAAGTCCGACGAGCTGCTGGACATCGCGCTGAAGCTGGAGGAGCACGCGCTCTCCGACGAGTACTTCGTCTCGCGCAACCTCTACCCGAACGTCGACTTCTACACCGGCCTCATCTACCGCGCGATGGGCTTCCCGACCGAGATGTTCACGGTCCTGTTCGCCCTCGGCCGCCTCCCGGGCTGGATCGCCCAGTGGCACGAGATGATCAAGGAGCCGGGATCGCGTATCGGCCGCCCGCGCCAGATCTACACGGGCGTTGTCGAGCGGGACTTCGTGCCGGTCGAGCAGCGCTAGCAGCTCCGCAGGGTGCGGTGACTTGGGCCGCGGGTTCGTCGTGGCTGGTCGCGCAGTTCCCCGCGCCCCTTCGGGGGCGCGGGTACGGGCGCAACCGAAACTTCGCGCGCGGGTCCGGTTGGCACAGAAAAGCGGAAG
>NZ_AEJB01000358.1 GCF_000331005.1 Streptomyces turgidiscabies Car8
GGCGGTGTCTGTCGCGAAGACCCTGCCCAGTGCCTGGAGGACCTGGTTGTTGTCCGGACGGAGCGCCTGATCGGTCAACCTGCGGAAATACCGGCCGAGTTGAGACTCGGGCCGCGGTGGGTCGGAGATGGCCTGTGCGATGAAGGCCACGTGTTGCGGGGGAGGGGCCACGGACAGTGCGGCCGATTCAGCCCTCAGGTCCGCCAGTTGGCGCTCCTGGATCCGCGTCACCACCCGAGGCAGGGGCGGAGGCCCACCCCCTCACCTCCACGGAGACAGGCCCAATGCTGAACATCGCGCAGACACTGCTCCGCTGGTGCCGCGACGCACGCCCCTTCGCCCTGGCCACCGTCGTCGATGTCCGCGGCAGCGCACCCCTGCCCGTCGGCACAGCCGTAGCGGTGGACGCGGACGGCAACGCGGTCGGCAGCATCTCCGGCGGCTGCGTCGAGGGCGCGGTCTATGACATGTGCCGGCAAGTGCTTCGCGAGGGAGGCACCCCTCACCGTGCCCTGTTCGGGTATTCGGACGACGACGCCTTCGCGGTGGGCCTGACCTGCGGCGGCGAACTCGATGTCCTCGTCCAGGTTGTCGATCCCACGGCGCAGCCGCACATCGCCGCGGCCCTCGACGAGGTTGTGCGGGGCCTGCCCGTCGCCGTCGCCCAGGTCGTGGACGGGCCAACCGGCCTCCTCGGCGCGACACTCAGCGTTCTCGGGGACGGCCAGGTCATCACCGGGACACTGGACAACGGCTCGTTGGACACGGTGGTGCTGGACGAGGGCCTTGCCCTGCTGCGCGCGGGGCGCACCGCCCGCGTCACGCTCGGCGGGCCCGGACAGGGCTGCCCAGAGCCGCTGTCCGTCCTCGTGCACGTCCACGCGTCCCGCCCGCGCATGCTGGTCTTCGGCGCCGTGGACTTCGCCGCCGCTCTCAGCCAGGCCGGGGCATTCGTGGGCTACCGGGTCACGGTGTGCGACGCCCGGCCCGTCTTCGCCACCGCGGCACGCTTTCCATACGCGGACGAGGTCGTGGCCGACTGGCCCCACCGCTACCTGGAACACACCGAGGTGGACACCCGTACCGCCGTGTGCGTCCTCACTCACGACGCGAAGTTCGACGTTCCCCTGCTGCGTCTGGCCCTGAGTCTGCCCGTCGGCTACATCGGCGCCATGGGATCCAGGCGAACCCACGACGAACGCCTGCGCCTGCTGCGGAAAGAAGGCGTGAGCGAAGAACAGCTGGCCCGGCTGTGCTCCCCGATCGGCCTGGACCTCGGTGCGCGCACCCCCGAGGAGACGGCGGTGTCCATCACCGCGGAGATCATCGCCCACATCAGCGGGGGCTCGGGGCTGCCCTTGTCCCAGGGCACGGGCCCGATCCACCGCACCGTGCCGCGGAGGCGGCTCTCCCCCGTCTCAGCGTCACTCGAACCCACCGCGTATCAGATCTGACCCACTTGGTGATCTTCATCTGACCCTGGGCCGCGGTGTTCAAGGTCAGGAGAAGAGGTGATCCAGGTGGAGGACTTGGCAGAGATCCGCCGGCTGCACCGGGCCGAGCAGATGCCGATCCGGGTGATCGCCCGGCACCTGGGCATCTCGAAGAACACGGTGAAACGCGCGCCGGCGCATGACCGGCCGCCGAAGTACGAGCGTCCGGCGAAGGGCTCGGCGGTGGACGCTGTCGAGGTGCGGATCCGCGAGCGTTTGAGGGAGACGCCGACGACGTCCGCCGCTGTGATCGCGGAGCGGAGCGGATTGGCCGGCAGCGCGGGCTGACCATCCTGAAAGAGCGGGTGGGTGAGCTGCGGCCGGCCTATCTGCCAGTGGCCCCGGTCTCGCGAACGACGTATCAGCCGGGCGAGCCCGCTCAGTGTGACCTGTGGTTTCCCGAGGCCGACTTCCCGCTGGGCTATGGGCAGACGGGACGGCCGCCGGTTTTGGTGATGGTGTCCGGCTATTCACGGGTCATCGCCGCGAGAATGCCTCCCTCGCGCCGGAGTGGCGACCTGACAGACGGGCACTGGCGGCTGCTGACCGTCCGGGGCGCCGTCCCCCGGATCCTCGTCCGGGACAACGAGGCCGGCGTCGGCAAGAACCGGGTCACCTCCGAGTTCGGCGCGTTCGCCGGCCTGCTGGCTGCCAGGATCTACCAAGGACAGGGGGACACCAGGCGTACGCTCCCTGATCGCCGCGGCGCTCGGCGCCTGATCCCGCCCCGCCCGTCCCGCTCCTCGGCCGCCCGGCGCCGGGGGACGGGGCACCTGCGTCCGCACCGACCAGGCCCTCTCGTACCGCCCTCTCAGGCACGACGACGGCGGGCCTCACGGGGGCTGGTGCCGAAGTGCTTGCGGAACACTTTCGAGAGGTAGGACGGGTCGTCGATGCCCCAACGCAGGGCGATCGTGGTCAGCGACGCGTCGGGGTCGTACCGCAGGATGTCCTCGCGGATACGTTCCAGCCTGCGGCGCAGGATGTACTGGCTGCAGGTGGTTCCCGTCCCCGTGAACAGCCGGTGCAGCTGCCGCAGTGAGACATGGTGGGCCTCGGCCACCCGCTCCGGCCCGAGGCGGAGGTCGGAGAGGTTCTGCTCGATCCAGGCGAGGATCGGAGCCAGCCGGGTGTCGCCGCTCCGGCCGAAGTGGTTCTCGTCCGAGCGCGCCACAATCCGGCGCACCATCTGCGTGGCGTATTCGCCGACATCGGCCAGATCGTGTGCCGACAGGCTCGCGACGGCGGAGCAGTTCCCCGCTCGCATGAACGCCGTCAATGCGGCACTGAACGGCGACGCCTCCACCTGTATCTGTTGGGCCAACCGCGCCAACGAACTCTCGGGCACCCTCAGCTCTTCGGCGGTGACGGCGATCAGCGTGTAGTGGAAAGCCGTCGTATAGGAGAAGAAGAACGATTCCTGGGC
The DNA here is from genome assembly GCF_000331005.1 of Streptomyces turgidiscabies Car8. Lineage (GTDB taxonomy): Bacteria > Actinomycetota > Actinomycetes > Streptomycetales > Streptomycetaceae > Streptomyces > Streptomyces turgidiscabies. Next base: position 2,920 of record NZ_AEJB01000358.1, read on the forward strand.
GGGATACACGATGAGGGAGGACGGCGTGAGAATCGTCGAGCCCGTGGAGCCGACATAGCTGGCTTCGCCTTCCAGCAGCGCACCGACGATGTAGGTGCCCCTCCCGTCGTGGGGCACGATCCGCTTGGCTGTGGACGCGGCGTCGTTGGCCACGTCACAGCCGAGCAGTCGGCCCGTGCGCCAGGCCGAGAAGTCGCCGGTGAATTGCCCGCCCCGGCAGGACATGAGGACCTGGTCGTCGAACTGGTCGGCCGGATCGGTGGACGGCAGATAGCCCGAGACGATGCTGCTGTCCTGGAGGTGACGAACGGTAATACCCATTGTGCCTGGCCCTGTCACGGGTGCTGCGGTGTGCCTGCCAACCGCAGCATTCGGATTTCCGTGGATTCGATGATCGAAACGGCGACGGTGACCACGGTGGTCTGGCGGGATGATAGCCGGGTCGCGCGGAATCGGATACAGCGAGATGGAACGGACGGCCATGTCGAGATGGCACGGACGGCCAAGTTCGCGGCACAGACGGAACCGTCCGTGGCAGGCGTCGTACCTAGCGTGGGTCGTCCCCGGCGTCTCCTCTGGAAGGCCGTACGTGCCCATGACCGACGACAAACCCCTGTGGACCTGGACGGCGACCCGTCTGCGGACCGCGCTCACCTCCCGTGACATCTCGGCCCGTGAGGTGACACAGAGCTGCCTGGACCGGATCGCCGAGGTCAACCCCCGGATCAACGCGCTGGTCGACATCCGCCCGGAGGAATCCCTGTCCGCCGCCGACCGGGCGGACACCGCGATCCGGGCGGGCGACGACGCCCCGCTGCTGGGCGTCCCCGTCGCAACCAAGATCAATACCGACCATCGTGGCTATGCGACCACTGATGGCATCGTCGCGCAGGCGGACAACATCGCGACCGATGACTCCCCGGTCGTGGCCGGTCTCCGCCGAGTCGGCGCCGTCTTCACCGGCAGGAGCAACTCGCCCGCGTTCGGATTCCGCTGGTTCGCGAACAACGACCTCCACGGACGGACGCTCAACCCGTGGGACGCCGAGCGCACCCCGGGTGGGTCCAGCGGCGGCGCGGCGGCCGCGGTCGCCAGTGGGATGGTGCCGATCGGGCACGGAAACGACGTGGGCGGCTCCATCCGCTACCCCTCGTACGCGACCGGGCTCGTCGGCCTGCGTCCGACACCGGGCAGGGTCGCGTCGTTCACGTCGGCGACCGGGACGCCCGAGCACACACTGGCGATGCAGACCATGGCGGTCGAGGGCACCCTGGTGCGCTGTGTGGCCGACGCGCGGCTGGCGCTCGATGCCGTCGAGGGGTGGGACCCACGTGGCTTCTGGCAGATCCCCGGTGACCCGACGCCGCCGCCGTCGCCGAACGCCAAGCGGGTCGGCCTCGTCCGTGACCCCGGGGTCGTGCCCCCGTCCCCGCAGGTCGACTCCGCACTCACCCAGGCGGCCCGCGTGCTGGAGGCCGCCGGATTCGAGGTGGAGGAGGTCGAACTCCCGCTGCTCGCCGAGGCGTATCGGCTGTGGTACCTCCTCGTACTGCAGGAGTTCGCCACGCAGCTGCCGCAGGTCCGGAAGTTCGGTGACGCCGGAATGCTCGCCTCGGCCGAGCACACGCTCGCGAACGCGGCCGAATGGTGGGGCGCGGCGCCGTCGCTGGAGACGTTCATCGCCGGTTACGCCCGGCGGGGAACCCTGGGCCGCCAGTTGCAGCTCTTCCTGGAGCGGTACCCGACCCTGCTGCTGCCGGTGTCCACCGAGCAGGCGATGGCGCAGGACCAGGACGTGGCCGGCCAGGAGAGCATGCGGCACGTCATGGAGATCCAGTGGCCGATGATGGCGCTCCCGCTGCTCGGCGTGCCCGCGCTGGCCGTTCCGACCGGCGTGACGAAGGGTCTGCCGGTCGGCGTGCAGTTGGTCGGCAGGCGCTTCGACGACCGGCGGCTGCTGGACGCCGGCGAGGTGCTGGAGAGCGCCCTGGGGTCATTCACCCCGATCGACCCTCGGTAAGAACTCCCCTCGGTAAGTACTCCACTCGATAAGTCCTGCACTCGACAAGCCTTCACGAGTTGTCCGGTCTCTGCTGTGCCAAGGAGAGTAATGAAGGAGTTCATCAAACGGCGTGCCGCGGTCGAGATCCGCGTCGCGTTCGGCGGAATATACGGGCTCGCTCTCGTATTCGGCTGTTTCCCGCCCGCCTACCTGTGGGCAAGTGGTTCCGCTGTCGTCATCGCGGGTCTTCCGGTGGCGATCTGGTACTGGATTCTCATCGCCGTCCTGGTCGGGCTTTCCCTCTGGGCTCTCTACTGGGTGGAGGACGTCCGAGGAGAACTCGACGAAGCCCGTCGGCCCGACACCAGCGCTGATTCCGCGGTCACATCGCCGGCGACACCGGTCGAGGAAGTGGATTAACATGCTCGTCATTCTTTCGATGCTCGGCGTCTTCTATGCCATCGTCATAGCCATCCTCTACATCACGAAGCAACCGACCAAGCCCACGTTCGAGGAGTATTCGGTCGGCGGGCGTTCGTACGGCCCGTGGTACGTCGCGATGTCCTACGTCAACTCCTGGTTCCCCGGGGCGACGTTCATCGCGTTCTTCGGACTCTCCGCGGGCTTCGGGGTTTTCGGGTTCTACGGCCTGGCGTACTCGATTCTCGGCGTGGCGGCGATGTACTTCATGGCGACGCGAGCCTGGCGCTGGGGCGCGCGGTACGACCTGCGCTCCCAGCCGGATCTCCTCGGAGTACGGTTCGACTCGCGCGCCGTGAAGGTCGTCGCCAGCGTCATCGGGATCGTCTCGGTCTTTCCCTGGGTCGTGCTCGGGATGCAGTCCCTCGGCGAGGTCTTCCACGTCGCCACCGGCGGCGCCCTGTCGGTGACGACGTGCCTGCTGATCGGGCTGGCGGTGATTCTCGTCCGGCAGTACTGGACCGTGCAGATGGGTATGCGCGGGCTCATCCTGAGCGACGCGTTCCAAGGGATCGTCGCCTACGTCCTAGCCGGCGTCCTGTGTTTCGCGCTTCTGCTCGGACTTGGCGACGGACCCATCAGCTTCGCCCAGTTGGGGCACGTACCTGAGAGGATGCTGCGCGTTCCCGGCGACGGTGACCACTACGGTCCGATGTACCTCTTCAGCCTCATCTTCACCGGCTTGATCGGATCGTTGTGCTGGCCGATGAGCTTCCAGCGGATCTACACCGCCGCCAGCGTCCGGGCGGTCAAGTCCGCCACCGTGCGAACAGTCCTGATCTCGGCCGGCTTCTACACGCTGCTGACCCTGCTCAGCATCGCCGCGTGGAACATGCCGGAGGTCGCGGCGAACCCACAGGCCGGGTGGTTCACCATCATGCAGTCCTACGGCGGGACTTGGCTGCTCGGTCTGGGTCTGACGATGGTCTTCGCCGCGTCGATGGGTCATATCGACGGCAGCGTGCAGGTATGCGGACTCCAGATCGCGAACGACCTGGTCAACTCGCCCCGCCGCCCGCTGACGGACCATCAACTTACCCGCGTCGCCAAGGGAAGCATGATTGTCTTCATGACCCTGGCCGGCTTCGTCGCGTACCTGGCCTTCGACTACAGCCGGCTCCAACTCCTGGCCCAGGTGTCCTACCAGGGCATCGTCCAGCTCGGCGTTCCTCTCTTCCTGGGAATCTTCTGGCGGGGCGGGAACAAGCACGGCGCGTTGTGGGGCATGCTCACCGGCGCGCTGACGGCCCTGGTACTCACGGTCATCTTCCCGGACGACATCAGAGCCCTCGGCAGCATCACCAGCGGCATCGTGGCTCTCGGCGTCAATCTCATCGTCTACCTCGTCGTCTCCGCGCTCACGGGCACCAGCTCGGAAGAACGACGTCGTGTCGACGAGCTGTTCGAGGTGGCGGCCCGGCGCGTGCGCTCGCCCGAGCCGGCCATCCACCTCGGAGCCGAAAGGGAACCGGCGTGAGCTAGCCGCCGGCTTCGTCCACCGAGCAGCTTCGCATGCACCGGTCGGGGTGTGAGAACTCGCAGCACAGCGGGCGGGCTTCAGCGTGCAGGGCAGTGCCGGCCGGTACCACCGTCCGGCGGGGGTACGAGCGATTGCCCCAGATCCGGACCACTCCCGGCCCAGCGGTCTCAGCAAGGTCTCCACAGCTGCCATGTTCGCGGTCAGCGAGTTGCTTCCGCTGTACCACCAGCAGCCGAAGAATCTCCTGGTGTCGTACTCGCCGAAGAGACTGGGGTTCTTCTAGAGGCATCAAAAGGCGTCTGACCTGGGCTCTCACCAGTCAGGCGCCTTTCGCTCGGCCTACTCTCGAGCGAGCCCGATGTGCGTGCGTCGTTGCCAGGTGCATGGCGGCGATCGAGGCGTCCGGGAGCTTCTCGCCGGGGGCGGGAGTGCGGGCGGCGACCCGCCTCACCCCGGCGACCTTGGCCGTCGTGACGGTCATGTGCGCCGAGGCCGGCAGCGGGTACCGGCCGCCGGGCACGTAGGCGCCGACCGCCTCGACAGGCACGTTCTTCTGTCCCAGCGGCACCCCGGGTGTCACCCCCGCCTCGAAGTCGCGCAATGACGCGCGCTGGAGTTCGGCGAAGCGCCGCACGTTCTCCTGGACCGTCCTGATGTCGGCGAGGGTCTGCTCCGGTACGCGGGCGATCGCCGCATCGATGTCGTCGTGGCTCAGCCTGAGCGAGGCGGGCGAGAACCGGTCGAACCTCTCCGAGTACTCGCGTACGGCCTCGTCCCCGCGGGCACGGATGTCGGCGATCACGGCCTCGACCGTCGTACGGACGGACTCGCTGGAGGGACCGACCACCGCGGATCCGGCGGACTGCTTGACCTACTTCTTCACTGACGGCTCCCGAGAGGCAACAACGCGGAACCGGCGTGGCCGGTGCCATTCTTTGAGGCTGGAAACCGCTCTCGATACAGCACAACCACCAGCCTCGAAGCAGGTCTCGTCACCCTCCCCGTCCCCGACGAGGGCCTGGACATCGTGGAGCTGGCCCACGATGAACTCCTGTACGTCACCGCCGACTCCGCACGCGCACACCCCGCCCACCATCGTTGACTTCTGCAGCGTGCCGCTGGTCCTGTACGACGCCCACCACGCCACCACCGATCCGGCTCGACGCCGGCTCGACGAGCGGGCCCAGCTCGCGGGCCGGCACATCGAGCCGGTCGTCGAGGTGGAATACGTCAGCAGCGCGCTCGTCCTGGTCAGCGAGGGTTTCGGCGGCTCCGTGATGTGCCGGGCCGCCACCCTCTCCGCCGCCATGCCCGCGAACCTCCGCACCGTCCCGTTCGCCGAGCCGCTCTACGACACCCTTGCCCTGGTCCGGCTGCGCGGCCAGGTCCTGCCCCCCCCCCGCGACCCGGGAATTGGCCCGCATGGCTTGGGACTCGCTCGTCGAGCACCAGGCCGGTCCGGACGGCACGGTCGAGATCACTGCCTCCACCGAGCAGTTGAGCCACTTCTTCACTGGATAAGGCACATACCGGCCGTCCAGCCGCCCTCGGGGCGAGGCCAACGAGTACGGCCGCCGCACGGAGAACCCACCTGCCGCCCGGCGCCAACAGGACGAGCCCCCGGACATGACGCGGCTCGCCGTTCGGGGCCGTCTGGCCGGGCAGGTCCACGCGGAGCAGTTGCCCGCGGCGCTCGCGCTGCGGCCGGACTTCGCGACGGTCGTGGCCGGAGTGAACGACATGCTGCGCCCCCGCTTCGATCCGGATGAGGTGGCCGCGCATCTGGAGGCGATGTTCGCCGCGCTCACCGGCCAGGGGGCGCGCGTGGCGACGCTCACCTTTCCCGACATCGCGCGCGTCACTCCACTGGCCCGTCCGCTCCGGCCGCGTCTTGAGGCGCTGAACCACCGTGTTCGCGCGGCGGCGCACCGGCATGGTGTCGTTGTCGCCGACGTCACCCTCTATCCGGTGGCCACGGATCCACGCCTGTGGAGTCAGGACCGCCTCCACTCGAGCCCACTCGGCCACGAGCGGATCGCGGCGGCGCTCGCTCACTCGCTCA
>NZ_AEJB01000359.1 GCF_000331005.1 Streptomyces turgidiscabies Car8
CCCCGGACGGAAACAGAAGGTACGTCAGGAAGTGACGCCGCCGTCGACGACGAGGTCCTGGCCTACGACGAAGCTCGCCTCGTCGGACGCCAGCCACAGCACGGCGGCGACGATCTCGTCCGTCGTCGCGACGCGCCCGATCGGCACCACCGAGGCCAGCCGGGCGGCCCGGTCGGCGTCGGTCTCGCCGGGGCGCAGCGACATGGTGGTGTCGGTTGCGCCGGGGCTGACGGCGTTGATACGGACGTTGTCCTTGATGTGGTCCAGGGCGGCGACGCGCGTGAGGGTGCTGACGGCCGCCTTGGAGGCCGCGTAGGCGGCCATGCCGGGGCGTCGGCCGTGGTAGCCGATGTTGGACGCCGTGTTCACGATGGCGCCGCCGCCGTGCTCCCGCATGTACGCGATCTCCTGCTGCATGGACAGGAGTACGCCGGTCAGGTTGACGTCCAGCACGGACTGCCAGACGGCCAGGTCGAGGTCCGCGACCGGGGCCGGCTTGCCGAAGATGCCCGCGTTGTTGTGCGCGACGTCCAGGGCGCCGTGGCGCTCGACGGTCTCCCGCACCAGCCGGGCCATGTCCTCGGGCCGGCTGACGTCGGCGACGAGGGCGGTGGCGGTGCCGCCGTCCTCCTCGACGAGGCGCAGGGTCTCCTCGATCGACTCCGGACGCACTCCGGCGACGACCACGGTCGCGCCCTCGCGTGCGAAGGCCCGGGCGCTGGCCCGGCCGATGCCGGAGCCGGCTCCGGTGACGACGACGACCTTGCCTTTGAAACGGGCGGTCATAGGGGGTACTCCTCATGGGTCGGGGTGGGGGTCGGGGTGGTGTTCGGGGTGGTGTTCGGGGTGGGCGGCGTCCGCGGGCGGGAGCGCAGCAGGAAGAAGGCGCAGAGGGCCGCCGCCGCGAACGCCGCCGCGGCGACACCGATGGCGAAGCCGTATCCGGCCGCCTGGGCCGAGGCCGCGGCGCCGCCGGTGTGGTCCAGGTCCGCCGTGTGACCGGCGGCCAGCGTCACCAGTACGGCGAGGCCGACCGCCGGTCCCGCCTCCAGGGCGGTGTTGACCACGGCACCGGCCAGTCCCGCCTGTTCCTGCGGGACGTCGGCGGTCGCGGCGACGGTCGACGAGGCGAACACGAGGGCAGCTCCGGCGGGGAAGAGCAGCAGCCCGGCCAGTACGGCACCGACGTACGGTGTGTCCGCGCCGATGGTGCTCAGTGTGCCGAGGCCGAGGCCGGTGATCACCAGCCCCGCGACCAGGACCGTGCGCGGCCCGAAGCGCTGGACCAGGCTGCCGACGGTCATGCCGCTGGCGACCAGGGTGAGCCCGAAGGGCACGAACGCCGCCGAGGTCTCCAGGGCCGAATAGCCGCGCACCTGCTGGAAGTAGAGGGCGAGCATGAAGAAGATCGTGGTGATGCCCGTGGCCCCCAGGAAGACCGCGAACAGAGCGACCGCCCGGCGCGGCGAGGCGAGGAAGGACAGCGGCAGCAGCGGCTGCGGCACCCGGGACTCGGTGACGACGAAGCCCAGCAGCAGTACGGTGCCGCCGCCCAGGGCGCCGAGCGCCACGGGGGAGGTCCAGCCGCGTCCGGGTGCCTCGACGAGTCCGTAGCTGAGCAGGGCGATCCCGGCGGTGACCAGGACGGCGCCCAGGATGTCCAGCCTGCCGCCGCGCGGCGCCGGTCCCTCGGGGACGAGCCGGGGGGCCAGGGCGAGTGCCAGGGCCGCCACCGCGACAGGCAGGGCGAACGCCCAGCGCCAGTTGTCCCAGGAGGAGACGAGCCCCGACAGGAGCATGCCCGCGGTACCGCCGGACGCGGCGAGACCGCCCCAGAAGGCCATGGCACGGGCGTACTTGGCGGGTTCCCGGTGCAGGACACCCACCAGCGCCATGGCGGCCGGTACGGCCAGTGCCGCGCCGGCGCCCTGCACGAAGCGTGCCGCCAGCAGCATCCACAGCCCTGTGGACACCCCGGCCAGTGCCGAACTCGCCCCGAACACAAGGGTTCCGGTGAGGAACATCCGCCGGGTGCCGTACAGGTCGGCCAACCGGCCGCCGAGCAGGAGAAGTCCGCTGAACGACATGCCGTACGACGCGCCGAGCAGGGCCAGTTCGGCACCGCTCGCGTCGAACTCCCGCTGGATGTCCGGGAGTACGACGTTGAGAACGCTCATCGCGAGAATGAGCGCGAACTGGACCGAGGCGAGCAGGGCGAAGGCCCCCCTCGTGTGCGGCCGGGTGCCCACCGGCTCGGCCGCGGTCCCTGTCTCCTTGACGTCATGCTGCTGCACGGGTCGCCTCACGTCTGGTCGGGAAGGGCGATGGACTGCGAGTGCCGAAAGATGTTCCGCGGGTCGTAGACGGCCTTGATCCGCTGGAGACGCGGGTAGTTGCCCTTGTAGTAGAGCGTGTACCAGGGCACGCCCGTCGTGTTCTGCCGGGTGTCGGCGATGTCCGCGTCCGGGTAGTTGATGTAGCAGCCGTCCGTGGCCGCGCCCGGCACCGGGTAGCCGCCGGTGGCCGAGAAGACCTCGCCGTAGACGTCACGCACCCAGGAGATGTTCGCGTCGTCGGCCTCGGTGTCGCCCCAGAAGCTCTGGAAGAGCCCCTTGAAGACCGAGTCGCGCTGGGCGGCGGCCGTGTCCCCGGAGGCGACGGTGTTGATCTTCCCGCCGTAGGAGAGCAGGACGACCATGGAAGCGGGGTTCTGGTGGTCGGTGCGGGTCAGGTGCCGGTACATCGACGCGGCCTGCGCGTCGGTGACGTTCCGGCGCAGGTACGCCGACTTGTGGTGGCCGCGCAGCGTCGGGTTGGTCAGGGTCGGGTTGCTCGTGCCGAGCAGCTTCACCGAGGTCAGCCACGACAGCCGCTGCGGGGTGAACAGCTCGGGCAGCGCGCCCAGTTCACCGACGGGCTCGGACATCGGACGCGCGGCGCCCTCGGACAGGTCGGACGTGATCTCGGCGAGGAAGTCCGTGAGCACCCGCTCCGCGCCCGGCACGGTGGCGTCGACCTGGGTGAGCAGTCCGACGGCGCCGTTCGCCCGGTGGTTCATCATCAGGAAGCTGCACAGCGAGGCGGCGGCGGAGTCGGCTCCGGCGTTCTTCTCGTGCCAGGCCCCGAACTTCCGTACGAGGGCGGTGTACGCGTCCTTGTCCAGCTCGCTCCACGGGAGGGCCATCGCGCTGACCAGCACCTCCTTCGGCGGCCTGGGGAGCAGGGCCGAGGGGTCGGTGCCGGTGGCACCGGGGCTGCGGAACCAGTACCGCGTGATGATGCCGAAGTTGCCGCCCCCGCCGCCGGTGTGCGCCCACCACAGGTCGCGGTGGGGGTCGTCGGCCTCGCGGGTGGCGACCACGCTGCGGGCCTTGCCGGCGGCGTCCACGACGACGACCTCGACGGCGTACAGGTGGTCGACGGTCAGTCCGTGCCGGCGGGACAGCATCCCGTACCCGCCGCCGCTGATGTGGCCGCCCGCCCCGACCGAGTAGCACATGCCGCCGGGGATGGTGACGCCCCAGCCCTTGAACAGGGACTCGTAGATGTGGAGGAGGGTGGCCCCCGCGCCGACCTCGAAGGCCCGGCGGCTTTCGTCGTAGGAGACGGTGTCGAGCAGCGAGGTGTCGATGACGACCCGGACGTCCGGGTTGAACACGAAGTCCGTGTAGCAGTGGCCGCCGCTGCGGACCGAGATCCGCTTGCCCGCGTCCACGGCCTCCTGCACGGCCCGCACGACCTGCTTGGTCGTCCTGACGAGCCGGACGGAGTCGGGGCGGCCGACCCAGCGCGCGTTGTTGCCGACGACGAGGTCGGCGTAGCGGGGGTCCGAGGGGAGGACGGTGACGGCGTCGGCCGCGGTGGCGGCAGCCGTGGGAGAGGCGGTCGCCGCCGTCGCCGCGGGCGCGGTTTCGAAGGCGGCGGCGCCTATCGCGGCGGCGGCCGTACCGGTCAGAACACTGCGTCTTTTCATGAAACTCGCGGTCTCTTTCTGCATAGTCGCTCAGTCGTCGTTTCGTGATCGCCCGGCCGTCGCCCGGTCATCTCCCGGTCATTGCCCGGTCATCGCCCGGTCATCGCTTCTCGTCGGTCAGTCGCCCCAGACGAGGCCGAGTCCGAGGTTCTGCGCGAATTCCTGGGTCCGGTCCACCGACCATGAATCGCCGACCGGCGCGGACTTTCCCAGACGGGTCGGATAACCGGTTTCCGAGAAGAAGCGTTCGAATCCGCCGGGTGTGGTGATCACGTAGAAGCGGGCTGTCTCGCTCTCCACGAGGTAGGAATGCGGGATGCCTCGCGGCAGGAACAGCACGCCGGAGCCGTTGACGGTCTCGGTGCGGTCGCCGACCGTGAGGACGACCTCGCCACCCTCGACGATGAAGATCTCGTCCTCGGCGGTATGGGTGTGGCGGGCCGCCCGTTCCCCGGCCACGGCGCTGAAGTGGGTGATGCCGAGCGCGCCGCCGGTCTCCTCGGCGGTGAGCTTGGTGGTGACCACGGAGCCCTTTCCCCAGAGCCGGGCGACCCCCTCACCCTCGCGGCGGATCAGCGGCGACCGTCCGTCGAACACTGTGGTCAAGGTTTTCCTCCGGAGAACACAGAAGTCGGTTTCGGCCGTCCGGCCATCTGCTCTCCCGGGAGATTCACACGCGCCCGCCGTCGGCGGCAACGCGGGCGGTATTAGTTTGTCAGGTGCCGTTCTGGAGCACTTTCCGGAACGGACGGCAACTCCGCGCGAATACTTTGTCAGGTGCCCCGACCTCGAATACGGTCCTAGAATTCCGGCTGTCCACGGACGGAGGCAGCCTTGTCCACACGGCCATGTTCGGCAGTCGGCGGTGTTCTGAACCAGCTCACGGCGGAGGGGGTCCATCTCTGGCTCGACGACTTCCACCGTGGTCAGCTGGCCGACGGCAGCCTGCGCCGGATGGTGGCCGACGGTCTGGTCACCGGAGCCGTGTCCCGGCCGGCGGCCCTAATGCGCGCGATGACGGCGGACACCGGTGCGTACGGGGAGCGGCGCCCTCCCCTCTCGGAGAAACACCCGGACGAACACACCGGACACACGGCATGCGCGGAGGAACGCGTCTACGGCCTCCTCGCCGAGGATGCCCGGCGGGCCTGCGCCCTGCTGGACCCCGTCTTCCGGGCGACGGACGGCATGCTCGGCCGGGTCTCCGTCGGTGTGGCGCCCTCGCTGGCGTCGGACGCGGCGGCACTGACGGACCGGGCGCGGCGGCTCGCGGCGTCGGTGGGCCGGCCGAACGTACTGATCCGGGTCCCCGCGACCCCCCGGGGTCTGGTCGCCGCCGGTGACCTGCTCGCCGGCGGCATCGGCGTGCACGTCACGTCCGTCTTCTCCGTGGACCGGTACGCGCGGGCGGTGGACGTCTACTTCCGTGGCCTGGAACGGGCCACGGCGGGCGGCATCGCCGCGTCCGACGTCAGCTCGCTCGTCTCCCTGGACGTCGGCACGCTCGGCGCCCGGGTCGACTCCCGGCTGGCCGGCACGGCGGACCCGTCCGTCGCCGACGCCCTGCGCGGACGGGCCGGAACGGCCACGGCACGGCTCGTCTACCGCCGTTACGAGGAGAGCCTCGGGTGCCCGCGCTGGCGCGAGCTGGTGGCGCGGGGCGCCCGTCCGCAGCGCCTGCTGTGGACCAGCGAGGGCGCGGCGGACCGGGGAGACCCCGAGCCCTCGGAGGACCCGGAGATCTCCCACCTCATCGCCTGGATGACCCTGCACGCCCTGCCGCAGCCGGCGCTCGAAGCGCTGGCGCTGAACCAGCACGGGAGACTGCGTGGTGACACCCTGTCAGGTTCCCGTGCGGCGGCCTGCGCCGTCTTCGACGCCCTCGAACAGGCGGGCGTCACCGTGGAATCGGTCGCCCACGAGCTGGAACAGGCCGAGCACGAACGGGAGTTGACGGTGTGGGGCGAACTGGTGACAGCGGTCGCGGCGAACCCGGGCGCCTGACCTAGTTCTCGTCGTCCGCCCGGATCTCCAGCAGCAGATGCTCGACCACGTCTCCCCGGTCGAGCACGTCGAGCTTGGCCAGCGGTCGCAGCTGCCGCCGCGTCTCGGCGCCGATCCGGTGCAGCCCGTCCAGGTCCCCCCTGCTGCTGAAGTGCAGCAGAGCCCGGCCCTCGTCCGTCACCCGGCGAGGCGCCTCGTCCACGTACCGGCGGTGGGCCCGGTACCCCGGGTCCACGTAGGCCCGCTCCAGGACCGCCCCGAACCGGAAGTCCTCCGGCGCCCGGACGTACGGCGAGCTCCAGACGACCGTGTCGAAGCGCTGCCCGGGCGGCAGTTGTGCGAAGAGGTCGCTGTGCACGGCCCGGACGCGGTCGGCCACCCCGTGCCGTCGTGCGTTGAGCGCGGCGTTCTCCACGGCTTCCGCGTTGATGTCGGAGGCGACGACCGGCGCACAGCCCGCGAGGGCCGCCGTCACGGCGACGACGCCGGTACCGCACCCCACCTCCAGGAACGCGCCGCGCCAAGGGAGTTGGGCCTGCTCCATGAGGTCCAGCACGATCTCGGTCGTACCGGCGTGCAGCGGTGCGAAGACCGAGTCGAGGAGGTCCCACTCACGCCCGCGCAGCGAGAAGACCCCGGGCCGGTTCTCCGGCAGCATGGAGTCCCGGCTGCGTGCGAGTGAGCGCAGATGGCTCTGGGTTTCCGACATGACGACTCGACGTCCCTCTCCCCCGTGGCAGGCACCGTAATGGGTACCCGGGGCGATCTTTCCCTGAACTACCGCAGGTGCGACAGGTGCTCCGGCCACACATCCGAAGGCGGATCATGGTGATCCGGCCCTACACCGGCGGAACACATCACACCGGCGTCGGGTTGCTGCCCCCACGGCCAGGAAGTTAGCCTCCCGAAGGGACGTGCCAGAGGTACTGGGGGGACATGGCCCTTGATCAGAGGGGTCGGCAATGCCAGGGGAGCCGCCTGAGCCAGCCACCGACGCGACCGCGCTGTCCGTCCTGGGGCTGCTCGCGGAGGGGGCACCGGCGGCGCGGTTCGAGGAACTCCTGCGCACCGCACGGCGCGAGAACGCCTCCCCGGAGACCCTCGCCGAGCTGGAGGACGCCGTCAGGCTGGCCTTCCGGGTGCTCTCCCTGTTCAGCCACGCCCAGCAGCGGGAGGCCGGGCTCGCCGCGCTCGTCGACACGGCCCACGACCTCACGCTGGTGCGGAACCTGGACACCCTGCTGCACGAGATAGCCCGCCGGGCTCGCCGTCTGCTGAACTTCGACATGGCCTACATCGGGCTGCGCGACGAGGAGGACGGCTGCTCGTACATCAGGGTCGCCGAGGGCCAGACCACCTCGCTCAGCGTGGGTCTCAGGACCAGCGACGACTCCGGTATCGGCAGCCTCGTCCAGTCGACCCGGGCACCGGCCTGGACCTCCGACTACCTCTCAGACGAGCGGCTCCCGCACTCCTTCGACATCGACTCGGTCGTACGGGCCGAGGGCCTGCACGCCGTCGTGGCGGTGCCCCTCGGCTACGGCACGACGGCCTTCGGCACGCTCTACGGCGCCAACCGGACCGTGCGGCACTTCTCGCCGGACGAGATCAGCCTCATGCGCTCGCTGGGCAATCTGGCGGCCGTCGCCATCGAGCGCGCACGGCTGCTGGAGGAGACCAGGGCCGAGGTCGCCGAAGCCGAACGGGACAGTTCACGGGCCCGCAGCAGTCTCGACGCGCAGCGCCGCGTCGAGGAGTCCTACATCCATCTGATCGACCTGGTCCTGAACGGCTGTGATCCGCAGACCCTCGCCGAGGCGGCCGTCCAGGACCTGACGGGTTCGCTGGCCGTCCGCGACTGCGTGGGACGCCCGGTCGTCGAGATCGGCACCCTGCCCGACCTCGCCGAGGACGACATCCGCGGCTGGACGTACGACGCCCACGCCGCGGGCCGTCCGGTGCCGATGCCCACGCACGGCGGCTGGGTCGCACCGGTCACCGCCGGCTGCGAGAACCTCGGCGCGATCGTGCTGATCCCCGATGAGCCGCTCACGGACGGCTTCGGTGTCCGTCTGCTCCAGCTGACCGCGCGGTCGGTGGCCCTCATCCAGCTCATGCAGCGCACCACGGTCGTGGCCCACGACCAGATCCGCGACGAACTCTTCGACGAGCTGCTCAGCGGCGTCCGCCCACTGCCCCGTCAACTCACCCCGCGCGCACGCCGGTTGGGCATAGCCATCGACGAACCCCACGTCATGGTGGTCGCTCGCCCCGAGGGCGGCACCCCGGGCTCGGCGAGCAGAACGGCGGCCTGGGCCTCGTCGTACGCGCACCGCACGTCCGGGCTCATGAAGGTGTACGACGGCTGCGTACGGCTCCTGCTGCCCGGCGAGGACCCGGCCGCCGCCGCCGACGCCGTGTCCAGGGAACTGTCGCCGCTCCTCGGACACCTCGTCACGATCGGCGCGGCCGGACCCGTCGTGGGCCCCGACCAGGTGGCGCAGGCCCACCGCGAGGCGCTCAGCTGCCTGGAGGCGCTCACCGAGCTAGGCAACCTGGGCGGTGTCGCGACCCCGCAGCAGATGGGCTTCCTCGGTGTGCTCCTCTCGGAGACCCGCGGGGTCGACGACTACGTGGCGACGGTGATCGGCCCCGTCCTGGACTACGACGTGCAGCGCTTCACCGAACTGACCCGGACCCTGGAGGCGTACTTCGCCTCCTCGGCCAGCCCGACCCACGCCGCCTCGGCGCTGCACGTGCACCCGAACACGGTCTCCCGGCGTCTGGAACGCATCACCGAACTCCTCGGCGCCGGCTGGCAGGAGCCGGAGCGGGCGCTGGAGATCCAGCTGGCCCTGCGCCTGCACCGGGCCCGGCGCACCCTGAACCACCGGCAGACCGACCGGTCCGGCGCTCAGGCCGAGAGCACCCGCGTGTAGAGCGACTCGTCGTCCACCGGATCGGCCGCGTCCGCCAGCGCGGTCACGGCGTGCGCGGCGGAGGCGAGCGTCATGTGGCGGTGCCACCCGCTGAACGAACGTCCCTCGAAGTCCCGCATACCGACCCGTTCCCCGATCCGCTCCTCGTCCAGGGCGACGCGCCGTGTCAGACGCGCGAGCCGCAGCACATCGCCGACGGACGAGAACGCCGAGGTCGAGGCCGGTGCGGCCAGCCAGAGGTCGGGCGAGGCCGTCCCGCCGTCGCGCCACTCGGCGATCAGAAGCAGTTCGGTCGGCGACTGCGGCACCAGGGCGGTCGGCGGCCCGGCGGTCCTCGTACGGACGCCGGCCCCGAAGCCCGGCCGGGGAAGCCGTACCCGGACCGCCGCCACGAGAGAGGTACGGCGGCCCGTGGCACCGACGCCCGGTTCCCGCCACGACACCGGGCGGCGCAGTCCCCGCAGCGACTCCATGATCTGCCGCGCCGGGGCGGCACCGGCCCGGTACCCGGGCAGCGTCCGGTCGGCCACGGTCAGCCGGGTGTTCCCGCGCACCCGTGTGAGCAGCGGGACCCTGGCCTTGGTGAAGGCGTCCAGCACGCCGTGGAGGTTCTCCGGCGGCAGGTCCAGTACGACGGGTCGCGTCGGCGCCTCCCAGAGTCCCGGGACGCTGAGGGCGGTGGCGGTGGCGCACTCGTCGAGGCTCTCCGCCCGGGCGCTGTCGGGGATCTCGGCCCGCCGGCGCCGACGCGGGTCGGTGAGCCAGAGCTCGGGCAGCCGCAGCCGCCACTGCACGGGAACGCTCACCCGGTCGTCGGCGGCCCAGGCTCCGAAGGCCAGTTGTCCGTTGAGTTCCTGTCCCCGCTCGGGCGCCGGCTGGCGCGCCACACCGACCGAGTGCTCACCGGCCTTGGCGACGAACAGTGGCCGTACGACCCAGGCGAGCGGCGGACGTACCGCGCCGGCACGGGTGGCCAGGGCTGTACGTATCGGGTCCCAGTCCCAGGTGGAACTGCTGATGAAGTGATGCAGACCCTGCTCGACCGCGCTGTCGTCGGCGAGTGCGGCGCGGGCGGCGAGCGCGGCGATGTTCCGGATGGACTTGCGCCCCGGCACCGCCAGCAGCCCGGTCAGATACTGCCGCGCCTTGAGCCGCTGGTCGCTTCTCGGCAGCGACTCGAACAGTTCGGAGCACAACTGGGCGCTGGGCAGGTCTGGTTGTCGGTGAGTGTGACGGCTTGTGGCCCGGCGTTGGATGGTGGCTTCTGCGTTCACGTGATCCCCCGGCTCGCGAACTCCATTGCTGTGCCACCAAGCCTGGCCGTCCGGAGCCGCCACCGGGAGGTGGGCCGATCACACACCTACGGATCGCGGAGGTGACGGGCCCACCCGGCCCGGGACACGGTCGCGCAGCGCGTCGTGTACCCGGTGCGGCCGGTCGGGCGCCGTCACCCCCGTCGGGGCTCGCTGCCCGCGTTCACAACCGCTGGATGATCGTTCCCGTCGCCAGTGCCCCGCCCGCACACATGGTGATCAGCGCGAACTCCTTGTCCACGCGCTCCAGTTCGTGCAGTGCCGTGGCGATAAGGCGGGCCCCGGTCGCCCCGACCGGATGCCCGAGGGCGATGGCCCCGCCGTTCACGTTCACCTTGTCCAGGTCCTGTTCGAAGACCTGCGCCCAGCTCAGCACCACGGAGGCGAACGCCTCGTTGATCTCGATCAGGTCGATGTCCTTCAGCGTCATACCCGCCTTGCCGAGCACAGCCCGGGTCGCGTCGATCGGACCGTCCAGATGGAAGTGCGGGTCGGACCCCACCAGCGCCTGGGCCACGATCCGCGCCCTCGGCCGCAGCTTCAGCGCCCGTGCCATCCGCTTCGACGCCCAGAGGATCGCGGCCGAACCGTCGCTGATCTGGGACGAGTTGCCCGCCGTATGGACAGCGGTCGGCATGATCGGCTTCAGGGAGGCCAGCGCGTCGATCGACGTGTCCCGCAGCCCCTCGTCCCGGTCGACGAGCCGCCACATGCCCTGCCCGGCGCCCTGTTCCTCCTCCGTCGTCGGCACCTGGACGGCGAAGGTCTCCCTCTTGAACCGTTCCTCCGCCCAGGCGACCGCCGCCCGTTCCTGGGAGAGCAGCCCCAGCGCGTCGACGTGGTCGCGGGTCAGCTCACGCCTGCGGGCGATCCGTTCCGCCGCCTCGAACTGGTTGGGCAGGTCCACGTTCCACTCCTCCGGGAACGGTTTCCCGGGGCCGTGCTTGGACGCCGATCCCAGCGGCACCCTCGACATCGCCTCGACCCCGCAGCTGATGCCGACGTCGATGACACCCGCCGCGATCATGTTGGCGACCATGTGCGAGGCCTGCTGCGAGGAGCCGCACTGGGCGTTGACCGTCGTCGCCGCGGTCTCGTACGGCAGGCCCATGGTCAGCCATGCGGTGCGGGCGGGGTTGGCGGACTGTTCGCCGGCCTGAGTGACCGCGCCGCCGACGATCTGTTCGACGCAGTCGGCGGGAATGCCGGTGCGGCCCAGGAGTTCGCGGTAGGTCTCGCCCAGCAGGTAGGCGGGGTGGAGGTTGGCGAGCGCGCCGCCGCGCCTGCCGATGGGAGTGCGTACGGCTTCGACGATCACGGGTTCCGCGGCCATGGTGGGGAGTTCCTCTCCTCAGGGCACCCGCGCGGCGCGGGCGTCCCGGCCACCCGCCACGCAGAACTAGTACGCGTTCTAGTTCTGCCTGCAGTCTGCTGACGGCCCGTCCGGCACCGCAACCCCCTTGCAGCGCCCGATAACACGAGCGGTGCCCGGAATTCGGGGTGTCGCACCCCTTGCCTCTTCTGGAACCCGTTACTACCTTCTCGACACCCACTCATTCCTGATGGACCGTCAGATACTGTTCGGATGACGGGAGTTTTTGATGGCACCCTGCCCCGCGTTGCCCGAAGGGTTCGACTTCACCGACCCTGACGTGCTGCAACACCGCGTACCTCTCCCGGAGTTCGCCGAGCTGCGCGCCACCGAGCCGGTCCACTGGGTGCCCCAGCGCCCCGGCATCGCGGGCTTCGCCGACGACGGCTACTGGGCTGTCACCCGGCACGCGGACGTCAAGTACGTGTCCACACATCCGGAGTTGTTCTCCTCCACCACCAACACGGCGATCATCCGCTTCAACGAGCGCATCGAGCGCGACGCGATCGACGCCCAGCGGCTGATCCTGCTCAACATGGATCCGCCCGAGCACACCCGTGTCCGCCAGATCGTGCAGCGCGGCTTCACTCCGCGCGCGATCCGTGCCCTGGAGGACAACCTGCGAAACCGCGCGCTCGCCATCGCCGCGAACGCCGCCGCCCGCAACGGCCCCTTCGACTTCGTCACCGAGGTCGCCTGCGAACTGCCCCTCCAGGCCATCGCGGAGCTGATCGGCATCCCGCAGGAGGACCGCCTCCGGATCTTCGAGTGGTCCAACAAGATGATCTCGTACGACGATCCGGAGTACGCGATCACCGAGGAGGTCGGCCAGGAGTCGGCCATGGAGCTCATCGCCTACGCCATGAACATGTCCGCCGACCGCAAGCAGTGCCCGGCGAAGGACATCGTCACCACGCTGGTGGCCGCGGCGGACGAAGGCAACCTCGCCTCGGACGAGTTCGGCTTCTTCGTGCTGATGCTGGCCGTCGCGGGCAACGAGACGACCCGCAACGCCATCACCCACGGCATGCACGCCTTCCTCACCCACCCCGACCAGTGGGAGCTGTACAAACGCGAACGCCCGGCCACGACCGCCGAGGAGATCGTGCGCTTCGCGACCCCCATCGTCTCCTTCCAGCGAACGGCCACCCAGGACACGGAGCTGGGCGGCCAGAAGATCAAGGAGGGCGACCGCGTCGGCCTGTTCTACTCCTCCGCCAACCGCGACCCCGAGGTCTTCGACTCCCCGGACGTCTTCGACATCACCCGCGACCCCAATCCGCACCTCGGCTTCGGCGGCGGAGGCCCGCACTTCTGCCTCGGCAAGTCCCTGGCCGTCATGGAGATCAACCTGATCTTCAACGCCCTCGCCGACGCCATGCCGGGCCTCACCCTGGTCGGCGACCCGCGCCGGCTGCGCTCGGCCTGGGTCAACGGCGTCAAGGAACTCCAGGTGAGCGCGGGCTAGCCCGCGGCCCTGTCGCATACTCGGGCCGGCGGCATCCCGGCGTCGCCGGCCCGTCCCCACGTGAGGCAGGGGCGCATCCACGCCCCGCCCCTGCCTCCGCCCAGCACCCGCCGTAGACTGCGAAGGCAACTGCAACTACGACGGTGAGGCGTGCCGGTGCGATCCTGGCAACGTTGTCTGGACGCGGCGGGAGTGACCGGCGGTTCGGACCGCGCCGCTTATCTGAAGGCCAAGCAGTTCATGCTGAGCCGGGAACCCGCCGGACATCTGGCGGTACGGCTGCTGATCCCCGCCCGCCTCCAGCCCCACATCCTCGCCGGATACGCGTTCGCGTCGTTCACGGACGACCTGTGCGACCGGGGCACGGTGGCGGAGCGCACGCAGCGCTACGCGGGCTGGGCCGAGCAGGTGCGCACGGCTCTGGACACCGGAACCGCCCGCCACCCCCTGCTGCGGGCCTTCCTGCACACCGCCGAGGCACGTGAACTGCCGCGCTCCTGGGTCGACTCGTACCTCGTCGGGGCCGAGATCGACCTGGACTTCGCCGGGTTCACGACCGAGGACGACTACCAGGCGTACATCGACACACTCACCTGGCCGTTCCTCATGATCACCTCGGGCCTGTCGATGCCGGGCGGCGGCAGCCCGGCCTTCGCGGACAGCTGCCGCCTGCTCGCCGACGCCTGCCAGCGCACCGACTTCCTCACCGACCTGGCCGAGGACCTGGGCGAGGGCCGCCTCTACCTCCCCACCGACGACCTGGAGAAACACGGCGTCGTACGGTCCGACCTGGAGCGCGGCCGAGACCTCCCCGGCGTCCGCTCCCTGCTCTCCGCGACCGCGGAGACGGCCTACGCGACCCTCCGCGAGGCCACCCGGATCATCGACGAACTCCCGGAGGAACAGCGCCCGTTGACCCGCTTCGTGATCCTCCTGCACGCCCAGCGCCTGCGCCGGGCGACAGCGATGGGCGCGGCGGTCCTCCGCCGCCCGGTACGGGACGACCCGATCGCGTGCCTGCGCATTCTGGTCCGGGCTCACGTATAAGGGGCGCGGGGAACCGCGCGACCAGCCGCCACGGGCCCGCAGCCGACGAACTACTTCAGCGCACCATCCTGCACAGCCCCCGACCGCTCACCATCACCCTCCGCGACCCGCACAACCACGCGAGCCCGCGGCCCCATGAACAGGTACGACAAGCCGAACCCCGCGAAAACCACTGCGGCCCCGCCGACGGCATCCAGCACCCAGTGGTTCCCCGTGGCGACGATCGCGGACACCGTGAACAGCGGATGCAGCAGCCCCAGCACCTTCATCCACCCCTTCGGCGCCACGATCGCGATGACGAGCCCGCACCACAGCGACCACCCGAAGTGCAGCGAGGGCATCGCGGCGTACTGGTTGGTGAGCGCCGTGAGCGTCCCGTAGTCCGGCTTGGAGAAGTCCTGGACGCCGTGCACGGTGTCGATGATGCCGAGGCCCGGCATCAGACGCGGCGGCGCCAGCGGGTAGAGCCAGAACCCGACGAGGGCGAGCAGCGTGGCGAAGCCGAGGGAGGAGCGGGCCCAGCGGTAGTCGACGGGGCGGCGCCAGTACAGGACGCCGAGCACGGCCAGCGGCACGACGAAGTGGAACGACTCGTAGTAGAAGTCGAAGAAGTTCCGCATCCAGCCGATCCGCACGACCGTGTGGTTGACCCAGTGCTCGATGTCGATGTGCAGGAACTTCTCGATGTCGTGGATCTGGTGCCCGTGCGCCTCGGCGGTGGACCGGCCACCGGTGGTCGTCCCGCCGGTCGCGGCGAGCCGGACCTTCTGGTAGGCGGCGTACGTGACCCGGATCAGTATCAGTTCGAGGAGGAGGTTCGGGCGGGTGAGCACCCGGCGCAGGAAGGGCAGCAGCGGAACGCGGCGGAAGCGCGCGGGTACCGGCGGCGCGTAGTCCGTGGGGACCGGTGAGCGGTAGTGCTCCGAGGCCCGGGACAGGAAGGGTACGAAGGTGGCGGCGGCGACCGCGGCCAGCAGCACGACGTTGTCACGGACCGGGTGGAGCACGGCCGCGTTCGGGATGACCATCTTGGCGGGCAGCGTCATCACGATGATGACGGCGACCGGCCACATGTAGCGGTCGGAGGCGCGCTTGCCGACCCGGCCGACGACCGCGAGCAGCACCCACAGCAGCTGGTGCTGCCAGGTCGTGGGCGAGACCGCGACGGCGGCGCAGCCGGTGATCGCGACCGCCAGCAGCAGCTGACCGTCCTGGGCGTAGCGCACCGCCCGGCGCAGGCCGAGGACGGCGACACCCGCGCCGAGCGCCAGGAACAGGCCGATCTCGAGGGGGCCGTCGAAGCCCAGCCGCAGCAGGGCGCCGTGCAGGGACTGGTTGGCGAGGTCGTCGGCGGCGCCGCCGAGCCCGGCCCCGCCCAGGTGGTGGACCCAGTAGGTGTACGAGTCGTCCGCCATCGCGACCCAGGCGAGCGCGGTGCAGGCGGCGAAGGTGATCCCGGCGGAGACGGCCGCCCGGCGCCGGCCGGTGAACCACAGCAGCGGCGCGAACAGCAGCACGGTGGGCTGGAGGGCCGCGGCGAGGCCGATGAGGGCGCCCGCGGCGCGTTCCTCGCGTGCGACGAAGCAGCCGAGGAGGACCAGCAGGACGGGGATGATGCTGGTCTGGCCGAGGTGGAGGGTGTTGCGCACGGGCAGCGACAGCATCAACAGGCTGATCGCGACGGGCGCGGCGAGCAGCGAGGTGCGTCGGGCCACGGGCGCCGGCAGGGCGCGGGCGGCGATCACGCCGAGAGCGACGACCAGCAGCAGCGTGCCGAAGGTCCAGCCCCAGCCGAGGGCCTGCTCGGCGGCCCGGGTGAGCGGCTTGAGGACGAGCCCGCCGAAGGGGGTGCCGGTGAACTGCGTGGAGTCGTAGAGCGAGCCCTTCACATGCAGCACGCCGTCGGGCCCGACCCAGGTCTCCAGGTCGGTCAGCCGGTCCGCCTTCGGGGTGCTGAGGACGGCGGCCACCTGTCTGACCGCCAGGACGGCGACGATGAGCCAGAGCGCCGCACGAGCCACTTTCAGCCGTGCCCGCACCGTCCCGGCGGCGCCCGTTCCGAAGGCACCTCCCGCTCCACCACCGTGTTCCGCGTTTGCCACGCCTCGTAGGCCTCCCGCCACATCTGCCCCGTACACCCCGTGGGCACCTTTTGTCCCACGCGTCTCATCCTGTACGAATGTTTAGAGAATCGCACTGCCTTCTGTGAGAGACGCGAGCAACCCCCCTCTCCACCTGAGGGACATCTACCTTTTGTCCTGCATTCAGTCCTGCATTATGTCCTGCATTCGGTCCTGCCTTCGGTCCTGCGTTGATTCAGGCCGGATCGGACGAGGTCCGCCCAGGACGACCATGGCCCGTCCGGGCGGGAGTAGCGTCGCGGGGATGCGGATCCTTCATCTGTCGGACACCCACATCGACCACGCCGGCGCACCCGCCCGCCACGGCGTCGACCCCACCGCGTCACTGCGTCGGATACTCACCGACGTCTCGCGTCTCACGGGCCTCGGGGCCGTCGTCGTCAGCGGGGATCTCGCGGACAGCGGGGCACCCGAGGAGTACGCGGTCGTACGGGACCTCGTGGGCGCGTTCGCCCGGGAGCGGGGCATCCCCGTGTTCTGCGCCACCGGCAACCACGACGAGCGCGGCGCCTTCGCCAAGGTCCTGGGCAGCGGGCATCTGGACCCGGCCGGCAAAGACCGGGCCGAAGCCCGCCTCACCTCCCCCGACGGCGAGTTGGCGGCGTCGAGCACGGTCGGCGGGCATCGGATCGTCACCCTCGACTCGCTCGTGCCGGGCAAGGTGTACGGATATCTCGGCGCCGCCCAACTCGACTGGCTGCGCGAGCTGTTGCGCACCCCGGCGGCACACGGCACGACCGTCGTGCTGCACCATCCGCCGGTCGACCTCGGCACAGCCCTCCAGCGGGCGATGGGGCTCGGCAACCGGGAGGACCTGGCCGACGCGGTCCGGGGTAGCGACGTACGGCTGATCCTGTGCGGCCACTTCCATCTGCAGATCATGGGGTACCTGGAGGCGGTGCCCGTGTGGGTGACGCCTGGAGTGGTCAACCGGATCGACCTGACCGGCCCGGCGGGCACGGAACGGGCGGTGCGCGGGGCCTCGGCCACGCTCGTCGACCTGGGCTCGCCGCACAGCCCGCTGTTCCACACGCTGCACGCCCGCGACCCCCGGGCCGGTGAGACGGTCTACGAACTCGACGAGGCGCGGATCACCGACCTGGTCATCCGTGAGGGCTACAAATGATTCGGCACACTCCCCGCACCTCCCATCCCGGTCCCGAACGGAAGGCACGACTTTCATGAGCGAGTCCCAGCGCTGGGAAGACGTCGACGACTACTTCACCACCCTCCTCGCCCCGGCCGACGACGTCCTGGAGGCGACACTGCGCGACAGCGACGCGGAGGGGCTGCCGCACATCAGCGTCGCCCCGAACCAGGGCAAGCTGCTCCAGCTGCTCGCCCAGATCCAGGGCGCCCACCGCATCCTGGAGATCGGCACCCTAGGCGGCTACAGCACCATCTGGCTGGGCCGCGCGCTCCCCGCCGACGGTCGGCTGATCACCCTGGAGTACGACGAGAGGCACGCCGAGATCGCCCGCCGCAACCTCGCCCGGGCCGGCCTGGACACCATCACCGAGGTGCGGACGGGCCCCGCCCTGGAGTCGCTGCCCAAGCTGGCCGACGAGAACCCGGCGCCGTTCGACCTGGTCTTCATCGACGCCGACAAGGCCAACAACCCGCACTACGTGGAGTGGGCCCTGCGGCTGACCACCACGGGCAGCCTGATCATCGTCGACAACGTGGTGCGCGGGGGCGCCGTGGCCGACGCGAACTCCACCGACCCGAGCATCCGGGGCACCCGCGCGGCTCTGCAACTCATCGCCGAGCACCCGAGGTTGAGCGGCACCGCGGTGCAGACGGTGGGCAGCAAGGGGTACGACGGCTTCGCGCTGGCGAGGGTGGTGGCGTAGCCGGCACACCTCGCCGGCCCCGCCCGCCGGTGCTCAACCCTCGTGGTAGAAGCCCACGTTGACACTGCGCGGCCCGGTGCGGTCCTGGACGATGATCTCTCCGGCACCGCCCCGGGGCAACGGCACGCTTCCGCCGTACGGCACGGTCTGGGCGTACTCGCCGACCACCAGCCGGACTTCGGAGGACGGGTCGGGCTGGGAGCCCTGCAGCCAGGAGAGGTGCCAGGTGTTGTCCGGGCCGCACAGGAACTCCAGGTGGACCCGTGAGACGAACAGCCAGTCGTCGGGGGTCACGAGACGGCACACCGCCTTGTCCCGGCCCACCCGCATGATGGCCCCCGGTTCGCTGGGCGCCTCGGCCATGAGCATGCCGGCCGTGGCGCCGGCTTCCGTCCCGGAGACGGTAGCCATGGTGAGTTCGAGCACGTGCGCTCCTTCTGAACGGTCACCGAAGGTGACCCGACCGTCCTCACGGACCAATCGTTGCTGAACAGTCCCTGTACGCCAGCTATGTTGCCGTACGCCGCCGCATGATAAATCGCCCCGTCGTCGCCTTGGGCCAGGTCCGGCACAATGGACACATGACCGAACGCAAACCACCCGGTGTGAGTTTCGAGTCCTGGGTCGACCGGCAGATCCGCGAGGCGGAGGCGCGCGGGGAGATCGCCGCGCTTCCCGGTGTGGGCAAGCCGCTGTCCGACGGTCCTGACACGTCGTACGACGAACTGTGGTGGGTCAAGCAGAAAATGGCCCGCGAGGGGCTGTCGGTCCTGCCGCCGACGCTGGCCCTGCGCAAGGAGGCGGAGGACGCGTTGGCGGCGGCGCGCCGGGCCCCTTCCGAGGGGGCGGTCCGCCGGATCGTGACGGAGATCAACGTCAAGATCCGCGACATGATGTTCAAGCCCCCGCCCGGCCCCCCGCTGGGCCTGAAGCCGTACGACGTCGACGAGGTCGTACGCGAGTGGCGGGAAGCGCGGGAGACGCGGGCGGGACAGGCGTAGCAGTCGGAGCGGAGACGGGTGGTGCGTAGCCTCGGCCTGCGCGCCGGGGCCTGGGCCGTGACCGGGCCCGGGGCGCGGTGAAGGCCTCAGCTGTGCAGCAGCCGTTCCGCCAGTTCGCGGTAGTCCCGCAGGGCGAGACGGAGCCGCTCGGTGTCGCCGCCGTCGGTGCCACCGGTGGACTGCAGGGTGGCTCGCACGGTACGGCGGCTGCGCTCGATCGCCTCCGTGAAGCGCTCGGTGACTTCCTCCAGTACGCGGTCGGCCTCCTCGACGGACTCCTGGGGGCCGTCCACGAACCCGGTGACGGCGTGCTGGAGCCGCAGGGTGAGCTTGTCCCGCTCGTCCTGCGCGAGCAGCGCGGCCCCGTGGGACGTCCGGCCCTCGTGAGCCCGGGTGGGCGCCGGGGCGGCTACGGGCGGCGGTACGGCGGAAGCGCCGGCCGGCTTCCCGGCCTCGGCCTTCTCGCCGAGCGGCCTCACACCGGTGGGACGGTCGCCGGCCGGTCCTTCACCGGGCAGCCGTTCACCGGGCGACCTGTCGCCGGGCAGCCGTTCGCCGAACGGCTTTTCGCCGGTCGCCCGCTCACCGGTGGCCCTCTCGTGAGCCGACCTCTCGGCGGCCGTCCGCTCCGGATCCAGCCGCCCGGTGTCCGGTTTCGTCGTGTTGCCGCTGATGTTGGCGTTGCGCTTGCCGATGTCCGTCATGTGCGTCAACTCCCCTTCAACTGAAGCTTATTGAGTCGCGACTTCGACTTCGCCCGGGGCCGCTCCCCCTCGCCGACCAGATCGTCGAAGAAGGCTCGGGCCTCGATCATCGCCGTGCGCATCTCCTCTGTGTCGGCCCGCTCCGCGCGAGCCGCGTGGTGCACGCGCCGGTAGCCGTGCACATGCTGGGCGTGGTGCACCGAGAGCGCGGCGAACTGTTCCTCGTACTGGCCGCCGTCGGGGAAGCCGCGGGCGCCGGCCAGCTCGGCGAGGAGCAGGTCCGCGTCGGCGACCGCCTGGTGCGGCGACTCGACGAACTGTTCCTGGGCGGCCGTCCAGCGGGCCGCGAACCGCTCGCGCTCGGCGGGCTCCAACGGCCGTTCCCGCAGGTCGCCGTGGCGCTGGACACGCTCGGTGAGTTCATGGTCGGCAGCCTTGGTGTCCCCGTCGTGGCGGGAGACGACCCGGTCGTACTCGGGCCCGAAGCGCCGTTTCAGATTGCGTGGACCGTTTGCGCCGGCGGCCCGCCGGTTCAGGGCGAGCGCGCCGATGACGACGGCCGCGACAACGAGCACGATCAGAACGATGAGCACTCCTGTGGACATGAACGCCTTCCGGATTCCTCGACCGACTTCTCGACCGACCCGACCGACAGTCCGAACAGGCCGGTTAATCCACCGGGTTGCCCGGAAGTCGCTCCCCAAACAGCCCGGGGCGGGACCCGCAGGTCACGCGTAATCGAGTTGCGCACCCGGTGGGCCGGCTGCCGAGAATGCCGGTCATGACCTGGACGATCGCCCCGGAACCCTTCGACTCCCCTGTCGCCGCCGCGCTCTGGCGGGCGTACTACACGGAGGTCAGCGACCGCTGGTACCTCCTGCACCAGGGCCGGCGCACGGAGCCCGCCGAGCTGGAGCGCGAGGTCTCGGCCCAGTCGGGCGCCGAACTCGCCCCGCCGGGCGGCCAGTTGCTCGTCGCCCGGTACGACGGCGAGCCGGCCGGCAGCGCGGGCGTACGGCTCCTCGACGCCACGACCGGTGAGCTGACCCGGGTCTTCCTGTACGAGGGGATGCGAGGGAAGGGCGGCGCCGCCCTTCTGGTGGCCGCGGCGGAGGACGCCGCACGGGCCCTCGGCGCCCGGCACCTGGTCCTGGACACCCGCTCCGACCTGGTCGAGGCACGCGCCCTGTACGCACACCTCGGCTACACGGAGACCGGGCCTTACAACGACAGCGAGTACGCCGAACACTGGTTCCGGAAGACCCTGGTCGACCGGGGCGACCCGGCCGGGCCGGAGAGCCTCAACTGAGCCTGTCCGCCGAGCCGTTGTGCGGCTGTTCGGCGTCCGAGCCGCAGAGTTCCTCGTTCAGCAGCTTCACCAGCTGGACCAGGTCGGTGGGACGGTCCGGGCCCCACCAGTCACCCAGCAGCTCGGCCAGGGACTCCTCACGGGCCTCGGCGAGCCGTTCGGCGGTCTCGTGCCCCGCGTCCGTGAGGACCAGGTCGAGGCCCTCGCGTACGGCGAGCCGGCGCTCCTCGACCTGCCGGGCGGCCTCGATGATCACGGTCAGCGGTACGAGGCTGCGCTCGGCCAGGACCGCGGGCTCCACCCAGCCGTACCGCCGGATGCGCAGCAGCAGCCAGCTCGCCGCCGGATACAGGTCGAGGCCGGCCCGTGCGGTGATCGTCCGGTAGATCTCACGTCGCCCCTCGCGGGTGCCGAGCACGGACAGCGCGCGGCACACCTCGTCGTAGGACGACCGCTGGACCGGGTTGCTGGCGAGGGTCTCCGTGACGTCGGGGGCGGTCACCGAGCCGCGCAGCCGGTCCTCGCGCAGGAACCAGGCGAGGACGAAACCGAGAACGGCGACCGGAACGGCGTACAGGAAGACATCGGTGATGGCGGACGCGTAGGCGTGCAGCGCGGGCGGTCGCAGTGCCGAGGGCAGGGCGGCGATGCCACGCGGGTCGGACTCCAGGGCGTCCGCCGAGACCCCGGCGGGCAGTCGTACGCCCCGGAACGCGTCGGTGAGCTTGTCGCCGAGGCGGCCGGCGAAGACCGTACCGAAGACGGCCACGCCGAAGGAGGCGCCGATGGAGCGGAAGAAGGTGGCGCCGGAGGTGGCGACGCCCAGATCCTCGTACGAGACCGCGTTCTGCACGATCAGCACCAGGACCTGCATGACCAGGCCGAGGCCCAGCCCGAAGACGAGGAAGTACGCGCTCATCTCGCCGGTGGAGCTGTGCTCGTCGAGCTGATGGAGCAGCAGGAGGCCGAGGGCGGTGACGCCGGTGCCGGCGATGGGGAACACCTTCCAGCGGCCCGTACGGCTGACGATCTGCCCGGAGACGGTGGAGGCGACGAGCAGGCCCAGCACCATCGGCAGCATGTGCACGCCCGACATGGTCGGGGAGACACCGTGGACGACCTGCAGGAACGTCGGCAGATAGGTCATCGCGCCGAACATGGCGAAGCCGACGATGAAGCTGATGACGGCCGTGAGGGTGAAGGTGCGCAGCCGGAACAGTTTGAGCGGGAGGACGGGTTCGGCCGCCCGTCGCTCGACGAGGACGAAGACGACGGCGAGCACGACCCCCAGCACCGCGAGGCCGACGATCCGCGCCGAGCCCCAGCCCCAGGAGGCGCCGAGGGAGGTGACGAGGATCAGACAGGTGGCGACTGAGGCGATGAGGAGGGTGCCCAGGTAGTCGATGACATGCCGTGCGGACCGGCGCGGGATGCGCAGGACGGTCGCGATCACGGCGAGGGCGACCGCGCCGACGGGAAGGTTGACGTAGAACACCCAGCGCCAGCTGAGGTGTTCGGTGAAGAGGCCGCCGAGCAGCGGGCCGAGCACACTGGTCGCGCCGAATACGGCACCGAACAGGCCCTGGTAGCGGCCCCGTTCACGCGGCGGGACCAGATCCCCGACGATCGCCATCGACAGCACCATCAGCCCGCCGCCACCGAGCCCCTGGAGCGCCCGGAAGCCGATCAGCTGGGGCATGTTCTGCGCCATGCCGCACAGCGCGGAGCCGATCAGGAAGATGACGATCGCGGCCTGGAACAGCCGTTTCCGGCCGTACTGGTCGCCGAGTTTGCCCCAGAGGGGGGTCGCGGCGGTCGACGCGAGCAGATAGGCGGTGACCACCCAGGACAGGTGGTCCATGCCTCCCAGGTCGCTGACGATGGTCGGCAGCGCGGTCGACACGATGGTCTGGTCGAGGGCGGCGAGCAGCATGCCGAGCAGCAGGGCGCCGATGGAGACGAGCACGTTCCCGGGCACGTGTTCGGGCCCACGCGTCGCCGGTCGCCCGTCCGCGACATCCCCCACCCTGCCGTGCGCTTCCGCGGCCATGAACTCCTCCTGTGACTCTCGCGACACCCCCATCGTGGTCGGTGTGACCTGTTATGGCCTGTCGAATCCTCATGAGATTCGCCGGAACCCCGGATTCCGGGGGCTTCCGGGAGAAGGTGTGAAGAGGCTTTGGATAACCTCGGACATTCGCACGGGGGTTCGTACGGGGAAGGAACCGACACGCAGTGAACGATCCGAAGGGGCACGTGTGTCCGGAGTGCGGCGCGCCCCGGGGAGCCGACAACACGCCCTCCTGTGCCTGCGCCGAACGTGCGGCCGACGCCCACCTGGAGAACCGGTCGGCGGAGGCAGCGGCGGCGGAGGACTTCGACCCGCTGCGCATACGCCCGTACGTGGAACTGACCCCGGAAACACCTGCCTCGCCCGCGTCGCCGTCGTCGCCCTCGTCGTCCGAGCACCCGGCCCCCGACGGGGCAGCCGAGGTCACGATGCCGATGGCGGCGATCCAGGAGCCCGCCTGGGGGACGGACGAACCGGCGACCACCATGCTGCCGCCCTTACCGCAGCCCTCGGGTGCCCCGGCCTACCCCGCTTACTCCACCGACTACACCGCCTCCACCGACTCCACCGCCTCCACCGACTCCACCGACTCCGTCGAGAACGAGCAGCTGGACGGTTCGGGCCGTCGCCCCCGGGTCCTGCTCCTCGGCGCGGCCGGAGCTGTCGTGGCCGTACTGGCGGCGGGCGGACTGGCCGTCGGGATGTTCACGTACGACAAACCGGCCCGGGACGACACGTCCGCCCAGGAGGTACGGGAGCGTGTGCCGGCGGCGACGACCAGCGCGGCGTCCCCGACCCCGTCGAGCAGTCCTACGCCGTCGGCGTCGGCGTCGCCCACTCCCACCCCGTCCCTCAGCCCGACCCCGACCCTCTCGCCCACACCGGCGGCCCCTCCCGCGACCCCGTCCAGGTCGGCCACCCCGACCCAGGCACCGACGACCGCACAGGCCACCGGCACGATCACACCGGCCCCCGGCGGCGACGACAAGGACACCACCCCTGTCCTGCGCCCCGGCGACCACGGCGACGAGGTCCTCGAACTCCAGCTGCGGCTACGCCAGTTGGCGATCTACCTCAACGACACGGACGGTGTCTACGACGCCAACGTCGAGACCGCGGTGACCACCTACCAGACGACGCGTGGCATCAACGCGGACGAACCCGGCGTGTACGACCGGACCACCCGCACACGGCTGGAGTCGGAGACGACCGAGCCATAGGCTGCGCAGGCTGGGCGGCAGTTGGCACCGGCGTCAGCGTGACCGACCTTC
>NZ_AEJB01000360.1 GCF_000331005.1 Streptomyces turgidiscabies Car8
TGAGTCACGGCTCCAGCACGACCTTGCCGGTCGTGCCGCGGTTTTCGAGGGCGTGGTGGGCGGTGGCTGCTTCGGCGAGCGGGAAGCGGTGTACGGCCGGGGTGAGGCGGCCGGTGGCGGCTTCGGTGAGGGCGCGGAGTTCCAGGGTGCGGAGGGGGTTGGGGCCGCCTGTCTTCTTCAGCATCTCCGGGCCCAGGACTTGTCGGGAGACGCCCTCGACCAGGTAGGGGCCGCCGGTGTGGATGCCTTGGGCGGACCAGCCGAAGACGAGGTGTTGTCCGGTGGGGGAGAGGAGGGCTGTGGCTTCGCGGGCGATGTCGCCGCCCACGCCGTCGAAGACGACGGTGGCGGGTTGTCCGCCGAGGTATGCGCGGACCTTGTCCGGCCATGTGGGGTCGGTGTAGTCGACGGCGAGGTCGGCGCCGTTCGCCGTGACGAGGGCCGTCTTGGCCGGGCCGCCGGCGAGGCCGATCACGGTGGCGCCGGTGCGGCGGGCGTACTGGACGAGCAGTGTGCCGAGGCCGCCCGCGGCGGCCGGGACGACGGCCACGGAGTCGGGGCCGAGGTCGGTGAACTGGACTATTCCCATGGCCGTCCGTCCGGTGCCGATCATCGCGACGGCTTGGGCGAAGTCGAGGCCGGCCGGGATCTCGTGCAGGCGTTCGATGTCGGTGACGGCGAGTTCAGCGTATCCGCCGGGCAGGAAGCCGAGGTGGGCCACGACGCGTTTGCCGAGCCACAGGTGTGGGGTGCCCTCGCCCAGGGCGTCGACGGTGCCGGCCACCTCCCGGCCGGGAATGGTCGGCAGCGGGGCGGGCGCGGGCGCCGGGCCTTGGACGCCCTCGCGGAGGGCGGTGTCGAGGAGGTGTACGCCGGCTGCGGCGACGGCGATACGGACCTGGCCCGGGCCCGGTGCCGGGTCGTCTGTCTGTTCGTAGGTGAGGTTCTCGGCGGGGCCGAAGGCGTGCAGGCGGATGGCGTGCATGAGAGGTCCCCCAGGTGTGTGGCCTTGTGTGCGGCCCACTTTTCAACCTCAGGCTTGCTTGAGGTCAAGGGGGTCGAGGCGGGTTCGGCGGTTGCCCAGGGCCAGTGAGACGGCGTTCAGCGCGCTGTTGAAGGAGACCTCGGCGAGGACGCCGGGGGCCGCTACCTGGTCGCCCGCGAGATAGACGCCGTTGCCGCGTTCGATGGCGGGCCGGTCGCGCCAGCTCGTCCCGGGGAGGTCGACCGCGCCGGTACGGCCGTTGGCGGTGGCTTCGCGGCGCCAGGTGACGCGTTCGCGCCAGCCGTCGAAGGCCAGGTCGAGGAGTTCCTCGGCGCGGGCGACACCCTCGGGGCGGGAGGCGTCCGGGCCGATCGGGAACTGGCCCTGGAGGAGCTGTTCGCCGGCGGGGGCGAGGGTGCGGTCCTGTGCGGTGAAGCGTTCCAGCCAGCCGGGTGCGTCGAGGTCGGAGACGACGAAGGGGTCGCCGCGCCGGGTACGTACGGCGAGGTCGAGGAGGACCGTACGGGCGGCCGTCCAGGTGAGGGTGTCGTCGTTCAGGAGGCGCCGGGCGGCGTCGAGGGAGGTGGCGACGATGACGGGTGTGTCGGTGGGGAGCGTGTCGACGCGGGACAGGGTCTCCACCCGTACTCCCAGGTTCCAGGCGCGGGCGGCCATACGGTCGATGACGCTGGCCCAGCCGCCGCGCGGGTAGTGGGCCTCGGGCGGGAGGGCGGCGGCGCGGCGCAGCCGTTCCTGGACGAAGGCCGCGGACAGGGTGCCGGGGTCGTGGTGGAAGAGGGCGACGGCGGAGTAGTGCGCGGCGGCCCGGGCGCCCTTCTCGCCCGCCTGTTCGGTGGCCCAGGTCATGAAGTCGACGTCCACGGGCGCGTGTTGGGCGCTGCGGCGGAGCAGCTTGAGCATGGCGAGGGGTGGGGTGCGGCGGAGGGTGCCCTGGTGGCGGAAGTGGAAGCGGGCGGCTTCGAGCGGGGGCAGTGGGGCGAGTGGGCCGATGAGGTCGCGCCGGGTGAGCCAGGTCCAGTGCGGGCCGCCGCTGTAGAGGGCGTGCGGGCCCTCGTTCGTACGGTACGGCCCCTCGGCGGTGCGGCCCCGGCCGCCGAGGGTGTGGTGGGCCTCGTACACGGTGACCTTGGCGCCCGCCTCCGCGGCGGCGATGGCGGCGGTCAGACCGGCGAAGCCGCCGCCGATGACGGTGAGGTGGGTGCGGGCGGGGGTGTGGCTGCGTGTGGGTGTGCGCTTGTCGGTGCGGGCCGGGTGCATGTCTGGGGTCTCCCTGCGGTGGGCGCCTCTCTGCTTTCCGTCGGTACGACGGATCGAGGGGGTCGGAATGTGACACGGGGGTGGCCGGGGAGGGGTTTTCGCAGGTCAGGGGGATTGTCAGTGGTGGGGTGCAGGATGGGGGCATGGCGAGGCGAGTGGCGGGTGGCGCGGGGAGTCCGGGAGGTTCCGCTTCCGGGGTGAAGGAGGCTCGGCGGCCCGAGGTGCGGTTGCCGGTGCTGGAGCTGTTCGGGGGCGGTGAGCTGGAGCCGGACGGGGACTACGACGGGCTGGAGTTCCGGGAGGCCGACTTCGCCGGGCAGGACGGCGGGGGTGCCCGGTTCATGGACTGCGCGCTGACGGGGTGCGCGCTGGACGAGACCCGGCTGCACCACGCCCGGCTGCTCGACTCGGTCCTCACGGGCATACGGGGGGTCGGCACGAACCTCGCCGAGTCGACCCTGCGTGATGTGGAGCTGGTCGACGCCCGGCTGGGCGGGGTGCAGTTGCACGGGGCTGTGCTGGAGCGGGTGGTGGTCCGGGGCGGGAAGATCGACTATCTGAACCTGCGCAA
Organism: Streptomyces turgidiscabies Car8; assembly: GCF_000331005.1. GTDB lineage: Bacteria > Actinomycetota > Actinomycetes > Streptomycetales > Streptomycetaceae > Streptomyces > Streptomyces turgidiscabies. The sequence goes on from NZ_AEJB01000360.1 coordinate 2,835, forward strand.
GTCGAAGCTGAAGGATGTCGTCTTCGAGGGGTGCGTGCTGGTGGAGCCGGACTTCGGGGGTGCGGTGCTGGAGCGCGTGGAGTTCGTGGACTGTGCGCTGAAGGGGGCGGACTTCAGCGAGGCGCGGCTGAGGGACGTGGACTTTCGGCGGGCCGCGGAGCTGGGGTTCGCGCGGGGGGTGGACCGGCTGGCGGGGGCGGTGATCAGTCCTGTGCAGTTGCTCGATCTGGCGGGGGTGTTCGCGGCGGAGCTGGGGGTGCGGGTGGAGTAGGCGGGGGGGGCTTTCGCGCATTCCATGCCCCCCCGGCTCAGCGCACCCTCGGAAAGCGGGCCTGCAGTGTCCAGATCGCCGGGTTCTCGCCGAGGGCGTCGTGCAGGTCGATCAGGTCGGCCAGTACGTCGTGCAGGAAGTCCCGCGCCTCCTTGCGGAGTTCGGCGTGGGAGAAGGTGAGCGCGGGTTCCTCCGCCGGCATCCAGTCGGACTCGATGTCGACCCACCCGAAGCGGCGCTCGAAGAGCATGCGGTCGGTGGACTCGGTGAAGTCCAGTTCCGCGTACTGGGGGCGGGAGGCGCGTGAGCCTGCGGGGTCCTGGTCCAACTGCTCCACGATGTCGCACAGGGCCCACGCGAAGTCGAGCACCGGCACCCATCCCCAGGCTGTGGACAGTTCCCGGTCCGCCTTGGTGTCGGCGAGGTAGACGTCTCCGCAGAACAGGTCGTGCCGCAGTGCGTGGACGTCCGCGCGGCGGTAGTCGGTCTGCGGGGGGTCCGGGAACCGGTTGGAGAGGGCGTAGCCGATATCGAGCACGGGGGTGATGGTGTCACGAGGCGACTCACCCCTCACCCTCCATGCCCGGTCTCCCGTCTCCCTGCCTCCTGCCTGCCCGCCTCCCGTCCCCCGGCCTTCCGTCTTGCTCAGGAGTCCTCGGTCGGCCGGGGCCCGCCGAACCCGTGTTCCGAGAGGTCGAACCAGTTGCCCTCCGGATCCATCGCGCGGTACTCGGCGAAGGGACGGTCGGTGAAGCGCTCCGCCGGTTTGTCCGCGCCCTTCGCCACCAGCGCCGCCGAGGTGGCCGCCGTGTCGGCGATGTGGAAGCCGAAGTGGTTCATGCCGACCGGGGTGTCGCCGTCGAGCCGGTGCTTGATGAGGGCGAGGGAGAGGTAGCCGTCGGAGAGGAAGCAACTGCCGTCGGGGTCACGGTGGAACAGCTCCATGGCGAAGACGGAGCTGTAGAACTCGGCCAGCTTCTCCGTGTCCCGGGCCACGATGGCGAGGTGGCGCAGCTTGGGGCGACCGGTCTCCGGGGTCTCGGACACGACAGGGGTCTCCTCGGGGGACTTGGAGGGCTCGGCCGGGGCTGCCGCCGGGATCATGTTGTGGAAGGCGACGATCTGCCAGAGGTCCGGTCCGTCGTGTGTGCCCGTCCGTTCGACGACGGCCAGGGCGTGGGTCGAGGCCAGCGCGGTGCCGTCGGCCGCGCGGATCGTGGACTCCGCCTCGACGGTGGCGAGGCCCGGGCGCAGGTGCCGTAAGGCCGTCACCCGGGCGTCGAGCCGGGTGCCGTTGTACTGGGTGCGGAAGAGGCGGTCGTGGCCTGCCTCGATGCCCGCGCGGCCCGGCGGCTTGTCGCCGCGTACGGTCGTGAAGTCGCAGTCCGTCGCGAAGTTCGCGGCGAACAGTGTGGCGTCTCCGGCCGCCCAGCCTCGGGCCATGGTCTCCCACAGGGCGCGGATCGCGTCGTCGGCGGGGTCGTCGCCGCCGTGTGGGTGGCTGTGGCTGCTGTCGTGACCGCTGGTGTGACTGCTGTGGTGCGTCGTCATGGTGTT